>NZ_JARHXL010000014.1:0-113939 GCF_029222565.1 Pantoea sp. Cr_R13
TTCATTATGTGTTCACTCGTGAGGCTTTGATATTTTTGTTGCGTCCTGAGACGCTGATATCAATCCTGCGAGTGCCCACACAGATTGTCTGATAAATTGTTAAAGAGCATGCCGCGATTTACTGCGGCGCGGGCTGCGTATATTACGCTTTCCGCATGGTCAGTCAAGCATTTATTTTCGCTTAACTCACTGGTTCGTATGATTTCGAACCTACTCAACCCGGCGCTTCGTAAGCCGTTGTGCCGTGTCAGTGGAGGCGCATTATAGGGAGTTCTCGGAGGCTGACAAGTGCTAATTTCAAATAAAATTTCGAGTGCTTCTTTTTTCAGCGAAAAGCCGCTAAAGCGCCAGTTTTTCAAGCAACGGGAAGCCATAACGCTGTAAAACGGGTGATAATTGTACCGCTTCACCATCCAGCTCCGTGCAGAATGCGACGTTCTGTTGCGACGAATTTACTTCTGGCGCTTCATGTTCCAGTAGCCAGGCTGTTCGTCGGGCAATTGCCGCACCGGAATCAATCAGACGCGTCCCTTCAGGTAACACCTTCTGTAGCTCTTCGCGCAGTAAAGGGAAGTGCGTACAGCCTAAAACAACCGTGTCCGGTGGTTCAGCCATCCGCAGCCACGGCTGAACAATACGGCGCACCTCATCCAGTGCAACCTCGGCACCGTGTAGCTTAGCTTCAGCCAGTTCCACCAGCTCCGCCGATCCCAGCATTTCGATGTTGCAGGAACCGGCGAATTGCGCCACCAGCTCGTGGGTATAAGGACGGCGCACTGTAGCCCGCGTCGCCAGCAACCCGACCACACCATTTCGCGTCAGGCGCGCGGCAGGTTTAATCGCCGGAACCACACCCACGACAGGAAACGCAAAGCGTTCACGTAAAGCAGGCAATGAAACCGTGCTGGCCGTATTGCAGGCGATGATGACTAATGAGAGAGGATAACGCTGTGTAATGGCCTCAACGATAGCGACCACCCGTTCCACGATGAAGGTTTCGCTTTTCTCGCCGTAAGGGAATCCAGCGTTATCGAAGGCGTAGAGATAATGAAGATCCGGCAACAGCTGACGGACCTCATCATAGACAGAAAGCCCACCGACGCCGGAATCAAACACCAGCACGGTGGGACGCAAATCAGAAGTTGTAGCTGCCGCTGAGGTAATACTCTCGTCCTGGAGTCTGATAGCCATACACTGTCTCGTAATCTTTATCGAACAGGTTGGCAATTCTACCACGAACCGTGAGTTGTGAAGTGACAGGATATGAGACGGCGAGATCCCACAGGCTGACACCACCTAACTTCACACGACGGCTGGGCGTGCTGTTGAAGTCGGTATCATAACGGTCGCCCAGATAGTGATAAGTCACGGACCAGTCAAACTCATGCAGTGTCCAGTCAAGCTGATACTTTACCTGCTGCTTAGCCCGGCGAACGAGCGGCTGATCGGTGCTGCCATCCCGCGCATCGACATAATCATATGAGAGCTGATGCGTCAGCGGCCCGGTATCGAATCCAGCGGTGGCTTCAACACCTTTAATACGTGCCTTCTCAATGTTGTAGTAGCGGAAGGTCTGCGGATCGCCTTCAATCAGGTCATCAATGTCGTTGCGATAGCCCGACACGCGCCAGTTCACCGGCCCGGTCAGCCCCTCAAAGCCGCCTTCCCACTGCTTACTTTTTTCAGGATCGAGGTCGCGGTTGCCATAAAATGGGCTGTATACCTGCGACAGATTAGGCGCTTTGAAAGCAGTACCATACGAAGCGAACGCGCGGTACCCGGAAATAAACTCCCATGACGCCGCCGTCTGCCAGGTGTTATGCCAGCCGAACTGATTGTTGTCGTCACCACGTACCGCACCCTCAAGAGTGACGCTGCCAAACTGTTGTTGCCCGGTCACGTAGAGGCCGGTATTACGCTGTTCATAGCCATCTGATAAATAGTTCGTGCCCGGTTCCGTTGTCTCTTTCTGCCAGTCCACACCCGCACTGACGGCGCCCTGTCCCACCTGCACGGTATTGCCCCACTGCAGATTGTACTGAGTGACATCATCAAAGGTGGATGCAGCGCCATAGCGGCCATTGCGCGGATCGTAGTTAATGTCTTTGGTATGGCCATAACTGGCAATAAGCTGGGTGGAGTAGACGTCGCGGTTGAAGCGTAACCCGGTGTCCCAGGTCTGGCTGTAGAGCTGACGGGTATCCGCCAGGCCGATGATATGAGTGAAGCTGTCATCATACGTGTAAGACCCGTCATAGGCAGTGCGGTTATCAAAGCCATAGCCGCGCACAAAACCACTGAGTTCATCGCTGAACTGATGCTCAAGGTTGCCATAGAGGGTTTTGCTCATGAAGCCGTCGCGATCATGCTGCGCCGGGCCATAGTCATTGGGATAGCCCGCCACCACGTCATACCCTTTGGTGTAAGTGTAGTTGCCTGCCAGGGTAAGCTTTGTCGCGTCGCCCAGCCTCTGCTGAGTTGAGCCGTCATACGATTGATAGCCGTTGGACCCCATGCCCGCCGTCAGCGTCGTGCCTGGTTGCGATCGGCCCGTAATAATATTCACCACGCCGCCAATGGCATCAGAACCGTAAACCGCAGAACGTGCGCCGCGAATATATTCGATGCGCTGCACCAGCGACAGGGGGATCTGGCTAAGGTCCGACGAACCGGTAATACCCGCCTGATTAAGCCGGATACCATCAATCAGGATCAGCACATGTCTGGACTCAGTGCCCCGAATAAATAGCGAACTCTGCTGCCCTAATCCGCCGCTTTGCGCGACATCGACACCCGGCAGACGGCGCATCACATCTGTCAGACTTTTGGCCTGCCAGCGATCAATCTCATCACGCGTGACGACGGTTGTCGGCGCCAGTACCCCGGAAACAGGTTCGGCAAAACGGTTGGCAGTGACGATTTGCGTATCATCATTCCCCTGCGCAAAACCGTTTTGCGCCCAGAGAGAAATCGCCGTTGCGCTCAGAGCGAACAGCGATGCAGTTTTTTTTGTCATTTTAATCGCATCCATAAGACGAAGCAGGATGCCGCAGGCCGACAATCAATAGAACGCGATGATTGTACGAGTAGCGACGTTACACCGGCAGGTCTTCGGGCTGGGAACCATAAATGATGATGACTTCCCATCCCGGAGGACAGTGTCTGCAATTGCACTCATCACGACATTCCTTACCGCTGCGCGTCAGCTCCAGATTCACACTGGATTCCCTATTAACTCGGGCTTGAGGCCGGCGTCTGCAGTCTACGGAGTGGAGATACGGAAGTCCAGACTGCCAAATATCTTATCGCTGTGGGACTGGACATCAGCAAGTGAATGCCTACAATCGCCCGCTGGTAAGCTATTAATCAGGATTACTCATGACACCCGAACATCTCCCCATTGAAGACTATGACGCACAGCTGGCGGAAAAAGTCAGTCGTTTAGAGACGATGATGACGCCGTTTGCTGCGCCCGACGTGGAGGTGTTCCGTTCGCCGGTCAGCCACTATCGGATGCGCGCCGAATTCCGCCTGTGGCACGACGGTGATGATATCTATCACATCATCTTTGATAAGCAGACGCGCGAGCGGATCCGGGTCGATCAGTTCCCGGCAGCCAGCCAGCTGATCAATCAGCTGATGCCAAAGATGATCGCCGCGATCCGTGATAACCGCACCCTGCGTTACAAGCTGTTCCAGATCGACTATCTGTCAACCATGAGCAATCAGATTGTGATTTCACTGCTCTATCATCGCAAGCTGGATGATGAGTGGCAGCAGGCCGCCGCCGCGCTGCGTGATCAACTGCGTGCGGAAGGTCTGGATGTACAGTTAATTGGCCGTGCGACCAAAACCAAAATCTGTCTGGATCGCGACTATGTCGATGAGTGTCTGCCGGTTGCGGGTCGCGAGATTATCTATCGTCAGGTCGAGAACAGTTTTACCCAGCCTAACGCGGCAATGAATATTCAGATGCTGGAGTGGGCGCTGGATGTGACGCAGGATTCACAGGGTGACCTGCTGGAGCTTTACTGCGGTAACGGCAACTTCTCGCTGGCGCTGGCGCGCAATTTCCGCCGCGTTCTGGCAACGGAAATCGCCAAGCCCTCTGTTGCGTCGGCGCAATACAACATTGCCGTGAACCAGATTGATAACGTGCAGATCATTCGCATGGCGGCGGAAGAGTTTACTCAGGCGATGAATGGCGTACGCAGCTTTAATCGTCTGGAAGGGATTGATCTGACCAGCTACGAATGCGAGACGATTTTTGTCGATCCGCCACGTAGCGGCCTGGATGAAGAGACGGTGAAAATGGTGCAGGCGTATCCGCGCATCCTTTATATCTCCTGCAACCCACAAACCCTGAGCGACAATCTGCAGACGTTGTCAGAAACGCACGACGTGACGCGGCTGGCGCTGTTTGATCAGTTCCCCTACACCCACCACATGGAATGCGGTGTGCTGCTGACGCGTAAAGCGTAAACAAAAACGGGAACCCTGAGGTTCCCGTTTTTCTTCCCTGCCGATATCCCTACTGATTACGCTTGCGCTTAAACCGCGTCGCAATCCAGAACACCAGCGCGACCATCAGAACGGTGGGAACGAAATTTGAGCCAATGTCCGGGTATTCTGCCCGCACCAGCGCGCTATAAACCAGAATCCCCAGCAGGAAAAACGCCGCCGCCAGGCCTGGCATGCCGTCCGGCATGTTGGTGTTGAGATACCGCTGATGCAGACACCAGGCCGCCAGACCCAGCGCAATCAGCGGAAAAATCGAAAAGGGAACAAAGGCGCTGAACAGCACAGAAAACGAACCGTTAATCGCTAAACCGGTAATAAAAGCCAGTGCCAGAGTGCTTTTATCGCGGGTACCTGGGTGGGTCATGAACTGATCCTTACTCATTGCTCTTCGGGTTTTTCCAGGGTGACCGCCAGTCGTTCCTGCTCACGGCGGTACCAGTAATAAGCGCCTTTGGCGATCATCCGCAGCTGTAACACCAGCCGATCCTCAAGCTTACGTCGCTGCTCAGCATCAACATCCAGTGCTTCTGCACCGGCGCTAAAGACAATGGTCACCATCGCTTCAGCCTGCGCTTCGGTAAAACTGCGCGGCATGCGATTTTCGACCTCAAGATAGTCAGCCAGTTCAGCGATAAAGTGCTGAATTTCACGCGCCACGGCGGCACGGAAAGCAGCAGAGGTGCCGGAACGTTCACGCAGTAACAGGCGGAAAGCGTTGGGGTTGTTGCCGATGAACTCCATAAAGGTCGACACCGACGTTTTAATGATGCTGCCGCCTTTGGCGATACGCTGCCGTGCCTGACGCATCAGCTGTCGCAGCATCAGCCCACTTTCATCCACCATTGTCAGTCCAAGCTCATCAACATCCTTGAAATGACGATAAAAGGAGGTGGGTGCAATCCCCGCTTCACGGGCAACTTCCCGCAAACTCAAACTGGCAAAACTGCGTTCGGCGCTGAGCTGACTGAACGCTGCTTCAATCAGTGTACGTCGTGTACGTTCTTTTTGTTGCGCTCTGACGCCCATTCTCTCTGCCTTTAGCGGTGTTGAGCGGGCACTATAGCAAAATTTTCAGCGTACAGATTGGCATTCTTTGTCACTGCCTGTGAACCTCACACTTTGTCAAAATGTGATGAAAATCGCTGATAGAATTCAGAAGTGCGCGACGAGATGTTAGAATCTCGTTGTAAAAATGTATAAATAATAGGACGTATCGGTATGCAAAAGTCTTACGATTACGATGCCATTGTGATTGGCTCAGGGCCCGGCGGTGAAGGGGCGGCGATGGGGCTGGTAAAACAGGGAGCGCGCATCGCCGTGGTCGAACGCTACCACAACATCGGCGGCGGCTGTACACACTGGGGAACCATCCCTTCCAAAGCCCTTCGCCACGCCGTCAGTCGCATTATCGAATTCAACCAAAACCCGCTCTACAGCGATCATACCCGACTGCTTCGCTCCTCTTTCGCCGACATTCTTAATCACACTGAAAGCGTGATCAGCCAGCAGACAGCCATGCGTCAGGGCTTCTACGAGCGTAACCGCTGTGAGCTTTATCAGGGCGATGCCCATTTTGTTGATGCCAATACGATTGAGATTGAACAACCTGATGGCACGCGTGAGACGCTGACGGCAGAGAAGTTTGTTATCGCCTGTGGTTCACGGCCTTACCATCCTGATAATGTCGACTTTACGCATCCCCGCGTCTACGACTCCGACTCTATCCTTAATCTGCACCACGAACCGGGTCACGTCATTATTTACGGCGCTGGCGTCATTGGCTGTGAATATGCGTCGATTTTCCGTGGTCTCAACGTCAAAGTTGACCTGATTAATACCCGCGATCGCCTGCTGGCGTTTCTCGATCAGGAGATGTCGGATTCTCTCTCATACCACTTCTGGAATAGCGGCGTAGTGATTCGTCACAATGAAGAGTTTGAGAAGATCGAAGGCGTGGAAGATGGCGTCATCATGCATCTGAAGTCGGGCAAGAAAGTGAAAGCGGATTGCCTGCTGTATGCCAACGGCCGCACCGGTAACACCGATTCACTGTCGCTGGAAAACGTCGGTCTGGAAGCCGATGGGCGTGGCCTGCTGAAAGTGAACAGTATGTATCAGACAGCGCAGCCGCACATTTATGCCGTCGGTGACGTGATTGGCTATCCAAGCCTGGCCTCAGCCGCCTACGATCAGGGCCGTATTGCCGCACAGGCGATTATCAAAGGGGAAGCGTCAGCACACCTGATTGAAGATATCCCAACCGGTATCTACACCATTCCTGAAATCAGCTCCGTGGGTAAAACCGAGCAGCAGCTGACGGCAATGAAGGTGCCTTACGAAGTGGGCCGCGCGCAGTTCAAACATCTGGCACGCGCGCAGATTGTGGGCATGAACGTCGGCAGCCTGAAGATTCTGTTCCATCGGGAAACCAAAGAGATTCTGGGGATTCACTGCTTTGGCGAGCGTGCCGCTGAGATCATTCACATCGGTCAGGCGATCATGGAGCAAAAAAATGGTGGTAACACGATTGAGTACTTCGTGAATACCACCTTTAACTATCCGACGATGGCCGAAGCCTATCGCGTTGCGGCGTTAAACGGCTTAAACCGCCTGTTTTAACGCAGCGTCGAAATAGTGTGTCATGTGGGTTTTAATCGCCTCTGCCAGCTGTTCATAACGGCTGCGCAGAGGTGAACCCGGACGATAGACCAGCGCGATCGTGCGCTGCGGCACCGGTTTGTAGCAGGTGAGATAGCAGACACCGTCGCGAATACGCTCTGGTGGGACGGCCAGCGCCGGTAACAGCGTAATGCCACTGCCTGCCGCCACCATATTGCGCAGTGTCTCAAGACTGGTCGCCCGGAAATGGGTATCTTCATCGGCACCCGCCTCGAAACAGAATCCCATCGCCTGGTCACGCAGACAGTGTCCATCTTCCAGCATCAGCAATTTCTCGCCGGCCAGATCGGACATTGGCACACGATCGCGATCGCACCACGGATGATCGGCATAGACAGCCAGCTTCATTGGCTCATCAAACAGCGGCACTTCGATAAAGGCCTGACTCTCTTTGACCAGCGCAACAATCGCACAGTCGAGCTTGCCACTGTCGAGCTGTGACAGCAGCTGTTGCGTCTGCGCTTCGTGCAGATACATCTCCAGTTTCGGGAATGTCTGGTGCAGCGTCGGGATAATCTGTGGCAGTAAATACGGCGCGGTGGTCGGGATGAGGCCGATATGCAGCGGACCTGACATCGCTTCCCCTTGCTGACTGGCCATCTCTTTCAGCACTTTCACTTCACGCAGCACCGTACGCGCCTGATCCACCAGCAGTAAACCTGCCTGCGTGAACAGCACTTTACGGCTGGTGCGCTCCAGCAGCATCACACCCAGCTCATCTTCCAGCTTACGGATCTGCCCGCTTAACGTGGGCTGACTAACATGACATGCATCCGCCGCACGGCGGAAATGACGGTGTTCAGCAAGCGAAACCAGATATTCAAGATCACGAATATTCATTATTACCCTCCAAACCACGATAGCCCGTGGCGATAGATAGAATAGCAATGAACGATTGGCCCTATCAAGGGTGGTTGGGAATAATGCGCGCAACAAAAAGCTCAGGAGTCTGTCTTCATCTCTATAAAGCCAGCTGCGGTTTCTGTGCGCAGGCCATACAGAGGCTGAGTGAGCATGTCATTGAGTACGAAAATTGTGATGGGACAGGATTCGACAACCGTCAGTTCAGGAGCCGTTTCAGGCCGGGCGACGGTACTGCAGGTCTTCATGGGCGGTCGTCATGTTGGCGGCAGCGAGGATCTGCGTCAATACTTGCTGTCAGCGTAAGAGAGTCTGAGCGTCGGCCGGGAGAGCGGGCGCTTTGATGATGTGCCTATAAAAAATAGTAGTTCTGAAGCTAGAGGTTGGCGGGCATTTTAATGTGCCCGCTTTTTTTTACCTGCTGATCACGCCAGACGCTGTTTAGCGTCACCGATAGCGCGGGCAACCTGCTGCGGAGAAACACCGCCCTGCGCATTACGCTTATCCAGACACGATTGCAGCGCCAGAATCGGATAGACATCCTCGCCAATCACCGCGCTGAACTGCTGAAGTTGTGCCAGCGACAGCGCTTCAAGTGCTACGCCCTGCCCGATAGCCGCCACGACGACTTCGCCAACGATATGGTGTGCTTCACGAAACGGCACGCCTTTGGCGACCAGATAGTCGGCCAGCTCAGTGGAGTTTGCGTAGCCCTGTTCAGCCGCTTCCTGGCAACGCGGACGTTTAACCTGCAGGCCATCCAGCACCAGCACTGACATATGCAGACAGTCGAGCCAGGTATCCAGCGCGTCAAACAGCCCCTCTTTGTCTTCCTGCATATCTTTGTTGTAGGCCAGCGGCAGACCTTTTAGCGTCATCATCATGCCGGTCAGTGCACCCTGCACACGACCACATTTGCCGCGAATCAGCTCCAGCGCATCCGGATTTTTCTTCTGCGGCATCAGCGATGAGCCTGAGGTCACTTTATCTGACAGCTCAATAAAGCCTGCTTCGCCGGTGTTGAAGAAAATCATATCTTCTGCAAAGCGCGACAGATGCACCATGCCAATGGCCGCGTCAGAGAGCAGTTCCAGCACGTGATCGCGGTCTGATACGGTATCCAGACTGTTGCGCGTGGCGGAAGCGAAGCCCAGCCAGCCTGCCAGCTGCTGACGATCAATCTCGTAAGCAGTACCGGCCAGTGCGCCACAGCCCAGCGGGCTGACATCAAGACGCTTCAGGGTATCCTGCAGACGGCTCTCGTCACGCGCCAGCATTTCAACGTAGGCCAGGCACCAGTGCGCAAACGTCACCGGCTGCGCACGCTGCAAGTGGGTGTAGCCTGGCATCACTGCATCCTGATTGGCTTCAGCGGTAACCACTAACGCCTGCTGCAGCTCACGTGTGGCGCCCAGCAGGGCTTCGATCTGTACCTTGCACCACAGTTTCAGATCGGTCGCGACCTGATCGTTGCGGCTACGGCCGGTGTGCAGCTTTTTGCCCAGCGAGCCGACTTTGTCGATCAGCTTGCCTTCAACCCAGCTGTGAATATCTTCGGCATCGCTCTGCAGAATCTGTTCAGGATTTTCACGCACTTCATTCAATAGCGAATTCAGGGCCGCTTCAAGTTGCTGCTGCTCATCCTGAGTCAGCACATTGACCGTCACCAGCGCTTTGGACCAGGCAACAGAGCCAATGATGTCCTGCTCTGCCAGGCGGTAATCGAAGCGCAGCGAGTCATTGAACTGTTTAAAACGTTGATCCGCTGCCTGAGTAAACCGTCCACCCCAAAGTGCCATGTGAAAACTCCTCTGAATCGTTAAACAAGAGGCGGCATAAATGCCGCCCCTGAATCAAAACTGTGAGGCGAGGCGCACCCCGCCTGAAAAATTACTTCTTCTGCTCGTTCAGGGCGCGGATACGCGAAGAGAGCGAGAACAGACGGATAAAGCCGCCCGCGTGACGGTGATCGTAAACTTCATCTTCACCGAAGGTAGCGAACTCTTCCGAGTAGAGGCTGTTCGCAGAACGCTTCTGAGTGGCAGTCGCCTGGCCTTTGTAGAGCTGCAGCACCACTTCACCGTTAACTTCTTCCGCCAGCGATTCGGCAGCAGCCTGAATCGACTTACGCAGCGGGGCGAACCAGCGGCCATCATAAACGACGTAAGACATCTCGTGGCCCAGCTGCTCACGCCATTTGAAGCTATCGCGATCCAGCACCAGTTGCTCAACCGCACGCAGCGCATTCACCATGATGGTGCCGCCAGGGGTTTCGTAGCAGCCGCGGGATTTAATGCCTACCAGACGGTTTTCAACGATATCGATACGGCCGACGCCATGTTTTGCGCCCAGCACGTTCAGTTTTTCCAGACACTGGAACGGACTCAGTTTTTCGCCGTTAACCGCCACAACACGACCTTTCTCAACGGTTACAGTCACGTCTTCAGGCTGGTCAGGCGCTTCCAGCGGATCGACAGTCCAGACCCAGCAATCTTTATTTGGTGCATTGGCCGGGCTTTCCAGCACGCCGCCTTCGGTGGAGATATGCCAGGCGTTTTCGTCGCGGCTGTAGATTTTTTCCAGCGATGCGGTGGTCGGGATGTTGCGCTCTTTCAGATAGTCCAGCAGTGCTTCACGTGAACGCAGGTTCCATTCACGCCACGGTGCCACGACTTTCAGCTGTGGTGCCAGCGCGGTGTAGGTGGTTTCGAAACGCACCTGGTCATTGCCTTTACCGGTTGCACCATGACAAAGCGCATCCGCGCCTACTTTCAGTGCCAGCTCAACCTGCGCTTTTGCGATGATAGGACGCGCCATAGAGGTGCCCAGCAGATAGGTCCCTTCATACAACGCGCCGGTCTGCAGTACCGGATAAACGTAGTCGCTGATGAACTCTTCACGCAGGTCAACCACATGACATTCAGAGGCGCCAGACTGCAGTGCTTTCTTCTCCACACCTTCCAGATCGCCGCGCTCCTGACCAATATCCGCTACAAATGCGACCACTTCACAGCCGCCGTAGTTCTCTTTCAGCCATGGAATGATAGCCGAAGTATCAAGACCACCGGAGTAAGCCAGAACGATTTTTTTGATGTTTTGCGTTTGCATTTCGTAA
Source organism: Pantoea sp. Cr_R13 (assembly GCF_029222565.1). NCBI lineage: Bacteria > Pseudomonadati > Pseudomonadota > Gammaproteobacteria > Enterobacterales > Erwiniaceae > Pantoea > Pantoea sp. Cr_R13. The sequence goes on from NZ_JARHXL010000014.1 coordinate 11,177, forward strand.
TCCTTGAATCAGAGTCGTTAAGCGAGAATCCGGGTGCCAATCGACACGCCGTTAAAAAGATCAGTCAGCCGCTCAGCATGACGCCAGCTGGCAATATCGACCGGGCGACCCAGTGTACGCGCCGCATCAAGTGCCGCGTGGACTTTAACAATCATGCCATCGGTAATAATGCCCTGGGAAATCAGCTGCTCAGCTTTGTCGGCGGTCATCTCTTCGATGCGCTGACCTTTGCCGTCGAGAATACCACTGACATCGGACAACAGAACCAGATCGGCACCCAGCGTCGAGGCCAGAGCGGTTGCCGCCTGGTCAGCGTTGACGTTCATCAGGTCGCCGCTGTCAGTAATACCAATTGAGCTCACCACCGGCATGTAACCCGCCGCCAGCAGCGTGTTCAGCAAGGCCGGATTACCCGGCGTTGCGTGGCCAACATGGCCAAGTTCTTCATCAAACGGAGCAACATTCACAATGCCCGCATCGCCCAGGCAGAGGCCGACCGCGTTGATGCCCGATTTTTTTGCCCAGGCCAGCAACGTTTTGTTTGCGGTTCCCGCCAGCGCACCAGTAATGATGTCGATCTGATCGGCCGGGGTGACGCGCAGGCCATTTTTCTTCATAACTGGCAGCGCCAGCTTTTTCATCAGTTCATCGACCAGGCAACCGCCGCCGTGGACAATGAGCAGCGGACGCTGATGGGCGCTGCGATATTTCAGCAGCGCTTCAAACAAACGGGCCAGCGCTTCTTCGCTGTCTAACAGCACACCGCCCAGCTTAATAATCAATGGATTGGTCATGGTTTAGTTGTCCGTTAAATCAGTGACTGCGTTTCAGGGAAGCCGAACCGGATGTTCAGGCACTGTACCGCCTGCGATGCCGCGCCTTTCAGCAGATTATCTTCGGCGGCGACGACAATCAGATGTTCGCCCTGTACTTCAAAACCGATATCACAGTAAGGCAGGCCCACAACGGCTTTCAGCGCCGGCACGCCCTTATCATAGAGCCGCACCAGTGGCTTATTGTCATAGGCGCGATGGAAAACAGCGGCGATATCTTCGCGGCTGACACCCGCTTTCAGACGGCAGGTAATCGTTGCCAGAATACCGCGCGGGAAACTGCCCAGATGCGGCGTAAAGATCACGGGTGTACCGAGGTGCGCAACAATTTCCGGATGGTGACGATGGTTAAACAGGCCATAAGGCTGCAGGCTTACTTCGCAGAAACTGGTGCCGACATTGGCTTTACGTCCGGCACCGCTCACGCCGCTGGTGGCGTTAATGACTGGCCACTGCGCATCGTTTAACAGTCCGGCATCCACCAGGGGTTTCAGTGCCAGTTGCGCAGCGGTCGGGTAGCAACCCGGTACCGCTACCAGCTGCGCCTGCTGAATTTTCTCATGCTGATATTCCGCCAGGCCGTACACCGCTTTGTCCAGCCAGTCACCATGCTGATGGGTAAAGCCATAGAAACGGGTATAAAAATCAGCGTCATTAACGCGGAACGCGCCTGACAGGTCGAACACGACACAACCGGCCTTAAGGAATTCCGGCGCCAGATCGTGGCTGACTTCATGCGCAGTCGCCAGGAACACCACATCCACTTTATCTGCCCACTCAGCTGCGCTGCTTAGCGGCTGTAGCGGCAAATCCACTACGCCTTTTAGCTGTGGATGCAAGTCAGAGAGGCGCTTGCCAGCATCAGGGCTTTGCGCAGAAACCGCCAAAGCGGTTATGTTGATATGTGGATGGCGATTCAGGAAGGTGGCAAGCTCTACACCGGCATAACCACTGGCACCAACGATCAGCGTATTCAACATCAGGCTGTAACCCTTTTTACAGTCGCACGTTCCGGGTCGCGGCCTTGCCCCGTTACCCACCCTGTCATCTGCAGTGATTTATGGTTCCCTTGCAGAGGACGTTAATGTATTTTTATTCACTATTACTGCATGAATATGGATACATCCTAACCCAAGGACCGCCAACAGTGAAGACAAAATTACCGCCTTTTATTGAACTGTACCGCCAGTTAATCGCCACACCGTCGATCAGCGCAACCGATGCCGCACTGGATCAGAGTAATGAAACTTTAATCAATTTGCTGGCCGGCTGGTTCCGCGACCTTGGCTTCAGCGTTGAAGTGCAGCCGGTGCCCGGCACCCGCAATAAATTTAATATGCTGGCGCGAACCGGCACCGGTGCGGGCGGCCTGCTGTTAGCCGGTCATACGGATACCGTTCCCTTTGATGATGGCCGCTGGACGCGTGATCCCTTTACCCTGACTGAGCACGACAATAAGCTCTACGGCCTGGGCACAGCAGACATGAAAGGCTTCTTCGCCTTTATTCTCGACACGCTGCGCGATGTGGATGTCAGCACGCTGAGCAAACCGCTCTATATCCTCGCCACGGCCGATGAAGAGACCACCATGGCTGGCGCCAAATATTTCTCTGAATCGACGCAGCTGCGTCCCGACTGTGCCATCATCGGTGAACCGACTTCGCTTAAACCAGTGCGCGCGCACAAAGGCCATCTGTCGAATGTGATTCGTATTGAGGGGAAATCGGGCCATTCCAGCGATCCGGCACGCGGTGTCAACGCCATTGAACTGATGCATGAGTCAATCACTCATCTGATGCAACTGCGCACGACGCTGCAGGAGCGTTATCACCATGACGGCTTCGCTATCCCTTATCCGACCATGAATTTCGGCCATATTCATGGCGGAGACGCCGCGAACCGTATCTGCGCCTGCTGTGAACTGCATATGGATATTCGTCCGCTGCCAGGCCTGTCGCTGAGCGATCTGGATGGATTACTGAACGAGGCGCTGGCACCGGTGAGTGCACGCTGGCCGGGCCGGGTCACCGTGGCCGAACTGCATCCGCCGATTCCGGGCTATGAGTGTCCGGTAAATCATGAACTGGTGAGTGTGGTTGAGAAATTACTGGGTACGCCAACCGAGGTGGTGAATTACTGTACCGAGGCGCCGTTTATTCAAACACTCTGCCCAACACTGGTCCTGGGCCCGGGCTCAATCAATCAGGCGCATCAGCCCGACGAATTTATTGATACAGCATTTATTAAGCCGACACGGGCGCTAATCAGTCAGGTTGTGCAGCATTTTTGTCACTGATTGACAGCAAATGGGGCATTTCACTGTATTAACAGTAAAATGCCCCCGCAATCTGCGGGATTTAACAATAAGAATAACTTATCCCGCTTCTTTCTCTATAAATTCTAAGAATTTCCGTTAGTTAGCCACATCTTCAGTGCACTTTAACGCATTTGACGAACGCAGCATTACGTGGCTAGATAAAAGACGATGTTATGCCCACCGGGTGATTATCCAGAACGTTTCAGAATGTGGACAGGCGGCAACGGAGCCGGTTCCCTGTAGATTATCGGGGACACAATGTTGCTGATTTTTCTGCTGCCTGAAAGGTCGGGTGTATGAGTTTTTCAAGACGATAAGGGTGTCAGGGTCCAATGAACGAACAATATTCCGCAATGCGAAGTAATGTCAGTATGCTCGGCAAACTGCTCGGGGATACGATTAAGGATGCACTGGGAGAGAACATCCTCGACCAGGTTGAAACCATCCGTAAGCTCTCCAAGTCATCCCGTGCAGGAAATGACACTCATCGTAAAGAACTGCTCAATACGCTGCAGAACCTCTCCAACGAGGAGCTTCTGCCGGTTGCACGCGCTTTCAGCCAGTTTCTGAACCTCACTAACGTGGCTGAGCAGTATCAGACCATTTCGCAAAGTGGTGAGGGTGAGAATCATCCTGAACTGCTGAAAAAGACCTTTGATACCCTGAAACAGCAGAAAGATATCAGCGAAAGCGACATCCTTGCGGCCATTGAATCACTATCTCTGGAGCTGGTGCTGACTGCGCACCCGACCGAAATCACCCGTCGTACACTGATTCACAAGCTGGTTGAAGTTAACAGCTGTCTGAAGCAGCTTGATCACAGCGATGTCTCCGACTACGAACGTAACCAGATTATGCGCCGTTTGCGCCAGCTGGTGGCGCAGGCGTGGCACACCGATGAGATCCGTAAATATCGTCCGACCCCAGTCGACGAAGCCAAATGGGGCTTTGCCGTCGTAGAAAACAGCCTGTGGGAAGGCGTTCCTGCTTTCCTGCGTGAGCTGAACGAACAGGTCGAAGAGGCGTTTGGCATCAGGCTACCGGTCGATTTCGTGCCGGTTCAGTTCACTTCGTGGATGGGTGGCGACCGCGACGGTAACCCGAACGTCACGGCATCGATTACCCGCCATGTGATGCAGCTGAGCCGCTGGAAAGCCACTGACCTGTTCCTGCGCGATATCGGCGTGCTGATCTCCGAGCTGTCGATGTCCGAGTGTAGTGAAGAGATCCGCGAACTCAGCGGCGATCCGGAAGCGCTGGAACCTTACCGTGTGATCCTGAAACGTCTGCGCAGTCAGCTGATGACGACCCAGTCGTTCCTGGAACGCCGCCTGAAAGGCGAACGCCTGCCGCGTCCGGCCGATCTGCTGGTCTCCAACGATCAACTGTGGGACCCGCTGTTTGCCATCTATCAGTCACTGCAACAGTGCGGCATGGGCATTATCGCTAACGGTCAGTTGCTCGATACGCTGCGCCGTGTGAAATGCTTCGGCGTGCCGCTGGTGCGTATCGATCTGCGCCAGGAGAGCACCCGTCACAAAGAGGCGATTGCTGAAGTGACCCGTTATCTGGGCCTCGGCGATTATGAAAGCTGGTCTGAAGCAGACAAGCAGGCGTTCCTGATCCGTGAACTGAATTCCAAGCGCCCGCTGCTGCCTCGTACCTGGGAACCCAGCGATGAGACGCGTGAAGTGCTGGAGACGTGTCGTGTCGCGGCGGAAGCCCCGCAGGGTTCTATCGCCGCCTATGTTATTTCGATGGCGAAAACCCCTTCCGACGTGCTGGCCGTGCATCTGCTGCTGAAAGAAGCGGGCATCGGTTATGCCATGCCGGTTGCACCGCTGTTTGAAACGCTTGATGACCTGAATAACGCGAACGACGTGATGAGCCAGCTGCTGAGCATCGACTGGTATCGCGGCTTTATTCAGGGCAAACAGATGGTGATGATTGGCTATTCTGACTCGGCGAAAGATGCCGGTGTCATGGCCGCCAGCTGGGCGCAGTATCAGGCACAGGATGCCCTGATTAAAACCTGCGAGAAGGCCGGTATTTCACTGACGCTGTTCCACGGACGCGGCGGCAGCATTGGTCGTGGCGGCGCGCCCGCCCATGCCGCACTGCTGTCACAACCGCCAGGCAGCCTGCGCGGCGGTCTGCGTGTGACTGAACAGGGTGAGATGATCCGCTTTAAATATGGCTTACCGGCCGTGACCATAGCCAGCCTGTCGCTCTACACCGGCGCAATTCTGGAAGCAAACCTGATGCCGCCGCCAGAGCCAAAACGCGAATGGCGCGACATTATGGATCAGCTCTCAGCTGACTCCTGTGCGATGTATCGTGGTTATGTGCGTGAAAACGCTGACTTCGTACCTTATTTCCGTTCGGCTACGCCGGAGCAGGAGCTGGGTAAATTACCGCTGGGATCACGTCCGGCCAAACGCCGGCCTACCGGTGGCGTAGAGTCGCTGCGTGCGATTCCATGGATTTTCGCCTGGACGCAGAACCGTCTGATGCTGCCTGCCTGGCTGGGTGCCGGTGCTGCATTGCAGCAGGCGATGGCAGCCGGTCATCAGGATCAGCTGGAAGCGATGTGCCGCGACTGGCCATTCTTCTCCACCCGTCTGGGGATGCTGGAGATGGTCTTCTCGAAAGCCGACCTGTGGCTGGCGGAATATTACGATCAGCGTCTGGTCGATAAATCACTCTGGCCGCTGGGCAAACAGCTGCGCGAACAGCTTGCTGCGGATATCAAAGCGGTACTGACCATCGCCAATGACTCACACCTGATGGCTGACCAGCCGTGGATTGCCGAGTCGATTGCGCTGCGTAACGTCTATACCGATCCGCTCAACGTACTCCAGGCAGAACTGCTGCATCGTTCACGTGCGCAGGAAGCCCGTGGTGATGAGCCGGATGCCCGCGTAGAGCAGGCGCTGATGGTAACGATTGCAGGTGTGGCGGCAGGTATGCGCAATACCGGTTAATCGTGGTCAGGCGCTGACAACGGTCAGCGCTGCCCGCCAGAAAACGAAAAAGTCGGGACGTTCCCGACTTTTTTATTGGCTGAAACAAGAGGGTTAAGCCGCAGCGGCAGGACGCACACCTAACGTGTGACAGATGGCGTAACTCATTTCGGCACGGTTTAGCGTGTAAAAATGGAAATCTTTCACCCCTTCGCGTGACAGGATTTTTACCATGTCCATCGCGATATTGGCGCCCACCATTTTGCGCGTTTCCGGATCATCATCCAGACCGGTAAACATCGCATTCATCCAGCCCGGCACACGCACATTGGTCAGCGTGGCAAAGCGCTGGAGCTGTTTAAAGTTAGAGACCGGCAGAATGCCCGGCACAATTTCTACATCAATGCCGGTCGAAACACAGCGATCGCGAAAACGTAAATAGCTTTCAACGTCAAAGAAGAACTGGGTAATCGCGCGATTTGCGCCGGCATCAATTTTTCGCTTCAGGTTAATCAGATCGGCCTGGGCGCTTTTCGCTTCGGGATGGACTTCAGGATAGGCGGCGACGGAAATATCAAAATCGCCGACCTCTTTCAGCAGCGACACCAGATCGCTGCCGTACATCTCAGGCTTGCCGCTGCCGGGAGGCAGATCGCCGCGCAGCGCCACAATATGGCGAATGCCATTGTTCCAGTAATCCTGAGCAATGGTGCGCAGTTCATCCCGCGTGGCATCAACACAGGTCAGATGGGGTGCAGCCTCCAGCCCGGTTCTATCTTTAATGCCTTTGATAATGCTGTGGGTGCGGTCGCGTTCCCCTGAGTTCGCGCCGTAGGTAACAGAAACGAATTTCGGTTTCAGGCTGCTCAGGCGATCGATGGAGGTCCAGAGGGTCTCTTCCATTTCGCTGGTGCGCGGCGGGAAGAACTCAAATGAAACATTAATTTGCCCGTTCAGCTCAGCCAGGCTCTGGTTTAGCGCTTCGCGCTGATTGGCATGAAAGAAACTCATCCTGCACCCTCATCGATTAACAATCGGCCTGTGAACATCTACACGTTTAGACGTCCAGATGTTCAAAATGACGTAATCTGCGGATGCCGTCAACTTAAAAATGATCAACAGCCGTGATCAATTTTCAATCAACATGAAGAAGTTTCAACAGAGGAGAGATAACGCATTGAAAACAGGCGCCGAAGCGCCTGTTAAAGAGAAATTACAGCAACTGTGCGAGGCGATTAATATCTGACTGTATTGCACCTGCGGTAACATCACGGCCAGCACCCGGTCCGCGGATGACCAGCGGATTGTCGCGATACCAGCGACTTTCAATCGCAAAGACGTTGTCGCACGGCAGCAGCGAAGCCAGCGGATGTTCCGGACGCACCGCTTCGACACCGACACGTGCTTTACCGTTGGCATCAAACCGGGCAACGTAACGCAGCACCAGGTCCATCTCCTGCGCGGCTTCCAGACGCTGCAGCATCTGCTCATTCAGCTCTTCACCATTTTCAAAGAAGTAGTCTACTGAGCCCTGCTGACAGTTGTCTGGCACCAGCGATTCCACCCGTACCTGATCCGGCTCGATGTTGTAGCCTGCTTCACGCGCCAGGATCACCAGCTTACGCATCACATCCTGACCCGAGAGATCGGCGCGCGGATCCGGCTCGGTTAAGCCCTGTTGCCACGCCTGATCCACCAGCTCGGTAAACGGCACCGTGCCATCAAACTGCAGGAACAGCCAGGACAACGTACCGGAGAAGATCCCGCTGATTGCCAGGATGGTATCGCCGCTGTCACGCAGGTCGCGTACCGTGTAATTGATCGGCAGACCTGCGCCTACGGTGGCGTTATAGAGCCAGTGACGCCCGGTTTTGGTAAAGGCATCACGAATCTGCCGCCAGGTCTGACTGTCTGACGCACCCGCGACCTTATTGGCGCTGATCACGTGAAAGCCGTGGCTGGCAAAGTCGAGATACTGCTGTGCCAGCGGTGTGCTGGCTGTGACATCCAGCACCACAAGATCATCAAACGGATGCGCACACATCCACAGGAACAGCGACTCTTCATCACGTTCCACCGCTTCATCATCAAAGAAGGCAAGTGCCCGACTGGCATCCAGCCCTTCATAGCTCAGCAGGCTGCGACGGCTATCCGCGACACCCGCCAGCACAAATTCAAAGCCGGTCCGCGCTGACAGCGTTTCCTGATCGCGGGCAAACAGCTCCAGCCAGCGTGAACCGATATTCCCTTTGCCAAATAGCATCAGGCCGATGCGCTTTTCTGCGCGGAACAGCGACTGATGGAGTCCCTGAACCAGATGCTGTGTCGGGCCGACGCGCAGCACCGCGACCACGCTGATGTGCTCTTCTGACTGCCAGATGAACTCAACCGGCTGATCCTTTAACTGCTGCCAGAAGCGATGGGTATGCAGCGGATTGCGGGTAACACCTGCGCCAACCAGCGCCACCAGCGCAAGCCCGTCGCGCAGCTGGAGATGGCCCGGTAAACCGGCATCCTGTAGCAGCGTAAAGGCGCTGTTAACCACTTCGGAGGTATAACAGAGCTGCAGCAGTTGACGGTCAGGATGGACGCCAAACGCCAGCGGACGCAGCTGCGCGCGCTTCAGCAGCAGGTCGATCTCTTTGTGCAGGATAGCGAAGTCATGCTGCTCTGGCAGCTGAATCTCAATCAGGCAAACATCATCATGGCTGGTGACGATGCGCGCGCCTGTGCCGGAGGCCAGCACGCGTTCAATTCGGGTTGAGCCCTGCTCCGGCTGATAACTGCAGCGCAATTGCAAATCGATATCACTGCCGGAAACCGGCTGCAGCGTACGGGTATGCAGCACCGGTGCCGCCAGACGCGCCAGCTCACTGGCCTCATCCAGCCTTAACAGCGGCAGCAGACAGGCATCAGAGACTTTGCGGGGATCGGCGCTATAAACGCCCGCCACATCGCTCCAGATCGTCACACGCCCGACACCCGCCAGCGCGCCGATCTGCGTAGCGGAATAGTCGGAGCCGTTGCGGCCAAGCAGGACGGTTTCACCGGCATCGTTGCGGCTGATAAAGCCGGTGACCACGATGCGCTTGTGTGGATGCTGTGCCAGCAAAGTCTGCAGCAGCGGCCAGGATTTACCTTCATCCACCTGCGGTTGAGCAGCACGTTCAGCACGCAGAAACTCACGCGCATCCAGCCAGCAGGCCTGCAGATCACGCTGGCTCAGGACCGCTGACATCAGGCGTGCTGACCAGACTTCACCGTGCCCGACCACTTCGGCATAAACCGCATCGGTAATCGGCGCATCCAGCAGGGCGGCCAGCTTTTCCAGATCGCGAATAAACGCAGTAATTAAAGGTTCGGCGATCTCAGCAGGCAGCAGCGCACCGATCAGTTCGCTCTGGTAGCGACGCAAGGCCTGTTGCACCTGGTGCGCAGAGAGGCGATCGCTCTGGCTCAGCTTCAGCCAGCTAATCAGCTGGTTGGTGGTTGAACCTGCCGCAGAGACCACCATCAGGTCGCCCGGCTGGCTGTAATCCGCCATAATGCTGGCAACGCGCTGATAGCAACGCGCATCGGCCAGGCTGCTGCCACCAAACTTATGCAACTGCCTGATAGTCGGCGTTCCCGCGCCTGCTGAAATCGTCATACTTAACCCTCGGCTGCGATCCGGAATGCATTATCCAGATCGGCAATTAAATCTTCGTGATCTTCAATACCAACAGAAACCCGTAGCAGCGTATCGGAAATGCCCGCTGCCGCGCGTGCTTCTGCTGACATACCCGCGTGCGTCATGGTGGCGGTATGGGAGATCAGACTTTCCACGCCACCCAGCGATTCCGCCAGCGTAAAGAGCCGCAACGCTTTCAGGAAGCGGCGCAGCAGTGCCTCATCACCGTCGATTTCAAAACTCAGCATGGCACCAAAGCCGCGCTGCTGACGTACGGCATGTTCGTGTCCGGCGTTTTCCGGCAGCGAAGGATGATACAACTTTTTCACCCGCTTCTGCTGCTTCAGATACTCAACAATCGCGAGTGCGTTGCGTTGTGCGGCCGCAATGCGCGGCGACAGGGTACGAATCCCGCGCAGCAGCAGATAGCTGTCAAACGCCGCGCCGGTTACACCAATATTATTCGCCCACCAGGCCAGGTCGGTTGCCAGTTGCGGATCTTTGGCAATCACCGCGCCCGCTACCACATCGGAGTGGCCATTGAGGTATTTGGTACAGGAATGGATCACCAGATCGGCACCCAACGCCAGAGGGTTCTGCAGTGCCGGACTCATAAAGGTGTTGTCCACCACGCTGATGGCACCTGCTGCGCGGGCAGCGGCGCAAATCGCGCTGATATCCACTACGCGCAGCAGCGGATTGCTTGGGCTTTCAATCAGCACCAGTTTAGGGTTTTCATCCAGTGCCGCCTGCAGCGCCACCGGGTCGCCCTGATCGACAAATTTAACCCGATACGCGCCGCGCTTGCTCAGGCTGTCAAACAGCCGATAGCTGCCGCCATAACAGTCGTGTGGCGCAACCAGCAGATCGCCAGGCTTCAGGAACACCGTCGTCACCAGGTGAATCGCCGACATCCCGGTATTGGTTAATACCGCGCCCGCTCCTCCTTCCAGTTCGGCCAGGGTACGCTGTACGACATCACGCGTGGGGTTGCCACGACGGGAGTAGTCATGCGCACGAGGCTCATTAAAATCCAGGAAGTTGTAGGTCGTAGAGAGGTGGATTGGCGGGACAACGCAGCCATATTGCTCGTCATCATTCAAACCGCTGCGCACTGCGATGGTTGCCGGTTTACGCGTCATGAGCGAATTGTTCCTGAAGAGTGAATAAAATGTAGGTCACAGGATATCACCCTCTAATTAGACGTCAATACATCTGGACATCTAAATGTCTTTGCGTATAGATTGAGCAAAAACGCAATAACCGCTAAAATTATGCGTCATCGCCTGGCGTTCCCCTCTGTGATGCAGAGGCAGTGAGCGAAGAAAACCCGCCATATCAGGGGTCAGGCAGGAAAAAATCAGGCATAATTCGCTGATTTCCTCACATTTAACGTTTATTAATTAAGGTAACCCATGGCTGAATGGAACGGCGAATATATCAGCCCGTACGCTGAGCACGGTAAGAAGAGCGAGCAGGTCAAGAAGATTACAGTATCTATCCCATTGAGCGTGCTGAAGATTTTAACGGATGAGCGTACCCGTCGTCAGGTGAACAACCTGCGTCACGCCACCAACAGTGAGCTGCTTTGCGAAGCCTTTTTGCATGCCTTTACCGGGCAACCGTTGCCAGACGACGTGGACCTGCGTAAAGAACGCAGCGATGAAATTCCTGAAGAAGCGAAAAAGATCATGCGCGATATGGGCATCGATCCCGACACCTGGGAATATTGATTCGTCAGCGCATAAAAAAACCCAGCCGAAGCTGGGTTTTTTCTTGCCGCCGAACCCGCAGGTTCAGGTGCCTTTTAATCTTATTTTTTAGCGCCTGGCACGCTGAAACGCTTGTTAAAGCGGTCAACACGGCCACCAGTTGCCACTTCACGCTGCTTACCGGTATAGAACGGGTGGCATTTGCCACAAACGTCCAGGTTCAGTTCGTGAGTCAGTGTTGAACGGGTGTGGATCTCGTTGCCGCAGGTACATTTGATAGTAACTGCTTCGTATTTCGGGTGAATACCTTGTTTCATGGGGAACCTCATAGAAGGCCGTGTCGCTCTCCGTGCCAGGCTTTGACCTGCACAGCACCACACGCGGTTGAACATTATAGGGTGTACTCCGGCCAGATATTTCTCACCGAAGGCGGCATATTATACAGGTAAGTTTCGATTGCTGCAAATATCTGCTGAGATACCCGCCATCAGGGTCAGCGTGTACACTAGCTTCCCCGATGATGATGCCGGAAAGAGAGAGTTATGCCCGTAGTCCAGGTCGCCCTGCCCGTCCCCTTGCCCCGCCTGTTTGACTATCTGCCGCCACAGGGTGCGCAGCCGGTCATCGGCGGTCGCGTAAGTGTGCCCTTTGGCAATCGCAGGATGATCGGGATTGTGGTCGCCTTTCGTGACAGCAGCGATCTGCCGGAAGCACAACTCAAGCAAGTGATCGAGGTGCTGGATAGTGAGTCACTCTATCCGCCGTCGCTGTGGCGCATCCTTAACTGGGCCGCCAGCTACTATCATTCGCCGCAGGGAGAAGTGTTAAGCCACGCCATTCCAGTGCTGCTGCGCCAGGGCAAAGCGGCGCAGGATAATCCCTTATGGCGCTGGGAAATCACCGAGCAGGGCCGGGCAACGGCACCCGAAAGTTTAAAGCGGGCCCCGAAACAGCAGCAGGCACTGGCAGCACTGCGTCAGCAACCCCTCTATCGTCATCAGGTCAGTGAACATGACCTTACGGAAGCCACGCTGCAGGCTCTGCGGGCCAAAGGGTTGTGCGAACTGCATGAGCATCAGCCGCAGATGCACGACTGGCGTACTACCTATGCCGTTAAAGGCGAGCGTCTGCGACTGAATACGGATCAGGCGATGGCCGTAGGTGCGATTCGGGCAGATGATGAGCATTATGCTGCGTGGCTGCTGGCGGGCATTACCGGTTCCGGCAAAACCGAGGTTTATCTCAGCGTGCTGGAAAATGTGCTGGCACGCGGTAAACAGGCGCTGGTGCTGGTACCGGAGATTGGCTTAACTCCGCAGACTATCGCCCGCTTTCGCGAACGTTTCGATGCGCCTATCGATGTGCTGCATTCCGCCTTAAATGACAGTGAGCGGCTGGCGGTGTGGTTACGTGCACGACGCGGTGAAACGGCGATTGTGATTGGCACGCGATCGGCGCTGTTTACGCCGCTGGCCCGTCCTGGCGTCATCATCATTGATGAAGAGCATGACAGCTCTTATAAACAGCAGGAAGGCTGGCGTTATCAGGCACGCGATCTGGCCGTTTTCCGTGCGCATGAAGAGGATATCCCGATTGTTATGGGATCGGCGACACCCGCTCTGGAGACGCTGCACAATGTACGCAGCGGCAAGTATCGCCAGCTCGACCTGACAAAGCGCGCCGGCAATGCCAGACCGGCGCTGCAACAGCTTATCGACTTAAAAGGTGTGCAGCTGATCGGCGGCCTGGCACCGGGCCTGATTGGTAAAATGCGCCAGCATCTGCAGGCCGATAATCAGGTGCTGCTGTTTCTTAACCGCCGCGGCTTTTCGCCCGCCCTGCTCTGTCACGACTGCGGCTGGATTGCCGAATGTACCCGCTGCGATCGCTATTACACGCTGCACCAGCATCATCGCCAGTTACGCTGCCACCATTGCGACAGCCAGCGTCCGCTGCCTAATCAATGCCCGCAGTGTGGTTCAACGCATCTGCTGCCGGTAGGTGTCGGAACCGAACAGCTGGAGCAGCAGCTCGGTACACTCTTCCCTGGCGTGCCGGTGTCGCGAATTGACCGTGATACCACCAGCCGCAAAGGGGCGCTGGAGCAGCACCTTGCTGACGTTCATCGCGGCGGCGCACGCATTCTGGTCGGCACCCAGATGCTGGCCAAAGGGCATCATTTCCCTGATGTCACCCTGGTGTCTCTGCTGGATGTTGATGGTGCGCTGTTCTCAGCCGATTTTCGCGCGGCGGAACGCTTTGCGCAGCTCTATACTCAGGTCGCCGGTCGTGCTGGCCGCGCTGGCAAGCAGGGCGAGGTGTTATTACAGACGCATCATCCGGAACATCCTCTACTTCAGACACTGCTGCACCAGGGATATTCGGCATTTGCGCAGCAGGCGCTGCTGGAGCGACAGGCAGTTCACCTGCCGCCCTGGAGCCGCCATGCGCTGTTCCGCGCGGAAGATATGGACAATCAGCAGGCGGCGGAATTTCTGCAACAACTCCGTAACTTGCTGGAGGCGAGCCCGCTCAATGACAAGGCGATGTGGTTTATGGGTCCATTGCCGGCTCTGCAGCCAAAACGCAGCGGACGCTGGCGCTGGCAACTGCTGCTGCAGCATCCTTCCCGGCAGCGTCTGCAACAGCTGCTGAGCAGTTCATTGCCGCTGGTTTCCACGCTACCCGCCGCGCGCAAAGTGAAATGGACGCTGGATATTGACCCGACAGAGAGCTGATTTTTTCTGACACTGCGAGCCAGATCGAAAAATGTCGCATAAGTCACAATTTTTATGCAAATTAAGTAACAACCAGCCGGGCAATCGTTAACAATGTTGCCCGGTTTGCTTTCAGGTCAGGCAAAAACAGAATCGAACGCGCCATAACGCGTCAGGAGCATGTGTTGGAGCAGAATCAACAACCGCCCGCCGCCACGATGAAGGATGTCGCGGAACACGCGGGCGTCTCAACCGCCACCGTATCGCGTGCGCTGATGAATCCAGAGAAGGTTTCTGCGGCTACACGCCATAAAGTCGAGAAGGCGGTTGCCGCCGTCGGCTATGCGGCCCATGGCCCCACACGCAACGCGCGTCGTAATGAGACGCGTACCATTTTGGTCATTGTCCCTGACATCTGCGATCCCTTCTTTAGTGAAATCATTCGTGGCGTCGAAGTCACAGCCGCCGAAGAGGGCTATCTGGTGCTGATCGGCGACTGCGCCCATCAGAATCAGCAGGAGAGAACCTTTCTTAACCTGATGGTCACACGACAGATCGATGGCATGGTGCTGCTTGGCTCACAACTGCCTTTTGATGCCAGCATTGATGAGCAACGCAACTTGCCACCCATGGTGATGGCGAATGAGTTTGCGCCGGAAATGTCGCTGCCCACGGTTCACATTGATAACCTGACTGCCGCGTTTGAAGCGGTAAATCATCTACTGCAGTTAGGTCATACGCAGATTGCCTGTATCGCCGGGCCGGAAGAGATGCCACTCTGTCAGTATCGTTTACAGGGTTATGTCCAGGCGATGCGTCGCAGCGGGCTGACGGTCGATCCCACCTATATTGTGCGCGGTGACTTCACCTTTGAAGCAGGCGTTGCCGCCATGAATCAGCTGATGACCCTGCCGCAACCGCCGCGCGCGTTGTTCTGCCATAGCGACATTATGGCGCTGGGCGCGATGAATCAGGCCAGACGCTGCGGGCTGCGGATACCGGAAGATCTCTCTGTGGTGGGATTCGATGACATTGAGTTATCACGTTACTGCGAGCCACCGCTGACGACGGTCACACAACCACGCTATCAGATAGGCCGGGAAGCGATGCTTCTGCTGCTGGATGAGTTAAATGGCAAACGGGTGATCAGCGGATCGCGGCTGCTGGATGCCAGTTTAACGATTCGGGGCAGTACGGCACGCGCAAAAAAGCGTGAAAAATAAGCGTATTCGTCTGGTTTTTTCAGTAGATTCTTAAGGCGAACACAGCTGGTCAAAGTTCCGGCCCTTAAGTAACATGGCGGACTCCTTGCCGGGCGCGTAAAAATCATCATTTCGCCCAACTGGCACTATTTTTGAAGGGTATAAGAACGAGAGTGGCACAAAAAGATTATGTAGGCCGCGGGCGTTCAACAGGGACGCGTCGCAAAAAAAGCCCCAGCCGTGGCAAGAAGAGCAAAGGCGGTTCGGGAACTTCTAAATTGATGATTGTACTGGCGGTCGCTGTGTTGGTGACCTTTGCCGGTGGTTTATGGTTCCTGGCGCATCATAAGAAAGAAGACGTGCCGGTCATTACGGATCATAAAGCCAACGGCAATGGCTTACCGCCGAAGCCTGAAGAACGCTGGAAATACATTAAAGAGCTGGAAAACCGTCAGGTTACTGTGCCGACACCGATCGAACCCTCTTCGGGTGGCGAAGTGAAGTCGCAGACCCAATTGACCGATGAACAGCGCCAGTTGCTGGAGCAGATGCAGGCTGATATGCGTCAGCAGCCAACACAGCTCAATGAAGTGCCGTGGAATGAACAGACGCCGGCGCAACGTCAGCAGACGCTGCAGCATCAGCAGCAATTGCAACAGCTGCAACGCCAACAGCAGCAGGTTCAGCAGCAGCAACAGGTTCAGCAACAACGTCAGCAGTTGCAGGCTCAGCAGCAACAGCAACGCCAGCTACAGCTGCAGCAACAACAACAGCGTCAACAGCAGCTGCAGTTGCAACGTCAGCAGCAGCAGCAGCAGCAGCAGCAGCAAAACGTACAGCGCCAGTCGCAACCTGCGCCAATAACGCGGGAACCAGACGTGGAGTCAAAGCCACAGGAGACCGCGAAAGCGAAACCGGCGGAGAAAGCCTCTTCGCAGCGCTGGATGGTGCAGTGTGGTTCGTTCAAAGGCACTGACCAGGCTGAGTCGGTACGTGCGGGCTTAGCCTTTGAAGGCTTTGAAAGCCGCATTACCACCGGTGGCGGCTGGAATCGTGTGGTGATTGGTCCGTATAAAGATCGCGCATCCGCTGACAGCACCCTGAAACGTCTGCGCAGTTCCGGACATTCCAGCTGTATTCCGCTCTCCGTCGGGGGTTGAAACCCGTCAAACCCGCCCCATATCTGTTGCATGATACTCCGCGCCATGTGCGCGGAGTCCTTTTCCGACAGCAACAAGGGGTCTGCCCGTGACAACAATAGTAAGTGTACGACGCAACGGCCAGGTAGTGATTGGCGGTGATGGCCAGGCTACGCTCGGCAATACCGTGATGAAAGGCAACGTCAAAAAAGTGCGTCGTTTATACAACGATAAGGTGATTGCCGGATTTGCTGGCGGCACCGCAGACGCCTTCACCCTGTTTGAACTTTTCGAACGTAAACTGGAAATGCATCAGGGCCACCTGGTGAAAGCAGCGGTGGAGCTGGCCAAAGACTGGCGTACCGACCGTATGCTGCGTCGCCTTGAAGCCTTACTGGCCGTCGCGGATGAGTCAGCCTCACTGATCATCAGCGGTAACGGTGATGTCATCCAGCCTGAAAACGATCTGATCGCCATCGGCTCCGGTGGGCCTTTCGCCCAGGCAGCGGCACGTGCGCTGCTGGAGAATACCGAAATGGGCGCACGCGACATCGTCGAGAAGTCGCTGAATATCGCGGGTGATATCTGCATCTACACTAACCACAACGTTAATTTCGAAGAATTAACGTCTAAGGCGTAAGGGTATAAATATGTCTGAGATGACTCCACGCGAAATCGTCAGCGAACTGAACCGCTTTATCATCGGCCAGGACAGCGCCAAGCGCGCCGTGGCTATTGCACTGCGCAACCGCTGGCGCCGCATGCAGCTCGACGAAGAGCTGCGCCATGAAGTGACCCCAAAAAATATCCTGATGATCGGTCCGACCGGTGTCGGTAAAACCGAGATCGCACGTCGTCTGGCAAAGCTGGCGAATGCACCGTTCATCAAAGTCGAGGCGACCAAGTTTACCGAAGTCGGTTATGTCGGTAAGGAAGTGGACTCTATCATTCGTGATCTGACTGATTCCGCCATTAAGATGGTGCGCAGTCAGGCGATTGAAAAGAATAAATATCGTGCCGAAGAGATGGCAGAAGAGCGCATTCTTGATGTGCTGATTCCACCCGCGAAAAACAACTGGGGTCAGGCAGAGCAGAGTGCTGAACCCTCTGCCGCACGCCAGTCGTTCCGCAAGAAGCTGCGCGAAGGCCAGCTGGACGACAAAGAGATTGAAATTGACCTGGCTGCAAGCAGTCCGGGCGTGGAAATCATGGCGCCTCCGGGCATGGAAGAGATGACCAGCCAGCTGCAGTCGATGTTCCAGAACCTCGGCGGCCAGAAGCAGAAAGCCCGCAAGCTGAAGATCAAAGAAGCGATGAAGCTCCTGATCGAAGAAGAAGCGGCAAAACTGGTTAACCCGGAAGAGCTTAAGCAGGATGCGATTGAAGCGGTCGAGCAGCACGGTATCGTGTTCATCGATGAGATCGATAAAATCTGTAAGCGTGGCGGCCAGAATGCGGGCGGCCCGGATGTCTCTCGCGAAGGCGTTCAGCGCGATCTGCTGCCGCTGGTTGAAGGCTGCACCGTCTCTACCAAGCATGGCATGGTCAAAACCGACCATATCCTGTTTATCGCCTCAGGCGCGTTCCAGGTTGCCAGCCCTTCCGATCTGATTCCGGAACTTCAGGGTCGTCTGCCGATTCGTGTTGAGCTACAGGCGCTGACCGTCAATGATTTCCAGCGCATCCTGACCGAACCGAATGCCTCGATTACCGTGCAGTACAAAGCACTGATGAATACCGAAGGCGTGAACATTGAGTTTACCGAAGAGGGTATTCGCCGGATCGCTGAAGCCGCATGGCAGGTTAACGAAACCACCGAGAACATCGGTGCGCGCCGCCTGCATACCGTGCTGGAGCGTCTGATGGAAGATATCTCGTATGACGCCAGCGATCGTCATGGTGAATCCTTTACCATTGATGCTGACTATGTGGCTAAACACCTGGATGAACTGGTGGCTGACGAAGACCTTAGCCGCTTCATTCTCTGATTCACTGATTCAGCGCTTTTCCGAAGCCCAGCCCACCCGGCTGGGCTTTTTTATGCATGTTCTTGATCGAACGATGCTTTTTTCATACTGATGATTTTGCCAACAATCTGCATATAGCGATATACTTACCCTTCCTGTGGCAAACAGACGAAACCCTTATGAAATACGATACATCTGAACTCTGCGATATCTACCATGAAGAAGTGAATGTTGTTGAACCGCTTTTTTCAAACTTTGGTGGGCGCACTTCATTCGGTGGTCAGATTACCACAGTGAAATGCTTTGAAGACAACGGCTTACTCTACGATCTGCTGGAAGAGAATGGCCGGGGTCGCGTACTGGTGATTGATGGCGGCGGCTCAGTGCGCCGTGCGCTGGTCGATGCCCAACTGGCACGCCTGGCGGCAACTAATGAATGGGAAGGCCTGGTGGTTTACGGTTCGGTACGCCAGGTTGATGAGCTGGAAGAACTGGAGATTGGCATTCAGGCCATTGCCGCGATTCCGGCAGGCGCTGCGGGTGAAGGGATTGGCGAAAGCGATGTGCGCGTCAACTTCGGCGGCGTCACCTTCTTCTCTGGTGACCATCTCTATGCCGACAACACCGGTATGATTCTGTCCGAGGATGCGCTGGACCTCGAATAGGCCGGACATGAAAACGGGTGCCAGAGCACCCGTTTTTCACATCAGCTGAGGCTTCAAACCTCTTCCATTTTTCCCAGCAATGCACGCAGACGTTCCTGCCACACGTGTTGCTCTTCTTTCAGATGCTGATTTTCGCGCATCAGCGCATCGTGGTTACCCGCGACTTGTTGCGCATCGTTACGCAGTGAGTTGTTCTGCTCTTTCAGCTCTTCGATTTCCATCTGCAACAGCGTGATGGTATCAATCGCCTGCTGTACTTTCGCTTCAAGTTTCTCAAATACTTCAAATGACATCTTTCTGACCTCTCCTAAATTCCTGCAAGGCGTTGATGATGCCAGCTTAAGCCAGCAACGTTGTCCCGATTGTATGTAGCCTCACCCCTCAAGTCCAGCAACGCGGCCGCTGCGAGCGCAGTCTGTAACACTTTTCAGCCAATCCCTGAATTTACGCTGCGCTTACTAAGTCTGCTTTCCAGCACGTGTCCACCCTCTCTGTCATCAGGCGCGAATATGGGCTAAGGAAAGCCAGAATACGCGAAAACGCGCATTTTTATGACGCAGTACACAAAAAACGATTTCGCTATTTCTCGTTTATGTTCGTTAACGATAAATTCACATCAGCCCTACATTAAAGCTGGGTGCCTCATGGACTGAGAACAAAAACTGATAAAATTTAACCTCGCTTCAGGAACCACTATTATGAGTCAGACAACTAACACGCTCAAAGGTCAGTGTATTGCCGAATTTCTGGGGACAGGCTTGATTATTTTCTTTGGCGCAGGCTGTGTAGCTGCGCTGAAACTTGCCGGTGCCGCCTTCGGTCAGTGGGAAATCTGCATCATCTGGGGCTTAGCCGTCTCAATGGCTGTCTATCTTACCGCTGGGGTATCTGGCGCGCATCTGAACCCTGCCGTTACCGTTGCACTCTGCCTGTTCGCAAACTTTGAAGGTCGTAAAGTGGTGCCGTATATTCTGGCGCAAATCGCCGGGGCATTCTGCGCGGCCGCGCTGGTTTATGGTCTCTACTACAGCCTGTTTTTCGATTACGAACAGAGTCATCAGATGGTACGCGGTACGGTTCAGAGTCTGGACCTGGCGGGTATCTTCTCAACCTATCCTAATCCGCACATCAGCGTAGGCCAGGCGTTCCTGGTTGAAATGGTTATTACCGCAGTGCTTATGGCGGTGATTATGGCGCTGACCGACGATGGCAACGGTGTCCCACGTGGACCGATGGCGCCGCTGTTGATCGGTCTGCTGGTCGCAGTCATTGGTGGCTCAATGGGTCCGCTGACCGGCTTTGCGCTTAACCCGGCACGTGATTTCGGACCTAAGCTGTTCGCCTTTTTCGCTGGCTGGGGTAACGTTGCCTTCACGGGTGGTAAAGATATCCCTTACTTCCTGGTACCGATTTTTGGCCCGCTGGTGGGTGCCTGCCTGGGTGCAGTAGGTTATCGCACACTGATTGGCCGCTACCTGCCAGGTGCCGCACAGGAACCGAGTGTTCCAGCAGACAAACCGGTTGCACGCGCTCAGCAGCGTAAAGCTTAAGTTTCACTTTTTATCATCAGGAATGAATTTATGACTACCACAGATAAAAAATACATTGTCGCACTCGATCAGGGTACAACCAGTTCACGCGCCGTCATTCTCGACCACGACTCCAACATCGTCGCGGTATCGCAGCGCGAATTCACCCAGATCTACCCGAAAGCGGGCTGGGTTGAACATGACCCAATGGATATCTGGGCTTCACAAAGCTCTACGCTGGTTGAAGTGCTGGCACATGCCGATATCCGCTCTGATGAGATTGCGGCAATCGGTATCACCAACCAGCGCGAAACCGCTATCGTCTGGGAAAAAGAGACCGGTAAGCCGATCTACAACGCCATCGTCTGGCAGGATCCCCGCACCGCTGACTATTGTCACAAACTGAAGAAAGAAGGTCTGGAAGAGTACATCCAGCACACCACGGGTCTGGTGATTAACCCTTACTTCTCCGGTACGAAAGTGAAGTGGATTCTGGATCACGTTGAAGGTGCGCGTGAGCGTGCAAAACGTGGCGAGCTGCTGTTCGGTACCGTCGATACCTGGCTGGTCTGG
This sequence comes from Pantoea sp. Cr_R13, assembly GCF_029222565.1. Taxonomy (NCBI): domain Bacteria; kingdom Pseudomonadati; phylum Pseudomonadota; class Gammaproteobacteria; order Enterobacterales; family Erwiniaceae; genus Pantoea; species Pantoea sp. Cr_R13. The sequence continues at coordinate 32,464 of NZ_JARHXL010000014.1, forward strand.
AAAATGACTCAGGGACGCGTGCACATCACCGACTACACCAACGCCTCACGTACCATGATGTTCAACATTCACAAGCTGGAGTGGGATCAGCGCATGCTGGATATCCTGGATATCCCGCGTGAAATGCTGCCAGAAGTGAAGTCCTCTTCTGAAGTTTACGGTCAGACCAACATTGGTGGTAAAGGGGGTACACGTATTCCTATCGCCGGTATCGCCGGTGACCAGCAGGCCGCGCTGTATGGCCAGTTGTGTGTACAGCCTGGCATGGCGAAAAATACCTACGGCACCGGCTGCTTCATGCTGATGAACACCGGTACTGAAGCGGTGACCTCAACCCACGGCCTGCTGACCACCATCGCCTGTGGCCCGCGCGGTGAAGTGAACTATGCGCTGGAAGGTGCCGTGTTTATCGGTGGTGCCTCTATTCAGTGGCTGCGTGATGAGATGAAGCTGATCAGTGAAGCGGCTGACTCTGAATACTTCGCGATGAAAGTGAAAGATACCAACGGCGTTTACATGGTGCCTGCTTTCACCGGCCTGGGCGCACCTTACTGGGACCCGTATGCCCGTGGCGCGATCTTCGGTCTGACCCGTGGCGCAAACTCTAACCACATCATCCGCGCGACGCTGGAGTCGATCGCTTATCAGACACGTGACGTTCTGGAAGCGATGCAGAACGATGCCAATACCCGCCTGCAGGCGCTGCGTGTAGACGGCGGTGCGGTGTCCAACAACTTCCTGATGCAGTTCCAGGCTGACATCCTCGGCACCCGTGTTGAGCGTCCGGAAGTGCGTGAAGTGACCGCGCTGGGTTCTGCGTATCTGGCGGGTCTGGCTGTTGGCTTCTGGCAGGATCTGGATGAAGTGCGCTCCAAAGCCGTTATTGAGCGTGAGTTCCGTCCAAGCCTGGAAACCACCGAGCGTAACTTCCGTTATGCTGGCTGGAAAAAAGCGGTTGCCCGCGCACAGGCGTGGGAAGAACAGGAGTAATATCAACGCCCGCGACATTGCCGTCGCGGGCCTTTTCCCCGCCCCACTCCCCCCGCTGTGTTACACTGCCTGCCGGTTTTTTGTCAGGTAGATGCCATGAAACGAGAACTTGCCATTGAATTTTCCCGCGTAACCGAAGCTGCCGCCCTGGCAGGCTATCACTGGTTAGGACGCGGCGACAAAAATGCGGCTGACGGTGCGGCTGTCCATGCCATGCGTCATGTCCTGAACTCCATTGAAATTGACGGTCAGATTGTGATCGGGGAAGGCGAAATCGACGAAGCCCCGATGCTCTATATCGGTGAAAAAGTCGGTACCGGTCACGGCGATGCCGTTGATATTGCCGTCGATCCGATTGAGGGTACCCGCATGACGGCACTGGGCCAGGCGAATGCGCTGGCTGTGATGGCCGTGGGCGATAAAGGCAGCTTTCTGCACGCTCCCGACATGTATATGGAAAAACTGATCGTGGGACCTGCAGCACAGGGCGCGATCGACCTCGACCTGCCGCTTGAAACTAACCTGCGTAATATCGCGATAGCGATGAATAAGCCGCTGTCACAGCTGACCGTGTCGATCCTGGCTAAGCCACGTCATGATGTGGTGATTAGCGAGTTACAGCAGCTGGGCGTGCGGGTATTTACCTTCCCGGATGGTGACGTTGCCGCCTCAATTCTGACCTGCATGCCAGACAGCGAAGTCGATGTGATGTATGGCATCGGCGGCGCACCGGAAGGCGTCGTTTCAGCAGCGGTGATCCGTGCGCTGGACGGTGATATGCAGGGTCGGCTGCTGGCGCGTCATCACGTCAAAGGCGATAATGCTGAAAACCGTCGCCTCGGCGAGCAGGAGCTGCAGCGCTGTGCAGAGATGGGAATTGAAGCGGGTAAGAAGCTGACGCTAGGTGAGATGGCGCGCAATGACAACGTGGTGTTTGCCGCCACCGGCATTACCAGTGGCGAACTACTGAAAGGCATTACGCGTCAGGGCAATGTCGCCACCAGCGAAACTCTGCTGATTCGCGGTAAATCTCGCACTATTCGCCGCATCCAGTCGATTCATTATCTTGACCGTAAGGATCCGGCGCTCCATCCGTTTATCCTGTAACCGGCTGGTTGCCGCGCTCCGGTTGACGTGAGAGCGGCAACCAGCAGAGCAGCATCACCAGTGCCGTAAAGAACATCAGCATGCCAAGGCTGAACTGATCGCGCTGCGGCATCATGGCTGAAAGCCACGCGACAAGACCCGATCCCAGGTTCTGCATTCCGCCAATCAGTGCACCCGCGCTGCCCGCCAGCCAGGCATACGGCTCCATTGCCCCTGACGTCGCCAGCGGGAACAGCATGCCAGCCCCAAAGAAGAACAGCGCGGCCGGAACCAGCAGCGTCCAGATATTCATTACGCCAAACCATGCCGGGATCCACATCAGGATGCCCGCCAGCAGACAGCTATTCACGCCCCACCACATCAGACTGTGCCATGAACCCTGCTCGCGTCCCGCGAACCAGGCACCGAAGAACGCCGCCGGAATGGGCAGAATGAACAGGATACTGACGGTCAGGCTGTGCAGGCCGAGCACGCCGCCCAGCAGCACGCCACAGCTCGACTCAAATACCGCAATGCCCGCCAGCGCACCAATCAGCAGGACAATGTAGCGAACGAAATTTGCGTCACTGAGCAGCCGGGCATAGCGTTTGAAGAACGGGGTCACTTCAGCACTCTGTGGCCGGGTTTCCGGCAACCAGCGCGCCATAGACAAAGTAACCGCCAGACAGAGCAGCAGCAGAAAGGCGAAACAGGCGTGCCAGCCAAAGAGCTGGGTCAACAGTGCACCAATCACCGGTGCCAGCAACGGGCTGACCAGAATGCCCATATTAAGCAGGCTGTTGGCACGGCGCAGTGCGTGCCCCTCGTAGAGATCACGCGGCATGGTACGGGCCATTACGCCAGCTACGCCGGTTCCCAGTCCCTGAATCGCGCTGCCGAGCACCAGCATATCGAGTGAGGTCGCCATCAATGCCGTGATTGCGCCGATCATAAAGATCATCATGCCTGCAAGGATCACCGGACGCCGACCGACACTGTCTGACAGCGGGCCGTAGATCAGCTGGGATCCGCCATAGGTCATCAGATAGGCCGCCATCACACGTTGCAGCGCGCCATCCCGCACATTCAGCGCGTCCGCCATCACCGACATCGCTGGGACGTAGATGGTCTGCGCCATCTGCCCGACAGCCACCAGCACAATGAGCATCACCAGCAGTGGGCGATTTTCCAGTTTACTAATCATGATTATGCAAAATTTCTTCCTGTGAAAGGAGGTTAAAACAGCGGTTCACCCGCCAGTCATCTTGTTATGGCGGGCAAAATATCAGGATTAGATGACAAAGCGAGAGGCAGGCCAAAAGGTCCCGGCTTGCGCCTGTCAAGTTTATGCACCAGCCTGTAAAGACAAAGCAACAGTTTGTCGATTAGAGCCTTTCCCCGGCCACAAGCTGGCAATCTCATCGGGCAGCCGCGAAAATAGAAACCTGCCGGAATAATCAACAACCAGGGAGTGATTATGGCTGAGTGGGTCAATGCTGAAGTAAAGGAAGTGAAAAACTGGACGGATGCGCTGTTCAGTCTGCGGGTAACAGCGCCCATCGATCCCTTTATCGCGGGGCAATTTGCCAAGCTGGCCCTGGAAATCGACGGCGAGCGGGTGCAGCGCGCTTACTCTTTCGTCAATGCGCCAAAGGATGACCTGCTGGAGTTTTACCTGGTAACCGTGCCCGATGGCAAGCTGAGTCCGCATCTGCAGGCACTCCAGCCTGGCGATCAGGTAATGGTCACGAAAGAAGCCGCGGGATTCTTTGTGCTTGATGAAGTTCCGGCGTGCAGAACCTTATGGATGCTGGCAACCGGCACCGCTATTGGCCCTTACCTTTCTATGCTTCAGCAGGGCGAAGGGCTGGATCGCTTTGAAAACATCGTGCTGGTCCATGCCGCACGCTATGCGGCAGACCTGAGCTTTCTGCCACTGATGCAGCAACTGCAACAGCGTTATCAGGGCAAGCTGCACATCCAGACGGTGGTGAGCCGCGAAACGATCCCCGGTTCGCTGACGGGCCGGGTTCCGGCGCTGATCGAAAATGGCGAGCTGGAGCGTGCCACCGGATTAACACTGGATGCCGACAGCAGCCATGTGATGCTGTGCGGCAACCCGCAGATGGTGCGCGACACCCAGCAATTACTGAAAGAGACGCGCGAGATGCGTAAGCACCTGAAGCGCAAGCCAGGCCATATCACCAGCGAACATTACTGGTGAGCCAGTTGCCGGTATCGCACCGGCTGCGTCGCGGTACCAAACCGGTTAGCGCCGGGGGTGCCGCGAAAAACGCCGAGTTCGAGCAGCAGGCCAGCGAATAACACAAAGGGAATGGCGCGCCCCAGCAGCCAGGGCAGAATGCCGCCCAGCATGCTCCAGTTTCCCGCCACCAGCAGCCAGGCCACAATCACCAGAAATCCCCAGTAGCCGGGACGATTACGATCGTGCAGACGTTTTACAATGACCGCGCTGGCGGGCCACAGCAGGCAGACAACGCCAAAAGCCGCCATCTGGGTATCAACCCAGTCGTTTGCTGCCAGGGTAAATAACAGTGTCGTTGTCAGCAACCAGACTGCCTGCCAGATCCAGAAATCACGTCGTCCCAGCCTGCCACGCCAGGAAAAACACCATTGTTGTAACGTCATGCATTATCATCCAGAGAGAAAACAACCGCCGCGCTTTTGACCTCGCGGATAAAAACCGTTTTAATTTGCGCCTGAGTTTACGGGTTAGGATCGACAAAATGAAGAATTTGCCTGGCGCACTGCTGTTATCGTTTGCGCTGACGGTTCCGGTCTTTGCCGCCGATCCGCCACCGCAGGAACGGCCCGATGCATTACCCACCGCGCCCTACCTGCTGGCGGGTGCTCCCACCTTTGATATGACTATCGGCCAGTTTCGCGAAAAGTATAATCTGGCTAATGCGACGCTGATGCTGCCGGAATATCGCGCCATTGATAATCGGGGCGACAAAAGTAACCTGACGCGTGCTGCCAGCAAAATTAATGAGACGCTTTATGCGTCTACCGCGCTGGAGCCCGGTACCGGCAAAATCAAGACGCTGCAGATCACCTGGCTGCCACTGCCTGGCCCGGATCAGAACGCCTCTGAGCAAAAAGCCATGGCCTACATGACCGCTATGCTGCGCTTCTTTGTACCGGGATTAGGTGCAGACGAGGGACGCAAAAAGCTGGAGAGCTTACTGAAGGAGGGCAAGGATTTGCCTTACTTTGCGCAGGTCGATGGCGCGCTTCGCTTTGTGGTCGCTGATAACGGCGACAAGGGGCTAACCTTCGCTGTCGAGCCGGTAAAACTTGCGCTCGCTCCCCCCTGAAGATGTAGCTGAAAATGACGAAAAGCAAAGCCATCGCTACATTTGATCTCTATACTGTTTCGCAGACAACGCTGCCAGCTGGCAGCGATTTTTCATGTATCGCGTTATGCGGAGGATAGAATGCGACATCCACTGGTTATGGGTAACTGGAAGTTGAATGGCAGCAAGCAACTCACTGCTGAACTGATCGCGGGTCTGCGCAAGGAACTCTCTGGCGTTGACGGTTGTGGCGTGGCCATTGCACCGCCAGCGCTCTATCTCGAGCAGGCAAAACATGCCATCTCCGGTAGCCACATCGCACTGGGTGCGCAGAACGTGGACGTTAACCTGTCTGGCGCGTTTACCGGTGAAGTTTCCGCAGAGATGCTGAAAGATATCGGCGCGAAATATATCATCATTGGTCACTCAGAACGCCGCACTTATCACAAAGAGAGCGACGAGTTCATCGCGAAGAAATATGCGGTGCTGAAGTCAGTGGGCCTGGTTCCTGTGCTGTGCATTGGTGAAACCGAAGCGGAAAACGAAGCGGGTAAAACCGAAGAAGTCTGCGCTCGTCAGCTGGATGCCGTTCTGGAAACGCAGGGCGCCGAAGCGTTTAAAGATGCGGTGATCGCGTATGAGCCCGTCTGGGCCATCGGTACCGGCAAATCTGCGACCCCTGCTCAGGCACAGGCCGTGCACAAATTCATTCGTGATCATATTGCGAAGAAAGATGCGGCTATCGCAGAACAGGTCATCATTCAGTATGGCGGCTCAGTGAACGACAAGAATGCTGCTGAGCTGTTCACCCAGCCTGATATCGATGGCGCGCTGGTTGGCGGTGCGTCACTGAAAGCAGATGCTTTCGCGGTAATCGTTAAAGCAGCGGCGGCGGCAAAAAGCGCCTAAGCATTAGCATTCCGGTCAAGGGCGGCGCTTAAGCCGCCTTTTTTATGGGCGCAATCAGCTCACAGGCGTGATCCTGCACTTCCTCCGCCGAACCACTGTTCAGCAGCAGCCAGTTCCGCTCTATGGCCATCAGCACCAGTCGCCCATCGCTTAATTCCGCCAGTGCCAGTCCATATTTCCCCATCTCTGTGCGCGCCTCTGGCCGCTCATCGGCCAGCCGGATAAAGGCACTCTGCTGAGTCAGTTCATCTGGCGTCAGAGCTCGCAGCCAGTAGCGGTGCTTACGCAGCGTAATGTCCTGCCACTGACTGCTAAGCTGCGGCGTCAGCCGATCCAGCTGCTGACGCACGTCGGGTCGCAGACAGGAGAGATGAATATGGAGTTGATTCTGCGTACGGCCATACTGTGAATTGATCGCCAGTGAAAGAACCCGATCATCAATGGGAGAGCCGCGTCGCTCTGCAAGCAGAGAGCGTTCATGCCAGGCAAGGGCAAAGTAGTTGGGCGTAGCGGGTTGCAGTAACCGTGGGCTTTCGATGCCGGTGATTTTGTCGAGCGGGATCAGCAGATACTGCAACGGCCCATTCATATCTTTCAGCATGGCATAGCGATGCTGCTGATCGACACGCTGACAGGGCGCAGGGTCTCCGCTGCTCTGCTGATGAGGCACACATTTCTCGCTGACAATCTGCCACAGCGCATCACTGTTCTTTTTGAAATGCAGTGCAGCAACCAGTATCCCCGCAATGACCAGCACCAGCAGAACCGCAACCAGACTGGTTGCACGACGATGTGTCGGCATAACAACGCTTCCTGAATGGTTTAGCAGCCTGCATCCTCGCCTGGCGGGAAAAAAATGTCACGGTGAATTCGGGCAGATAACCCAGCAGCCGGGCAGAGAAAAGAGGAAGGTGGGATTGTTGCGGGTGAGCGGTCAGCGCGGGGCGCTGACCGCAATCTATTACGGTTTCATGACCTGGTCATAGCTGCCGCCATCGGCGAAGTGCGCTTTCTGAGCCTGTGCCCAGCCACCAAATTTGTCCTTGATGGTAAACAGCTTCACCGGCGCAAACTGGCTGGCAAATTTCTTCGCGATTTCAGCATCACGCGGACGATAGTAGTTCTGAGCAGCAATAGTCTGGCCTTCTGGCGAGTAGAGGTATTTCAGATAGGCGTCTGCGACTTTGCGCGTTCCCTTTTCATCTACCACTTTATCGACCACAGACACGGTGGGTTCAGCCAGAATCGATTCGCTCGGGGTGACAATCTCAAACTTGTCTTTACCCAGTTTGTTAACCGCCAGATAAGCTTCGTTTTCCCAGGCAATCAGCACATCACCAATACCGCGCTCAACGAAGGTGTTGGTGGCGCCGCGTGCACCGGAATCCTGCACCTCAACGTTTTTAAACAGCGCTCTGACATACGCCAGCGCTTTGGCCTGATCGCCGTTGTTATGATCCAGTGCCCAGCCCCAGGCCGCCAGATAATTCCAGCGTGCGCCGCCGGAGGTTTTCGGGTTTGGGGTAATCACGGACACGCCGGGTTTGGTCAGGTCGCTCCAGTCATGAATACCCTTGGGGTTATCTTTACGGACCAGGAAGACAATGGTGGAGGTGTAAGGCGCGGAGTTATCTGGCAGACGCTGAATCCAGTTCTTATCAATACGACCGCGTTCTGCAATAGCATCGACATCCGATTGCAACGCCAGCGTAACCACATCCGCACGGATGCCGTTAATCACTGAAGTTGCCTGCTTGCCGGAGCCGCCATGCGACTGACGGACCACGACATTATCGCCGGTTTCCTGTTTGTAGTGCGCACTGAACGCTTTGTTATACTGTTCGTACAGCTCACGGGTTGGATCGTAGGAAACGTTTAACAGCTGAATGTCTTTCGCCAGAACGCTGGTTGAGGCCAGCAACAGGGTAACGCCGATACTCCACTTGTTCATTACGCACTCTCCCAATGTCGTTATGGGCTAAGCGTGACATAAACCATTACAGAGCTAAAAGAATTAAAAATAAGTTGTTATAACCGGGGGGAATATAGAGGGAGGATGCCGGGGCATGCTGTGCAGCACGCCCCGCAGAAGAATCAGTAGAGTTTTTTCGCCGTGTCGAGCCAGTCGCGCTTGAACGGACGTTTCATGTTTTCAATCGCGTCGACGATGTCGTGATGCACCATCTTCTCATTCTGAATACCGACGCAACGGCCACCGTAACCCTGCATCAGCAGTTCAATGGAGTAAGCGCCCATACGTGAGGCCAGGATACGGTCATACGCACAAGGTGCGCCGCCACGCTGAATATGGCCCAGAACGGTCGAACGGGTTTCACGTTTGGTTTCTGTTTCAATGAAACGCGCCAGGTCGTCGATATCGCAGATATGCTCGGTAATCGCCACAATAGCGTGCTTTTTACCTTTGGCGATGCCTGCTTTGATTTCCGCTACCAGCTCTTCGCGGGTGTACGGGAATTCTGGCAGGACGATGAACTCGCAGCCACCAGCAATCGCCGCCGCCAGGGTCAGATCGCCACAGTAGCGGCCCATCACTTCAACAATCGAGATACGCTGATGCGAGGAAGAGGTGTCACGCAGGCGGTCTATCGCTTCAACCACAGTTTCCAGCGCAGTGAAATAACCGATGGTGTAATCCGTTCCGGCCACGTCGTTGTCGATGGTGCCTGGCAAACCAATGCAGGGGAAGCCCATTTCAGTCAGGCGCTTAGCACCCATGTAAGATCCGTCACCACCAATCACCACCAGTGCATCGATGCCGCGCTTTTTCATGTTCTCAATGGCAACCTGGCGCACATCTTCATTACGGAACTCGGGGAAACGCGCTGAGCCCAGGAAAGTGCCGCCGCGGTTAATCATGTCGGAGACGCTGTAGCGATCAAGATTGATCATGCGATCTTCGTACAATCCCAGATAGCCATCATAGATCCCAAAAACTTCCAGTCCTTCACTCAGCGCGGAACGTACCACTCCACGAATAGCTGCGTTCATGCCTGGGGCGTCACCGCCGCTGGTTAATACACCAATTTTTTTGATCATGACAACCTCTGGATTGTTCAAAACTAAGGGTTAATCCTGCCTGTCGATCGCTGCAGAAGATCATTTCACGATTAGCGCGACATGTGATGGCAGATAGTATATCAAAGGCTTGCTGCTGAATTGATTCAGGTCAGACAACTTTTCACTATTTTTTGCAGCAAAGTTAGCGCTACGTCATCCCTTCCGTATCGATTTGATTCATTTACGTTAAAAACCTAAAGAGTCCCTGGTCTCAGACGGTACCACAGAACAGGGATCCTGATGGATAATTACGTCAGACCCGGGAAATTCTTTGCGTAATGCTTTCTCAACCTGGTCGGCAACCCGATGCGCCTGAACCAGTGGCAGCTGATCTTCCAGTTCCAGATGAAGCTGAATAAATTTGGTCGGGCCGGACTGCCGGGTTCGCAGATCATGTACGCCCTGCACCTGCGGCCAGTTTGTCGCAAGCGTCAGGATTTGCTGCCGTTCATTTTCCGGCAATGCGCGATCCAGCAATGACTGTACGGCTTCGTAGCCCATCCGCAATGCGCTATAAAGAATGAAAACACCAATCCCCAGCGCAAACAGGGCATCCGCCCGTACAACGCCATAGCTGCTCAGCACCAGCGCAATCAGTATGGCGCCATTCATGATGACGTCGGATTGATAGTGCAGCATGTCAGCCCGAATGGCCTGACTGCGGGTTTTACGCACTACCCAGCGCTGAAAGGCAACCAGTACCAGCGTTGAGCTCAGTGCCACAATGGTTACTACAATACCAACACCCGGCGCCCGCATCTCGCTGGGGGAGGCAAGATGCTGCAGGCCGGTCAGAAACAGAAACAGTGCCGAGCCGGAGATAAACATACTTTGTGCCAGCGCCGCCAGCGACTCCGCTTTGCCGTGCCCGAACGTGTGATTTTCATCAGCAGGCTGCAGCGCATAGCGCACCACCAGCAGGTTGGTTAGCGATGCAGCGATATCCACCAGCGAGTCCACCAGTGAAGCCAGCAAACTCACTGAACCGGTGTACCACCAGGCAAAAATTTTCACGAGTAACAGCACAGACGCAAGAATGGTGGCCGCGAGCGCAGCACGCTTTACCAGTCGGCCATAAGAGTGTTGCATGCCAGATTCCCTATGCAGCATCAGTGAAGATGCACACTTAAAGAGATGAATGGCTGAAGTTTAACACCGGGAGGCGGGCTGTGCTTAGGAGGTCATTCGATGAAGAAGGCTGTTTTGAAATCGCGACAGGAATAAGCAGGTACAAAAAACAAGCCCCGGCCTGGGAAGGACGGGGCGAAGTGTTATACACATCATTGCCTGGCTACTTTCAGCCGCGGGCTAATTCCAGGAACGTGTCGGCGACTACTTTTTGCCGCCTTTTTTCCCGGCTTCAGATGCTTTTTCACGATCGTTTTTGAAATTTCCGCCGCCGCTGTTCTGTCCGCCTTTTTTGCCAGCTTCAGACGCTTTTTGCGGATTATCTGCGAAATTACCTGAACCACCACGATGCTCTGCCATAACTTACTCCGTTAATAGATTTATCAGGACTACATAATGTGGTTGTTGCTCCCTGAGACTTCGCAAAGACACTTAACTTCCCTGCAGTGACAAGATTTAGTGTAGAAGGTGTGACTGAACCAGCAAGCGTAACGCGGGGAATGTATCTCACTGAAAAATATGATTAAAATGTTAATGACTTGTCTGCAATTCATTTAGTTTCAGTAAGTTATGATATTTTCATGATGAAAAAATGCTCACCGGCTCGCTTAAATTTACAGCATGTTCCAGATATTAAGAAATCAGCGATTCTTCCCAACAAATTACCGACAAGCGCTAATAAAACGGGGGTTTTGTTGTGCGGTGATGATTCCTGTCAAAATAAAAAAAGTGAAAAAAAGATAAAAAAAACCCCCACCATCATGGTGGGGGAAGACAGGGATGTGTCTATGGCAAGGAAAACAGGGATACTATATTACTGGTTACTGCTGGTACTACTCACTGCCTGCAGCGATGAAGCTGACTGCAAATTCGAAAACTGTCGCAGCTCGTTAAGTCGCCGCTGGTAATTTTTCTGTAACGCGGACTGCTGGGCCGGCGTTAGCAGTTGAAACATTTGATTCTGTACGCGCGCCATCTCGACCTGTTGTTCAACCTGAACCCTGGCGATGACTTCCGCCTTTTGGCGAATGGCCGCTTCGTTAAACTGGTCTGCAGTCACTAATTCGTGTAATGCAGCGATATCGTCAACATGAACGACCGGGCGATCATGTCTTGCCTGTTGCATCAGGTCTCGCATCTGCTGACGCTGTTCTTCAGTCAGCTCGATGCCGTCGAACATGTGGCTTTGCGGATTTTGCGTCATACTGCCTGTCGGCAATCCGCCATGATGCATCTCGTCAATCGTCGTCGCATCTTTAGCATCTGCGCTGGCGACACTCAGAGCCATCGCTGAGGCAAGGACGACGGCGGTTAATTTGCGCATCGTACACTCCAGTTCGTTCCGTTTTGCGATTCAACGAGAGCCAGTGTACGGCGACAGCTGCAAACATCCGTCAGGGGGTGTAAAACTACGTAAAGCGATGGATAGGTGCGCCAGGAACACGGTATTTTGCCTGCGGAGGGCTACAAAAATGAATAAAATCCTGTTGGTAGATGACGACCGCGAATTAACTTCGCTTTTAAAAGAACTGTTAGAAATGGAAGGGTTTGAAGTGGTCGTCGCCAGTGATGGTGAACAAGCGCTGAACCTGATCGATAACTCGATTGATTTGCTTTTACTGGATGTCATGATGCCGAAGAAAAACGGTATCGACACTCTGAAAGAACTGCGTCAGCAACATCAAACCCCCGTCATCATGCTAACGGCGCGCGGCAGCGAGCTGGATCGTGTTCTGGGCCTCGAACTGGGCGCAGATGACTATCTGCCTAAGCCGTTTAACGATCGCGAGCTGGTGGCGCGTATCCGCGCTATTTTGCGGCGTTCTAACTGGAGTGAACAGCAGCAGCAACACGACAACAGCTCGCCCACACTGGAAGTGGACTGCCTGAGACTCAATCCCGGCCGTCAGGAGGCCAGTTTTGATGACGTTACGCTGGATTTGACCGGCACAGAGTTTACCCTGCTCTATCTGCTGGCGCAGCACCTGGGCCAGGTCGTGTCGCGCGAACATCTGAGTCAGGAAGTGCTGGGCAAACGCCTGACACCTTTTGACCGTGCCATTGATATGCATATCTCGAATCTGCGTCGCAAGCTGCCTGAGCGCCGTGACGGTCATCCCTGGTTTAAAACCTTACGTGGCCGTGGCTACCTGATGGTTTCCGCATCATGATTGGAAGTCTGACCACCCGTATCTTCGCCATCTTCTGGTTGACGCTGGCGCTGGTGTTGATGCTGGTGTTGATGGTTCCCAAGCTCGATTCACGACAGATGACCCCGCTGCTGGAAAGTGAACAGCGGCAGGGCATCATGATTGAGCAACACGTTGAAGCAGAGCTGTCACAGGATCCCCCTAACGATCTGATGTGGTGGCGTCGTCTGTTTCGTGCCGTGGAAAAATGGGCACCGCCGGGTCAGCGGCTGCTGTTAGTAACCAGTGAAGGTCGGGTGATTGGCGCGCAACATAATGAAATGCAGGTTATCCGCAATTTTATCGGCCAGTCTGACAATGCCGATCATCCTCAGAAGAAGAAATATGGTCGCGTTGAGCTGGTAGGGCCTTTTGCCGTTCGCGATGGCGAAGATAACTACCAGCTTTACATGATCCGTCCCGCCAACAGCTCTCAACTCGACTTCGTTAATCTGCTGTTTGACCGTCCGTTGCTGCTGCTTATCGTCACCATGCTCATCAGCTCACCGCTGCTGCTGTGGCTGGCCTGGAGCCTGGCACGTCCGGCACGTAAGCTGAAATATGCTGCTGACGAAGTCGCAAGCGGGAATCTACGTCAGCATCCGGAACTGGAGTCGGGTCCGCAGGAGTTTCTGGCTGCGGGTTCCAGCTTTAACCAGATGGTCAGTGCGCTGGAACGGATGATGACCGGTCAGCAACGTCTGTTATCGGATATCAGTCATGAACTTCGCACTCCACTTACCCGCCTGCAACTGGCTACCGCCCTGCTGCGTCGGCGTCAGGGTGAAGGTAAAGAGCTGGGCCGCATTGAGATGGAAGCACAGCGTCTTGATGGCATGATTAACGATCTGTTGGTGCTCTCCCGCACCCAGCATAAAAATGCGCTTGTCAGCGAAGCAATGAAGGCGAATCAATTGTGGAATGGGGTGCTGGAAGACGCCCGTTTCGAAGCTGAGCAGATGGGCAAGAAGATGGATATTCCCTATCCGCCAGGCCCGTGGCCGCTTTATGGCAACCCTCATGCGCTGGAGAGTGCGCTGGAAAATATTGTGCGCAATGCGCTGCGCTATTCACACACGCACATCAGCGTCAGCTTCTCCGTTGATATTTCCGGTATCACGGTCCACGTTGATGACGATGGTCCTGGCGTGAGTCCGGAAGATCGCGAACAGATTTTCCGTCCTTTCTATCGAACCGATGAAGCGCGCGATCGCGAATCAGGCGGCACCGGTCTTGGCCTGGCAATTGTCGAAACAGCCGTGCAGCAACATCGCGGCTGGGTTAAAGCCGATGACAGCCCATTAGGCGGTTTGCGTCTGACCCTCTGGTTGCCGCTCTACTCCTCCGGCCGTCAATAATTTGCTATGCTTCGGCCCCTGTCATCGGGGGCCTTATGCTTAACATTGTCTTGTTTGAACCAGAAATTCCGCCGAATACCGGCAATATCATCCGCCTTTGCGCCAATACGGGCTTCCAGCTTCATTTGATTCAGCCGCTCGGCTTTGCCTGGGATGACAAGCGCTTACGTCGCGCCGGACTGGATTATCACGAATTCACCGCCATTAAATTCCATGCTGACTATCAGGCGTTTATCGCCACTGAGTCGCCTGAGCGTCTGTTTGCACTGACGACCAAAGGGACGCCTGCACACAGTGCCGTGGCCTATCAGGCGGGCGATTATCTGCTGTTTGGGCCGGAGAGCCGCGGATTGCCTGCTGAGATCCTGGCCGCGTTACCGGCGCAGCAAAAAATCCGCATCCCGATGAGAGCAGAAAGCCGGAGTATGAATTTGTCGAATGCTGTATCGGTTGTGGTTTATGAAGCGTGGCGCCAGCTTGATTACGCGGGCGCGCTGATCAAAGACTAGATGCCGTCGCCAAACTGAAAACCGGCCAGGCTGCCATTGAAGTGCTGATCCATATCCATCGACGGCTTCTCACTGCCTGGCTTACCGACAATACGCGCGGGAACGCCTGCTGCAGTGGTGTGTGGCGGCACGGGCTGTAACACCACGGAACCGGCACCGATTTTTGCTCCCTTGCCGACTTCAATATTGCCAAGGACTTTCGCGCCGGCACCAATCATCACCCCTTCACGGATTTTCGGATGACGGTCTCCACTGGTTTTGCCGGTACCGCCCAGCGTCACCGATTGCAGGATCGAAACATCATTTTCCACCACGGCGGTTTCACCAATCACTATGCCTGTGGCATGGTCGAGCATAATGCCGTGGCCAATATGGGCGGCGGGGTGAATATCGACAGCAAAGGAGACTGAGATTTCGTTCTGCAGGTAAACCGCCAGTGCGCGTCGGCCTTCATTCCACAGCCAGTGGCCAATGCGGTAGGCCTGTAAGGCGTGAAAACCTTTAAGGTAGAGCAGCGGCGTAGAGTATTTATCCACTGCCGGGTCGCGCTGACGCACTGCCTGAATATCGTAAGCCGCTGACATAATCATCGACGGATCTTCACGATAGGCTTCTTCAACGATTTCACGAATGGCGATGGCGGGCATAATCGGGTTAGCTAGCTTGTTGGCCAGCATATAACTCAGTGCGCTACCGAGATTTTCATGTTTTAGCAATGTCGCGTGGAAGAAGCTGGCAAGCATCGGCTCACAATCAGCCAGGGCACGCGCTTCTGCTTTGATATTGTTCCAGACCAGTTCTAACTCATCAGACGACATTGCTGCTTTCTCCCGATAAAAAAAGCGCCTGAATGGGCGCTGCAGGTAATGATGCTACGCGTCCTGCGTTAGCCAGTGCTGTTTTCGTCCTTCCTTGTTCGTCCCAGCAAGCTCAATGCTGCATCTCTCGCCGGTTTTTCGCAATACAGCACCTGATAAATCTGCTCGGTAATCGGCATTTCCACACCCAGCCGCGCAGCCAATGCCTTGACTTCTTTGGTGTTTCTATAGCCTTCTACAACTTGTCCGATAATGCGTTGTGCGCTATCTACATCCTCGCCCTGGCCCAGCATCATGCCAAAACGGCGGTTACGCGACTGATTATCAGTACAGGTCAGTACCAGATCGCCCAGACCGGCCATGCCCATAAACGTCGTGGGATCGGCACCCAGCGCTGCACCTAACCGGCTCATTTCAGTCAGACCGCGGGTGATCAGTGCGGTACGCGCATTCGCGCCAAAACCTATTCCGTCGGAGATTCCGGCTCCGATAGCAATCACGTTTTTCACTGCGCCGCCGAGTTGTACGCCAATAAAGTCAGGGTTGTTATAAACACGGAAGCTCTTACCGCAGTGCAGTTTTTGCTGCAGGTCGTCAGCAAACTGCGCATCCGTTGCGGCCAGCGCGATGGCGGTCGGTAATCCGGCTGCCAGTTCTTTTGCAAAAGTGGGTCCGGAGATGACGGCCAGCGGAATAGCATCGCCGACAATTTCACGCGCCACATCCTGCAGCAGACGACCCGTCTCTTTTTCCAGCCCTTTAGTCGCCCAGACAATGCGTGAGTCTGGTCGCAGATGAGGCTTGATCTGCTGCAGCACATCGCCAAAGACATGACTCGGCACCACGATCAATAAGTCGCGGCTGGCAGCAATAGCTTTGGTCAGATCAGATTCAAGGGAAAGATTGTCAGGAAAAGGGACATCAGGCAGGAAAGCGGTGTTACAGCGGTCACTCTGAAGTTGAGCCAGATGCGTTGGGTTATGTCCCCACAACATCACCGGATGGCCGTTACGGGCCAGCGTAATCGCCAAAGCGGTGCCGTAAGAACCGGCACCGATGACGCTAATCGAAGCGTGAGTTTCCATCAGGCATCCTGATGTGGTTCAGCACCTTCTTCACCTTGCTGCTGCTGCAGATAGTTCATGAACAGCGCATCAAAGTTAACCGGTGCCAGGTTCAGCTGCGGGAAGGTACCACGGGATACCAGACTGGTAATGCATTCGCGAGCGTACGGGAACAGAATGTTCGGGCAGTATGCACCCAGGCAATGTGCCATCTGCGTTCCTTCGATACCGCTGATGGTGAAGATACCGGCCTGCTGAACTTCACACAGGAAAGCCGTCTCTTCGCCCACAGTCGCGGTTACAGTCACACGAAGTACCACTTCGTAAACTTCGTCAGCCAGCTGAGAAGATGCAGTGTCCAGATCCAGTTTAACGTCCGGTTCCCACTCTTTCTGGAAAACCTGCGGGGCATTAGGCGCTTCAAAAGAGATGTCTTTGGTGAAGACGCGCTGAATCTGGAATTGCATTTCGTTCGAGTTATGTTCTGACATGTGACCAAATCCTATGTATGAGATTGTCCGGCGTAAAATTACGCCTGCAGTAAGGGATCTAAACCTTCGCGATTATCGAGTGCGAATAAGTCATCGCAGCCGCCAATGTGCTGCGCATCAATAAAAATCTGAGGCACGGTGGTACGGCCGCTACGCTTGATCATCTCTTCGCGTTTCGCCATGTCCCCATCAATAGGGATCTCCTGAAACGATACGCCTTTTTGCGTTAACAGCGCCTTCGCCCGATGGCAGTAAGGACAGGTGGCCTTGGTATACATTTCAACATTTGCCATGATCAACACCTCTGTATGATTATTTACCGCGTACTAATGGCAGATTTTCACCACTCCAGCCACTGATACCATCTTTCAGCACTGAAACCTGCTCAAAGCCTGCAGCGCTCAGGTGCGCAGCAGAATCACCCGCGCTTTGTCCGGTTGCACATACCACAATTATGGGCTGCGCTTTGTGCTTTGCCAGTTCGTCAATGTTGCCTTTTTTAATCTCAGCGGCTGCCACATTTACAGCGCCTGAAATATGCCCTCTGCGGAAATCGTCGCGCGAACGCACGTCTACCACTACCGCGTCCTCTTTGTTAATCAGGCGGGTTGCTTCACCGCGGCTGATCGTTTTTACCTTAGAGAACATTCCTTTAACGGTAGTCACAATCACCAGAACGAGTAAAACGACCCATGCCAGACTCAGGATGGGGTGATTGCTTGCAAACTGCATAATTTCTTGCATGAGGGGTAACGACTCCAGACCGGGCTAATAAGCTAAAACAAGGGTTCTGAGTATACCTGCGCCACTTCGCATGTACAGATGCTATGCGGCCAGAGTATCGATTTGTGCGCCATTTTCCAAAAAAAGTGGCTGAATAGCAAAAATGGCGTAAGGCTTAATGTATGTCATTGCGAAAGTAGACATAACTGGAAAAGCAAATGCCAGTGGGGAGCACTGGTAAGCGGCGGTTCATCGTGGAATAATCATTGGCCTATGAAGGGAAAAACAACCGTTTCGCACACAAGGACCCGTCGCAACGGCGATAACCTGCCGTTGTTCTTACACCTGTCCAGCCTCTCCCTTAGCCTGCTTTGTGCGGGGGCACTGTTATTGCCTGCCGCAGCCCAAAGTGCAGAAGACAGCAAATCTCAGTTGCAGTCCATTCAGCAAAACATTGCTGAGAAAGAGAAAAGCGTCAAAGCGCAGAAGGTGCAACGCAGCAAATTACTGGATCAGCTGCAGAGCCAGGAAAAAATCATCGCGCAGGCAAGCCGTCAGCTGCGTGACACCCGCAATAGCCTCACCGCCCTGAATGATGAGATCAAGCAGCTCACCACCTCCATCGCCCGTCTTGAAAAACAGCAAACTCAACAGGAAAGCCTGTTATCCGAGCAGCTTGATGCGGCGTTTCGTCAGGGTAAGCACAACGGAGTACAGCTTTTGATGGGCGGTGAAGAGAGCCAGCGCAGTGAGCGTATTCTGGCCTATTTTGGTTATATGAATGCTGCCCGCCAGAAAAGTATTGAATCGCTGCAAAAGACGCGTCAGGACTTAAATCAGCAACGCGTCACACTTGAGCAAAAGCAACAGCAGCAGAAAGACTTACTGGCACAGCAGCAGGGCCAGCAGCAGAAGCTGCAACAGGCGAGCGAAGCACGTAAAAAAACCCTGACGTCGCTGGAAAGCGCGCTGGAAAAAGATCAGGCCGATCTGGTCGAGATGCGCCAGAATGAAAGCCGTCTGCAGGATAAAATCGCCCGGGCGGAACGCGAGGCGCGCGAGCGTGCAGCCCGCGAAGCGCGTGAGGCTGAAAAAGTGCGTCAGCGTCAGGCGCAGGCGAAAGCCAAAGGCTCCAGCTATCAGCCGACCCAGAGCGAACGCGAACTGGTGGCGCGTACTGGTGGGCTCGGTCGTGCGGGCGGTCAGGCGTTGTGGCCGGTTCGGGGACGCATTGAACATCGCTTTGGTGAACAACTACAGGGTGAACTGCGCTGGAAAGGCCTGGTGATTGATGCGCGGGAAGGCACCGAAGTCAAAGCTATCGCCGATGGTCGTGTGCTGATGGCCGACTGGTTACAGGGCTACGGTCTGGTGGTGGTGCTGGAACACGGTAAAGGTGATATGAGTCTGTATGGCTACAACCAAAGTGCGCTGGTGAGCGTGGGTACGCAGGTGAAGGCAGGGCAGCCTATTGCACTGGTGGGCACCAGTGGTGGCCGTGGAACCCCATCGCTCTATTTTGAAATCCGACGTCAGGGACAGGCCGTCAATCCACTCCCGTGGTTAGGAAGATAAGTTTTGCTGCAACGTCGAAAACTCCCCGTTCTGATGAGCGCCCTGCTGTTCTGCTCCGCTGCGCAGGCGGGCAAACTGTCCATTGTCATTGATGATGTTGGCTATCGCCCTGCCGAAGAGAACAAGGTTCTGCAGATGCCGCAGGCTATTTCAGTAGCCGTATTACCCAACGCACCCCATGCCCGTGAAATGGCAACTAAAGCGCATCAGGGGGGTCACGAAGTATTGATCCATCTGCCCATGGCGCCGCTGAGCAAACAGCCGCTGGAAAAAGATACCTTAACGCCGGAGATGAGCAGCGAAGAGGTCGCCCGCATCATGCGCAATGCGGTTAACAACGTGCCTTATGCCGTGGGTCTGAACAATCATATGGGCAGCAGGATGACCTCAAGCCTGCCCGGTATGCAGAAGGTGATGCAGGCGCTGAACCACTATAATCTCTACTTTCTTGATAGCATGACCATCGCCAATAGTCAGGCTATTCCTGCCGCGCAGGGTACCCAGGTCAAAGTGTTAAAACGCCGGGTCTTCCTTGATGACAGCCAGGATATCAACGCCATCCGCCAGCAGTTCAGTCGGGCGGTGAAGCTGGCGCAGCGCGATGGGTACGCCATTGCCATTGGGCATCCCCACCCTAACACCGTACGGGTGCTGCAGCAGATGTTACCCACACTGCCAGCCGACGTTACGCTGGTTCGCCCCAGCCAGCTATCGAACGAATCTCTTCACAGTAACTCACGGACGCCTGTGGCACCGACAAAACCTGTGACGCCGCGCTTCCGGCCTGCCGACATATGTAAACCGAAGCAGCCGCTGACGCCGGTTCCGGCGACCAGAGCCTTGACGGTCATTGCCGAAAGTGTGAATAACAGTCCGCTGTTTAAAATGCTGAAAAATCTGTTCTGAATTTGCCATGAATGCTAAGTGCTGAGCTTAGCGTTCATTTATATACAGAAATTACTATAATCCTGGGTCAGGCAATAACAGACTTTGCGGAAACAGTGTAGGGATGACGATTAATAAACAAAAAATCCTGCTGCTGGACAATGGCAGAGAGTGGGGCGGCGGCACCAACAGCATGCTGGAGTTGCTGAAACGTATCGATCGTCAAAAGTTTGATATTACCTGCTGCTTCTATCACAACTACAGCCGTGGCAACGACGAAACCATTGAAGCCACGTTGAATGCGCTGGCTATTCCGGTCTTTTTTATTCCGCAAATCAGGCAACCACGCTGGGCGAAATTTTTTAAAGAAGCCGCTCGGGCGCTGCTGTTTTTTAATAAAAAACTCAGGAAACGCGCCATCGATAAGGTTGATACACACTGGCGCATTATGCCCAATGCAAGCAAAATCAATTCATTGCTGCAACTGGGGAAATTTGACACGCTCTACATGAATAACCAGCCCAGCACCAATGTGGAAGGTTATCTGGCGGCGCGCAGCCTGCCGGTCGCGGTGGTTCAGCACTGCCGTATCGATCCGGTTCTGGAACCGCGGCTGGTTAACATGGTTAATCAGGATTGTCAGGCGGTCATTGCCGTGTCACAGGGTGTTAGTGACACCTTACGCCGCCATGGCGTGGAAGCGGAGCGCTGTTTTACCGTCAGTAATGCTATCGATATCAACCAGCCTCTGCCCAGCCGTCTTGACGTACGCCAGCGTTTTAAACTCTCTCCGTCGACCTTTGTGTTTGGCACGATCGGCTCGCTGATATTACGTAAATCTAATCACCACATTCTGCAGGCTCTGGGGCGTTTTAAACGCGCCAACCCCGATGCAGACTGGCGAATGGTGATTGTCGGAGCGGGCCCGGAGCTTCAGCATCTGTTGCAACTGGCTACCGCAGAGAACATCCAGCATCACGTGGTCTTTACGGGCTTCCAGAACAATGCGATGGATTACCTTACAGCCTTTGATACCTTTATTCTTGCCTCACGCAGTGAAGGCTTGCCAAGGGTTGTGCTGGAGGCGATGCTGGTAAATACCACCGTCGTGGGCTCCCGCGTAGTCGGCACTGCCGAATTGATCAGTCATGATGAAACCGGGTTGCTGTTTGATTATGGCAACGTGGTGCAACTGACACAGCATCTGACTGCGCTGTGGCAGGATGCGGAGTTACGTCAGCGCCTGACCAATGCGGCAGCGAAACGCGTACGTGAACAGTACGCTATTGAAACCTATATCAGCGGCGTCGAGAATATTTTGCAAAGCGTCGCCAAAAAGAAACCTCATGCTTAATTTTTTGAATCCCCGTTACCGTCATATCAGAGCGCGCCATAATCTGCCTTATTCAAATAGAGCGGTTCAGGGCACTGTGCCGGTCACTTCTGTCGTGATTCCCTGCACTGGCGCGGACTATATTGAAGAAGCCCTGCTCAGTGCTGATTTTGCGGCGCGCTTTGCGACAGAAGCAGAAGAGATTGTGATAGTCAGCGATCAGCCCGCTCACGCCTTTGGCAGCCTGCCCGTAAAAACCCGCGTGGCAACGCTGGATGTCCCACATCGGGAAGAGAGCTACCGTTACAAACAGATCTATCGCAGCCGTTTAATCAAATTGCAGGCGCCCCTGCAGGCAAAAGGCGACGGCATTCTGATGATCGATTCCGACCTCAATCTGCTTAAGATGCCTGAAATCAAGATGGGTCCAGGCCATCTCTACTCCAGTTTTCGTCAGGGAAAAATGATTGCCAAGCTGGAGGGTGCGCCGGATGAAGCGATTCCCGCCTATTATCCGCACAGTATCAGGCCCTATCTGACAGACCATGTTAACGGCGCTTACCTGGCTGCTACGCGAGAAGTCTGGCAGCGTATTTCACCGCTGTGGCTGACGCTGTTTAATGATACCTGGAATTTAATGAACGACAGCCAGCCGCCTACCGATCAGCTCCCGCTAGCGGTGTTACTGGACATGCTGGATATTAAAACCGTCAATCTGGGGGAATGGGCTAACTGGCCGGTCTCGAAGAAAATTGGCGGACAGTCGGCGGTGATCCCACCTGAAGTGGTTGGCGCTCACGGCGGATTCCCGTTGTCGGAATGGCAAAAATACCTGACCGATCCGCAACAGCCGCTGAACTTTAAAGGCCAGGACTATACGCGCAAAGTCCGCTACCTGACCGATGAAGAGAAAAAGCAAGGCTAATCAGGCGGCCGCCCCGGCGGCCGTTGTTTTAATTCCAGTTCAGTATCACCTTTCCCGAACGTCCTGAACGCATCTCATCAAAGCCCTGCTGGAAATCGTCAATGCCAAAGCGATGGGTAATCACAGGCGTTAAATCGAGGCCGGACTGGATCAGTGCTGCCATTTTGTACCAGGTTTCAAACATTTC
Organism: Pantoea sp. Cr_R13; assembly: GCF_029222565.1. Taxonomy (NCBI): domain Bacteria; kingdom Pseudomonadati; phylum Pseudomonadota; class Gammaproteobacteria; order Enterobacterales; family Erwiniaceae; genus Pantoea; species Pantoea sp. Cr_R13. Next base: position 55,029 of record NZ_JARHXL010000014.1, read on the forward strand.
GCGGCCATAAATTCCCTTGATAAAAAGCCCTTTGAAGATCACCTGATTCCAGTCTATCGCCATCTCCCCCGGCGGAATGCCCAGCAATGCAATCCGCCCGCCGTGGTTCATCACCTCCAGCAGGCTACGAAACGCAGGCGGTGCACCGGACATTTCGAGCCCGACATCAAACCCTTCCGTCATACCCAGCGAATGCATCACATCCCGCAAGTTCTCATTCGCCACATTGACCGCTCGCGTGACACCCATTTTCCGCGCCAGCTCCAGGCGGTACTCATTGATGTCCGTGATCACAACGTTACGTGCACCGACATGGCGACAGACCGCTGCAGCCATAATGCCAATTGGGCCTGCGCCGGAGATCAGCACATCCTCGCCGACCAGATCAAACGACAGTGCGGTATGTACGGCGTTGCCGAAGGGGTCGAAGATTGCCGCCAGCTCATCAGAAATATTGTCGGGTATTTTGAACGCATTGAAGGCCGGAATGACCAGATATTCCGCGAAGCACCCCTGGCGGTTAACGCCCACGCCCATCGTGTTCCGGCATAGATGCGTGCGTCCAGCGCGGCAGTTGCGGCAGTGCCCGCAGGTGATATGCCCCTCACCTGAGACCCGATCGCCAATCGTAAAGCCTTTCACTTCCTGTCCTATCGCAACCACCTCACCCACATATTCATGACCGACAATCATCGGTACCGGGATGGTTTTGCGTGACCAGTCATCCCAGTTATAGATATGGACATCGGTGCCGCAGATGGCGGTTTTACGAATTTTAATCAGCAGATCATTATGACCGGGCTCAGGAACCGGCGCATCGGTCACCATCCAGATGCCCTCTTCCTTCTTCAGTTTGGCGAGTGCTTTCATGACGGACTCCTCAGGCGATGACGCCCAGTTGTTTGCCGATGCGGGTAAAGGCCGCCACCGCACGCTCCAGTTGTTGCTGGGTGTGCGCCGCTGAGATTTGAGTGCGAATACGTGCCTGACCTTTTGGCACCACCGGATAGAAGAAACCGGTCACGTAGATACCTTCCTGCTGCAGCAGGTGGGCAAACTGCTGGGCGACGCTGGCTTCACCCAGCATCACCGGAATAATGGCGTGGTCGGCACCGGCCAGCGTAAAGCCCGCGGCCGTCATCTGCTCCCGGAAGTAACGGGCGTTATCCCACAGACGCTGACGCAGCCCATCGCCTTCGCTGAGCAGATCCAGCACCCGCAGTGAGGCAGCCACAATGGCCGGGGCAAGTGAGTTGGAGAACAGATAAGGACGGGAGCGCTGACGCAGCCACTCCACTACTTCAGCTTTTGCTGCAGTGTAGCCCCCGGACGCGCCGCCCAGCGCTTTACCCAGTGTGCCGGTAATGATGTCGACCCGACCCATGACATCGCAATATTCATGGGTTCCGCGTCCGGCATTCCCGACAAAGCCCACCGCATGGGAGTCATCCACCATCACCAGCGCGGAGAACTCATCTGCCAGATCGCAGATGGCGGGCAAATTCGCAATCACCCCATCCATAGAGAAGACGCCATCAGTTGCGATCAAAATATGACGGGCACCTTTATCGCGCGCCTCCTGCAGACAGGCGCGCAACTGCACCATGTCATTATTGGCATAGCGATATCGCTGCGCTTTGCACAGCCGGACGCCATCAATAATGGAGGCGTGATTCAGCGCGTCGGAAATTATTGCATCCTGGGCATCAAGCAGGGTTTCAAACAGGCCACCGTTGGCATCGAAACAGGAGGAATAAAGAATGGCATCCTCCATGCCCAGAAAGTCTGCCAGCCGCTTTTCCAGCTGCTTATGGCTATCCTGGGTGCCGCAGATAAAGCGCACCGACGCCATGCCAAAACCATGCGAATCCATCCCCGCTTTCGCCGCCTGAATCAGCGCCGGATGGTTCGCCAAACCTAAATAGTTATTGGCGCAGAAGTTAATCACTGCCGGATCGCTGCCCACTGCGATCTCCGTCTGCTGGGCAGAGGTGATGATCCGCTCTTGTTTAAACAGTCCTTCCTGACGTGCATCATCAAGTTGCTGACGAAGTTGTTGATAAAATTGCGCAGGCATCATTGCTCTCCTCAGATGGCAAAAATCTGGCATATCTTACTGAACAGGCCGCTTCTTCACGATAAATCGCCCAACAGAATGTCATTTTTGCAGCATAGTTCACGCCGCGAGGATGTACACACAAAGCGTTACAGAGTCATCTGGCTGTCTGCACCCTGATGAAATGTTATGATGTGAGGTATTCGTGTGTGAAACCTCCTGTTTCACCCCACAACGTTGAAGGTAACAACATGATTATCGTAACTGGCGGCGCAGGAATGATTGGCAGCAACATCGTCAAAGCGCTGAACGATCGCGGTCACACCGACATTCTGGTGGTGGATAATCTGAAGGATGGCACCAAGTTTGCCAATTTAGTCGACCTGGATATCGTCGATTACATGGACAAAGAAGAGTTCCTGATGAGCGTAATGGCGGGCGATGATTTAGGCCCGATCGAAGCGGTATTCCATCAGGGTGCCTGCTCCTCCACCACTGAGTGGGATGGCAAGTACATGATGGAAAACAACTATCAGTACTCCAAAGAGTTGCTTCACTTCTGTCTTGAGCGCGAGATCCCGTTCCTCTACGCCTCTTCTGCAGCGACCTACGGCGGACGCAACGAGAATTTCATTGAAGAGCGCCAGTATGAGCAGCCACTGAATGTCTATGGCTACTCCAAAATGCTGTTCGACCACTATGTCCGCCAGATGCTGCCGGAAGCGAATTCGCCGGTTTGCGGCTTCCGCTATTTCAACGTCTACGGACCGCGTGAAGGCCATAAAGGCAGCATGGCAAGTGTGGCTTTCCATCTGAACACGCAGATCAGCAACGATGAAAATCCAAAACTGTTTGAAGGCAGTGACGGCTTTAAACGTGACTTCATCCACGTTGATGATGTGGCGGAAGTGAACCTGTGGTGCTGGGAAAATGGCGTCTCCGGAATTTACAACTGTGGCACAGGCCGCGCCGAATCCTTCCAGGAAGTGGCTGATGCGGTCCTGAAATTCCATCAGAAAGGCCAGATCGAGTACATCCCGTTCCCGGAAAAACTCAAAGGACGTTATCAGGCTTATACCCAGGCCGATCTCACTAAGCTACGCGCCGCGGGTTACGACAAGCCATTTAAAACAGTGGCCCAGGGCGTTGCTGACTATATGGTCTGGCTGAACCGCAACGCATAAAGGAAGCTGCTCCGGCGATGAAAATTCTGGTAATCGGCCCGTCATGGGTCGGCGATATGATGATGTCGCAAAGTCTCTATCGCACACTCAAGGCCGAACATCCGGATGCAGTGATTGACGTGATGGCGCCTGCGTGGTGCCGTCCGTTGCTGTCACGCATGCCGGAGGTGAATCAGGCGCTGGCGATGCCGCTAGGGCATGGCGCACTGGAAATTGGTGAGCGTCGCCGTCTGGGAAAAGTGCTGCGCGCCAGTCACTACGACCGTGCTTATGTGCTGCCTAACTCCTTTAAGTCGGCGCTGGTCCCCTTCTTCGCCGGAATAAAACGCCGCGTCGGCTGGCGCGGTGAAATGCGTTATGGCCTGCTGAACGATTTGCGGGTGCTGGATAAAGCCGCCTTTCCGCTGATGGTTGAACGCTACGTTGCACTAGGCTACGACACGCCTGTTGCCTCGGCGGCGCAACTGCCACAGCCGCTGTTATGGCCGAAATTGCAGGTTGAAGAGCAGGAAAAGATTGAAACGGCTGCACAGTTTCAGCTTGCGGCGACCCGTCCGATTATCGGTTTTTGTCCGGGCGCTGAATTTGGTCCGGCCAAACGCTGGCCGCACTATCATTACGCCACGCTGGCGAGCCAGTTGATTGCTGACGGCTTCCAGATCGTGCTGTTCGGCTCTGCTAAAGATCGTCCGACAGGTGAAGATATTATCGCTGCGCTGCCTGAAGCGGCGCGTGGCCATTGCCGTAATCTGGCGGGCGAAACCCAGCTGGAACAGGCGGTCATTCTGCTGGCGCAATGCCGTGCTGTGGTCAGCAACGACTCCGGCCTGATGCATATTGCCGCGGCGCTGGATCGTCCACTGGTCGCGCTCTATGGCCCCAGCAGCCCTGACTTCACGCCGCCGCTGGCACGTCAGGCGCGCATTATTCGCCTGATTACTGGCTATCACAAAGTGCGCAAAGGCGATGCCGAACAGGGTTATCACCAGAGCCTGATTGATATCCAGCCTGAGCGCGTACATCAGACGCTGAGCGAACTGCTCGTGCCACAGGGGGTGCCATGCACGTCCTGATTGTTAAAACCTCTTCCATGGGCGATGTTCTGCATTCGCTCCCTGCTCTGACCGATGCAATGCATGCTATTCCCGGCATCCGTTTCGACTGGGTGGTGGAAGAGAATTTTGCGCAGATCCCTGGCTGGCATCCCGCCGTCGACAAGGTGTTACCGGTCGCGATTCGCCGCTGGCGCAAACACTGGTTTGGCAGTCAGCAGCGTGAAGAGCGCGTGCAGTTTAAGCGCGAGTTACAGTCACGTGAGTATGATGTCGTGATTGATGCGCAGGGGCTGATCAAGAGTGCCGCACTGGTCACCCGTTTATCGAAAGGGGTGAAGCATGGACAGGACAGCCGCAGCGCGCGTGAGCCGTTTGCCAGCTGGTGGTATGACGTCCGCCATGAGGTGAGTAAACGGCAGCACGCGGTTGAGCGAACGCGCGAACTCTTCGCCAAAAGCCTGGGCTATGAAAAGCCGCAACACCAGGGTGACTACGCGATTGCCGGGCACTTCCTGCATCATCTGCCCGCTGACGCACAGCATTACCTGGTCTTTCTGCATGCTACAACCCGTGACAACAAGCACTGGCCGGAATCACACTGGCGACAGCTGATTGAACTGATGCAGCCGAGCGGTCTGCGGGTGAAACTGCCCTGGGGTGCTGAGCATGAGCATCAACGTGCACTGCGGCTTGCAGAAGGATTTGGACATGTCGATGTCCTGCCTAAGCTGACGCTGGACGCGATAGCCCAGCAGCTGGCAGGCGCGCGGGCGGTGGTCTCGGTTGATACCGGATTGAGCCATCTGACGGCGGCACTGGATCGTCCCAATCTGACGCTGTATGGCCCGACCGATCCCGGCCTGATTGGCGGTTACGGGCAGAACCAACAGGCTCTGAGCGCCCCGAATCATCGTCTGGCGGAGCTGACTGCTGACTCGGTGGCAGAAAAACTGCAGGCCGTTATTACGGAAAACACGCCATGAACTATGTGTTGATCTACCTGCTGCTGCTGCCTTTCCGGGCGATTATGCGGCTGTTCTACCGGCCAACGGGTCGCAGCTTAATCATCCAGACGGCGAAGATCGGTGATTTTATCAATATCACCCCGATGCTGCGCGCGCTGGGTCAGTCTGAGCTGTTGATCAGCAAAGCGGTGGAGCCGCTGGCGCGTCACGATGACACAGTCAGCCGCTATTTTCTGATTGAAGACGCAAAGCGCAGCTTTTTTGCCAAACTGAAGCTCGCGTTCACCCTGATGAACCGCTATGACAACGTTTATCTGGTGCAGCCAAATAGCGTAAACCTGTTCTTTGCCGCGTTATGCAATGCACCGAACAAGCAGTTTCTGCGCACCTATGTGCGTAAGTCCTACCATAAAACCTTCTATCGCAGCGCCAGCGGCATTGTCGACCACACTAAAACGGATCTGACGCTCGACAGTTACCTGAAGCTGATTAACCGCGACTATCGCTATACCGATTTTCCCAAACATGCGACCTCGCCACTCTGGCAGCCGCCTGCGCCGCCCGCTGCGCTGCTGAGTCCGCGCAGCGGCATTAAAATAGGCATCAGTATTTCTGCCGGTAACAGGGCCAAGACGATTCCTGCCAGCATCTGGCAGCAGCTGATGACGTCGCTGTCTGACCTGCCCTGCACCTTTTATGTGTTTGGCCCGCCAGCCGAGCAGCCATGGCTGGATGAGTTACTGAGCCTGACCGGCCCAAAAGAGAATATTGTCAGTCTGATTGGTGAGCTAAAGCTGGAAGAGGTTCCCTGGGCCATTTCTCAAATGGATTTCTACATCTGCTCTGACTCTGGCAATGCCTATATTGCGGATGCGCAGCAGATCCCGGTGATCGTGCTTTATGGGCCATGTGATATCAGAGAACAGCGTCCGGTCCATAATGCACTGTTTATAGGACCGGAAAATATTGCTGCATCGTCGTTCATTTTTTCCGCTCCTTATAGGTTTGAGCAACCCGCTGAAAAATTATTCGAGCTGGATCATGATAAACTGACTAGAATACAAACGTTTATTACTCATAATCTGGAATAGTGAAGCGTAATGGCAATTACCCCTCTTACTGAGGCCGTTCAGCAAAGTCAGCTGCTGGTTAACACGCTTGCTGACACGGATGATAATCCGGTTCACGTTGCGTTTGGCATTAACCATGCCTACGCGCGCGGCCTGGGCATTACGTTGTTTTCACTTCTCAGCCATCATCCCGATACGGCTTTCCATGCCCATGTTTTCTCAGACTCGCTTCGCGATGAGGATGTGGAAAAACTGCGCTCGCTGGCCGCGGGCCACCGTCTGGCGATCACACTGCATATTTTTAGCAGTGCCTGGGTTGAGCAGCTGCCTTCCGTCGGACGTTATCCCAAAAGTATTCACTACCGCTTCCTGATCCCTGAAACCGTGGCGAGCTACAGCGATCGGGTGATCTATATTGATGCGGATACCCTGGTGGTGGGCGATTACTCTCCCCTGTTTACCCTGGATCTCACGGATTACACGCTGGCGGCCTGTAATGACACGCCGCGAGCGCGGCAGAATCAGTGCGCGAAGCTCGGGCTGAAGCATCATCACTATTTCAACTCCGGCTTTATGCTGATCAATATTCCGCGCTGGCTCGAAAGGCAGACCTCTGCGCGTATTACCGACGTGCTGGTGTCGCGGGGCGCTGAATTTGGCTTTCCCGATCAGGATGCGCTGAATATCGTGCTTCAGGATGAGATTCTGATCCTGCCGGACCGTTATAACCAGATTTACGACATCATCGCCAATAAAGTCTGGGACCACTCTACTGTGCCCACTGACACGGTGATGATTCACTACACCGGGAAATGCAAACCCTGGCATGCGTGGGCCGGCAGCGACCTTGCCCGGCGCTACTACGGCTATTACCAGCGCTCACCCTGGTCTGAACAACCGCTTGATTTGCCTGACAACTATAAACAGATAAAGCGATTTGCCCGCATTAAGTGGCATCAGAAGCAGTATGCCGAAAGCATGGGCTGGATGATGAAGTATGTCAGTCTCAAGTTCTTTAAGCAGAGCGAACAGTAGCGCACTCAGGTTTATCAGATTGATTCGGGCGCTGTTATTGCAGCGCCTGACTTTCCCGTCATTTATCCCACCTGCTGTTTGCCACGACCATTTATAAAAAGCCAAATGAACACCGGCATAATAATCTGTTTACCTTTAAGGCCTCATTGCGTAAAAAAAGCGCATATAGCGCATTATTGTTGTCGGGCGTGGTTTTTAGTAAAGCAGGGAAGCCACACCGTTTTATAATCATGCATTCCCTGATTTCATTCTGCTGATTTGGAAATGATTTATGACGAGGCAACGCCCTTTCGCAGTGAATACAACGCCGGTGCAGATATTGTCATGAGTACGTCTCCTCTGCTGAGTATCATTACCCCGATGTATAACGCGGGCAGCATGTTTGATGAGTTCATGCAGGCGCTACTGGCGCAGACGCTGACTGCGCTGGAAATCATAATTGTCGATGACGGTTCCACCGATGGCTCTGGCGAGCGTGCCGACCAGTATGCACAGCAGCATGCTCATATTCGTGTGATTCATCAGGAAAATGGCGGTGTATCGCGTGCCCGCAACGCCGGGCTGGCGATAGCCCGCGGGAAATATGTCACCTTTCCTGATGCGGATGACACCATGCAGCCCGATATGTATCAGACGCTGGTGACGCTGGCGGAAGCGGACAATCTGGATGCGGCACAGTGCAACGCCGAGTGGTTTTTCAAACATAGCCAGCGAGTAAAACCGCTGATTCCGCTGGATCGTTTGCGCAGCACACCGGTGCTGAGTGGGGCCGACTGGCTCAATACCGCGCTGAAAACCCATCGGTATATGCATGTGGTCTGGCTGGGAATCTATCGCCGGGAACTGATTGAGCAGCATCAGTTGCAGTTCGAACCGGGTTTGCACCATCAGGATATTCCCTGGACCACCGAGTTTATGTTGCTGGCAAAACGCGTGCGGTATACCGAAGCCGTACTCTATCGCTACTATATGCATGACGCCTCCATCAGCAATCGCAAACGCACTGGCGAGCGCAACGTTGAATATCAGCGTCACTACCTGAAGATTGCGCGACTGCTGGAAGAGCTTAACCATCGTTATCGTGACCGCGTGAAGATCTACCCGTCATTTCACTATCAGGTGACCCATGAAGCGCTCAGCGTTTGTCACAGTGTGAGACGCGAGCCTGACCCCCGCGCACGCCAGGCGATCATTGCCGACCTGTTCACAACCCGGACACACCTGCGCATGTTACGTAATGCCAGAGGCATTAAGCAGTGGTATCAGTTGCTGTTATGGCTGGCACGACTCTATCGCTGGCGTAATAAATAACCTTTGAGGCTGGCTTTATCCTAAAAAGGGTTTGCCCTACAATCGGCTCACTGAATTCTGAGAACTCTTGTTTATGGCCAGCCTGATTCCAGCAAACTTCTCTCCAAAAAATATATTACTGATTAAGCTGCGCCATCATGGTGACATGCTGCTCACAACGCCCGCCATCAATGCGCTTCATGAGCGTTATCCGCAGGCCAGCATTGACGTGTTGCTCTATAAAGAGACGCGTCCGATGCTGGAAGCGCATCCGGCTATCCGCCATTTGCACGTCATCGATCGCAAATGGAAGCAGGAGGGCACCTGGCGTAAGCTGGGCCATGAGCGTGCATTAATTCGCGCCGTGCGTGCCGCTCATTATGATCTGGTGATAAATCTGGCCGATCAGTGGCGCGCTGCTCAGATGACGCGGCTCTCTGCGGCACCCGTTCGCATCGGTTTTGCCTATAAAAAACGTGATAACGTGCTGTGGCGATGGTGTCATAACCGGCTGGTCCCGACACATAATCACAGCAAACTGCATACCGTTGAGCAGAATATGTCTGCACTGGCACCTCTCGGCATTAGCAGTGATAACGCACGCGTCTCAATGCACTACAGCGACGCTGACCAGCAAATTGTGCAGGCCAGACTGGCGGAACATCATGTCACCGCACCCTATATTGTGGTGCAGCCGACCTCACGCTGGGGCTTTAAATGCTGGGAAGAGGAGAGCGTTGCCGCCACGCTTGATCAACTGGCGCAGCCGGGCCGCAAAGTGGTGCTTACCGCCGGGCCGGATAAGCAGGAGCTGGCGATGATTAACCGTATCAGGGCGCTCTGTGTATCGCAGGATGTGGTTTCGCTGGCGGGTCAGTTCACGCTGCCGCAACTGGCGGCGCTAATCGATCACGCCCGGCTGTTTATTGGTGTCGACTCCGCACCGATGCACATGGCTGCCGCACTTGAAACCCCCTGTATTGCGCTGTTTGGTCCGACCAAGCTGCAGCACTGGCGGCCCTGGGGCGACAACAATCATGTCATCTGGGCGGGCGATTATGGCCCGCTGCCCTCGCCCGATTCTATCGACACCAAAACTGACCAGCGTTATCTCTCGGCCATTCCGGTAAAGGATGTGGTCGCGGCAGCGAGGAGCTTCCTGAATGAGTAAGTTACGGCTGGCGATTGTCCGGCAGAAATATCGCCCGGATGGCGGTGCTGAGCGCTTTATCTCACGCGCGCTGGAAGCGCTGGGCAGCGAACAGCTCGATCTCAATATCATTACCCGCAGCTGGCAAGGCACGCCCAATCCTGACTGGCATCTGCATATCTGTAATCCTGCAAAGCTGGGACGGGTATCCCGTGAGCGCGGTTTTGCCCGTGCTGCCCGCGCCTGCTGGGAGCGGGAAAAGTTCGATATTGTGCAAAGCCATGAGCGTATCGCAGGCTGTGACATTTTCCGCGCGGGTGATGGTGTGCATCGCGTCTGGCTGGAACAGCGCGCCCGCATCGTCTCACCATGGCAACGGCTGAGCGCAACGCTTAGTCCCTATCATCGCTATGTGTTGCAGGCGGAAGCCGAAATGTTTACCTCTCCGACACTAAAAGCGGTGATCTGTAATTCAGAGATGGTAAAGCGCGATATCCTGCGCTGTTTCCCGCTCGACGCCGGAAAAATCCACGTTATTCATAACGCTATCGATGCCAGCCGTTTCCAGCCCGCCACGGAAACAGCTCGTCGCGCGACCCGTCAGCAACTGGGGCTGCCCGATGCCGCTACCGTACTGATTTATGTCGGCTCCGGCTTTGAACGTAAAGGGCTGAAAGCGGCCATACAGGCGCTGGCCGCCAGCGATCGCTACCTGATTGTGGTAGGTCAGGATAAGCAGCTGCAACGTTATCAGCAGCTGGCAAATCAGCTTAACTGCCTGGACCGACTGCGCTTTGTCGGCGTACAGCAGGATGTACAACCCTATTATCACGCGGCGGATGGCCTGCTTCTGCCTACGCTCTACGACCCGTTCCCGAATGTAGTGCTCGAGGCGATGGCCTGTGGTTTACCGGTGATTACCAGCACCGGCTGCGGTGGCGCAGAATTTATTACCGCTGGTCAGGAAGGCTTCGTCTGCGATGCATTGGATATCAAGGGGTTAAATCAGGCTGTTAACACAATACCGCCACTTTCCCTGGATTCACGAATGGGTGAGGCAGCACGGCGTAAAATTGAACCTTATGGCCCACAACGACTGGCGCAGTCACTGACTTCGCTTTATCAGCAGGTACTGGGTAGCAACTGACAATGTGGGATGAGTGCATGCGGGGTTTCTGATAACATGCCGTCATCTGATTTTAATCTGTTTTTAGACGCGAACCTGCTGTAACGGTAACTATGACGACCATTTACACCGCCTTGCTCTACTTAATTCAGCCACTCATTTGGCTGCGCCTGTGGCTGCGCGGTCGTAAAGCGCCTGCCTATCGCAAACGTTGGGCAGAACGCTATGGCTATTGTGTCGGCAAAGTGAAGCCTGACGGCATTGTGCTGCACTCGGTCTCTGTGGGGGAAACCCTTGCCGCGATCCCGCTGGTGCGCGCACTTCGTCATCGTTACCCGACTCTGCCGATTACCGTTACAACGATGACGCCGACCGGCTCTGAACGTGCGCAATCTGCTTTCGGTAACGATGTACATCACGTCTATCTGCCTTATGATCTACCGGGGTCAATTAATCGTTTTCTTGATACGGTGAATCCACGGCTGGTGATCATCATGGAAACCGAGCTATGGCCGAACATTATCCGCATTCTGCATCAGCGTAATATTCCGCTGGTGATTGCCAATGCCCGCCTCTCGGCCCGATCCGCCAAAGGCTACCGCAAGCTGGGTAAGTTTATGCGACGCCTGTTGCAGAGCATTACGCTAATCGCCGCGCAGAACACTGAAGATGGCGACCGCTTCCTGAGCCTGGGCCTGAAACGTTCACAACTGGCCATTACCGGCAGCCTGAAGTTTGATATTTCCGTCACGCCAGAACTGGCCGCCAGAGCGGTGACGCTGCGTCGTCAGTGGGCGCCGCGCAGACCGGTGTGGATAGCTACCAGCACACACGAAGGCGAAGAGGCCATTGTGCTGGATGCTCATCGCCGCCTGCTGCAGACCTTTCCGGATCTGCTGCTGATTCTGGTTCCCCGCCATCCCGAGCGCTTCAACGATGCCCGCGAACTGACGCAGGAACGCGGCTTTAGTTTTATCCTGCGCAGCAGCGGCGAGATCCCTTCCGGCTCAACGCAGGTTGTCATCGGCGACTCCATGGGCGAACTGATGCTGCTCTACGGCATTGCCGATCTGGCTCTGGTCGGGGGCAGCCTGGTTGAACGGGGCGGACACAACCCGCTCGAACCTGCTGCCCATGCACTTCCGGTTCTGATGGGGCCCCATATCTGGAACTTCAAAGATATCTGCAGCAAGCTGCAGGAAGGCCAGGGATTGATTACGGTCACCGACGCGATTTCGCTGGAAAAAGAGGTTACTAATCTTTTGCAGGATGATGATTACCGCCGTTATTACGGACGCCATGCGGTAGACGTGCTGCACCAGAATCAGGGTGCGCTCCAGCGTTTGCTGCAGTTACTCGAACCGCATCTGCCACCCCGGACTCATTAATGTCAGTACGCCAACGTCTTTCCGTAGTGATGATCGCCAAAAATGAAGCGGAACTGCTGCCTGATTGCCTGGCCTCAGTCAGCTGGGCCGATGAAATTATCGTGCTGGACTCTGGCAGCAGTGACGACAGCATCAACATCGCCACCCAGGCCGGTGCGCAGGTCTACCAAAATGATGACTGGCAGGGTTATGGTATCCAGCGCCAGCGCGCGCAGGACTATGCCACTGGCGACATGATTTTGATGATCGATGCGGATGAGCGCGTTTCACCCGAACTGCGTGCTGCAATTGAGCAGGTGCTGGTTGCCCTACCCAGCCGTACGGTTTATAGCCTGGGCCGCAGTAATCTGTTTCTCGGCCGCTTTATGCGCCACAGTGGCTGGTATCCCGATCGCGTGATGCGCCTCTATCCCCGCACATTCCGCTACAATGACAATCTGGTGCATGAATCCCTGCAGAGTGACGGCGCGCCGATAGTGGCGCTGTCTGGGGATCTGGAACATCTGACCTGCCGCGATTTAATCGCCTTTCAGCGCAAGCAACTGGCCTATGCTGAAGCCTGGGCCACAGAACGCCATCAACGCGGTAAGCGTTGCGGCCTCTTTTCTGTATTCAGCCACACGCTGGGCGCATTTGTGAAAACCCTGCTGCTGCGTGCTGGTTTTCTCGACGGCAAGCAGGGCTGGATTCTGGCGGTGGTCAACGCGCAATATACCTTCAATAAATATTCAGCCCTCTGGGCGCTGAATCACGCTTCGGCAAAAGGGCGAGTATGACCACGAAAGCCATCTATCCCGGTACATTTGATCCTGTGACGCTTGGCCATGTCGACATCGTGACGCGGGCAGCACAGATGTTTGACGAGGTTATTCTGGCTGTTGCCGCCAGCCCCAGCAAAAAACCGATGTTTAGTCTGGATGAACGCGTGGCGCTGGCCGGTGAAGTGGTGGCCCATCTGCCTAACGTTGAGGTGGTCGGGTTCAGCGACCTGATGGCGAATTTCGCCCGTGACCAGCAGGCGAACGTGCTGGTTCGTGGATTGCGAGCGGTGTCAGATTTTGAATATGAAATGCAGCTGGCGCAGATGAATCGTCACCTGCTGCCAACACTGGAGAGCGTTTTCCTGATGCCGTCTGAAGGTTTCTCGTTTATCTCGTCTTCACTGGTCAAAGAGGTGGCGCGTCACGACGGCGATGTTAGCGCCTTCCTGCCCGCGCCAGTGCATCAGGCATTGCTGGCTAAACTGGCTTAATGCTGACAGTTCGGGCACCAGTAAGTGCTGCGTTGCCCATGCCTGCCGCTGACAATCGGCGTACCGCATGCCCGACAGGGTTCACCCGCCCGGCCATAGACCTGCAACTGCTGTGCAAAGTAGCCCGGCTTACCGTCTGTCTGTAAGAAGTCACGCAGCGTGGTTCCGCCCTGCTCAATCGAACGAAGCAGCACCGCTTTGATGGTATTCACCAGCAGTTCCGCTTCAGCCTGCGACAGGCTTCCGGCAGCACGATCGGGAACGATCCCGGCGGTAAACAGTGACTCACTGGCATAAATGTTGCCTACGCCCACGACCACTTTATTATCCATCAGCCACTGCTTAATGAGCGTCCGCTTGCCGCGTGACTTATCAAACAGGTAAGCCCCATCAAACTGCTCGCTGAGTGGCTCCGGCCCGAGATGGGCCAGCACACTACTGCCCGCCAGATCGCTGCTCCAGAGCCAGGCACCAAAGCGGCGCGGGTCGGTGTAGCGCAGCACTTTGCCGTTGCTCATCACTAAATCAACATGATCATGCTTCGCTGCTGGCAACTCTTCTGACAGCACGCGCAGACTGCCGGACATGCCAAGGTGGATAATAATCCAGCCATGCGGCAGCTCCAGCAGCAGATATTTCGCCCGGCGCTGCACGCTGAGAACCGGCTGATCGCTCAGCGCCAGGATCTCCTGCGAAACGGGCCAGCGCAAACGTGAATTACGCACCACGGCGTGAAGGATGGTTTCACCGACCAAATGCGGTTCGATACCGCGGCGGCTGGTTTCAACCTCTGGCAACTCTGGCATAGCCTCTCCTCAGCGTTTTACACAAACAAAAAACCCGGCCGGAGCCGGGTTTTTAGCAGAACACTAAAATTACTTAATTTTAGCTTCTTTGTAGAGCACATGCTGACGTACAACCGGATCGAACTTTTTCAGTTCCAGCTTCTCTGGTTTAGTACGTTTGTTCTTCGTGGTGGTATAGAAGTGACCTGTACCAGCAGAGGAAACCAGCTTGATCTTCTCACGAATACCTTTAGCCATGATTCAGTTCCTTAGTACTTCTCACCACGGGCACGCATATCGGCTAACACCGTATCAATGCCCTTTTTATCAATAATACGCATACCTTTAACAGATACACGCAGAGTAACGAAGCGCTTCTCGCTCTCAACCCAAAAACGGTGTGAGTGCAGGTTCGGAAGGAAACGGCGTTTCGTCGCGTTCATTGCGTGGGAACGGTTGTTACCCGTCACCGGACGCTTTCCAGTTACCTGGCAGACTCGTGACATGTCAATATCTCCAAAAATCAAATCAGCTCGAGCTTTAAAAATTAGGTTTGGGCCGCCTCGTCAGGCTTGCAGCCCGCCAGGCGAATTCCATGGAACCCGCTAAGCTGGCCTAACCGCCAAACCCGAGATTCTCAAAGGTGGCGTAGTATACGCCGCTCAGCCCAAGTGCTCAAGTCCCGAACAGATAAAGATCCCGAATGATCGGGCAAAAAGCCGTCACCTGGCGCGAAATTTCCCGCTATCAGAGCCATCCCCGCTCCGCAAAGGAGACATATTCGCCATGCCCAATCACCAGATGATCGAGCAAGCGTATATCGAATAGCTGGCAGGCCTCACTGACTTTGTGGGTCACTTCGCGGTCTGCGCGACTCGGTTCGGCCATCCCCGACGGGTGATTATGCGCCAGTATCAGAGCGGCTGCGTTGAGTTTCAGCGCCTCCCGAACGATCTCACGAGGATGAACTTCCACACTGTTAATAGAACCCGAGAACATATTTTGTGCCCGTAGCACCCGATGCTGGTTATCCAGAAACAGGGCCATAAAGATCTCACGCTCCTGATGAGCCAGCAAACTTTGCAGATACTGCCGCGTGATTTGTGGGTTCTCCATGGCGCTTTCGCGAGCCAGTTTGCTGGCGAAAAATCGCTTCGCCAGTTCGGCAACCGCGTGAAGTTGCGCCAGCTTGGCATCGCCGATACCTTTGATTTCACCGAATGCCGCTTTGTCTGATGTCATGAGCAGATAAAGCGAGCCAAACCCCTCCAGCATCTCTCCGGCCAGTTCAAGGACGTTCTGCCCTGGCGATCCGGTGCGGAGAAAAATGGCCAGCAATTCGGTATCGGTGAGCGAGTTTGCGCCCAGTTTCTGGAGTTTTTCCCGTGGTCCCTTGATTTTCATTTACGCTCTCCCTGAGATGCGCCTCAGAATGGCTCATCCTGCAGAGTGCGGCTATCAATGGAACGGCAATCTACGAGACGGCTCGCAAACGCAGTCGGTGAAAAGGCGCATCCACGCTTTTGTGATAAAGTCCGTGCATTCGCCGCCGCGAGCGGCAGAGAGCTTAGTGAGGCCAACATCATGATGGGATTAGCCGGTAAAAAAATTCTTCTTGGCGTGAGCGGCGGTATCGCAGCGTATAAAGCACCTGAGCTGGTGCGTCGCCTGCGCGATCGCGGCGCTGATGTGCGCGTGATGATGACGGAAGGTGCCAAAGCGTTTATCACTCCGCTCAGCCTGCAGGCCGTCTCCGGCTATCCGGTGTTTGACGATCTGCTTGATCCCGCAGCAGAAGCGGCGATGGGTCATATTGAACTGGCAAAATGGGCTGACCTGATTGTGCTGGCTCCGGCCACTGCCGATCTGATTGCCCGTGTGACTGCTGGCATGGCAAACGATCTGGTGACCACTGCCGTGTTGGCCACGGCCTCACCCGTGGCGGTCGTGCCAGCCATGAATCAGCAGATGTATCGCGCAGCAGTGACCCAGCAAAACCTTCAGACGCTCCACGCGCGGAGCGTGCTGATTTGGGGGCCGGACAGCGGCAGCCAGGCCTGTGGCGACGTCGGGCCGGGCCGGATGCTGGACCCGCTGGCGATTGTTGACCTTGCGCTTCAGTGGGCCACGCCCGTCAACGATCTGCAACATCTCAACATTATGATTACCGCCGGCCCGACCCGAGAGGCGCTGGATCCGGTGCGCTACATCACGAATCACAGCTCCGGTAAAATGGGCTTTGCGATTGCCGCTGCGGCTGTCCGACGTGGTGCTCAGGTCACGCTGGTCAGCGGCCCGGTCAGCCTGCCTGCACCTGCGGGTGTGCGACGCGTTGATGTTACCAGCGCGCTTGAGATGCAGGCCGCTGTGATGAGTGAGATAGATAAACAACATATTTTCATTGCAAGCGCAGCCGTGGCAGACTACCGGGCAGCCGATATTGCGGCCGATAAAATCAAGAAACAGGGCGGCGATGATAACGTCACGCTGAACCTGGTAAAGAATCCCGATATTGTTGCCGGCGTCGCTGCACTTCAGGAAAACCGGCCATTCGTCGTTGGATTTGCTGCTGAAACACAGAATGTGGAAGAATACGCCCGGCAAAAACGGGTGCGCAAGAATCTGGATCTGATCTGCGCTAACGATGTCGCTAAAGCCGGACAGGGGTTTAATAGCGACACCAATGCTCTTCACCTTTTTTGGCAGGATGGAGAAAAACGCTTACCGCTCAGCGATAAGTCTCTCCTTGGCCAACAATTAATAGACGAGATTGTCAGCCGTTATGATGAAAAAAATAGACGTTAAAATTCTGGATGCGCGCGTCGGCAAAGCGTTTCCACTGCCGACCTATGCTACTTCAGGTTCCGCTGGGTTAGATTTACGCGCCTGCATTGATGATGTTCTCGACATCGCACCAGGCACCACGACGCTGGTTCCGACCGGCCTGGCGATTCATATCGCTGACCCCGATCTGGCCGCTGTAATCCTGCCGCGCTCGGGCCTTGGCCATAAGCATGGCATCGTGCTGGGCAACCTGGTGGGTCTGATTGATTCGGACTATCAGGGACAGCTGATGGTATCGGTGTGGAATCGTGGTCAGGAAAGCTTCTCGCTGCAGCCCGGCGATCGCATGGCACAACTGGTGTTTGTACCGGTAGTCCAGGCGGAATTTAACCTGGTTGAAGATTTCGACGCCAGCCAGCGCGGCGAAGGCGGCTTCGGCCACTCCGGTCGCCAGTAACCCGCATTACCGACTTTCACTTACGCCCGTTATTTTTCCTCATCGCTGCAGGACGCGTTCCTGTGGCAGATGCGTAGGTGTTGCCTGTTTTTAGGTGAATTTCAGGGGTCTTTAAGGTCATGGCAGAAAAAAAAGTCGCGAAGCGGAATCGTCGCGAAGAGATTTTGCAGGCGCTGGCGCAGATGCTGGAGTCGGGCGATGGCAGTCAGCGTATCACCACAGCCAAACTGGCAGCCACGGTGGGTGTTTCCGAAGCGGCGCTGTATCGTCACTTCCCCAGCAAGACTCGCATGTTCGATAGTCTGATTGAGTTTATCGAAGACAGTCTGATTACCCGCATCAATCTGATCCTCAAGGATGAAAAAGAGACCATGACGCGTCTGCGTCTGATCGTGCAATTGATTCTGGGATTTGGTGAGCGTAATCCGGGACTGACGCGCATACTGACCGGCCATGCTCTGATGTTTGAGCAGGACCGACTGCAGGGACGTATTAACCAGTTGTTTGAGCGGATTGAAGTGCAACTGCGACAGGTTATGCGTGAACGGAAAATGCGTGAGGGCGAGGCTTTTCAGGCTGATGAAGCACTGCTGGCAAGTCAGTTGCTGGCTTTCTGTGAAGGTTTGCTGTCGCGGTATGTCCGTTCTGAGTTTCGTTTCAGTCCTACTGCAGACTTTGAGGCCCGCTGGCCACTCATGGCTGCTCAGCTAACGTAAAGCGTCAAAGAAGGCGGGCATTGCGCCCGCCTCTGTTAAATCCCGTACGCTTTCTGATAAGCACGGACCTGCGCCAGGTGATCGGCCATCTCAGGCTTCTCCTCCAGCCAGGTAATCAGGTCTGCCAGGGTAATAATCGCGGTCACTTTACAGCCGTAATCACGTTCCACTTCCTGGATTGCCGACATCTCTCCGCGTCCACGCTCCTGACGATCAAGCGAAACCAGCACACCTGCCAGGGTAGCGTTGTGCGCGCCGATAATATCCATCGACTCACGAATCGCCGTGCCCGCGGTGATCACATCATCCACCAGCATCACTTTGCCCTGCAGCGGACTGCCCACCAGCAGGCCACCTTCACCGTGATCTTTGGCTTCTTTACGGTTGAAGCAGTAAGGCACATCGCGGTCATGATGATCAGCCAGCGCCACTGCCGTGGTGGTGGCAATCGGAATGCCTTTATAGGCCGGACCGAACAGCAGATCGAAATCAACAGCGCCATCCACCAGCGCCTGCGCGTAGAAGCGTCCCAGCAGCGCTAAATCCCGTCCGCTGTTAAACAGACCGGCATTAAAGAAATAGGGGCTTTTACGCCCGGACTTCAAAGTGAACTCACCGAACTTCAGCACCTGCTTGTTCAGGGCGAATTCAATAAACTGACGCTGCCAGGCTTTCATCTCTCACTCCTCAAATAAAGAAAAGGCGACTCTGAGGTCGCCTGTTACATCAATTTTCCAGCGCTGCTTTCTGCGCCTGAATCAGTTCCTCAATTCCGCCGCGCGCCAGCGCCAGTAGCGTCAGCAGCTCTTCATGGCTGAAGGGTTCGCCCTCGGCGGTGCCCTGCACCTCGATCATGCGGCCATCTTCCATCATCACGACATTCATGTCAGTTTCTGCGGCTGAGTCTTCAACATACTCCAGGTCACACAGGGCTTCGCCTTTGACGATGCCCACTGAAATCGCGGCGACCATGCCCTTCATCGGGTTAGCTTTCAGCTTTCCGCTGGCTACCAACTTGTTCAGCGCATCAGCCAGAGCCACACAGGCGCCAGTGATTGATGCGGTGCGGGTGCCGCCATCGGCCTGGATTACGTCACAGTCGAGCGTAATGGTAAATTCACCCAGCGCTTTAAGATCAACCGCGGCGCGCAGTGAACGGGCAATCAGACGCTGAATCTCCAGCGTACGGCCACCCTGTTTACCTTTTGCGGCTTCACGCGCCATACGGCTGTGGGTCGAACGCGGCAGCATGCCATATTCGGCTGTGACCCAGCCCTGGCCCTGGCCTTTAAGGAAACGCGGAACCCCTTCGTCTACGGAGGCAGTGCATAGCACTTTCGTTTCGCCGAATTCCACCAGAACGGAACCCTCTGCGTGTTTGGTGTAATTGCGGGTCAATGTGACTGGACGCACCTGTTGTGCGCTACGGCCTGCTGGACGCATGGGTATTCTCCGGCTTGCTAATGATTGGCTGCGCATTATACGGACTTCCTTGCCTGCTGTCTCTTGCGCCGGCCTGTAGCAGGCATCAGATGAAATTCCCGGCCAGCTGTGGCTAAATGCGCTTTCCTTTCTCTCTGATAAAAAAGACATATGGCCGCCATTCTTCATTTCCTGCTGGCGCTGGTGGTGATTTTCGCCCTTGCGCTGCTGGTCAGTCATGACCGTAAACAGATTCGTCTGCGCTTTATTATTCAACTGATTGTGGTGGAAGCCGCGCTGGGTTGGTTCTTCCTTCACTCCGCCGGAGGGCTGGCACTGGTCGGATCGTTTGCCGGTTTCTTTGAGACGTTGCTGGGGTTTGCGGCGCAGGGCACGGAGTTCGTTTTTGGCGGAATGAGCAAACAGGGGCTGGCGTTTATCTTCCTTGGTGTGCTCTGTCCGATTGTCTTTATTTCGGCACTCATCGGCATATTGCAGCACTGGCGCATCCTGCCGCTGCTGATTCGTGTTTTCGGAACGCTGCTGTCGAAGATTAACGGCATGGGCAAGCTGGAGTCATTCAACGCCGTCAGCACACTGATCCTCGGTCAGTCAGAAAACTTTATCGCCTATAAAGGGATTCTGGGTGATATCCCACCGCGCCGGCTCTACACCATGGCAGCGACCGCGATGTCCACCGTTTCGCTGTCGATTGTCGGTGCTTATATGTCGATGATTGAACCGAAATATGTGGTTGCTGCACTGCTGCTTAACATGTTCAGCACCTTTATTATCCTGTCGATCATCAACCCGATGGAAAGCCGGGATGAGCAGCCTATCGCGCTGGAAAAGCTGCATGAAGAGCAGAGCTTCTTCGAGATGCTGGGTGAGTACATCCTGGCAGGCTTCAAAGTGGCGATGATTATTCTGGCGATGCTGATTGGCTTTATTGCTCTGATTGCTGCCGTTAACGCGCTGTTTGCGGCGGTGTTTGGCTACAGCTTCCAGCAGCTGCTCGGCTATCTGTTCTATCCTCTGGCCTGGCTGATTGGGATTCCGAAAGCCGATGCCCTGCAGGCGGCAGGCATCATGGCGACTAAGCTTGTCGCGAATGAGTTTGTGGCGATGATTGAACTGCAGAAAGTCGCGGCGGGCATGAGTGCGCGCGGGCTGGGTATTCTGTCGGTGTTCCTGGTCTCTTTTGCTAACTTTGCCTCGATCGGCATTGTGGCGGGCGCAATAAAAGGCCTGAACGAGAAACAGGGAAATGTGGTTTCCCGCTTTGGCTGGAAGCTGGTCTATGGCTCCACACTGGTCAGCCTGCTCTCTGCGGCCTTTGCCGGTCTGTTTATCTGACTATTTAGCGGGCGGCAGCTTCGCCGCCCGCTTTCGCCCTAGAACCCGACACAGACGGGTGCATCTACCCGCATAACCGACTCCTGACCAAACCGTTTTTTATAGAGGGTACGTAACGCCTCAATATCATGATTGGTCGCGGGATCGATACCGTGGATCAGCATCAACGCTTTACTGTTCTCTCTTGCCAGTTGACCGTTCTCGCCTAGCCATTGACCTTTGGCGTCATAGACCGACAGTCCCGCTTTGAAACGTGGCGTGACTTCATTATCCACGAAGTTCATCCAGTCGAGTGAACTCACACTGCCGCCATCTGGCTTGCTGAGTCCGAACCACAACGTGGTCTGCATCATCATGTCGCCACCCGCACAGATGGGGTGCGGTTTAGTCGGCGGCGCGTGGCGCGTCTGGCAACCCACCAGCAGCAGAGCCATTACAACAGGGAATGCAATAACGCGGGACATAAATCAGTTATCCTCATAGGTGACCAGTGGTCATCATATGTGGCTGCCGCTGAAAGCGGAAATAGTTCGTTATTTTCCTGTAAGACGCTTATGCCTGTTATGGCGTGGCTCGCCTCGCTATACTTCACCCATCTTTCCGTAAATTGAGTACCGCTTATGATCCGCAGTATGACCGCTTATGCCCGCAGCGAAGCCAAAGGCGAATGGGGCAGCGCAGCCTGGGAGCTGCGTTCTGTTAACCAGCGTTATCTGGAAACTTACATCCGTTTGCCTGAACAGTTTCGTGGGCTGGAGCCGGTTATCCGCGAGCGCATTCGCCAGCGTCTGACGCGCGGTAAAATTGAGTGCAACCTGCGTTATGATGCCGATCCCAGCGCTCAGGGCGAACTGATGCTGAACGAAACGCTGGCGAAACAGCTGGTGCAGGCTGCTAACTGGGTAAAAATGCAGAGCGACGAAGGCGCGATTAATCCGCTGGATATTCTTCGCTGGCCGGGCGTGATGTCTGCGCAGGAGCAGGATCTGGATGCCATCAACACACAATTGTTACAGGCACTGGATGGTGCGCTGGACGATTTCATTGCGGCGCGCGAAAGCGAAGGCACTGCGCTGAAAGCGATGATTGAACAGCGTCTGAAAGGCGTTTCTCAGGAAGTCAGCAAAGTGCGCGCGCAGATGCCTGACGTCATCAAATGGCAGCGTGAACGCCTGGTCGCCAAACTGGAAGATGCTGAAGTCCAGCTGGAAAACAATCGCCTTGAGCAGGAGCTGGTGATGATGGCGCAGCGTGTTGACGTATCCGAAGAGCTGGATCGTCTGGATGCACACGTTAAAGAGACCTACAACATCCTGAAAAAGAAAGAGGCTGTAGGCCGCCGTCTCGATTTCATGATGCAGGAGTTCAATCGGGAATCGAATACGCTGGCATCAAAATCGATCAACGCCGAGATCACCACTTCCGCGATCGAACTGAAAGTGCTGATTGAACAGATGCGCGAGCAGATTCAGAACATCGAGTAATTTCCCGCCCGGCAGGTCAGTTATAAAGCGTCAGCGATGGCGCTTTGTTCATTTTTCAGGCATTATCTTTCGGGTTTCACCTCCCTGTGTGGCTTTTGACTCCCGCCGGCGGCTTCATTATCACGTAAAGATTGATAAACGTTCATTTCCAGACACTTCCGGAACACACTTTAGTCATGGTTTGCATTTAGGATGCCTGCTCTTCAAGAGATTGATTTTAAAATAATTTTTCTGGATTTAACTCTTTTACGTTCCCGACGCACTGTCTCCATGAAACAGATCAATCCTGTGAATCACGGAGTTTCCCTTTTTTTGAAGGCACTTTTTGATAAAGTATCGGTCGAATTGAATACAGCCGTACCGCTTTAAGACTCATGGAAGTGCTCTTTATGCGATACCCCCCTCAACTTCCATGAAGGTTGTTAATGAAAAACACCGGAAAATTTAGCAGTTCGCTGCTGCATCCGCGTTATTGGTTTACCTGGTTTGGTCTTGGCGTACTCTGGCTGCTGGTACAGCTTCCCTATCCTGTTCTCATGCGTCTCGGTGCCGGTGCCGGCAAAATCTCTCGCCATTTCCTGCAGCGCCGCGAGCGTATTACCCGTCGTAACATCGAACTCTGCTTCCCGGGTATCAGCGAAGAAAAAATCGAACACATGATCGCTGGTAACTTCGCATCGCTAGGCATGGCCCTGGCTGAAACCGGTATTGCCTGGTTCTGGTCTGACCGGGCAGTAAAACGCCTGTTTAACGTTTCAGGCATGGATAATCTTCACGCTGCGCAGAACGAAAAGCGCGGTGTGATGCTGATTGGCGTACATTTCATGTCGCTGGAGCTGGGCGGACGCATCAGTGGACTCTGTCAGCCGATGATGGCGATGTATCGCCCGCACAATAATCAGGCGATGGAGTATGTGCAGACCAAAGGCCGCATGCGTTCTAATAAAGCGATGATCGACCGTCGTGATCTGCGCGGTATGGTTCATGCTCTGAAACAGGGTGAATCGGTCTGGTTTGCACCAGACCAGGATTACGGCCCTAAAGGCAGCACCTTTGCGCCACTGTTTGCGGTGGAAAAAGCTGCCACTACCAACGGGACTTTTGTTCTGTCGCGTCTGGCGAAGCCAGCGATGGTACCGATTATGCTGATTCGTAATCCAGGAAATGATGGCTACCATTTAATCATCGAACCGATGCTGGAAAATTATCCTCATACCGATGAGGCTGCTGCTGCTGCTTACATGAATAAAGTGATCGAAAATCAGATCCTGCGTGCACCCGAACAGTATCTCTGGCTACATCGCCGATTCAAAACCCGTCCGCCGGGTGAACAGTCACTCTATATCTGAGTAAACTGATAAAGCAGGCCGCGTGCCTGCTTTTTTGTTTTAATCTCCGGGTTAACTCCTTTTGTTCCTCCCTTTCCTCTTTCCCGATCCCCCTCTCCTCATCATGCCTCTCGCGTTATGACAATGGCTCTTGTTTCTGCTGCTCAACATGCCTGTTCTGCGGTAAGCAGGCTGGTATCAGAGAGATTATTAGGGAATGATGAATCTTCTTATCTCGTTATTAACGGACACCTTATGGATATCAATGACACACAGCAGTGGCAGCGTCCGCTGATAGACGATCGCCTCACACCTTACATTGAAGTGGATGCAGCACGCCTGGAATGCAACCTGCAGCATATGCAGCGCAAAGCCCGTGCGGCTGGCGTCGCGTTGCGTCCGCATATCAAAACGCATAAAAGCGTCTGGATTGCCCGGCGACAGATTGAGTCTGGCGCACAGGGGATCACCGTCTCAAAACCCAGCGAAGGCATCAGCTTTATTCAGGGTGGTATACGCGATCTGTTGTTAGCCTATCCGGTTGTACATCCGCGAAGCGTGGCTGAATTACTGCGCCTCGCCGTGCTTCATCAGGTCAGGCTCACCCTGATTGCGGACAGGCTGCAGGGCGTGGCGGCGATCGCTGAGGCCTGCCAGCATCAGCCAGGGTGCGAGCTGGCGGTGGCGATTAAGGTGGATGTTGGGTTACATCGCATTGGCGTCAATCCCGATACAGATGACGCCGTGCTGATTGCCCAGGCATTACAGGACAAGGGATTACGCTTTGCCGGATTAGTTTCACATGCCGGTCACGCTTATGGTGCGGGTCACGCCGCAGCCATTGCGGAGGTCGCCCGCCAGGAAGCGGCATTGATGCAGCGCGTTCAGGCAAAACTGCAGGCTGCGGGCTTTACCGACTGCCCTCTCTCAGTGGGGTCAACCCCAACTGCGCTGGCAGCAGAGATTGCGCCCTGCATTAATGAAATCCGGCCCGGTAACTATGCACTGTTGGATCTTACTGCCTGCCGCCTTGGGTTAAGCCACGTCGATCAACTGGCAATGAGCGTCATTACCCGCGTTGTGGCGGTAAACGATCATTTCGCCATTGTTGACGCCGGATCAAAAATGCTGAGTTCGGATAAAGGGCCGCACGGCACCAATGCCAGCGGCTTTGGTGTTGCAGCAGACGAAGCGGGCAATACCTATGAAGTGACGAAGTTATCCGAGGAGCACGGTTTTCTGCTGTTTCAGGATCGCCGCCCTGAAGTCGGCACGCTGCTGCGTATCTTCCCGAATCACAGTTGCGCAGTGATGGCACAGTCGGATGGCTTTGTTCTGCGTCACGCCAGTGGCCATAGCGAAGATCATGCCGTTTCTGCACGTGGCAACTTCATCTGATTCTGCGGCAGACAGCCTCATCCGTTGTCTGCCTTTTGTACGAAACCCTGTCAACACCACACTTCTACTGTTACACCGTTTTAACAAGTCTGGCCCTATGCTTTAATGCCTTTTTAGCTTATCCATCGGAGGTTACATGCTCTCCTCTCGCACGCTGAGCCTGACGATCCCACGTCACTGGTTAGATCTTTATGAAACCATCTGGAAGCCGGAATTTTTCGCAAAATGGGCATCCGGGTTAACGCACAGTGCATTAGAACCCGATGGACATCGCTGGCGTGCTAAAGGCCCGCTGGGCAATGTGAAGCTCAGGTTCTCACCACACAATCCGTTTGGCGTAATGGATCACTGGATTGATAACGGCTCAGGAAAGGAGATCTATGTGCCGATGCGCGTGATCGCTAATGAACAGGGTGCCGAGGTAATGGTTACGGTTTATCGCCAGCCATTTACTTCAGATGAGAGATTTAAGCAGGATATTGAATGGGTTAGCAATGATCTGGAGAAGCTCAATCAGCTTCTGACACAGTAAATCAAGGACTTAGCGTGCGTTTTTCTCTGTACTTATCGCTGGTCGCTAACGAAAAAAAATAGAAAAACTTCTGACATTAAAGCATAAAGCGCTTATCTGATTACTCATCCCAGATACACATTTACCACCAACCCTGCTTAAGTATTTCCGCCAGGAAAATTCCTGGCTTAACCCGCTTTCACATAGCTGATCTTCCCGGATTTAAGGCTTCTCTGTCTCCCCTGATGCCCTTTTGCCTTAGCGACATACATTAATCATCAACAATTGTTTATCACTGCTCTCCTGAAGATTTAATATTTATCATGCATAAAGTGAAACCATTTATTTCTGCGGTCGTGTAATCAGACTTTTCTTATGGTGTTAAATTAAATAAAACAATGTATAAATCATTCCACACACAGCAATACCCATAATGATAAAGCAGGAAAAGTCATGGACCGCTCAACCTATCCTTTGTTATCAGAAAAAGAATTCGTTGAGATTGCCGCAAGGATACTGGCAGGAGAATATAAAAATACAAAAGGATTTATTCGTGATCTGGCGGAATTTCTGTTAGCTGCAGGGGATTCCGCCATGACACGAAACAGGGAATTTACCAGGGATATCTATTTTTTATCTGAGCATCATTTGATTGAATCAATAATAACATGGCAAGCCTGGAGAGGTATTTCAGGACTTCGGCCGGAAAAATTGCACTAACTAACGGTGTCACAGCAACCTCTTCTTGCCGTTACACAATTATTTAATTCTCACAGAGTCGATGGACTCTAACGAGTATATTATGGCAATACGTGAAAGCAGTCTTAATAGCGCAAAATGGTCTCTGCTCTCTTCAATCAAAATTATTGGCATTGGCGTGTTGCAACTCTCGTTGCTGGCACAGATTCTGCAGGCGAATGAGCTAAACCTGCTGGCGATTGCCATAATTGCCTTACTGTTTATTGATACTCTGGCCGATCGCGGCTTCTCAAATACACTGATCCGTCGCTGTATGCTCTCAATTAATGACCTCTCAACAATTTACTGGGGTAATATGTTGATGGGTGTCGCGGTGTTTGGTCTGTTATTTACGGGCAGTCACCTGCTGAACAGCCTGTTTAATCAGCCTGAACTGGCTCTCATGCTGCAGATGGTCTCAGTGGTGTTTATTATCATCCCTCAGGGTCAGCATTACCGTGCGGTATTACAGCGTGAAAAGCAATATACACGCATTGCTTTTGCTGAAACGTCCTCAGTATTAGCCGGACTTGCAGTCACCTTATTTACCGTCTGGCTGACACCTTCTGTATTATGTGCGATCTGGGGTTACCTTGCGATGGCTTCCATTCGCATGCTGATTTACTGCTACTATGGTCGTTCATGGTTCCAGCCGGAATATCATTTTAGCCTGAATGCTTTTGCTAAAATTCGTGCAAGAAACAAATAATAAAATAAGTCTGTATGGTGGGCTCTGAGCATCCGAAACGATGCGTTGGCGTGCTGTTAACCAGCACGCCTTTCTTTTTATTAATCCTGCCGATGTATTTTTACTCCTTTCTTTAGCTGCAGCATCCCGTCCTTTCTATCTCCTTTTCAGATCAATGCTGGACCTGCAAATTTCTGGCCGTCATGGGCTGTAAATCTCCTACTGGTTCTGAGTCAGTTAACACCAGCCAGGCCCGCGCTAATCTTCTGCACATTGTCTCATCTTAACCTTCACCAGCATTCATCACCGGTTTTGCACTGAAAAGTCTTTCTATGCTGATGCCGGGCCGGACTGGTATACACTGCGCAAATCCCGGACGCCGACCACCCGAAATCTCTGTCGCCGCCTGTTAAGCAATGCTGTAGCCTTGCCGCCGTCTTACTGGAGTCTGCTATGTTACTGACCGTTCTCTACATTATTGGTATTACTGCTGAAGCCATGACAGGTGCGCTGGCGGCGGGTCGCCGCAAAATGGATCTGTTCGGGGTCATTATTATCGCGTCAGTGACCGCAATTGGTGGTGGCTCGGTGCGCGATATCCTGTTGGGCCACTATCCGCTGGGTTGGGTGAAAAATCCCGAATACATCATGATTGTGGCGGCAGCGGCGGTCGTCACCACATTCCTGGCGCCCCTGATGACCCACCTGCGCAAAGTTTTTCTGGTGCTGGATGCATTAGGTCTGGTGGTCTTTTCGATTATCGGCGCGCAGGTTGCACTTGATTCCGGACACGCCATGATTATTGCCGCGATAAGCGCAGTGATTACAGGTGTCTTTGGCGGCGTACTGCGTGACATGTTCTGTAATCGCATTCCGCTGGTGTTTCAGAAAGAGCTGTACGCCGGTATCGCTTTCGCCTCGGGCTGGATGTATATCCTGCTGCTGAAAACCACGCTGGCGCATGAAGCGGTGATTATCATTACCCTGCTGTTCGGCTTTTTTGCCCGTTTACTGGCGCTGCGCTTCCGTCTCGGTTTGCCGATTTTCAACTATCCCCACCCCGAGCATTGAGGACGCAGGAATACCCTGCTGTTGCAGGAACGCGATGAGGGCCTGCAGACGGGCATCCTGAAACTGCTCAGCCAGGCGCGTTGCCAACCCCGCCCCAACGCCCGGCAGAGTTTGCCAGGCCATAACATCCCGCCGCATTATGCTCTCCCACTGCTGATCGGGCAGCGCATTCAGGGCCTTCTGCGGTAATGAAACGCCAAGGGCCTTCACCCATCGACGAAACGGTTGCTGACGAGTGAGATTAAAACGGTGCCAGAGCTGCTCCGCACGTTCCGGAGAGAGACCCGTCGCGGCGGCAATCTGTTCCGGTGTTAACGTCAGCCAGCCGAACAGATGCGTCATACTGCCGCTTTCCAGTAAGCGCAGCCAGGTGCTGCGCTCAACCCCAGGAATATTCAGCACCGTTTTCTGGCTGAGCCAGCGTAATTTCGCCAGTAACTGCTTCTGGCACTCAGCGCTGAAGGTATAACAACTCAACGGCGTATAACGCGACGCCTCGGGAGGCTGAGGATAATGCCGCTCTGCCACGCGCCAGATTACCCGCTCCAGCCGGGGAATTCCCTGACCCGCCAGACTCAGCGTGACCACATCGCCCGCTACGATATCGCTCTCCTGCCAGCGACGTAGCGAGCCGACATTAACCCGTCTGACCGTTTTATCATCCAGTTGCACTGGCTGAAGATTAAGTACCGCCGCTATTTTTCCGGTTCGGCCAATGGGGAAATCGACGGAGAGCACTTCAGCGCTGACTTCAGGAGGCTGATATTTCCAGGCAGCCGCCCATATACCCTTGCCTGGCAGCCAGTTTTTGCCTGCAGGCCGCAGACTCTGATGAACCACCACGCCGTCTGTGACAAAAGGCAGCGCAGCATGAAACCAGCGCTCACGCCAGATGGCTACGTCCTCTTCATCTTTAACGTTGTGGCTCCATTTTGCTGCAATCCCCAGCCCCCAGCGGCTGAGTTGCTCATGGCGCTCCGTCATTGTGGCGGGACCATCTGGCCATGCCCAGATGAAAACACCGAGCGAATCCAGCAGCGGAGTCCGCTGACTGCTCATCATCGCGCCGGCCACCAGTGAGCGCGCATTTTTGCCGCCATCAATCGCCTGCTGATGACCGTTCATCAACAAAAACAGCTCGCCCTGCAGCACAACCTCGTCGAGAGGTGTCTCGATATGCAGCGGAATTGCCGGGATCCAGGCGGCTTTAGCCAGCCACTCTTCACCGCGCAATCCATCGCCACGACTTAACAACGAGACCAGCCTGCCATGGCGATACACCAGTGAAACGGCGATACCATCAACTTTTGGCTGCACCCAGAGATCGCGCCGCCCCTGCATCCAGTAAGCCAGTGCCAGCTTGTCGCGCATCTTTTTTACGCCAGTATGGGCGACCGGATGCAGGTGCTCACCCTTGCCCGGCAGTTGCGGGGAATAAGTGGGCTGAGAAGCGCTAAAGCAGTGTTGCCAGGTAACAAGCCGCTGCTGCAGCGCATCGTAATCCGTGTCAGCTACCGGACTCTGCCCCTGGCGATAATAAGCGTCATCCCAGTGTTGCAGTTGCTGTTGCAAACGGGCGATCTCTTCAGTCGCCCGTACGGGTGTCCAGACCGGACAAACGGCACTGTGCGCAGGCCATAGGGCGAACCACAGAACAGCCGCAAACAGCGGCCAGCCGAATCCTTTCATACTCTTTCCTCTGACGTTTTGTGGCATTCAACAGCAATGCATTAGCGTCAGCCAGAGGCGAAGTTTCGTTCCGGAAGAGATGCCAGGGTAATCCGTGAACCATTACAGCTGCCCGACAGAGATTTGCGCGCAGAGGCGCAAAAGATTGAGTGTTGTCGCTGCGCAAACGCTGCGTGGCAACGGGAAGCTGTGTATACTGTGCAGGAAATCGACTCCGCTTTTAATCAATTCAAGAAAACCATGGCTCAAGGCACGCTCTATATTGTTTCTGCTCCCAGCGGTGCAGGGAAATCCAGCCTGATTCAGGCACTGTTAAAGACCCAGCCGTTGTATGACACGCAGGTCTCTGTTTCGCACACGACGCGCGGTATGCGCCCGGGTGAAACCCATGGCGAACATTACTTTTTTGTTGAGAAACATGAATTTGAGCAGATGATCGCGGAAGATGCTTTCCTCGAACATGCCCGGGTTTTTGATAACTACTACGGTACGTCACGCCATGCGATTGAGCAGGTGCTGGCAACCGGCGTTGACGTGTTCCTCGACATCGACTGGCAGGGCGCGCAGCAAATCCGCGCTAAAATGCCTGGCGCACGCAGCATCTTTGTTTTGCCGCCTTCGAAAGAAGAGCTCGATCGCCGTCTGCGCGGTCGTGGTCAGGACAGCGAAGAGGTGATCACACGTCGCATGGCTCAGGCAGTAGCGGAAATGAGCCACTACGCCGAGTATGACTATTTAATTGTGAATGATGATTTTGATCTGGCGCTGTCCGATCTGAAAACCATTATTCGCGCAGAACGTCTGCGCATGGCGCGTCAGAAGGCGCGTCACGATGCTTTAATCAGCAAACTGTTGGCAGTCTGAATACAGTTTCAGTATGATGCGCAGTCATTTCTTCATCTGTGGAGTAGCACACCTATGGCACGCGTAACCGTTCAGGACGCAGTAGAAAAAGTTGGTAATCGTTTTGACCTGGTGTTGGTCGCTGCACGTCGTGCACGTCAGATGCAGGTTGGCGGCAAAGATCCGCTGGTTCCGGAAGAGAACGATAAACCTACCGTTATCGCCCTGCGCGAAATCGAAGAAGGTTTGGTCACCAATCAGATTTTAGATGTGCGTGATCGTCAGGAACAGCAAGAGCAGGAAGCCGCTGAGTTACAGGCCGTTACCGCTATCGCTGAAGGTCGTCGTTAACAGCCACCTGCAGGTCGCCCTTGTATCTGTTTGAAAGTCTCAATCAACTGATTGAAAAATACTTGCCAGAGGAGCAGATCAAGCGCCTCCAGCAAGCCTACCTTGTCGCACGTGATGCCCACGAGGGACAGACACGCTCCAGTGGTGAGCCTTATATCACCCATCCGGTTGCCGTGGCCTGTATTCTGGCGGAAATGAAGCTCGACCATGAAACTCTCATGGCCGCGCTGCTGCATGACGTGATCGAAGATACGCCCGCGACTTACCAGGATATGGAACAGCTGTTCGGTAAAAGCGTGGCGGAGCTGGTCGAAGGCGTTTCAAAGCTGGATAAGCTGAAATTCCGCGATAAGAAAGAAGCGCAGGCTGAGAACTTCCGCAAGATGATTATGGCGATGGTGCAGGATATCCGCGTCATTCTCATCAAGCTGGCTGACCGCACCCATAATATGCGCACCCTTGGGTCTTTACGCCCGGACAAACGTCGCCGCATCGCGCTGGAAACGTTAGAGATTTACAGTCCGCTGGCACACCGCCTGGGTATTCATCACCTTAAAACAGAGCTGGAAGAGCTCGGTTTTGAAGCACTTTACCCGAACCGTTATCGGGTGATTAAAGAGGTGGTGAAAGCTGCGCGTGGTAATCGTAAAGAGATGATCCAGAAGATTCTTTCTGAGATTGATGGCCGTTTACAGGAAGCGGGCATTCCCTGCCGCGTCAGCGGCCGCGAAAAGCATCTTTACTCGATTTACCGCAAAATGACGCTGAAAGAGCAGCGTTTTCACTCGATCATGGACATCTATGCCTTTCGCGTCATCGTGAAAGATCTGGATACCTGCTATCGCGTTCTGGGCCAGATGCACAGCTTATATAAGCCGCGTCCGGGCCGCGTTAAGGATTATATCGCCATCCCCAAAGCCAACGGCTATCAGTCGCTCCATACCTCCATGATCGGCCCGCACGGCGTGCCGGTTGAAGTGCAGATTCGCACCGAGGATATGGATCAGATGGCAGAAATGGGGGTCGCTGCGCACTGGGCTTATAAACAGGCGGGCGAAAGTGGCACCACTGCACAGATTCGCGCGCAGCGCTGGTTGCAAAGCCTGCTTGAGCTGCAGCAGAGTGCGGGCAGTTCATTTGAATTTATTGAAAGCGTGAAGTCCGATCTTTTCCCTGATGAGATCTACGTCTTTACGCCTGAAGGCCGCATTGTTGAGTTGCCAACCGGCGCAACGCCGGTAGATTTCGCCTATGCGGTGCACACCGATATCGGCCACGCCTGCGTCGGCGCACGCGTTGACCGCCAGCCTTATCCGCTGTCGCAAACCCTGACCAGCGGTCAGACGATTGAGATCATCACCGCGCCAGGCGCTCGTCCAAACGCCGCCTGGCTCAATTTTGTCGTCAGCTCCAAAGCCCGCGCCAAAATTCGTCAGCTCCTGAAAAACCTCAAGCGCGAAGACTCGGTTAATCTGGGTCGCCGCCTGCTCAGCCATGCGCTGGGCGGTAGCCGTAAACTGGCTGAAATCCCGGCTGAGAATATCAGACAGGAACTGGACCGCATGAAGCTGACTTCGCTTGATGATCTGCTGGCGGAAATTGGCCTCGGCAATGCGATGAGCGTGGTCGTGGCGAAGAACCTGCTGCAGGCTGACAGCAAGGCCATCACCAGCACCAGCAAGCGCGGTAAACTGCCGATTAAAGGCGCAGATGGCGTGTTGATTACCTTCGCCAAATGCTGCCGACCGATTCCTGGTGACCCGATTGTTGCCCATGTCAGTCCTGGCAAAGGGCTGGTGGTGCATCATGAATCCTGCCGGAACATTCGTGGCTACCAGAAAGAGCCGGAAAAATTCATGCCGGTTGAATGGGATAAAGTCACCGAGCAGGAGTTCGTAGCAGAAATCAAAGTCGACATGTTTAACCATCAGGGCGCGCTGGCTAACCTGACGGCGGCCATCAACACGGCGGGTTCGAATATTCAGAGCCTGAATACCGAAGAGCGTGATGGTCGCGTCTATAGCGCCTTTATCCGCCTCACCGCACGTGACCGCGTTCATCTGGCGAATATCATGCGTAAAATTCGCGTGATGCCGGATGTGATCAAAGTCCACCGTAACCGTAATTAGGCATGAACGATCAACGTTTTGCCCGGATTCAGGCGATGCTGGCACTGCGCCAGCACGACCTGACGGTCTGCATGGAGCAGGTGCATAAACCACACAATGTTTCAGCGGTAATCCGCACGGCCGACGCCGTTGGCATCCACGAAGTGCATGCCGTCTGGCCGAGCCAGCGGATGCGCACGCAGGCTTCCGCGTCCGCCGGCAGCAACAGCTGGGTGAAAGTGGTCACCCATCCCACCATCGGCGATGCCGTAAAACAGCTCAAACAGCAGAAGATGCAGGTTTTAGCGACCCATCTCTCCGCCGATGCGGTGGATTTTCGTGAGATCGATTATACCCTTCCCACCTGCATTCTGATGGGGCAGGAAAAAACCGGCATCACCGAAGAAGCGCTGGCGCTGGCTGATCGTCAGATCGTGATCCCCATGGTGGGTATGGTGCAGTCGCTGAATGTCTCGGTCGCCTGCGCGCTTATCCTCTATGAAGCCCAGCGACAGCGGCAGAACGCCGGTCTTTACCTGCGCGATTACAGCCTGCTGGACGAGGATGAGCAGCAACGCCTGCTGTTCGAAGGCGGATTCCCGGTGCTCGCGCGGGTCGCAAAGCAGAAAGGTCTACCCTATCCGCGCATCAATGCGCAGGGCGAAGTCGACGCCGATCCCAGCTGGTGGGCAACCATGCAGTCGACCGGTAAAAGACGATGAAAGGCCGTCTGCTGGATGCCATTCCGCTCAGTACACTGACCGGCGTCGGTGCCAGCCAGGCAGCAAAACTGGCCAAAATTGACCTGCGCACCGTTCAGGATCTCCTGCTTCATCTTCCGCTGCGCTACGAAGACCGCACCCAACTCTATGCTATTAATGATCTGCTTCCCGGTATCTGGGCCACAGTAGAAGGCGAAGTGCTGCACACGGATATCACCTTTGGTCGCCGCCGGATGATGGTGTGTCAGATCAGCGATGGCAGTGGCGTGCTGACAATGCGCTTCTTCAATTTCAATGCCGGGATGAAGAACAATCTGTCGCCGGGACGGCGTGTTACCGCTTATGGTGAAATTAAGCGCGGTCAGCGCGGCGCTGAGATTATTCATCCCGAGTACCGCATCCAGGGCGAACAGAGCAATGTGACGCTGGAAGAGACCTTAACACCGGTTTATCCCACGACCGAAGGCATTCGACAGGCCACGCTGCGTAATCTCACTGACCAGGCGCTGACGCTGCTGGAAAGCTGCCCGATTGCCGAGCTTTTGCCGAAGGAGTTAAGCGGCGGCTTAATCAGCCTGCCCGATGCGCTGCGCACACTGCATCGTCCGCCGCCCGATCTCCGGCTCAGCGAGCTGGAAAGTGGCCGTCATCCGGCACAACGCAGATTAATTCTTGAAGAGCTGCTGGCGCATAATCTCAGCATGCTGGCAGTGCGCGCCGGCGCTCAGCGCTATTACGCGTTACCGATGCCGCCGCGACACAATCTCAGTGACCAGCTGCTGGCCGCGCTGCCTTTCTCGCCGACCAATGCGCAGAAGCGCGTGGTGGCGGAGATAGAGAAAGATCTGGCCAATGATTTTCCGATGATGCGGCTGGTGCAGGGCGACGTCGGCTCGGGTAAGACACTGGTGGCTGCGCTCTCTGCACTGAACGTTATCGCCCATGGCAAGCAGGTTGCGCTGATGGCACCGACCGAACTGCTGGCTGAACAGCACGCCAGTAACTTCCGCCAGTGGTTTGCGCCGCTGGGAATTGAAGTCGGCTGGCTGGCCGGAAAACAGAAAGGCAAAGCCCGCCAGGCACAGCAGGAGGCGATAGCCAGCGGTCAGGTTGCAATGGTCGTGGGCACACACGCTCTGTTTCAGGAGCAGGTGCAGTTCAATGGTCTGGCGCTGGTCATTATTGATGAGCAGCACCGCTTCGGCGTTCACCAGCGTCTGGCCTTGTGGGAAAAAGGCGAGGAGCAGGGTTTCCATCCGCATCAGCTGATCATGACCGCCACACCGATTCCGCGCACCCTGGCGATGACCGCGTATGCCGATCTCGATACCTCAACCATCGACGAACTGCCGCCGGGACGTACTCCGGTGACCACCGTGGCCATCCCCGATACGCGACGCGAGGAGATTGTGGCGCGGGTTGAGCATGCCTGCCGGGAGGGACGTCAGGCCTACTGGGTCTGCACGCTGGTTGAAGAGTCAGAGCTGCTGGAAGCACAGGCGGCAGAAGCCAGCTGGGAATCTCTGAAAACCGCGCTGCCCGACTTAAATATCGGACTGGTGCATGGCCGTATGAAACCCGCTGAAAAACAGGCAGTCATGCAGGCGTTTAAAGCGAATGAACTCCAGCTGCTGGTAGCGACGACCGTCATTGAGGTCGGCGTGGACGTGCCGAATGCCAGCCTGATGATTATCGAAAACCCTGAGCGGTTAGGGCTGGCACAGCTGCATCAGTTGCGAGGCCGTGTGGGTCGTGGTGCCGTGGCATCACACTGTGTACTGCTCTACAAAGCGCCGCTGAGCAAGACGGCGCAGAAGCGTTTACAGGTACTACGCGACAGTAATGACGGC
Organism: Pantoea sp. Cr_R13; assembly: GCF_029222565.1. NCBI lineage: Bacteria > Pseudomonadati > Pseudomonadota > Gammaproteobacteria > Enterobacterales > Erwiniaceae > Pantoea > Pantoea sp. Cr_R13. Next base: position 90,901 of record NZ_JARHXL010000014.1, read on the forward strand.
TTTGTTATTGCCCAGTTCGATCTGGAGATTCGCGGACCGGGTGAACTGCTGGGCACACGTCAGACCGGCAACGCCGAATTTAAAGTAGCCGACCTGCTGCGCGATGCGGCGATGGTGCCCGAAGTTCAGCGTGTGGCGCGCCACATCCACCAGCACTATCCCGAGCAGGCCAGCGCCCTGATTGAACGCTGGCTGCCAGAGAACACCCGTTTTACCAACGTCTGAATGATACCCCATCAAGTCGGCTTTTATATCCACGCAGGGCAAACGATTGCTTTTGCCCTGCGGATGATTACAATCGCCACATTATTTTTTGGGAAGAACAGAAGATGTCCACCAATCCTCAGCCAGACCAGCCTTCCGCCACGCAAAGCGAACTGATTTATCGTCTTGAAGATCGTCCACCTCTGCCGCAAACGCTGTTTGCCGCTGGTCAGCATCTGCTGGCAATGTTTGTCGCGGTCATCACGCCCGCCATTCTGATCTGTCAGGCGCTGGGCCTGCCCGCAGAAGATACCCGGCACGTTATCAGCATGTCGTTGTTTGCTTCAGGTGTGGCATCGCTGCTGCAAATCAAAACCTGGGGACCGGTGGGTTCGGGTCTGCTGTCGATTCAGGGCACCAGCTTTAACTTTGTGACGCCTTTGATAATGGGCGGGATGGCGCTGAAGAATGGCGGCGCTGACGTGCCCACCATGATGGCGGCGCTATTTGGCACGCTGATGGTGGCCTCCTGTACCGAAATGGTGCTGTCACGCGTATTGCATCTGGCTCGCCGGATTATCACGCCGCTGGTTTCCGGTATCGTGGTGATGATTATTGGGCTGTCGCTGATTCAGGTAGGACTGACCTCGATTGGCGGCGGTTTCAGCGCGATGAGTGACCATACCTTTGGCGCGCCAAAGAATCTGATGCTGGCCGGTGCCGTGCTGCTGGTGATCGTGCTGCTTAACCGGCAGAAAAATCCCTATTTGCGCGTCGCCTCCCTGGTGATTGCGATGGCCGTGGGCTATCTGCTGGCCTGGGCGATGGGCATGTTGCCGGCAGCGGGCATCCCTGCTGATCAGCCGCTGATCGTGGTACCTACCCCGCTCTATTACGGGCTGGGCTTCGACTGGAATCTGCTCATCCCGCTGATGCTGGTATTTATGGTGACCTCCCTGGAGACCATCGGCGATATCACTGCCACCTCGGATGTGTCGGAACAGCCGGTTAGCGGCCCGCTCTATATGAAGCGCCTGAAAGGCGGCGTGCTGGCGAATGGCCTCAACTCCTTTGTCTCCGCGCTGTTCAACACCTTCCCTAACTCCTGCTTCGGTCAGAACAACGGTGTGATTCAGTTGACCGGCGTGGCCAGCCGCTACGTGGGCTTTGTAGTCGCACTGATGCTGATTGTGCTGGGGCTTTTCCCGGCGGTCAGCGGTCTGGTGCAGATGATCCCTGAGCCGGTACTCGGCGGCGCAACCATTGTGATGTTCGGCACCATTGCCGCCTCAGGTGTTCGCATCGTGTCACGCGAGCCGCTTAATCGTCGCGCCATTATGATTATCGCGCTGTCGCTGGCGGTGGGTCTGGGCGTTTCTCAGCAGCCACTGATTCTGCAGTTTGCGCCTGACTGGCTAAAAACCCTGCTCTCTTCCGGCATTGCCGCAGGCGGTATTACCGCAATCCTGCTCAACCTGATTTTTCCGCCAGAGAAGTAAGGCCACAGGCAGGCTTCGGCCTGCCTGCTAATTATTCGGATTTACATCCAGGCTGTTGAGCTGTAACGGTAATTCAGGCATAACAACCTCTCACCGGATTTAACTCGGGAAGGATGCTATGAAATTTATTGGAAAGTTTTTCCTCACCTTACTTTTACTGCTGCTTTTTACCCTGGTCGTGATCTATGTACTGCTGCAGACACAGTGGGGTGCAGGCTGGTTTAGCCGTTGGGTGAGCGACAAAACCGAATGGCATCTCTCCCTGAGTAAAATTGAACACAATTTCTCTTCTCCCTCTCATATCATTCTGGATGACTTCAGCTTTGGTCACGATGGTCAGCCTGCGGTGCTGGTCGCGAAACGGGTTGATCTCGGCCTGGCGCTGATCCAGTTCAGCGATCCACTGCATTTCAGCAGCCTTGAGCTGCGCGATGGGGAAGTGAATCTGGCCAATCTGGCGCAGGGCAGCACGCTGCCGATTCAGGCCGACCGCCTGCAACTCAATAATATGCGTATCGACAGTCCCAATAGCGCGTTACCGCTGTTTGCTCAGCAGGTTAATGGCGGCATCCTGCCGTGGAAACCCATGGGGCTGAATATGCTGGGTCGCGATGCCCGCTTCCAGATGAGTGCAGGCAGCATGACGCTGAATAATGTGCCGGGTGAAAACGTCCTGATTCAGGGCAGTGTTTCCCAGGGTCGGATGCGCTTTGACAATATTGGTGCCGACCTGGCGCGTGGCTCCATGACCGGTAACGGTGAACGCGATGCCCAGGGCAACTGGAAAATTAATCAGCTGCGACTGAACGACATCCGTCTGCAGACTACCAGCAGCCTGAAAGATTTCCTGCATACCCTGCAGGTTGTTCCGTCAATTGCCATTACCCGCCTCGACATGACCGATGCCCGTCTGCAGGGGCCTGACTGGGCGGTGACAGATCTGGATCTGACGCTGAGAAACGTTAACTGGCAGGGAGATGACTGGCAGAGTAACGACGGTTCACTGGCGCTGAATGCCAGCAATTTTATCGACGGTGGATTCGAGCTTAATGACCCTATCCTTAACCTGGATTTCTCACCGCAGGGTGTGGCGCTGACACAATTCAGTTCACGCTGGGCGAACGGGGTGATTCGGGCTGACGGTGACTGGTCGCGCAGCAATAAGCGCCTGACGCTGAAAAATCTGGCCGTTGCCGGACTGGAATACACGCTGCCGCAGGACTGGCGTGACCGCTGGCAGGCGACACTGCCCGCGTGGCTGGAGAGTGTAGAGGTAACGCGTTTCACCTCTAACCGTAACCTGATTATCGATATTAATCCGGCGTTTCCCTTCCAGCTGACTTCACTGGATGGCGCTGGCGAAAACCTGCTGCTGGCTCAGCAGCATCAGTGGGGGATCTGGTCGGGTAAGCTCAGCCTGAACGCGGCAGAATCGACCTTTAACCGCACCGATCTGCGTCATCCGTCGATTGCGCTAAGTGCTGACCCGCAGCAGATTCAGGTTACTGAGCTGAGTGCGTTCAGTAACAAGGGCCTGCTCGAAGGAACCGCCACCGTAGGTCAGCAGCCAGCGCGTCCTCTGACGCTGCAACTGACGGGTCGGGCAGTGCCGGTGAATGTGTTGCAGAACTGGGGATGGCCCGTATTGCCGTTAACCGGTGACAGTAATATGCAGCTGCAACTAAGCGCTGCATTACCCGCAGGCCAGCCACTGCGCCCGACCGTGAATGGCACTCTGTCGGTGACGACGGACAGTCAACAGTTACAGCAGACAATGCAGGCCGGTCAGGTGCGTTAACAGGATCAATAAGGGCCGCGGAGGCGGCCCTTATGATTAGTTGATACGTGCGCCGGAACCGCCCTCTTCCAGCGGCCCGTCAGGATCGGCAGGCAGAACAATATAGACCCCCTCAAACACAGCGCCACACTCATCGTCGCCAAAAAGCTCAACTTCAAGCTGCACACGTGCTTTACGTCCGCGCGCCAGACGGTCGAGATCGCCGCTTAATGAGCCGAGGTCAGCAATCGCGCCAGGCCGGCCACTAATCGGGTGGCTGTAGCGAATGTGCGCATCCGCCAGAATAATGGTGCCGCCCAGATGGCGCTCGCGCAGCAGTAACCAGATCAATCCCCAGCCGGTCAGCGTGGCCAGCGAGAACAGACTGCCAGCAAACAACGTCTGATGTGGATTCTGATTGCCCGCTTCCGGCATGGTGGTGATAAATTTCTGCCCGGTAAACTGCAGAATACGGACACCCATCTTCTCGCTGAGCGGAATATGATCATACCAGGCCTGCTGCAGCTGTCCGCACCAGTCGGCACGATGCAGGATATCATCGAGCGTAACGACAGGCTTTATCATCAGAAAGTGGCGAACCGGCGTCGTCTGGGGCGCGGTAATCTCGCCCTGGTTGACGTAGCCGAGCTTAGCGAAGAATGCGACAGCATCTTCGCGGGCACTACAGGTTACCCGTTTAGCTCCTTCCTGACGCGCTACCGACTCCAGCGTCATCGCCATTAGCGTTCCCAGCCCTTTACCCTGCACCGAAGGATGAACGGCCATGAAGCGGATAGCGGCCTCATTGTCGGCATTAATGTAGAGACGGCCGATAGCGACCGGATTTCCCTGTTCATCAACCACCATCTGATGATGTGCCAGGGCATCCCAGGCGTCACGTTCTGACCCCTGCGGTTGACGCAGAGGTTTACGTAACATCTCCCAGCGGAACTGATAATAGATATCCAGCTCTTCCGCCGTCTGTGGCACGCGAAGGTGATACATGTAATGTTTCTCCCGCTCGGATGTATGGCCTGTTCCCTGCCGCTCAGCTGACGATCTCACACCTGCAACCAGAACGTCACAGGACCATCATTCACCAGCGAGACCTGCATATCTGCAGCAAAACGGCCATTCGCCGTAGTAATCCCCTGCTGGCGACAGCAGTCGCTGAAGTATTCATACAGACGTTCGGCTTCAGCAGGTTCAGCGCCACCCGAAAACGAGGGGCGCATCCCTTTTTGCGTATCGGCGGCCAGCGTAAACTGCGACACCACCAGCACACTTCCGCCCGCCTGGCGGACACTCAGGTTCATCTTGCCCTGCTCATCGCTAAAGATGCGATAGCCCAGTACACGTTCTGCGAGACGTTCCGCTCGCGCGTTGTCATCGCCTTTTTCTACGCCCAGCAGAACCAGTAAACCCGCGCCGATTTCACCGGTCACTTCCTGATCGACGCTGACGCTGGCGCGCTGCACGCGCTGAATCAATGCAATCATATTTCCTCGCGTTGCTCTTCCTGGTGTTGCTGCTTCAACTGTCGATAGTCAGCTAACGCGACGGTTATTTCAGCGCCCAGCAATACAATACACCAGGTCCAGTAGACCCAGAGAAACAGAATGGGGATCACGGCCAGTACGCCGTAGATCAACTGATATGAAGGGAACATAGTAACATAGAGCGCAAAGCCCTTTTTACCCAGCTCAAACAACGCCCCGGCAACCAGCGCGCCAATCAGCGCATCACGCGGTGGCACCCGTTGAGTGGGAACAATGCTGTAGAGTAACCAGAAGGCGAACCACGACAGCAGAAGCGGGAAAATGCGCAGCATCTGATCGACCAGACTGGTTACGCCAGTAGCATTAATCCAGCGCAGGGAAAGCAGATAAGAGCTGATTGCCAGGCTGGCACCGGCCAGCAGCGGACCGAGCGTCAGGATCATCCAGTAGACGGCAAAGGAGTAAACCATCGGTCGCTTTTTGTTGCTGCGCCAGATGGTGTTTAACGCCGTATCAACCGAATGCATCAGCAGTAAGGCGGTCACGATAAGACCGACTGCCCCGACCGCCGTCATCCGGTTTACGTTAGCAACAAACTGTTCAAGATAGCGTTGCAACGTGTTACCTGCAGCAGGCATCAGATTGTTGAAGACAAACTGTTTTAACTGCACGCTGATGTCAGAGAAAACTGGAAACGCCGCAAACAGGGCGAAGACCACTGCAATAAGCGGCACTAACGCCAGCAATGAGACATAAGCCAGATTACCGGCCTGGGTCGTCATGCCATCCTCGTCAATGCGTTTCCATAACAGCCTGAGCCACAACCAGAATGCATGCAGCCTGGGGCGAAATTTACGTGACATCATGAGTTACTGTAGACCCGCAAACCAGTTGGGTACCGTTTTACTGTCAGTAACCAGTACACTTTCAATACCCAGGGCACGGGCCGCCTCAATGTTCTCTGGATTATCATCAAAGAACACCGCCTGATCGGCAGTCACACCTTCTGCATCCAGCACATGCTGATAAATCCGCGCTTCCGGTTTGCGCATACCTATCTCCTGTGACAGGTAGATTTTATCCGCTGCCTGCTGCACGTCCGGATACTGCGTTGGCCAGAATTCGCAATGTAGCTTGTTCGTGTTAGAGAGGATTACCACCCGATGACCTTCCAGCCGCAGCCGGTTCATTAGCGCCAGGGTTTCCGGACGCACGTCAACGAAGACCGCCTGCCAGCCAGCCGCAAACTGCTCATAGCTCAGTGCGATCTCCAGCTTTTCGCACAGCGCCAGCGCGAAATCTTCATCACTGATCTCGCCACGTTCGTGTTGCTCAAACGCTTCATCCATCTGGAAATGGCCTTGTAGCGAAGCCAGCGGTACACGACTAAAGTCACTCCAGACACCCAGCACGCGGTTGAAGTCGATATCAATAATCACATTGCCCAAATCAAAGATATACAGCATGGTGTGTCTCCTTCTGTTCCCTGGAGTATTCACTCTAGCGGCAAAAGTGCAGGCTGAACAGGCACGGGCTGTGAGAAAAGCGTAAACGCCAGAAGGTGAGTAAAGCGCGACATCATTCGCACAAATATTCGCTGGTCCGGCTGAGTAAATCCGAATTTCAGGCAAAAAAAAAGCCCCGCATGCGGGGCTTTTTATTCTTTAAAGGCGCAATTATGCGTCTTTAGGACCACGTGAAGCACGTTTACGGTCGTTTTCGGTCAGGTGACGCTTACGGATACGCACTGACAGTGGAGTCACTTCGACCAGTTCGTCATCATCGATGAACTCGATCGCCTGTTCCAGCGTCATTTTCTGCGGTGGTACCAGTGTCGTTGCTTCATCAGTACCTGAAGCACGCATGTTGGTCAGCTTCTTACCGGTCAGACAGTTTACGGTCAGGTCGTTAGAACGGCTGTGAATACCGATGATCTGGCCTTCATAGACTTCTGCACCATGGCCCAGGAACAGCTTACCGCGATCCTGCAGACCGAACAGAGCGAACGCTACAGCTTTACCCTGACCGTTAGAGATCAGAACGCCGTTCTGACGCTGGCCCACTTCGCCTGGACGGATATCGTCGTAGTGGCTGAAGGTAGAGTAGAGCAGACCGGTACCGGAAGTCATCGTCATGAATTCGTTACGGAAGCCAATCAGGCCACGGCTAGGAATCACGTAGTCGAGACGTACGCGGCCTTTGCCATCCGGATCCATGTTTTTCAGATCGCCTTTACGCTCACCCATGGCTTGCATAACGGAACCCTGATGCGTCTCTTCGATATCCAGCGTAACGTTCTCGAATGGCTCTTGTTTACGGCCATCGATCTCGCGGAAGATAACTTTCGGACGGGATACCGCCAGTTCGAAACCTTCACGACGCATGTTTTCGATCAGAACAGAAAGGTGAAGCTCACCACGACCTGACACGCGGAACGCATCAGAATCTTCGGTTTCTTCAACGCGCAGAGCCACGTTGTGAACCAGTTCTTTGTTCAGACGCTCAAGGATCTGACGTGAAGTCACGTACTTACCTTCTTTACCGCAGAACGGTGAGGTGTTGACGTTAAAGAACATGGTTACGGTTGGCTCATCAACGCTCAGTGCTGGCAGCGCCTGCACATTCTGCGGATCACAGATGGTGTCAGAGATGTTTAGCTCGCCCAGACCGGTGATGGCAATGATATCGCCCGCTTCAGCCAGATCGCTGTCGATACGCTCAAGACCCAGGTGAGTCAGGACTTTACCGACTTTACCGTTACGGGTTTTGCCTTCGCTATCAACGATAGTGACTTGCTGGTTCGGCTTAACTTTACCGCGCTTGATGCGGCCGATGCCGATCACGCCCAGGTAGTTGTTGTAGTCCAGCTGAGAGATCTGCATCTGCAGTGGCGCATCAGCCTCAACCTGCGGAGGCGCAACGTGGTCAACGATCGCCTGATACAGCGGAGTCATATCGTCAGCCATGTCGGTGTGCTCAAGACCCGCGATACCATTCAGCGCAGAGGCGAAAATGATAGGGAAGTCGAGCTGCTCGTCAGTCGCATCCAGGTTAACGAACAGGTCAAATACCTGATCCACAACCCAATCCGGACGCGCACCAGGGCGGTCTACTTTGTTGATAACCACAATCGGCTTCAGACCATGCGCGAACGCTTTTTTGGTCACGAAGCGGGTTTGCGGCATAGGGCCATCCATCGCATCTACAACCAGCAGCACCGAGTCCACCATGGACATGACGCGCTCAACTTCACCACCGAAGTCGGCGTGTCCTGGGGTATCAACGATGTTGATACGGTAGTCATTCCACTTAATGGCGGTGTTTTTTGCGAGGATGGTAATCCCACGCTCTTTCTCCAAATCATTGGAGTCCATCACGCGCTCTGTTGCTTCGGTACGGGCATCAAAAGTACCGGATTGTTGCAGCAGTTTGTCAACCAGGGTGGTCTTTCCATGGTCAACGTGCGCGATGATGGCGATGTTACGCAAATTTTCGATCACAGCTTTGCCTCAGGCATTAGAAATAGCGCGTTATTGTACACTGATTAAGCGGAAGACTGAACACCATCACACTTTTCACTGAAAGTTTATTAGATAGGTGCAAATTTGCCCTGTTCCCGGTGCAGAAAATGCACTAAGTTGGTCTCATGCACCAAAATAGTGCTAATAAATCGCCACAAAGCACCACTTTAGTGCATAAAGACCATCATGGTGCAGGTGCTTTATGACAAAAAGGTGCATCACAAGGCGATTTAAGCAGCATCAGAAAAGTTGGCACAGAATTCGCTTTATCTAAATCAAGCGTAATCGCCAGTCAGATGTCGGTTGAAGAGCGTGCCGGAAGCGGTTAGTCAGGGAGTTGTTTTCCCGCTGCGCATTCCGGAAACGACGTTTCCTCGCCATGTAGATAATGAAAGACCATTTCCAGGAGAGTTGAGTATGTCCGCTGAACACGTTCTCTCGATGATGAACGAGCATGAAGTTAAGTTTGTTGACCTGCGTTTTACCGATACCAAAGGTAAAGAACAGCACGTTACGATCCCTGCTCACCAGGTTAACGCTGACTTCTTCGAAGAAGGCAAAATGTTCGATGGTTCGTCTATTGGCGGCTGGAAAGGCATTAACGAATCAGACATGGTGCTGATGCCTGACGCTACCACGGCAGTCATGGATCCTTTCTTCGAAGATTCTACGCTCATCATCCGTTGTGACATCCTTGAGCCAGGCACTATGCAGGGCTACGACCGCGATCCACGTTCTATCGCAAAACGCGCTGAAGATTACCTGCGCTCTTCCGGCATCGCGGATACCGTGCTGTTTGGACCAGAACCAGAATTCTTCCTGTTCGATGACATCCGTTTCGGTTCATCGACTTCCGGTTCACATGTGGCTATCGACGATATCGAAGCGGCATGGAACACCGGTAAAGAGTACGAAGGCGGTAACAAAGGTCACCGTCCAGGTCTGAAAGGCGGCTACTTCCCGGTTCCACCAGTCGACTCATCACAGGACATCCGTTCTGCCATGTGTCTGACCATGGAGCAGATGGGCCTGGTTGTTGAAGCACATCACCACGAAGTGGCGACTGCGGGTCAGAACGAAGTGGCTACCCGCTTCAATACCATGACCAAAAAAGCTGACGAAATTCAGATCTACAAATATGTCGTCCACAACGTTGCTCATGCTTACGGCAAAACCGCGACCTTTATGCCGAAGCCAATGTTTGGCGACAACGGTTCAGGCATGCACTGCCATATGTCACTCTCTAAAGGTGGCCAGAACCTGTTTGCCGGCGATAAGTACGGCGGCCTGTCTGAAATGGCGCTGTTCTACATCGGTGGCATCATCAAGCACGCTAAAGCAATTAACGCACTGGCGAACCCGACCACGAACTCTTACAAGCGTCTGGTTCCGGGTTATGAAGCACCGGTTATGCTGGCTTACTCTGCCCGTAACCGTTCAGCTTCAATCCGTATTCCGGTTGTTGCCAGCCCGAAAGCCCGTCGTATCGAAGCGCGCTTCCCGGACCCAGCGGCTAACCCATACCTGGCGTTCACCGCACTGCTGATGGCTGGCCTGGATGGCATCATCAACAAAATCCATCCTGGTGATGCGATGGACAAGAACCTGTATGACCTGCCACCGGAAGAAGAAGCTGAGATTCCAAAAGTTGCGGGCTCTCTGGAAGAAGCGCTGAATTCACTGAACGAAGATCGCGAGTTCCTGACCCGCGGCGGTGTATTCACTGACGAATCGATCGATGCTTACATCGAACTGCGTAAAGCAGAGATGGATCGTGTTCGCATGACGCCACACCCGGTTGAGTTCGAGCTTTACTACAGCGTTTAACTGGTCAAACGATTTTGTTGCCGTGGAAACTTTTAGCCCATCTTCGGATGGGCTTTTTTCTCCGCGAATTTACCGTTCATTCGCCCTCCTTACGGCTTTAAGACTAAAATGCACCTGATTGGTGCAGAGGTACGTTTTATGGCAACTGGCTCTCTGCCCGATGCAGGGCAGATTCTCAATGCTTTAATCAACAGTATTTTGTTGGTGGATAACGATCTGGTTATCCATTACGCCAACCCGGCGGCGCAGCAATTACTGGCGCAAAGCTCACGCAAGCTGTTCGGCACGCCGTTACCGGAATTAACCGGCTACTTTTCGCTGAATATTGAGGTGATGCGCGAGAGTCTTGAGGCTGGCCAGGGATTCACTGACAGTGAGGTTACGCTGGTCGTTGATGGTCGCGCACACATTATGTCGCTGACCGCCCAGCGATTGCCCGATGGCTTAATTCTGATGGAGATGGCGCCGATGGATAATCAGCGTCGGCTCAGTCAGGAGCAGCTACAGCATGCTCAGCAGGTGGCCGCTCGCGATCTGGTTCGTGGTCTGGCTCATGAGATTAAAAATCCGCTGGGAGGGTTGCGCGGCGCGGCACAGCTTTTATCCCGCGCCCTGCCCGATCCCTCGCTGAACGAATACACCAAAGTCATTATTGAGCAGGCCGACCGGTTACGGAATCTGGTGGATCGTCTGTTAGGGCCGCAGCAGCCGGGTATGCACATCACGCAGAGCATTCATCAGGTGGCTGAGCGCGTAGTTAATCTGGTCTCGATGGAGCTGCCGGAGAATGTCTCGCTGGTACGGGATTATGACCCCAGCCTGCCGGAACTGCCGCACGACCCCGATCAGATTGAACAGGTACTGCTTAACGTGGTGCGCAATGCGCTTCAGGCGCTGGGAGACGATGGCGGCACCATCATTATCCGCACCCGCACCGCTTTCCAGCTCACGCTGCACGGCACGCGTTATCGCCTGGTAGCACGTATTGATATTGAAGATGATGGCCCCGGCATTCCGGCCCAGCTGCAGGATACGCTGTTTTATCCGATGGTCAGCGGACGTGAAGGCGGAACCGGTTTAGGCCTCTCCATCGCCCGTAGCCTGATTGATCAACATTCAGGAAAAATAGAATTTAACAGTTGGCCGGGACACACCGAATTTTCGGTTTACCTGCCTATTCGCCAGTGAGGTTTCTATGCAACGAGGGATAGTCTGGATCGTCGATGACGATAGCTCCATCCGCTGGGTGCTTGAACGCGCGCTCACTGGAGCCGGTTTGAGCTGCGCGACTTTTGACAGCGCAAGCGAGGTGCTGGATGCCCTCTCAACCAAGACCCCGGACGTTTTACTGTCAGACATTCGCATGCCCGGTATGGATGGCCTGGCGCTACTGAAGCAGATTAAACAGCGTCATCCCATGCTTCCGGTCATCATAATGACGGCGCATTCGGATCTGGATGCTGCCGTCAGCGCCTATCAGCAGGGCGCATTTGATTACCTGCCTAAGCCGTTTGATATCGACGAAGCCGTTGCACTGGTAGAGCGAGCGATCAGCCACTACCAGGAACAGCAGCAGCCACGTAATCAGCCGGTCAGCGGACCAACTACCGATATTATTGGTGAAGCGCCTGCGATGCAGGATGTGTTTCGTATCATCGGGCGCTTATCGCGCTCTTCGATAAGCGTGCTGATTAACGGTGAGTCCGGTACCGGTAAAGAGCTGGTGGCCCATGCGCTACATCGCCACAGCCCACGCACCAAAGCGCCCTTTATCGCACTGAACATGGCTGCAATACCCAAAGATTTGATTGAGTCAGAGCTGTTTGGTCACGAGAAAGGGGCCTTTACCGGCGCGAACCAGATCCGTCAGGGCCGTTTTGAGCAGGCGGATGGCGGCACGCTGTTTCTGGATGAGATCGGTGATATGCCGCTGGATGTGCAGACCCGACTGCTGCGCGTGCTGGCCGATGGTCAGTTCTATCGCGTCGGTGGTTATGCACCCGTCAAAGTGGATGTGCGTATTATTGCGGCAACCCACCAGAATCTGGAATTGCGTGTGCAGGAAGGCAAGTTCCGTGAGGACCTGTTCCACCGCCTGAATGTGATTCGTGTGCATCTGCCGCCGTTGCGTGAGCGTCGTGAGGATATCCCACGTCTGGCGCGTTATTTCCTGCAGGTGGCGGCTCGTGAACTGGGTGTGGAAGCGAAGATTCTGCACCCGGAAACCGAAACAGCCTTAACCCGGCTGCACTGGTCCGGTAACGTACGTCAGCTGGAAAACACCTGTCGCTGGCTGACGGTCATGGCTGCGGGTCAGGAAGTGCTGATTCAGGATCTGCCCAGCGAACTGTTTGAGTCCAGCACCCCGGAAAATCCGGTGCAGTCGCTGCCTGACAGCTGGGCTACGCTGCTGGCACAGTGGGCCGACCGCGCACTGCGTTCCGGTCATCAGAATCTGCTGTCGGAAGCACAACCGGAGATGGAGCGAACGCTGCTCACCACTGCGCTGCGTCATACGCAAGGCCACAAACAGGAAGCTGCTCGTTTGCTGGGCTGGGGACGAAACACGCTGACGCGCAAGCTGAAAGAGCTTGGCATGGAATAAGCGGTTCGGTACGGGCTGGCATGACATGCCAGCCCGTTTCGTCAGATAACGCGGGAGAATTGCTGCTGACGCACTTTCTGACGCAGATAGCGATCAAAGCACATGCAGATATTGCGGATCAGTAATCGGCCAATGCCGGTCACCTCAAGCCCTTTAGCAGTTTGTACCACCAGCCCGTCAGCAATTAACGGCTTCAGCACCGCCATGTCCTCAGCAAAATAGTCGCTAAAGCGGATGCCCCATCGCGCTTCAGTCGCGGCAAAATCCAGCGAGAAGTTACAAATCAGCATTTTAATCACGTCACGCCGCAGGCAATCATCGTCGGTTAGGGCGATGCCGCGCCACAGGCCATTTCCCTGCTGTTCCACACATGCATACCAGGTGTTGAGGTCTTTCTGATTCTGCGCATAACTGTCGCCAGTCATGCTGATGGCTGAGACGCCAAGCCCCAGTAAGTCACTGTCGCCCTGCGTCGTGTATCCCTGGAAATTGCGATGCAACTGCCCTTCACGCTGCGCGATGGCCAGCTCATCCTGCGGCTTTGCAAAGTGATCCATCCCGATAAACTGGTAGCCTTGCTGAGTCAGCGTCGCAATGGTCTGTTGCAGGATATCCAGCTTTTGCTGCGCGGAGGGCAGTTCATCCTCTTTAATTTTACGCTGTGCCGCGAACATTGACGGCAGATGCGCATAGTTAAATACACTAAGCCGGTCCGGGCTCAGCGCCAGTACCCGCTCCAGCGTCCAGGCAAAGCTGGCGGGCGTTTGCAGGGGTAAGCCATAGATCAGATCGATGCTGACAGAGCTGAAGCCCTGCTCACGGGCGCGCGCCATCAGGCCGAAAATCACCTCTTCATCCTGCACCCGATTAACCCGTTCCTGCACCGATTTATTAAAATCCTGTACGCCCATGCTCAGACGATTGAATCCCAGCGATCGCAGGTGATCAATCACATCCAGCTCAATTTCCCGCGGATCAACCTCGATCGACATTTCGGCGTCCTCAGCCACGCTGAAGTGCTGCTTCAGTAAACCCACCAGCCGTGAAATCTGCGTATTGTCGAGAAAGGTTGGCGTGCCGCCGCCCCAGTGAAGCTGCGTGACTTTACGCTCGCGAAACAGCGGCGCGCGCTGAATGATTTCCTGCTCAAGCACGTCCAGATAGCGGTCCGCTTTGTGGCGCTGACGCGTCACGATCTTATTACAGCCGCAGAAGTAGCAGAGACGATGGCAGAAGGGAATATGAACATAGAGCGACAGCGGACGATCCGGATAACGCGCGACGGCACGCTGGAAATCAGTTTCCGCGTACTGCTCGCTGAACTCCAGCGCGGTGGGATAAGAGGTATAACGCGGGCCAGCGTAATTGTACTTTTCAATTAACGCCTGATCCCACTCAATCTGCTGCGATGGCATGCTCACTCCTTCCGGTGACGGCGTCTGAGAGAAGGTCGCGAAGAAGAGGAGATGAAAGGTGAGCGGGTTGAGACCCGACGTAAACGTTGCTTCAGCCGCGACAGGCGTCGTAGTTTAAACAATAACCACAGCAGATAACATGTCGCCAGCAGCGCGAAAATTGATCCAGGCCAAAACATTGTCGTTTACCTGATAAGCGCGGCATGCGGAGACCGCATGCCGATCAAATTTGCTTAGTTGCCCTTCAGCAGACGGTACATATCTTCTTCAGCCTGCTCATCTTCAGCATCATCCATCACAATGCCTAACTGCTCCATCAGTTCGTCAATACGGTCCAGCGAGGCATCCAGCCAGCCCTGATCTTCAGCCGACAGGGTTTCGCCATTTTCCAGTCGATCCAGCAGCGCATCAAGACGCTCATCATTTTCCAGCTTCGCCAGCTCTTCTTCTGGCGTCAGGCGTGCTTTTTTCTCAGCTGCAGGTTTTTCCACGCTTTTCTTTGGCTTAACGGCTGCGGTTTTTCCGTCAGCGATCAGGGCCACCGGCTTTTTACTGCCGATGCGCGGATCTTTCACGTTATTAGCCTGACTCCCGCCATTGCTATCGGACGCCGCTGGATTAGCACGGCTGCCAGAAGCATGTCCACGATGCTTTTTATCACGTTTGCGATCGCGTGCTTCGTTGTTGATATCATCACGCGATTTGCGTTTGGCTTTGGCGGCAGGTTTGCCGTGAACAGCTCGTGCAGGTTGCTTCATAGTATTCGGTCCCGGCTTTTTTTATTCAGTATACAATTGCGGCGAAATCTAGCAGAAACCAGACAAAGAAAAAAGGCGACAGCTCAAGCTGTCGCCTTATTTCATACCTTCATAAGAAGGAATCATGTTTTAAATCCTTTTCGGCTCGTAACATCCCGGTCAATCCCGCGCCTGCTCAACTCCTGAGCTTTTCCTTATCCCTGTCTGAGCGTATCCCTGACTCATTTCCATTCCATCGCTCTCTACCCTCCTGGTATCCCTGAGCGCATCATCCTGATGGGTGCTGCCGTGCACTGCACAATAATGTAGACCATCTGGTAAAAGCCTCAAGTCAGCGCCACAAATAGTTAGTTCAAAAAAAGAACCATTCTAGATAAGATATTAAATAATAAGATTTTTTATTTTTAGTAATTAAAGTAAAAAGCGAAATAACTCGCAGTGGTAATGGCAAATCTCTTACAAATCTGACTAATCAGACGCGGTTGAGCACTTTCGCGCCATAACGCGTATAATCGGCCGCATTGCCTTAATGCGTTTTCTGGAGTGTCACCTTGTCTGAATTGAATTATCACGTTACCCACTTTGTCATGAGCGCGCCGGATATCCGCCATCTGCCTGCCGATACCGGAATTGAAGTGGCTTTTGCTGGCCGCTCGAACGCGGGAAAATCGAGTGCGCTGAATACGTTAACCAATCAGAAGGGTCTGGCGCGTACCAGTAAAACGCCGGGACGTACGCAGCTGATTAACCTGTTTGAAGTGAAAGAAGGTAAGCGTCTGGTCGACCTGCCCGGTTACGGTTATGCCGAAGTCCCGGAAGAGATGAAGCTGAAGTGGCAGCGTGCGTTAGGTGAATACCTGCAAAAACGTCAGGCGCTGAAAGGCCTGGTGATCCTGATGGATATCCGTCACCCGCTGAAAGATCTCGATCGACAGATGATTAACTGGTCCGTTGAAAGCGGCATTCCGGTGCTGTTGCTCCTCACTAAGGCAGACAAGCTCGCCTCAGGTGCGCGTAAAGCACAGCTTAATGTTGTGCGTGAAGCTGCACTCGAATTTGTAGGTGATGTGCAGGTAGAACTCTTCTCATCGCTTAAGAAAATCGGCGTAGATAAGGTTCGTCAGAAACTGGACAGCTGGTTCACAACGTTTGAACCGGCAGTGGTGGATCAGGACGCGGAAGAGTGAGTAGCAGCCCTGTGCCGCTGAAACCGGTGGTGCAAAAAGCCCAATAAAAAACGCCCCAGTCACAGAATGACTGGGGCGGCTAAATTCAGCCAAATCCGATTACGTGAAGTAAAAGGTCTGAAAGATAGAACATCTTACCTCTGTACCCTACGCGACGAACTTTACCTGATTTTCTGTGCGTGACAAAGGCTTTTTTGTTGCTTACTTACATCAAACAAGGCTTTTTTTACCACGTGCGTCACAAAAACAACGTTGCAATGTAGTTAAATGACGGAAAAAGTGTTTAGCCGATAAGCAGTTAGAAAAACACATTATCTCAGTACCAGCGTTGACCGCGCTGAGCCCGTTAACTAAACGATTTACTTATGCCTGATGACAGGCCAATTCCATTTTACGGAACCGGCCTCAGACGCTGAATCAGTGGGCTTCATCCCAGTTATTACCCACTCCGACTTCAACCAGTAAAGGCACGTCGAGCTGCACGCTACCTTCCATTAGCGCACGGATTTTCTGGCTGGCCTCTTCAACGGCCTCCGCTTTCACTTCGAATACCAGTTCATCGTGAACCTGCATGATCATTCTGACGGCATTGTCGTTTTGCTGTTCAAGCCATTCATCCACCGCAATCATTGCCCGCTTGATAATATCCGCTGCGGTTCCCTGCATTGGCGCATTGATCGCGGCGCGTTCTGCGGCTTTCCGGCGAATGGCGTTGCTGGATTTAATATCTGGCAGCCACAGCCGACGACCTTCCAGCGTTTCAACATAGCCGTTACTCGCCGCCAGCTGACGGGTGTTCTCCATATAACGCAGTACGCCCGGGTAACGTTCAAAATAGAGATCCATATACTTTTTCGCTTCGCCCGCACCGATATTCAGCTGACGCGACAGGCCAAAGGCGCTCATACCATAAATCAGACCAAAGTTGATCGCTTTGGCACTGCGACGCTGTTCGCCGCTGACCTTATCCAGCGCCACACCAAACACTTCGGATGCCGTGGCACGGTGAATATCTTCGCCCTGGGCAAACGCGTCCAGCAATCCTTTGTCCTGAGAGAGATGCGCCATGATACGCAGTTCAATTTGTGAATAGTCTGCCGCCACAATGCGATGGCCTTTGGCCGCTACAAATGCCTGGCGGATCCGGCGTCCTTCGTCATTACGCACCGGGATGTTTTGCAGATTCGGATCGGCAGAAGATAAGCGTCCGGTAGCGGTAACAGCCTGATGATAAGAGGTATGCACGCGCCCGCTTATCGGATTAATCATCAGCGGTAATTTATCCGTATAGGTCGACTTGAGTTTGGATAAACCGCGATGCTCCAGAATCACTTTTGGAAGTGGATAGTCGAGTGCCAGCTCAGCTAACACCTCTTCGCTGGTTGACGGCGCACCGCCTGGTGTTTTCTTAGTAGGTTTAATGCCCTGTTTTTCAAACAGGATCACCTGAAGCTGCTTAGTGGATGAGAGGTTAAAAGGCTCTCCCGCCAGCTCATGCGCTTTCAACTCAAGCTCAGCCAGTCGGGCAGTCAGCTCTTTGGAGTGTTGCGCCAGGATCGATTGATCGATTAGCACGCCATTGCGTTCTATCCGGGAGATGACGGTCAGTAACGGCATCTCAATCTGTTCGAACACTTTTTTCGGGCCCGCTTCTTTCTCCAGCTCTGGCCACATCTTCAGATGCAACTGCAGAGTCACATCGGCATCTTCGGCAGCATAATGAGCAGCCTGCTCTAACGCGATTTGATTGAACGTCAGCTGATTTTTGCCTTTACCGGCGATCTCCTGGAAGGTGACCGTTTTATGGTTAAGCCAGCGAGCGGCCAGGCTATCCATGTCATGTTTACCCACCACGCTGTTGAGAATATAGGACTCAAGCATGGTGTCGAATTTGATACCGGCCAGTTCAATATCGTAGTTCTTCAGCACGCCACGGTCGTATTTCAGGTTCTGGCCCACTTTCCAGGCGTTTTCATCTTCAAGCAGAGGCTTGAGCTGTGCCAGAACGGCTGCACGATCCAGTTGATCAGGCGCATCAAGATAGTCATGAGCAACCGGCAGATAGGCGGCTTCACCGGGCGCTACTGCGAAGCTGATACCCACGATGTTAGCGCTCAGGGTATCCAGCGCGTCGGTCTCCAGATCAAAGGCAAACACTTCGCTGTTTTTCAGCTTCTCCAGCCAGCTATCAAAGTGTTCCTGATCCAGGATCGTGACATAACCCTCGCTCGGCAATACGCTGCTGGTTTCAACGACTACAACTGGCTCATCAGACAACGCTTTTTGCGCCTGAGTATTGTTCTTCTTGCCCTGCAGCCATTTACCGTCCTGCAAGTCACTCAGCCAGCGTTTGAACTCATAGCGACTGAACAGGGTCTGCAGTGCCTCGACATCAGGTTCAGTAACGTTGAGCTCTTCACAGGGCAGCGCCAGCTCAACGTCCGTCTTGATGGTCGCCAGCTGATAGGAAAGAAACGCTACATCACGATTCTGCTCAAGTTTGGTCGCCATGGTTTTGGCACCCCGAAAGCCGAGATCGGCCACCTTGTCCAGATTGTCATAGATCGTCTGCATGCTGCCCAGTCCCTGCAGCAGAGCCTGCGCGGTTTTTTCACCCACACCCGGCACGCCTGGGATGTTATCTGAGCTGTCGCCCATCATGGCCAGAAAATCGATGATCAAGGCGGGCGGCACACCATATTTTTGCTCAACCTCTTCCGGGCCCAGAATGGTGTTGCTCATGGTATTTATCAGCGTGATAGCTGGGGTGACCAGTTGCGCCATATCTTTGTCGCCGGTGCTAATCAGCACTGAGAGGCCTTTTTTCTCTGCTTCCAGCGCCAGCGTACCGATGACATCATCAGCTTCAACGCCGCTCACCGCCAGTAACGGCAGCCCCATCGCCCGTACCATCTCATGCAGCGGCTCGATTTGCGCACGTAAGTCATCAGGCATCGGTGGACGATGAGACTTGTAGTGTTCAAACAGCTCGTCCCGGAAAGTTTTGCCTTTGGCATCAAACACCACAGCAACATGACTCGGATTGTATTGCGCCAGCAGGCTTTTCAGCATGTTGAGCACACCGTACATGGCACCAGTGGGTTCACCTGCACTATTGGTCAGCGGCGGAAACGCGTGATACGCGCGATAAAGATAGGATGAGCCATCAACCAGAATGAGGGGATTTTCTGCTATTTGCGCCATAAGTCTGTGTTGTCTTCGTTGCTATGGGTTGGTCTATAAGGATGCCACAACCTGGCAGAAAGGGTGAACTAAGGCGTAGGATATGTCGCGTTTTTGACGGTTCTGGAGATAAGATCGCAACGATCATTCTGTGGATAACTTTGTGCGTAAAAATTATAACGCGCTTTTTTTCAGGATCTTAAATGATTACACCTCAAATAAAAACCATATATTTCATTGACTTATTTAATTTCCGTGACCCGATCGGCAATTTTAATTACGCGATCCCTTGTGTGGATATTAAATTTATGCCCTGGAGATGGACAAAATTTATGTCTCTGTTCAATAGCATAAAAAAACGCCAGCTGAGCTGGCGTTGAATGATATGACAAAGCGTGTTACTTCTGGCTTACGAGGAATTTAACCACGTTCGCGTAGTCAGCAACGAAATTGTCCATAGAGCTGGTATCAAGGCCGCCGTTGTTCACCATATATTTACCATTGACGAACATCGCTGGCACACCGCGCAGATCAACATCCGCAGCCGCTTTCTGCTGTTGTGCAACCAGCGCTTTTACGGCGAAGCTGTTCCATGCAGCATCATAGTCAGCAGCGGAGATACCGGCCGCTTTGACAAACGTCTCTTTCAGACTGGCAGGATCGGTGATTGTCTGCGTTTTCTGGATGCCATCAAAGATCGGTACTGTCACCTTATCTTCAACGCCCAGCGCCATCGCCACTGCCCAGGCCTGGGTCACAACCGGTCCCAGATCGCCACCAAGGAAATCGACGTGGTATTTCACCAGTTTGGTGTCAGCAGGCAGATTCTTTTTCACCGCGTCATTGACGTGATAAATACGTTCAAACTGATAGCAGTGCGGGCAGAAGAAGGAGAAGAACTCCATCACCTGAGGTTCGCCGGCCACGGGTTTCGGCAGACTTACATATTGTTTACCTTCAGTGAACTGGGCAGCGGACGCGCTGAATGCCAGCACTAAACCCATCAGAGCAAACCAAATTTTTTTCATCGTGAAAAATTCTCCTGACTACGTCATTAATATTGCGGTGTCAGCTGCAGAGGAGGTTCCTGCAACAGCTTCTCCTGCTCGGTAAAGAGTGAAATTTGCCTGCGCCAGAAATCTTCATCTGTCATCCAGGGGAAAGCGCGAGGAAAAGCGGGATCCTGCCAGCGTCGGACAACCCAGGCCAGATAATAAACCATGCGCATAGCGCGTAAAGGCTCAATCAGTGACAATTCATTAATATCAAAATCACTGAATTCACTGTAAGCCTCCAGCAGAATATCCCACTGAATACGCTGTTCCTGTCGATCGCCGCTAATCAGCATCCACAGATCCTGTACTGCCGGGCCATTACGGGCATCATCCAGATCGACAAACAGCGGTCCGTCACGCCACAGAATATTACCCGGATGGCAGTCGCCATGTAATCGTAGCGGCTGCCACGTAGTGTGCCACTGTTGCTGCAGCGTGTTGCCCAGCTTATCAAGCGCCTGCAGCAGTGCAGCCTTAAGTGATGCAGGCACTAAGAGTGATTGTTCCAGAACCTGACGGGGTTCATGCAGATATTCATCCAGGCCTATGGTCGGTCGATTGCTGAATAACGTTTTGCGCCCGGTCTGATGAATGCGCCCCAGGAAGCGGCCTACCCATTCCATCTGGTCTTCATTGTCTGTCTCATATTGTCGTCCGCCCAGGCTGGGAAAGACGGCAAAGAAGAAGCCAGCGTGGCTGTGCAGTGTTTCACCCTTTAACCGCAGTGGTGCTGCGATGGGTACCTCGTCAGCCAGCAGATCGAGTGCATACTGATGCTCTTCAGCAATCTGTTCGGCACGCCAGCGCTGTGGACGATAAAACTTCGCTACATAGCGTCGTTTTTCATCATCGCTGAACTGATAAACCCGGTTCTCATAGCTGTTCAGGGCTGTCAGACCCGACTCGACGCGAATTCCTGTCTCCCAAAGCGCATCAAGCAGCACATCGGGATTCAATGTCTGGAAGTTAAAAGCAGCGTCGCTCATCATTTTACCTGTAGTCACCCTTACATTTAACTGCCAAGGATAACACTACTCGTCCTGTTTAATGACACCCCGTGCGCGGAGCAGTGCTGTTTTGAAATCAACTTCATAGTCTTTTTTAAGGCCGGGAATTTCATCATCGCTGGCAGAGTCACGCATTTTAAGATGGTAAATTAATACATCGTCGGTTAATTCACTTAACGGGCCACGGAATCCAGATTCCTGAGCCAGTTTCTGCAAAAATGTGACCAGATTAAGGTCAGGTTCTTTTTGCCAGGCGGGTTGCAGCAACGCGATCAGCTCGTTTAAACGATGGCATTTCATTCAGGATTATCCCGTATTCACAGTGCGTCATTAGCGAGGACACTCTCATGACAATATTAACCGGCGTCATTCTGGCCGGTGGTCAGGGCCGCCGCATGGGTGGTCAGGACAAAGGATTAGTGCACCTGAATGGCAGGCCACTTTATCAGCATGTCCTTGAACGGCTCAGGCCACAAGTGGACATTGTCATGATTAATGCCAATCGCAATATTGATCGCTATCAGTTAAGCGGGTGTCGGGTTGTTCAGGATGTTTTTGATGATTATCCGGGTCCACTGGCCGGTATCTACAGTGCGTTGATCGCCATTGACGGTGAATGGGCCGCTTTTTGCTCCTGTGATACACCTGCAGTGCCGCTTAACGTCGTGGAAAAACTGGTTGAGCAACGCGGAGACGCGCCAGCCGTCTGGGTTCGCTCACAGTCGCGCGATCACCCGACACTGGCTCTGATTCATCGTGATATGGCTGCACCGCTCTATGACTATCTGCAGGCTGGTGAACGACGTCTTATGCACTTCCTGCGCGATCACGGTGGTCATGCAGTACTTCTGGCTGACGATGAGTCTGCCTTTCGCAATATTAATACGCCCGATGATCTCAATGAGAGAGGTTGATATGTCCTTACCCTTACTTGCGATTGCGGGCTGGAGTGGAACCGGTAAAACGACGCTGTTACAGCAGGTGATACCCATTCTCAGCAGTAAAGGGATTCGTGCCGGGCTGATTAAGCACACACATCATCAGATGGATGTGGATACGCCAGGTAAAGACAGCTATCTGCTCAGAAAAGCGGGTGCCCATCAGGTGATGGTGGCCAGTTCGGAGCGATGGGCATTGATGTGTGAAACACCGGAAAAGCCGTCGATTGATCTGCCTTATCTGCTCAGCCGTATGGATCACTCTGCGCTGGAGATCGTGCTGGTTGAGGGCTTTAAAGAGGAATCCGTACCTAAAATTATATTATGGCGCGAAGGGATCAAGGGCGGAATTGATGAACTGCTTGATGAGCATGTGATCGCTGTCGCCAGCGACCAGAAACTGGCCCTGCACGTGCCGGTTCTGGATATAAATTGCCCAAATAGCGTTGCAGATTTCATTGCGGATTGGATGGGAAAGTGCTGAAGCCGGTAAATTCAGCGTGTTTTTCACGATCTGCAGACGTGAAGAAGCCCCGCACTCTCGTGCGGGGCTTCTTCACTTAT
>NZ_JARHXL010000015.1:0-272250 GCF_029222565.1 Pantoea sp. Cr_R13
TTGCGTCCTGAGACGCTGATATCAATCCTGCGAGTGCCCACACAGATTGTCTGATAAATTGTTAAAGAGCAGTGCGAACAGTGCGTTAGCGTCCTGTCGCGAGGTGGCGTATATTACGCTTTCCTCCTGCAGAGTCAACCTCTATTTCAGAAGTTTTTCTCCGGCGGCGCAGTTTCCTGTGCCTCTCAACCCGCTTCCCGTTGCCGGTGTTCCGTGTCGATGGAGGCGCATTATAGGGATCCCGTTTCAGAGCACAACCCTTTTTTTGGATCTTTTATCTGAACGGTTATAAATGATCCAGATTGATGAGATCACCAGCGATCCGGGTCAGAATTGGCTTGTCAGCTGTGTAAAATCGCATCAGGCTGCAGTGAAAACAGAACAAAGGAGAACATGATGACTTCCGCCCTACGCCCCTATAAAGATCTTTTCCCGCAAACTGGCCAGCGCGTTATGGTCGATTCAAGCAGTGTTGTCGTCGGTGATGTGATTATGGAGGATGACGTCAGCATCTGGCCGCTGGTTGCGATCAGGGGTGACGTGAATCAGGTCCGGATCGGTGCCCGAACCAATGTGCAGGACGGCAGTGTTCTGCACGTTACGCATAAATCTGCCGCCAATCCGCAAGGCTTCCCTCTTATTATTGGCGAGGAGGTCACGGTCGGCCATAAAGCGATGCTGCACGGCTGTACCATTGGCGATCGCGTGCTGGTCGGAATGGGATCGATTTTGCTTGATGGCGTAATAGTAGAAGACGAGGTGATGATTGGTGCCGGCAGTCTGGTGCCGCCAGGTAAAAGACTGGAGAGTGGCTATCTCTATCTGGGGAGTCCGGTGAAGCAGATCAGGCCGCTTAATGACAGTGAAAAGGAAGGGTTACGCTATTCCGCTAACAACTATGTGGGCTGGAAAGATGATTACCTGGCCGACGCTAACCAGACCCAGCCCTGAGCATCAACGTTATCCTGACGGATAGCCTCTTCCGCCTCATCCTCCAGATCCCAGCGATGGTGCTGAAACAGCGCCATCGCCTCCCCTTCACCAAAACGTGATATCAACGACTCACAGCTGATTGCACAGTTCAGCCGCATGCCGTTAACCAGTACCGGGAAACAGACCGCCTTGAGTTCAGCATCATAGGCTTCATCATCAGGGAACTGTATCGCCTGATTCATGGCTGCATGGCCTGCTTAAGCTGAGCAATGACCGGAGCAATGTCTGGCATTACTCCGTGCCATATATAGAAGGCATGAGCAGCCTGCCCCACCAGCATACCCAAACCATCTGCCAGATGATTCGTGCCATGCCCCTGACACCAGCGCAGGAAAGGCGTCAGCCCGCTTTGGTAAAACATGTCATAGCACTGCACGCCGGAATGGATCACGTCAGAAGGTAAAGGAGGCGTTTCTCCATTCACACCGCTTGAAGTGGCATTAACGATCAGATCGAAGTGCTGACCCGTCAGCTGTTCAAAACGACATGCCCGGATAGGCCCATTCTCTCCAAACAGCGTCGCCAGCTCTTCAGCGCGTGCAGTTGTACGATTGACGACGGTCAGTGTCACGCCAGCTGAAAGCAATGGCAGAATGACGCCGCGAGCGGCCCCGCCCGCGCCCACCAGCAATACATTGTCGCCAGCGTTGATCATCTTCAGCCGCTCAAGGTCACTTAACAGGCCAATGCCATCCGTGTTGTCCCCCTGGATCTGACCATCACTGAGTTTTTTCACCGTGTTTACCGCGCCGGACAGGGCTGCACGTTCACTCAGCTGATCGGCAAATTCCCAAGCCTGCTGTTTAAAAGGCAACGTCACATTGGCACCGCGACCTCCCTGTTCAAAAAAGGCAGAGAGCGCCTGGGGAAAACCATCAATCGGGGCGCAGATGCGACCATAGCGATGTTCAATACCCGTCTGCTCAGCGAAGGCCTGATGGATCAGCGGAGATTTACTGTGGCTGATGGGATTACCGAAAACGGCAAATTGATCCATGAATTAACCCTGACGTATAAGTTCGCCGCTAATCACATCGCGGATTTCAGAGGGATTAAGGCGGCCACCGGTTTTTCCCGACAGAACCGGGAAGTGCTCACCAAACTGTTGCTTCACTTCTTCCGCCGTGCGGCAGGGAGGCAAACCCGACAGATTTGCGCTGGTTGAAACCAGCGGTTTACCAAATGCGCGGCAAAGCGCCTGCACATCGGGATGGTCACTGACGCGAATGGCCAGCGAATCAAACTGCCCGGTCAGCCAGCGAGGGGTTTGTGGTGGAACGGGGACGACAAAGGTCACAGGACCGGGCCAGCATGCAAACATCCGCTCACGCTGCATCACCGAAAGTTCGCGTGCGGAGATATAAGGTTCAAGCTGGGTGTAATCAGCGGCAATCAGGATAAGTCCCTTTTCTACCGGACGCTGTTTCAGCGCCAGCAAGGCCATGACGGCAGATTCACTGTCAGGGTCACAGCCCAGACCAAATACAGCTTCAGTTGGATAGGCGATGACCGCCTGACGATTCAGATGCGCTAAGCAATTTTCAAATGAATCGGCGAGGTGTTGATTTTCCATGATCTATGAATTCTCTTCAGCGATGGCTTTGCCACAACTCTTACTGGCACAGAATCGTTTAATGCCCTGCGCCGTCTTTTTTTCAACTAACAGTGGATACTCACAATAAGGACAGATTCCGGCAACGGGTGTCAGATTCACTACAAACTGGCAGGCGGGATAGCGATCGCAGGAGTGAAACGTTTTGCCGTAACGGGAACGCCGCTGAACTAACCGGCCTTCATGGCACTGAGGACAGGCCAGCGAGGTTTCATCCGGTTTATCGATGGTTTCGGTGTATCCGCATTCCGGATAGCAGCTGCAGCCGATGAACATGCCAAAACGTCCCTGCCGCAGCACTTTATCCGCACCACATTCTGGACAGGCGTGACCTTCCAGCACTTTGACCACGTGGCCATCGGCCTGACCTTTTAACGGTCGAATGTAGTCGCAAGCCGGGTAGTTCGCGCAGCCCAGAAAAGGACCATGTTTACCGGAGCGAATAACCAGTTCTGCCCCGCAAGCGGGGCAGGGATCCTGTTTACGCACGGTGAAGAGTGCAGCTTTACTCATAGCGATCAATGCATGAAAGGAAATTTAATGCAGCATACCTTCATTGACGTCGAATAGCAGTTCTTCCATCTGCTGATAGGCATTTTCACATCCCGGGATGTTGAACAACACCATCAGCACCACCCATTTGAGATCCTCCAGGTCAAACTCAGAGGTATCCAGCGCCATGATACGTTCGATGACCATTTCACGGGTTTCCAGGTTCAGCACCTGAATCTGCTCCAGGAACAGCAGAAAACCACGGCTATCAGCATCTAAACGCTTGCTCTCTTCGTCGGTATAGATACGCATGGAGAGCGGATCACTTGTCAGTAAAACTGGCTCAACCAGCCCTTCCTGATAATCAGCCAGTCTTTCCAGCCAGTTCAGCGCACTGTAAACATCTTCACGATGGAACCCGGCATCCGTCAGGTCGTCTGTCAATCTGTCCTGATCAACACCCATTTCTGCTTCGTTGTGGATATATGTCTCAAACAAATACATCAGTACGTCGAACATGGCATGCCCTCCTCAATCGGACATAGCCGCCGGGTACAGCTGCGATCCATCCTGCTAACTCCAGTTCCAGCAACTGAGCTGAGATAACTGGCACAGATTGGCCGGCACGTTCAGCGACAACGTCAACAGGTGTAACATCATCACCTACGTTAGCCAACACATCAGCAAATGGCAATGGAGCATCGTCACTCACCTCAGAATAAATTTCGTCGGCCTGTGTCGCTGGCAGCCAGTTCAGCGCACCAGCCAGATCTTCCACAATGTTATTGGGGTGGGCCACCAGCAGCGCACCCTGCTGAATCAGCCAGTTAACGCCTTCGCTTAATGGATTGCCGATCGCGCCAGGTAAGGCATAGACATTGCGATTCTGCTCCAGCGCATAGCGTGCCGTCACCAGCGAACCACTCTTCAGCGAGGCTTCTACCACCAGCACCCCATGACTCAGACCGCTGATGATACGATTACGGCGTGGAAAATTCGCCGGATGCGGCAGGGTCGCAAGCGGAAATTCAGAAATCACAGCCCCACCCTGCTCAACAATCTCTGCGGCAAGGTCGGCATGATTTTTGGGATAGAGATTTTGTAACCCACTGCCCAGCACAGCCACCGTTTTGCCCTTCACGTTGAGTGCTGCCTTATGTGCAACACCATCAATACCCCGGGCCAGTCCGCTGGTAATGGTCAGACCGCTGAGGCTTAAGTGCTGAGTAAACCAGTCGCACCAGTAACGGCCATTATGTGAACAGTTTCGACTCCCCACCACCGCTAATTGAGGAGTACTTATTACAGCAGGATCGCCCTGAATATAGAGCAGCGGCGGAAAGCGGCTCGTTTCTTTGAGACGGGCTGGATAGGCTGCGTCCAGCGCAGTAATCAGATGATGAGCCGGACTCTGTGCCAGCCAGTCATACAATTCTGCAAGTTTTTTTGCGCTGAAATCATAATATTGCTGGCGCTGACTGGTATCTAACCCTAACCGGATAAGCTGCTCCCTATCTGCTGCCTGGGCACCTGTCTGCTGCGCGACGTCAACCCAGCGTTTCCCTGTCATTCCAGTGACGGCTGCCAGCCGCACATACTGCGCTATTTTGTCCATCTCCGACTCCCTGATCGCCCTTGCTTCCTGCTGCACAATGCTGTCAATCAGTCATCGAAAAGTCTACAATATGAGGTAGTAATCTTTTCTTAACCGAATACAGATCTGGATATTTATGTCAGTTTTGCAGGTATTACATTTCCCTGACGAGCGTCTTCGCAAAGTCGCTGCGCCCGTTAAAGAAGTTAACGCAGACATTCAGCGTATCGTTGATGATATGTTCGAGACGATGTATGCCGAAGAAGGTATCGGTCTTGCCGCTACGCAGGTCGATATTCATCAGCGCATTATCGTGATTGATGTCTCTGAAAGTCGTGAAGAGCGTTTAGTTCTGATTAACCCTGAGCTGCTGGAAAAAAGCGGCGAAACCGGTATTGAAGAGGGTTGCCTCTCAATTCCGGAACAGCGCGCATTTGTTCCACGTGCCGAGCGGGTTAAAGTCCGTGCACTTGATCGTGACGGTAACAGTTTCGAGCTGGAAGCCAGCGAGTTACTGGCCATCTGTATCCAGCATGAGATCGATCATCTGGAAGGCAAACTGTTTATCGATTATTTGTCGCCTCTGAAGCGGCAACGAATCAAAACTAAGTTAGAGAAACTGGCGCGTCAGAACGCCCAGGCTTCCTGAGAACTTAAGAAGGGATACACGTGTCTGCCCCGCTAAAAATCATTTTTGCCGGCACACCTGACTTTGCAGCGCGTCATCTTGACGCGCTGCTTGCTTCTGAACATCAGGTTATCGGTGTATTCACCCAACCCGACCGCCCCGCGGGTCGCGGTAACAAATTAACCCCAGGCCCGGTCAAAACGCTGGCGATGGCACACGACATTCCTGTCTATCAGCCTAAGTCACTGCGACCGGAAGAGAATCAGCAGCTGGTTGCTGACCTCAAAGCTGATGTGATGGTTGTTGTGGCCTACGGATTAATTCTTCCAAAAGCTGTACTTGATATGCCACGCCTGGGCTGCATCAACGTTCATGGTTCGCTGCTGCCACGCTGGCGTGGAGCCGCACCGATTCAACGTGCGCTCTGGGCTGGCGACAGCGAAACCGGCGTGACCATCATGCAGATGGACGTGGGGCTGGACACCGGCGATATGCTGCACAAGCTTGCCTGTCCTATTACTCCTCAGGATACCAGTGCAACGCTATACGATAAGCTGGCTGAACTTGGACCACAGGGACTGCTGGATACGCTGACCTTACTGAGCACTCAGCAGGTTACACCTGAAAAACAGGATGAAGCGCTGGCCAACTATGCTGAGAAGCTCAGTAAAGAGGAAGCCCGTCTTGACTGGACACTCTCAGCAGAACAGCTTGAACGTTGTATCCGCGCGTTTAACCCGTGGCCGATGAGCTTTTTCACCATTGATGATCAACCGGTGAAAGTCTGGCAGGCAAGCGTTCTGCCCCACAGCGATCGTTCGCCGGGTGAAATTATTCATGCGGATAAACGTGGCATCCAGGTGGCGACCGCTCAGGGTGTACTAAATCTACTGCAGTTGCAGCCCGCCGGTAAAAAACCGATGTCGGCTCAGGATCTTCTCAACTCGCGCCGGGAATGGTTTGAACCTGGAACCCTTCTGGACTGACTCTCAGGCCCGGTCACTCACCGGGCCTTTTGTTTGATGACAAAACCCTATGACTAAATCAATCAACCTGCGTAGCCTCTCCGCTCAACTTATTGAGCGCGTTGTCGACAAGGGCGAATCCCTGAACACGGCACTGCCTGCCGCTCAGAAAAAACTCTCTGACAAAGATAGCGCGTTAGTGCAGGAGATCTGTTTTGGCGTGTTGCGCACATTACCGCAGCTTGAAGCGCTAATCGGTAAACTGATGGCGCGTCCCCTTACCGGTAAACAGCGGGTTCTGCACTATCTGATCATGGTCGGGCTTTACCAGCTGGAATATACACGCGTGCCTGCTCACGCCGCACTGGCAGAAACTGTCGCAGGGGCCGAAGTCCTGAAGCGCACCAGCCTGAAAGGCTTATTAAATGGTGTATTACGCCAGTTTCAGCGCCAGCGCGAAGAGCTGCTCGCCAGCATTCAGGATGGCCCGCAGCGGTATCTGCATCCGGGATGGCTGCTAAAGCGATTGCAGCATGCCTGGCCAGAACAGTGGCAGCAGATCGTCGAAGCCAATAACCAGCGTCCGCCGATGTGGTTGCGGGTTAACCAACAGCACCACGAACGTGATGCATGGCTGGCCCTGCTGACTGAAAGTGGCAGGAATGCACAGCCTGCTGACGATGTGCCGGATGCACTGCGGCTCGATGCCCCTGCTCCGGTCAGTCAGTTACCGGGCTTCGGACAGGGCTGGGTGACCGTGCAGGATTTGTCCGCTCAGCGCTGTGCTTTGTTGCTTGAACCCCAGAACGGCGAACAGATTCTGGATCTATGCGCTGCACCCGGCGGTAAAACGACCCATATTCTCGAAATCGCGCCGGAAGCAGAAGTCATGGCCGTCGACGTTGATGCGCAGCGCCTTAAACGCGTTGAGGAAAATCTGCAGCGACTGGGCATGAAAGCAGATGTTAAACAGGGTGATGGACGGACGCCGCAGCAGTGGTGCGGTGATCGGCAATTTGACCGAATTCTGCTGGATGCACCCTGCTCTGCTACCGGAGTGATCCGACGTCATCCAGACATCAAGTGGCTGCGTCGCGATCGTGATATTGCCGAGTTGGCAAAGCTTCAGTCTGAAATTCTTGATGCTGTCTGGCCGCACCTGAAACCAGGCGGCACGCTGATTTATGCTACCTGTTCCATCCTGCCTGAAGAGAATCATCAGCAGATAGATGCTTTCCTGCAGCGCCAGCACGATGCACAAGCCGTTCCCCTCAGGGATGCACCCGCGAATGGCTTACAGGTATTCCCGCAAGCCGAAGGCGGAGATGGTTTCTTCTACGCTAAGCTGATAAAGAAATCGGGTACAAACTGAGATGAGTATTGATAAGCGATGAAAATAATCATTCTGGGCGCAGGTCAGGTTGGCGGTACCCTGGCAGAAAATCTGGTCGGTGAAAACAACGATATCACGGTGGTGGATACCGACTCTTCACGCCTGCGTCATCTGCAGGATAAATTCGATCTGCGCGTCGTGCAGGGGCATGGTTCTCACCCGCGCATTTTGCGGGAGGCAGGCGCGGAAGATGCCGACATGCTGGTTGCCGTTACCAACTCCGACGAAACCAACATGATTGCCTGCCAGATTGCTTATTCGCTTTTCAACACGCCGAACCGTATCGCCCGGATTCGCGCGGCCGACTATCTGCGTGATGCAGACAAGTTATTTATTCCAGAAGCAGTGCCCATCGATCACCTGATCTCACCTGAGCAGTTGGTGATCGAAAATATCTACCGTTTAATCCAGTATCCTGGTGCATTGCAGGTGGTCAACTTTGCTGAGGGCAAAGTCAGCCTTGCGGTGGTGAAAGCTTATTATGGTGGGCCACTGGTGGGCAATCCGCTCTCCATCATGCGTGAGCATATGCCACACATTGATACCCGCGTAGCCGCTATCTTTCGTCAGGACCGGCCCATTCGTCCGCAGGGCTCAACCATTGTAGAAGCGGGTGATGAAGTCTTTTTCATCGCGGCCAGCCAGAACATTCGTGCCGTAATGAGCGAGATGCAGAGGCTGGAGAAACCTTACAAGCGGATTATGCTGGTGGGTGGCGGTAACATTGGTTTCGGTCTGGCACAGCGTCTTGAGAAACATTACAGCGTTAAGCTGATTGAACGTAATGCTCAGCGCGCAGCAGAACTTGCAGAACATCTGCATGACACTGTGGTTTTTTATGGCGATGCGTCCGATCAGGAGTTGCTGGCGGAAGAGCATGTTGAGCAGGTTGATCTGTTTATCGCTGTCACCAATGATGATGAAGCCAACATCATGTCAGCCATGCTGGCAAAAAAGATGGGGGCGAAGAAAGTTATGGTGCTGATTCAGCGTCGTGCGTATGTCGATCTGGTGCAGGGCAGCGTCATCGATATTGCTATTTCACCTCAGCAGGCCACAATCTCTGCTCTGCTGGGCCATGTGCGCAAAGCAGATATCGTGGGTGTTTCGTCACTGCGACGCGGTATTGCAGAGGCAATCGAAGCAATAGCGCATGGTGACGAGTCGACTTCACGCGTCGTCGGCCGTTCGATTGATGATATTAAACTGCCGCCAGGGACCATTATCGGCGCAGTGGTTCGCGGGGACGATGTGATGATTGCCAATGACAATCTGCGTATTGAACAAGGGGATCATGTCATCATGTTCCTCACCGACAAGAAATTTGTCTCAGACGTTGAACGTCTCTTTCAGCCGAGTCCATTTTTCCTGTAAATGCTGCTTTTACAGGCATAAAAAGTAAGAGGCGCGTGAAAGTGCCGCTTAAATCGCTGAGTTGATGGCAAAAATAGTAAGGTTTGTTAAACTTTATGGCATTGGCTTAGGCAAGGAGATAAGTATGAGTTTAATCAAAGAGTTTCGCGATTTCGCGATGCGCGGTAATGTGATGGATCTCGCCGTCGGTGTTATCATCGGTGCGGCCTTCGGGAAAATCGTTTCATCGCTGGTCGCCAACATCATTATGCCACCATTGGGCTTACTGATCGGTGGTGTCGACTTTAAATCATTCCAGTGGGTACTTAAGCCGGCATCAGGTGATGCGCCCGCCGTTGTTATGCAGTACGGTATTTTCCTTCAGACCATCTTCGATTTCGTCATCATTGCTTTTGCAATCTTTATGGCAATTAAGTTGATGAATCGTCTGTACAAAAAGAAGGAAGTTGAAAAGCCTGTTGCAAAACCAACGAACGAAGAATTACTGCTGACTGAAATCCGCGATCTGCTTAAACAGCAAAATACGCGGGTATAGTTGATAAACCGCCGCACAGGCGGTTTTTTTGACCGTAAAAGCAGAAAGGCAGTGATAAGACGCTTTCTTATCACTGCCCTCCCATCCAGTCCCCTTGCCATGTTTCTCTTTCCGTTTGAAACTGCCTTTACCCTTTTGCTTCTGCTCAATGCGTTGCCGAAATAGCGGGTCGTGTAAGAGGGCCTGAATCGCGTTGTCGCGAATTTGCCCTTTGGTGTGCTGATATTTACTCATGACGCCTCCTGTTTATAAGGCCTGATACTTTATTCTTTTGCAGCAAAATAACAATATCCTTATTTGCTTAAAGCCTCTCCCCGCTCCAGTGCCTCAAGAATTGAGCACGAAACGCTACTGTGACTGTCACCGCAACAGGCATCTGACAGGTGTCGCAGTGAACGCTGCATTGTTTCTAATTCTGCGATCATCTGAGCGACTTCGCTCAGCCTTTTTTCGACAATCGCTTTAGATTCCTGACAGGTGTGATGTGCAGGATCGACACGGATCGAAAGCAGCTCTCTGATAGCTTCCAGGCTAAAACCCAGTTTGCGACCGTAGCGAATAAATTTCAGACGCTGAAGATCGCCCTCACTGTAGAGTCGAAATCCCCCTTCCGTCCGACCATCATGATCCATCATCTGTTGTTTTTCATAGAAGCGAATCGTGTCTGGCGTGACTTCTGCAAGCTTAGCTAGCTGGCCAATGCGAAACATTTACTTCTCCTCACGGAAATGATTGTGGATGGCTGCGGCATAACGGCCATGAAGAAAATCGGTACTCATTCCAGCCTGGCGTAATCTCAGTGTCAGCACCTGAAGTCGATTACGCTGATCCTGATACCGGGGATCGGCGGGATCGAGCTGACAAATAAGATCGTTAACTTCCATGGCTTCGCGTCTTAACTCAAGTTCAGGCGGCAGAAATCCCGAATTCTTGAGCAACCGGTAACCCGCTCTTAATCCGGGCGGAACATGGCTGTCATCATCCAGCTGCAGTGGCTTACCTGAGCCAGGAAGATTACTCAGCTCGCCTTTTTCTAACGCTGCTTTGATATGCTGTTCAGCAAGTTCATCAACCAGCCACATAGTTAGCTCCTTTGAACATGAAAGACTACGTTCTAAGGTAGTAAATTGCAGGCAATAAAAAACCCGCCGAAGCGGGTTTTTTACGTTGCTACAGATTACTCTGCAGCTGCTTCTGCTTGAGCTTCTGGACGATCAACGAGCTCGATGTAAGCCATCGGAGCGTTGTCACCAGCACGGAAGCCACACTTCAGAATACGAGTGTAACCACCGGCACGGCTCGCGAAACGCGGGCCTAACTCATTAAACAGTTTTGCCACGATCTCGTTATCACGAGTACGGGCGAATGCCAGACGACGATTAGCTACGCTGTCGGTCTTGGCAAGAGTAATCAGCGGCTCAACTACGCGACGCAGTTCTTTGGCTTTCGGCAGAGTCGTTTTGATGATCTCATGACGAACCAGAGAACCGGCCATGTTGCGGAACATAGCCTGACGATGGCTGCTGTTGCGGTTCAGTTGACGACCACTCTTACGATGGCGCATGACCTTATCCTTCTCAGTGAAACCTTAACCTGTGATCTGATTATTCATCAGCAATGCTTGCTGGCGGCCAATTCTCAAGGCGCATGCCCAGAGAAAGACCACGCGAAGCCAGCACATCTTTAATCTCGGTAAGAGATTTTTTACCAAGGTTAGGCGTTTTAAGCAGCTCAACCTCGGTACGCTGTACCAGATCACCGATGTAGTGGATAGCTTCTGCCTTAAGGCAGTTAGCAGAGCGGACAGTCAATTCCAGATCGTCAACAGGGCGCAGCAGGATCGGATCGAATTCTGGTTTCTCTTCTTTAACTTCCGGCTGACGTACATCACGTAAGTCAACGAAAGCTTCAAGTTGTTCTGCCAGAATGGTTGCCGCACGACGAATCGCCTCTTCAGGATCGATTGTGCCGTTGGTTTCCATTTCGATGACCAGCTTGTCCAGGTCGGTGCGCTGCTCTACACGCGCTGCTTCAACATTGTAGGCGATACGGTCTACAGGGCTGTAGCAAGCGTCAACTAACAGGCGGCCGATTGGGCGCTCATCTTCTTCCGAATGAATTCGGGCAGAAGCCGGCACATAGCCACGTCCACGCTGAACTTTGATACGCATGCTGATAGCAGCGTTCTCATCGGTCAGATGGCAAATGACATGCTGAGGCTTGACGATTTCGACATCACCATCATGGGTAATGTCGGCTGCAGTCACAGGGCCAATGCCAGATTTATTCAGGGTCAGAATAACTTCATCTTTACCCTGAACTCTTACCGCCAGCCCTTTCAGGTTGAGCAGGATTTCCAGGATATCTTCCTGTACGCCCTCTTTGGTGCTGTACTCATGAAGTACACCATCAATTTCAACCTCGGTCACCGCGCAACCCGGCATGGATGAAAGCAGAATACGGCGCAGTGCGTTACCAAGAGTATGGCCAAAGCCACGCTCTAAAGGCTCAAGGGTCACCTTGGCGTGCGTCGAACTCACTTGCTCGATATCTACCAGGCGCGGTTTTAGAAACTCTGTCACAGAACCCTGCATTGTGTCCTCTCTTTGGTACTAAGCCTTACTTGGAGTAAAGCTCGACGATCAGGTGTTCGTTAATGTCCGCAGACAGATCAGTACGTTCAGGAATACGCTTGAACACACCTTCCATCTTAGTCGCATCAACTTCCAGCCAGGTTGGCTTTTCACGCTGCTCAGCCAGCTCCAGAGCGGCCTTCACGCGAGATTGCTTTTTGGCTTTCTCACGGATGCTAACGACATCATTCGGAGATACCTGATAAGAAGCGATGTTAACA
This sequence comes from Pantoea sp. Cr_R13, assembly GCF_029222565.1. NCBI lineage: Bacteria > Pseudomonadati > Pseudomonadota > Gammaproteobacteria > Enterobacterales > Erwiniaceae > Pantoea > Pantoea sp. Cr_R13. The sequence goes on from NZ_JARHXL010000015.1 coordinate 12,441, forward strand.
ACGCGGCCATTTACCAGAACAGACTTATGGCTCACCAGCTGACGTGCTTCTGCACGAGTGGCACCAAAGCCCATACGATAAACTACGTTGTCCAGACGACCTTCCAGCAGAGCCAACAGGTTTTCACCGGTGTTGCCTTTCAGACGAGCTGCTTCTTTATAATAGTTACGGAACTGACGCTCCAGCACGCCGTAGATACGACGAACTTTCTGCTTTTCACGTAACTGACCGCCGTAATCAGACAGACGCGGTTTACGCGCACCATGCTGACCAGGGGCTTGTTCAATCTTACACTTGGAATCAATCGCGCGAACGCCAGACTTAAGGAATAAGTCAGTGCCCTCACGACGGCTCAGCTTGAGCTTAGGACCCAAATATCTTGCCATTTTCTTTCTCCAACTATCCTAAAAAAACGGGCGTTATACGCGACGTTTTTTCGGCGGACGACAACCGTTATGAGGGATCGGAGTCACATCAGTAATATTAGTGATGCGGAAACCAGCGGCGTTCAAAGCACGAATCGTAGATTCGCGTCCTGGACCCGGACCCTTTACCATAACTTCCAGGTTCTTAATTCCGTAATCTTTTACCGCTTCTGCACAGCGCTCTGCAGCGACCTGAGCAGCAAACGGAGTGGATTTACGTGAACCGCGGAAACCGGAACCACCGGCGGTTGCCCAACCCAGTGCGTTACCCTGACGATCAGTAATGGTAACGATGGTGTTGTTAAAAGAAGCATGGACATGAGCCACGCCATCTGAGACTTGTTTTCTTACACGCTTGCGTGCACGAACTGGTGCCTTTGCCATTATTTACTCACCCCGATTATTTCTTGATCGGTTTACGCGGACCCTTACGGGTACGTGCGTTGGTCTTAGTACGCTGACCGCGAACCGGAAGACCACGACGATGGCGCAAACCACGGTAGCAACCAAGGTCCATAAGACGCTTGATGCTCAGGGTGATTTCACGGCGCAGATCACCTTCTACAACGAATTTCGCAACTGCATCACGCAGCTGATCAATTTGTTCTTCAGACAGCTCACTGATCTTAACATTTTCAGCAATACCCGTTGAAGCGCAGATGGCTTTTGAACGGGTTTTACCGATACCGAAGATCGAAGTTAATGCGATAACGGTATGTTTTTGATCAGGAATGTTAATGCCTGCTATACGGGCCACTATGCACTCCTATAATTAAACAAGCACGTCCCATGCTGAAAAGCCCGTTTTCAGGATACTCAAATGGAAACGCACTGACATACAAAAGATTGGCTGGCTAATCTAGCCAGCTCAACCCGACTTTGCAAGAAAAATATGTGACAAAATCAGCCTTGGCGCTGTTTATGCTTAGGCTCGGCGCTACAAATCACACGGACGACACCGTCGCGACGAATGATTTTGCAGTTACGACATAATTTCTTGACGGAAGCACGAACTTTCATTTTTACTCTCCGTAACTTCTCAACCAACTGAATTAACGGCCGTAGCCTTTCAGGTTAGCTTTCTTCAGTGCCGACTCGTACTGACTTGACATCATCAGAGTTTGCACTTGAGCCATAAAGTCCATGATGACGACAACTACGATAAGCAGTGACGTACCGCCAAAGTAGAAGGGAACCTTCATCGCATCACGCATGAACTCCGGGATAAGGCAGATAAACGTAATGTACAGGGCGCCGATTAAGGTCAGTCGCGTCATTACTTTATCAATATACTTCGCCGTTTGCTCTCCCGGACGAATTCCCGGTACGAATGCACCAGACTTCTTCAGGTTATCTGCTGTTTCACGTGGGTTGAAAACCAACGCCGTATAGAAGAAACAGAAGAAGATGATTGCAGTCGCATAGAGTAGCACATAAAGCGGCTGTCCTGGCTGCAAATACAGCGAAATTGTTGTCAGCCAGTTCCAACCGGTACCGCCCCCAAACCACGATGCAATCGTTGCCGGGAACAGAATAATGCTGGAAGCGAAGATAGCTGGAATAACACCCGCCATGTTCACTTTCAACGGTAAATGTGTGCTCTGTGCAGCGTAAACGCGACGACCCTGCTGACGTTTTGCGTAGTTCACCACAATGCGGCGTTGACCACGTTCAACGAAGATAACAAAGAAGGTCACTGCGAATACGAGTACTGCAACCAACAGCAACAGAAGGAAGTGCAGGTCGCCTTGCCGCGCTTGCTCGATGGTATGGCCAATGGCCGGCGGGAGACCCGCAACAATACCTGCGAAGATAATGATCGAAATACCGTTACCGATACCACGTTCAGTAATCTGTTCGCCCAGCCACATCAGGAACATCGTTCCCGAGACCAGACTCACAACAGCGGTAAAGTAGAAAGCAAAGCCTGGATTCATTACCAGGCCTTGCATCCCTGGCATATTCGGCAGACCGGTAGCAATACCGATCGACTGGAATATGGCCAATACCAACGTACCGTATCGGGTGTACTGGCTAATCTTACGACGGCCAGCCTCCCCTTCTTTCTTAATTTCCGCTAACGCTGGGTGAACCACCGTTAATAACTGGATAATAATCGATGCCGAAATATACGGCATGATGCCCAGTGCGAAAATAGAAGCACGGCTGAGAGCACCACCAGAGAACATGTTAAACATTTCAATGATGGTGCCACGCTGTTGCTCAAGCAGTTTGGCAAGTACAGTGGCATCAATACCAGGGATTGGAATAAAAGAGCCAATACGGAAGACAATGAGTGCACCGATTACAAACAGCAGTCTGCGTTTCAGCTCACCAAAGCCACCTTTGGCACTTTGAAAATCTAATCCCGGTTGTTTAGCCATCTGCTACTTATTCCTCGATTTTACCGCCAGCAGCTTCGATTGCAGCACGTGCACCTTTGGTGACACGCAGACCGCGAACCGTTACCGGTGTAGAAACTTCACCAGACAGAATTACTTTAACGAATTCAATCTGAACACCGACAATGTTGGCTGCTTTCAGCGCGTTCAGGTCGACGATACCGCCTTCAACTTTCGCCAGATCAGACAGACGAATCTCTGTGGTGATCATTGCTTTGCGAGAGGTGAAACCGAACTTCGGCAGACGACGGTACAGAGGCATCTGACCACCTTCGAAACCGCGACGTACGCCACCGCCAGAACGTGAGTTCTGACCTTTGTGACCACGACCACCGGTTTTTCCGAGGCCAGAACCGATACCACGACCCAGACGCTTGGTAGCGTGCTTAGACCCTTCGGCCGGAGACAGAGTATTTAAACGCATCTCTTACTCCTCCACTTTAACCATATAGGAAACCGCGTTGACCATACCGCGTACTGCTGGCGTGTCTTCACGCTCAACGGTGTGGCCAATACGACGCAGACCCAGGCCAACCAGAGTGGCTTTATGCTTAGGCAAGCGGCCGATTGAACTACGGGTTTGAGTGATTTTAATAGTCTTAGCCATCGTGATTACCCCAGAATTTCTTCAACGGATTTACCACGCTTAGCAGCGACCATTTCCGGAGATTTCATATTGCCCAGGCCATCGATAGTTGCACGAACCACGTTAATCGGGTTTGTAGAACCATACGCTTTTGCCAGTACGTTATGAACTCCAGCGACTTCCAGAACGGCGCGCATTGCACCACCGGCAATAATACCGGTACCTTCTGAAGCCGGCTGCATGAACACGCGGGAACCCGTGTGTGCACCTTTAACTGGGTGCTGCAGGGTGCCGTTGGTCAGCGCGACGTTAACCATGTTGCGACGGGCTTTCTCCATCGCTTTCTGGATCGCTGCTGGAACTTCACGCGCTTTACCGTAACCAAAACCTACGCGACCATTACCATCACCTACCACAGTCAGTGCTGTGAAGGAGAAGATACGACCACCTTTAACAGTTTTAGAAACACGGTTTACCGCGATCAGTTTTTCCTGCAGTTCGCCAGCTTGTTTCTCGATGTGTGCCATCTTAGACCTCTACCTTAGAACTGAAGGCCAGCTTCACGGGCAGCATCTGCCAGTGCCTGGACGCGACCATGATATTGGAAACCGGAACGGTCGAAAGAAACACCAGTGATGCCTTTTTCGATTGCGCGTTCTGCGATAGCTTTACCTACTGCAGCTGCGGCTTCTTTATTACCGGTATACTTCAGTTGTTCAGTGATAGCTTTTTCTACAGTAGAAGCAGCGACCAGAACTTCGGAACCGTTCGGGGCGATTACCTGTGCGTAAATATGACGCGGGGTACGATGTACCACCAGGCGAGTAGCACCCAGCTCTTTGAGCTTGCGACGTGCACGGGTCGCACGACGGATACGAGCAGATTTCTTATCCATAGTGTTACCTTACTTCTTCTTAGCCTCTTTGGTACGCACGACTTCGTCGGCGTAACGGACACCCTTGCCTTTATAAGGCTCAGGACGACGGTAGGCGCGCAGGTCCGCTGCAACCTGACCAATCAGCTGTTTATCAGCGCCTTTCAGCACGATCTCAGTCTGAGTTGGACATTCTGCAGTGATACCCGCGGGCAGCTGGTGATCGACTGGATGAGAAAAGCCCAGAGACAGGTTGACCACGTCGCCTTTAACGGCTGCACGATAACCTACACCAACCAGCTGCAGCTTCTTAGTGAAGCCTTCGGTAACACCGATAACCATTGCGTTCAGCAGCGCGCGAGAAGTACCCGCCTGCGCCCAGCCGTCAACGAAACCTTCGCGCGGAGCGAAAGTCAGAGCGTTGTCAGCATGCTTAACTTCAACAGCATCATTGATAGTACGAGTCAGCTCGCCGTTTTTACCTTTAATCGAAATTACCTGACCGTTGAGTTTTACCTCTACGCCGGCAGGAACAACGACAGGTGCTTTAGCAACACGAGACATATGTATCCTCCGATTACGCTACGTAGCAGATAATTTCGCCACCAAGACCTGCCTGGCGCGCTGCACGATCAGTCATGACACCTTTAGATGTAGAAACTACAGCGATGCCCATACCGGCCATTACCTTTGGCAGCTCATCTTTTTTCTTATAGATGCGCAGACCAGGACGGCTTACTCGCTGAATGCTTTCTACAACAGCTTTGCCCTGGAAATACTTGAGAGTAAGTTCCAGTTCCAGCTTGATGTCGCCTTCGATTTTGAAATCTTCAATATATCCTTCTTCCTTCAGAACGTTGGCAATTGCCAATTTCAGCTTGGAGGAAGGCATGGTGACCGCAACTTTGTTTGCGGCCTGACCGTTACGGATACGGGTCAGCATATCCGCGATCGGATCTTGCATGCTCATCTGTGTTACTCCCGTGATTCAATTGGTGACAATTACCAGCTAGCCTTTTTCAGGCCCGGGATTTCACCGCGCATGGCGGCTTCGCGGACCTTGATACGGCTCAACCCAAACTTCCGCAGGAAACCGTGCGGACGACCTGTTTGACGGCAGCGGTTACGCTGACGCGAAGGGCTGGAATCACGCGGCAGACTCTGCAGCTTCAGAACAGCATCCCAACGATCTTCGTCGGAAGCGTTCACATCAGAGATGATCGCTTTCAGTTCAGCGCGTTTAGCGAAGAATTTGTCTGCTAATTTTGCACGCTTAACTTCGCGTGCTTTCATAGATTGCTTAGCCATTAAGTAACCCTACCTTACTTACGGAACGGGAAGTCAAAGGCAGCCAGCAGAGCACGGCCTTCATCATCAGATTTCGCAGTAGTGGTAATGGTGATATCCAAACCACGAACGCGATCGACTTTGTCGTAGTCGATTTCTGGGAAGATGATCTGCTCACGTACACCCATGCTGTAGTTGCCACGACCATCGAATGACTTAGCGGACAAGCCACGGAAGTCACGGATACGTGGAACAGCAATGGTGACCAGACGCTCAAAGAACTCCCACATGCGCTCGCCACGCAGAGTTACTTTACAGCCGATCGGATAGCCCTGACGGATTTTGAAGCCTGCAACTGATTTGCGTGCTTTGGTGACCAGCGGTTTTTGACCGGAGATTGCTGCCAGGTCAGCTGCTGCGTTATCCAGCAGTTTCTTGTCAGCGATCGCTTCACCAACACCCATGTTCAGGGTGATCTTCTCGACCCGAGGGACTTGCATGACAGAATTGTAGCCAAACTCTGTCATGAGTTTCTGGACTACTTCGTCTTTGTAGTAATCATGCAGTTTCGCCATCGTACTACTCCAAATTACTTGATAGTTTCGCTGTTAGACTTGAAGAAACGGACTTTTTTGCCGTCTTCGAATCTAAAGCCTACACGGTCAGCCTTACCAGTTGCCGCGTTGAACAGTGCAACGTTAGAAACCTGAATAGCAGCTTCTTTTTCAACGATGCCGCCTGGTTGGTTCAGGGCCGGGACCGGCTTCTGATGTTTCTTAACCAGGTTGATACCTTCAACGATGACCTTACCAGAAGACAGGACATTCTTAACTTTACCGCGCTTACCTTTATCTTTACCGGTTAACACGATAACTTCGTCGTTACGACGGATTTTAGCTGCCATTGTTCGCTCCTTAGAGTACTTCTGGTGCCAGAGAGATAATTTTCATGAACTTTTCAGTACGAAGTTCACGAGTTACCGGCCCAAAAATACGCGTACCGATAGGCTGCTCACTGTTATTGTTCAGAATAACGCATGCATTACCATCGAAGCGAATGACAGAACCGTCCGGGCGACGAACACCCTTCCTGGTGCGCACCACTACCGCCTTCAGGACATCACCTTTTTTGACTTTACCACGAGGAATTGCTTCCTTGATGGTAACTTTGATGATGTCACCGACGCCTGCGTAGCGACGGTGCGAGCCACCCAGAACCTTGATACACATTACGCGACGTGCACCGGAGTTGTCGGCGACGTTCAGCATAGTCTGTTCTTGGATCATTTTAGTGCTCCGCTAATGTCAACTACTACTTCGGGACCTAAACCTCAGGTCGTTAGAAAGCCCCATAATTGAGGGCGCGGCATTGTAACACCGGTTCTCACAGATGGGTAGAAAAAATAAACGGCTCTCAATCGAGCCGCTGATTTTCCCTGATGACAGGGAGGGCGTATTCTAGGGAATAGTGCGAACAGTAGCAAATGTAATCTGTCTTATTTTTCGTCGCCTTCCAAATTAAGTGCCCTTCTGACTCAATCAACCAGCTTTCTGGCTAGTTGGTTATGCTGACGCAGTACGGCTGGCAGGTCAATTCCGGCCAGTTCTCCGTTACGCACCCTGACTTTACCGTTAATGATGCTATAAGCGACCTGGCCGGGATTACAGAATACCAGCGCAGCAACGGGATCGTGCCCTGCCCCGGCAAGACCAATGCGATTGAGGTCAAAAATAGCCAAATCAGCCATCATGCCTGGCGCAATAGCGCCCACGTCATTGCGATTCAGCACTTTTGCTCCCCCCAGCGTCGCCAGTTCGAGTGCCTGACGCGCTGTCATCGCATCCGGGCCGAACCCCACGCGTTGCAGCAGCATGGCCTGACGTACTTCTGCCATCATATCTGCGCTGTCATTGGAGGCAGAACCATCCACCCCCAAACCGACATGTACTCCGGCATCGCACATGTGCCTTATCGGCGCAATGCCCGAGCCGAGACGCATGTTTGAGCACGGACAGTGCGCGATACCTGTCCCTGTACGCGCAAATAACTCAATACCGGGCTGATCCAGTTTGACGCAGTGTGCATGCCAGACATCCGGGCCTACCCAGCCGAGGTCTTCAACATATTGCGCGGGTGTCATGTTGAACTTTTCGCGGCTATATTGGATATCACTGTCATTCTCCGCCAGATGCGTATGCAGAGAGACGTTGAAGCTGCGTGCCAGTGCAGCGGATTGCTTCATCAGCTCACGGCTGACCGAGAACGGTGAACATGGCGCAACCACAATGCGTAGCATCGAGCCATAGCTGTCATCGTGATAGCACTCAATCACCCGCTGCGTATCCTTCAGAATGGCTGCTTCACTCTCAACCAGCGAATCAGGCGGCAGGCCACCCTGGGATTGACCGACACTCATGCTGCCCCGGCTCGCATGGAAACGCATACCCATTAAGGATGCAGCTTCAATGCTGTCGTCAAGCTTACAGCCATTAGGGTAAACATAGAGGTGGTCACTGGTGGTGGTGCAGCCGGAGAGGATCAACTCGGCCATTGAGACCTGCGTTGACACCTGAATCATCCCGGGCGTTAAATTCTGCCACAGTGGATAGAGGTGAGTCAGCCAGTTGAACAGTTCACCATTTTGCACCGCAGGAATAGCGCGGGTCAGGCTCTGGTACATATGGTGATGTGTATTGATCAGGCCTGGAATAACAATGTGTCCCTGGAGATCAATCACCTCGTCGGCGTTATCAGATAATGAGTCTGCCTCTCCAACCGCAGCAATTTGATTTCCTTTTATCAAAATACTGGCGTGTCGTATTTCCTGACGGCCAGCATCCATGCAGACCACATAGTCGGCATTCTTCAGTAACAGCGTTCGTGTCATAAACTTGCCTGTGGGTTGTCAGTGGTTATGTGCTATCCGATATTAGCGGCAAGTTTTTGGCTGAGACAATAGCAGGCAGTGCAGTGACAGTTACCGGAGTGACAGGTAGTGCAGTGAACGGTTAAAACGTTTAACGGTAGCCGACGCAATCAATCATGACTCTCCATTTTCAAGACTCATCACTTCTCTGGCAGTGATAATCCGCCCGCTCCCGTGTGGCATTTCCAGGTCGCATTGACTGATGAACCGCAGCACCAACGGGCTCCCCATTAAATTTGTGAGCGCTCTCAGACTTGTACAACCACTGGCATGAATGGAACAGGTCAAATGCCAGGCAAAAAAAAACCCCCTGCCGAAGCAGAGGGTTTCTCAGAAAAAACAATTCTTATTACAGAACCGCTTTCTCGATTACGCGAACCAGGGTCCAGGATTTAGTCTTGGACAGTGGACGGCATTCGCGGATTTCTACCACGTCACCAATACCACATTCATTGTTCTCGTCATGGATGTGCAGCTTAGTCGTACGTTTGATGAATTTGCCGTAGATCGGGTGTTTCACAAAACGTTCGATAGCAACAACTGCAGATTTCTGCATTTTGTCACTTACTACACGACCCTGCAGAGTACGGATTTTATCGGTCATTACGAACCCGCCTTCTCAGTCAGTAAAGTCTTAACGCGTGCAACATCACGGCGCACCTGTTTCAGCAGATGGGTCTGCTGCAGTTGGCCAGATGCTGCCTGCATGCGCAGGTTAAATTGCTCACGCAGCAGATTAAGCAGCTCAGTGTTCAGCTCTTCAACGCTTTTTTCACGCAGCTCTGTTGCTTTCATTACATCACCGTCTTAGTTACAAAGGTGGTTTTGATAGGCAGTTTTGCTGCTGCCAGCTTGAATGCTTCACGGGCCAGCTCTTCTGGTACGCCGTCCATTTCATACAGGACTTTACCAGGCTGGATCAGGGCAACCCAATACTCTACGTTACCCTTACCTTTACCCATACGCACTTCCAGCGGCTTCTCGGTGATCGGTTTGTCCGGGAATACTCGGATCCAGATCTTACCTTGACGCTTAACTGCACGGGTCATAGCACGACGTGCTGCTTCGATCTGACGAGCAGTCAGACGACCACGGCCAACAGCTTTCAGACCGAAAGTACCGAAGCTGACATCCGTACCCGCAGCCAGACCGCGGTTACGGCCTTTGTGCACCTTACGGAATTTCGTACGCTTTGGTTGTAACATCAGCGACTCTCCTTACTTACGGCCTTTACGCTGCTGCTTTTTAGGTTGAGCAGCCGGTTCCGGTTGTTCAACAGCAGCCATACCACCCAGGATCTCACCTTTGAAGATCCATACCTTAACGCCGATTACACCATAAGTGGTGTGCGCTTCAGAGGTGTTGTAGTCAATGTCAGCACGCAGTGTGTGCAATGGCACGCGACCTTCACGATACCATTCGGTACGTGCGATCTCGGCGCCACCCAGACGGCCGCTAACTTCGACTTTAATACCCTTCGCGCCAAGACGCATGGCGTTCTGAACCGCACGCTTCATAGCACGACGGAACATCACACGACGCTCCAGCTGTGAAGTGATGCTGTCAGCTACCAGTTTCGCGTCCAGTTCCGGCTTGCGGACTTCGGCGATATTGATCTGTGCAGGAACGCCAGCGATTTTCGCGACGACCGTGCGCAGTTTTTCTACATCTTCGCCTTTCTTACCGATGACGATGCCCGGACGAGCGGTGTGAATAGTCACACGGATGCTCTTCGCAGGACGCTCGATAACGATACGAGAGACAGATGCTTTAGCCAGTTCCTTAGTCAGGAACTGACGTACTTTAAAATCGCTGTCCAGGTTGTCAGCGAATTCATTGGTGTTCGCAAACCAGGTAGAGTTCCATGGTTTTACAATACCCAGGCGAATACCATTAGGATGTACTTTCTGACCCATTGCTAGTCTCCAGAGTCTCAGCGATCGGACACAACCACAGTAATGTGGCTGGTGCGCTTCAGGATGCGATCTGCACGACCTTTGGCACGCGGCATAATGCGTTTCATGGTCGGACCTTCATCAACGAAAATTTTCGTGATTTTCAGATCGTCGATATCAGCGCCATCGTTGTGTTCGGCGTTAGCAATGGCAGATTCCAGAACTTTTTTGACCAGTACAGCCGCTTTCTTATTGGTGTAGGTCAAAATGTCCAGTGCCTGCGACACTTTCTTACCGCGAATCAGGTCAGCAACAAGGCGAACCTTCTGAGCAGAAGAACGAGCGTGGCGATGTTGAGCTAAAGTTTCCATCTCTTCCTCCTACTTATTTCTTCTTGGCTTTTTTATCAGCCGCGTGACCGCGATAAGTACGTGTCGGCGCGAATTCACCCAGTTTGTGACCAACCATTTCGTCGGAAACAAAGACAGGAACGTGCTGACGACCATTATGGACAGCGATGGTCAAACCGATCATGTTAGGAAAGATCGTTGAACGACGGGACCAAGTGCGCAAAGGCTTCTTGTCACCGCTTTCCACCGCTTTCTCTACCTTCTTCAGCAAGTGCAGGTCAATAAAAGGACCTTTCTTGAGAGAACGTGGCATGGCTTATCCTCTAATATTATTTGCTACGGCGACGTACGATAAACTTATCGGTACGCTTGTTGCTACGGGTCTTCTTACCTTTGGTCTGAACGCCCCACGGAGTTACCGGGTGCTTACCAAAGTTACGACCTTCACCACCACCGTGCGGGTGATCAACTGGGTTCATCGCGGTACCACGAACGGTCGGACGAACACCACGCCAACGGGCTGCACCGGCTTTACCCAGAACGCGAAGCATGTGCTCAGCGTTGCCGACTTCGCCCAGTGTTGCGCGGCAGTCAGACTCGACTTTACGCATTTCACCTGAACGCAGACGCAGGGTAACGTAAGAACCTTCACGCGCAACGATCTGCACGTAAGCACCAGCTGAGCGAGCAATCTGACCGCCTTTGCCTGGTTTCATTTCTACGTTATGCACGGTTGAACCCACCGGGATGTTACGCATCGGCAGAGTGTTACCTGCTTTGATCGCAGCATCAACGCCAGATTGAATCTGGTCGCCGGCTTTCAGGCCTTTAGGGGCCAGGATGTAACGGCGCTCGCCGTCTTTGTACAGAACCAGTGCGATGTTCGCAGAGCGGTTCGGATCGTACTCAAGACGTTCAACAACTGCCGGGATACCATCTTTGTTGCGTTTGAAGTCAACAATACGGTAAGCCTGCTTGTGACCACCACCGATATGACGGGTAGTGATACGACCATTGTTGTTACGGCCACCGGATTTGCTGTTTTTTTCTACCAGCGGGGCGAATGGTTTGCCCTTGTGCAGCTCCGCGTTTACCACTTTAACTACATGGCGACGACCCGGAGATGTCGGTTTACATTTAACAACTGCCATTGTCTTTCTCCTCCGACTTACTCAGCGCCGCCAGCGAAGTCCAGATTCTGGCCTTCTTTCAGGGTGACGTAAGCTTTTTTCCAGTCGCTACGACGACCGATACGCTGTCCTTGACGCTTAACTTTGCCCTTAACTACCAGGGTGTTTACGTCTTTAACTTCTACTTCGAACAGTTTCTCAACAGCAGCAACGATCTCTGCTTTGGTCGCGTCATTAGCAACTTTGAGAACGATGGTATTGGTTTTTTCCATCGCGCTAGATGCTTTTTCAGATACGTGCGGCGCGCGCAGTACTTTCAGCAGACGTTCTTCACGGATCATGCCAGCATCTCCTCAACTTGCTTAACTGCATCAGCAGTCATAACGACTTTGTCGAAGGCGATCAGGCTAACTGGGTCGATACCGGATGCATCACGCACGTCAACCTTGTACAGGTTACGCGCAGCCAGGAACAGATTCTCATCCAGTTCACCGGTGATGATCAGCACGTCTTCCAGAGCCATGTCTTTCAGTTTCTGTACCAGCAGCTTGGTTTTCGGTGCTTCTACAGCAAATGATTCGACAACGATCAGACGATCTTGACGTACCAGTTCGGACAGGATGCTTTTCAGCGCGCCGCGGTACATCTTTTTGTTAACTTTTTGACTGTGGTCCTGTGGCTTCGCAGCAAAGGTCACACCACCTGAACGCCAGATTGGGCTCTTTACAGAACCTGCACGCGCACGGCCGGTGCCTTTTTGACGCCATGGCTTTTTGCCTGAACCAGTTACTTCGGCGCGAGTTTTCTGCGCACGAGTACCCTGGCGGGCGCCAGATGCGTAAGCAACAACAACCTGGTGAACCAGCGCTTCGTTGAAATCACGACCGAAGGTAGTTTCGGAAACAGTCAGCGCGCTCTGCGCGTCTTTCAATACTAATTCCATTGCTATCCCCTTACGCCTTCACAGCTGGTTTAACGATCAGGTCGCTACCGGTAGCACCGGGAACTGCACCTTTAACCAGCAGCAGGTTGCGCTCAGCGTCAACACGTACCACGTCCAGACTCTGAACGGTTACGCGCTCATTACCCAGCTGACCTGCCATTTTCTTGCCTTTGAACACTTTGCCCGGAGTCTGGTTCTGACCGATTGAACCCGGAACGCGGTGAGACAAGGAGTTACCGTGAGTAGCGTCCTGGGTACGGAAGTTCCAGCGCTTAACGGTACCGGCGAAACCTTTACCTTTAGAGGTACCGGTTACGTCAACTTTTTTAACTTCAGCGAAAATTTCAACGCTGATGCTCTGACCTACAGAGTATTCTTCACCTTCAGCGGTGCGGAATTCCCACAGGCCACGGCCAGCTTCAACGCCAGCTTTAGCAAAATGACCAGCTTCAGGTTTGGTCACACGGTTTGCTTTTTTAGCACCGGTGGTAACCTGAATTGCCTGGTAACCATCGTTTTCCAGGCCTTTGACCTGAGTAACGCGGTTCGCTTCAACTTCGATTACGGTGACGGGGATAGAAACGCCATCTTCAGTGAAGATGCGGGTCATGCCCACTTTTTTACCGACTAAACCAATCATTGTTTCAACCTCTCAATCGCTCGATGACCTGATTAACCCAGGCTGATCTGCACGTCAACACCGGCAGCCAGATCCAGACGCATCAGAGCATCAACGGTTTTTTCAGTTGGCTCAACGATGTCTACCAGACGCTTGTGAGTGCGGATTTCGTACTGATCACGCGCATCTTTGTTAACGTGCGGAGAGATCAGAACAGTAAAACGCTCTTTGCGGGTTGGCAGCGGGATTGGACCACGAACCTGCGCACCAGTGCGCTTGGCGGTCTCAACGATTTCCGCGGTTGATTGATCGATCAGACGATGATCAAACGCTTTAAGACGGATACGGATTCTTTGGTTCTGCATGAGACCAGAGCTCCAAACTTTTTATAGACGAAAAAAATTACTACTCGAGCCCATTACGATTGATGGGAGAGTGTAATCGTTCAGCATATAACTCCACAATTGGGAGTATTGTCAGGCGGCCTAAAATTCAGCCGTCTGCGATTCTGCTCGAATCGCGCCTGCAATATCTGCAGGCCCGCGCATTATACGTAAATCTGTTCAGGAAGCAACCCGTGTTGCGCTTTTCCCTGCTAAATAGTGGCCGACGTGTGAGGCGCGCGTCGCAGTGAACTGCTTTAAGGCTGATAAATTATGGATTCAATTGTGAGCACATTTCCGGGGTTCCGCATTCGCAGATGACACAGAACAGCAAGCCGGTGAGAGTGTTCGTCATCTTTTGCCTGGAGCATAACCATGTCCCTGCCCTTTATTACTCAAATTGCTGTTCTGGCTGGCGGAGGTGCATTAGGAAGCTTTCTGTCTCTGGCCTGTGCGCGCTTCTCTCCTGCCCTCCCTCCTGACCAGTGGTTTGCTTCACTCTGCTTCCCCGGGTCACGGTGCACCCATTGTCAGCAGCGCCTGCTATGGCGCGATAAACTGCCTCTGGTCAGCTGGCCAGTCTTAAAAGGACGGTGTCGTTTCTGCAATCAGTCATTCAGCGTAGCGAGCTTTGTCATGGAATGTCTGACTGCAATGCTCTGTCTGCTGGTGCTACAAAGCTTTACCCATTCTGCAGACGCGATTTTTATTATTGCGGCCTCTGGCCTGTTGCTACTGGTGGCGGCTATTGATTGTCGCCACTACTGTATACCCGACCCGCTGAGCTATCTGCTGCTCTGGCTGGGATTACTGCACGCCTCACTAACCGGAAATGAAACAGCGGCGATATGGGGCGCCCTGACTGGATACTGTGCGTTGTGGCTGCTTGCCTGGGGCTATCGGCTGGTAAGGGGGTTTGAAGGATTAGGCTATGGCGATATCAAGATTTTCGCAGCGCTAGGTGCCTGCTGTGGCTGGCAGGCATTACCCTGGATTGCACTGGGTTCTACAGTTCTGGCGTTAGCGACCATCGTGATGTTGCAACGACGGGGCGTAGTCCAGATGGACAGCCCGCTACCCTTTGGTCCGTTCCTGGCCATTGCGGGCTGGGTGATGCTTGTACTTCAGGCGCGGTTCACTCTTCTTTGATTTGAGCCTGCAAATAGTTCTGGATGCCCATCTTCTGGATGAGCTCAAGCTCCGTCTCAATCCAATCAATGTGGTGTTCTTCATCCGCCAGGATTTCAATCATCATGTCACGGCTGACGTAATCATGAACTTTATCAGCATAGGAGATAGCTTCACGAAGATCTTTAGCGCCTTCCAGCTCCAGATTCAGGTCTGAACTCAGCATCTCCTCAACGTCTTCGCCAATACGCAGGCGTCCCAGATCCTGCAGGTTTGGAATGCCTTCCAGAAAAAGAATGCGCTCAATATATTTGTCAGCATGCTTCATCTCATCGATTGATTCGTGATACTCCACATCATTGAGGCGCATCAGTCCCCAGTTTTTAAACATGCGTGCATGAAGAAAGTACTGGTTGATAGCAACCAGTTCATTTCCAAGCAGTTTATTGAGATGACTAATAACTTTGATATCACCCTTCATTGTTAACCCTCCGCGTCTGATTTATTAGAGCGTAGATGCGGTTAAAAAGAAGTCAAAAAAGCGTGACAGATATTGTGGGTATTCACACACCGATGTTCGTCAGGCTATCTCTTTATAGAGCGGCGGATTTTGCATCTCTTCATCCAGGATTTCACGCGCAGCACGAACGCATTTGCCGCATTGTTTGCCTACTGGTACAAACTGACGCAGTTGCTGGATAGACTCAGGCTGATAGCGACGCACGACTTCACGAAGGGTTTTATCACTGATGGCATTACAAAGGCAGACGTACATTGATTCATCACTCTGGTACATTTTCTATACACAGTGTAAATGCGAATAGTTTTTATTTCAAACCCACCCTTTGCAAGGTTATGGCTTATTCAGAGCAAAAAAAAAAGAGCACCGAAGTGCTCTTTTATCTGTGTTGCAGTGGCCGTTTGCACGACCACAGCAGATATCACAATTAAGCGATAACTTTAGCAACAACACCCGCGCCAACGGTACGGCCGCCTTCGCGGATTGCGAAGCGCAGACCTTCGTCCATTGCGATTGGGTGGATCAGGGTAACAACCATTTTGATGTTGTCGCCTGGCATGACCATTTCAACGCCTTCTGGCAGCTCTACTGAGCCGGTTACGTCAGTTGTACGGAAGTAGAACTGTGGACGATAGCCTTTGAAGAACGGAGTATGGCGGCCACCTTCGTCTTTAGACAGAACGTAAACTTCTGACTCGAACTGGGTGTGTGGCTTGATTGAGCCTGGCTTAGCCAGAACCTGGCCACGCTGGATGTCTTCACGCTTGATACCGCGCAGCAGAACACCACAGTTTTCGCCTGCCTGACCCTGGTCCAGCAGCTTACGGAACATCTCAACACCGGTACAGGTTGATTTCGCAGTATCTTTGATACCCACGATTTCAACTTCGTCGCCGACTTTAACGATGCCGCGCTCAACACGACCGGTAACAACAGTACCACGGCCAGAGATTGAGAATACGTCTTCGATTGGCAGCAGGAACGGCATATCGATCGCACGCTGTGGTTCTGGGATGTAGTTATCCAGATGCTCAGCCAGTTCGATGATTTTCGCTTCCCACTCAGCTTCGCCTTCCAGCGCTTTCAGAGCAGAACCACGAACGATTGGAGTGTCGTCGCCTGGGAAGTCATATGCTGACAGCAGGTCACGAACTTCCATTTCTACCAGTTCCAGCAGCTCTTCATCATCAACCATGTCACACTTGTTCAGGAACACGATGATGTAAGGAACGCCAACCTGACGACCCAGCAGGATGTGCTCACGGGTCTGTGGCATTGGGCCATCAGTCGCAGCAACAACCAGAATCGCGCCGTCCATCTGCGCAGCACCGGTGATCATGTTTTTCACATAGTCGGCGTGGCCTGGGCAGTCAACGTGCGCATAGTGGCGGGTTGGGGTTTCATACTCAACGTGTGAAGTGTTGATGGTGATACCACGTGCTTTCTCTTCTGGTGCGTTATCGATCTGATCGAATGCACGAGCCTGGCCGCCGTAAGTTTTAGACAGTACGGTGGTGATAGCTGCAGTCAGGGTGGTTTTACCGTGGTCGACGTGACCGATGGTGCCCACGTTTACGTGCAGTTTGTTACGCTGAAATTGCTCTTTCGCCATGGCGATAATTCCTTACGTTGTGCCTTCACCCTTTAGGTGAAGGCATCAGTTCAAATTTAAACCGTAGCTTATTTGCTACGAGCTTCAATAACGGCCTGCGCTACGTTGTTCGGCGCATCGTCATACTTCAGGAACTCCATGGAGTAAGAAGCACGACCTTTGGTCAGAGAACGCAGCTGAGTTGCGTATCCGAACATCTCAGACAACGGAACTTCAGCGTGAATCTGAACGCCAGTAGCGTTAGATTCCTGCCCTTTAAGCATACCACGACGACGGCTAAGGTCACCGATGACATCACCCGTGTTCTCTTCTGGCGTTTCAACTTCAACCTTCATGATAGGCTCAAGCAGGACTGGTGTCGCTTGTTTAAAGCCTTGTTTGAAGGCAATAGACGCGGCCAGTTTGAACGCCAGTTCTGAGGAGTCAACATCATGGTAAGAACCGAAGTGCAGACGCACGCCCAGATCCACAACCGGATAGCCGGCCAGAGGGCCTGATTTCAGCTGTTCCTGAATACCTTTGTCAACCGCAGGGATGTATTCGCCAGGAATCACACCACCTTTGATATCGTTGACGAATTCGTAACCTTTCGGGTTAGAACCTGGCTCCAGTGGGTACATGTCGATAACAACATGACCGTACTGACCACGACCACCAGACTGCTTGGCGTGTTTACCTTCAACATCGGTAACTTTGTTACGAATCGCTTCACGATAAGCAACCTGTGGTTTACCCACGTTCGCTTCAACGTTGAACTCACGCTTCATACGGTCAACGATGATGTCGAGGTGCAATTCACCCATACCAGCGATGATGGTCTGGTTAGATTCTTCATCAGTCCATACGCGGAATGATGGGTCTTCTTTCGCCAGACGGCCCAGAGCCAGACCCATTTTTTCCTGGTCAGCTTTGGTTTTCGGTTCAACGGCGATAGAGATTACCGGCTCCGGGAACTCCATGCGCTCAAGGATGATGACGTTATCTGGGTCACACAGGGTGTCACCAGTGGTCACATCTTTCAGGCCGATCGCAGCTGCGATATCACCCGCACGAACTTCTTTAATCTCTTCACGCTTGTTAGCGTGCATCTGAACGATACGGCCCAGACGCTCACGGTTTGATTTAACCGGGTTGAATACGGTATCACCCGTGTTAACAACACCAGAGTAAACGCGGAAGAACGTCAGGTTACCCACGAATGGGTCGGTAGCGATTTTGAACGCCAGTGCAGCAAACGGCTCGTTGTCATCAGAGTGACGAACAGCCGGCGTGTCTTTACCGTCGTCCAGCATACCGTTAATCGCGGTAACGTCAGTCGGTGCTGGCAGATATTCAACAACTGCATCCAGCATCGCCTGAACACCTTTGTTCTTAAATGCAGAACCACAGGTTACCAGGATGATTTCGTTGTTCAGAACACGCTTACGCAGAGATGTTTTGATCTCTTCTTCAGTCAGTTCTTCACCACCGAAGAATTTCTCCATCAGCTCATCAGAGCCTTCAGCAGCGGCTTCAACCAGCTTCGCATGCCATTCTTCAGCCAGTTCCTGCATAT
Source organism: Pantoea sp. Cr_R13 (assembly GCF_029222565.1). Taxonomy (NCBI): domain Bacteria; kingdom Pseudomonadati; phylum Pseudomonadota; class Gammaproteobacteria; order Enterobacterales; family Erwiniaceae; genus Pantoea; species Pantoea sp. Cr_R13. The sequence continues at coordinate 31,076 of NZ_JARHXL010000015.1, forward strand.
CAGCTGGGATATCTTCGTAGTCGAAGGTTACACCCTGATCTGCGTCGTTCCAGTTGATTGCTTTCATTTTCACCAGGTCAACAACACCGGTGAATTTCTCTTCTGCGCCGATAGCCAGCTGCAGAGGAACTGGAGTTGCGCCCAGACGAACTTCCATCTGTTTAACAACTTTCAGGAAGTTAGCACCCATGCGGTCCATTTTGTTAACGAACGCAATGCGTGGAACTTTATATTTGTTAGCCTGACGCCATACGGTCTCAGACTGTGGCTGAACGCCACCAACTGCACAGTAAACCATTACCGCGCCATCAAGCACACGCATAGAACGTTCAACTTCGATGGTGAAGTCAACGTGTCCTGGGGTGTCGATGATGTTGATGTGGTGTGGTTCGAACTGCTTTGCCATACCAGACCAGTAACAGGTGGTCGCAGCGGAAGTGATGGTAATACCACGTTCCTGTTCCTGCTCCATCCAGTCCATGGTTGCTGCGCCGTCATGTACTTCACCGATTTTGTGGTTTACACCGGTGTAGAACAGAACGCGTTCGGTAGTGGTAGTCTTACCGGCGTCGATGTGCGCACTGATACCGATGTTACGGTAGCGGGCAATGGGTGTTTTACGAGCCATTTGATTCCTCTGATTCTCGGGCGTTCAAGGTAAGTCGACCCCAGCGGGTTGGCTGATTGAGCGCCCGCTGGTTTAACTACGTGGTAATTACCAACGGTAGTGTGCGAACGCCTTGTTGGCTTCTGCCATGCGGTGAACGTCTTCACGTTTCTTCACTGCAGTACCTTTGTTCTCTGCAGCATCAGAAAGTTCGTTCGCCAGGCGAAGAGCCATTGATTTATCACCGCGTTTACGAGCAGCATCTACGATCCAGCGCATTGCCAGAGCATTACGACGAACCGGGCGGACTTCAACTGGTACCTGATAAGTAGAACCACCAACGCGACGTGACTTAACTTCGACAGTCGGACGCACGTTTTCCAGGGCTACTTCAAAAGATTCCAGTGCGTTTTTACCTGAACGCTGAGCCAGGGTCTCAAGCGCGGTATAAACGATTGATTCTGCAGTAGATTTTTTACCATCTACCATCAGGATATTTACAAATTTGGCCAGCAGCTCTGATCCGAACTTAGGATCTGGCAGAATTTTACGCTGACCAATGACGCGACGACGTGGCATGGAAATACTCCGTTGTTAATTCAGGATTGTCCAAAACTCTATGAGTTTATTATGACATTTAATTTAAAACGTTTGGCCTTACTTAACGGAGAACCATTAAGCCTTTGGCTTCTTCACGCCGTACTTGGAGCGAGCCTGCTTACGGTCTTTAACACCTGAGCAGTCAAGCGCGCCACGAACGGTGTGGTAACGCACACCTGGCAGGTCTTTTACACGACCGCCACGGATCAGGATCACGGAGTGTTCCTGCAGGTTATGACCTTCACCACCAATGTAGGAGGTAACTTCAAAACCGTTGGTCAAACGCACACGGCAGACTTTACGCAGTGCGGAGTTTGGTTTCTTAGGAGTGGTGGTGTACACACGAGTACAAACGCCACGTTTTTGCGGGCAAGCTTCCAGCGCCGGCACGTTGCTCTTTGCAACTTTGCGGACGCGTGGTTTGCGAACCAGCTGGTTAACTGTTGCCATTAAATAGCTCCTGGATTTGCTTTTGCTTCGTAAACACGTAATAAATCGCCTCGTAGAATTACGAGGAGGCAGAATTTTAGGGCTGAGTCAAAGGGGTGTCAAGAAATAACCAGGTTTTAGCCGATTACCACACGATTTGTTGCTGATGCCTGATCGTTAGCGTGACAAAGCCATTATAGTCTATTGACTGTACGCTGCTCGAAATTTGTCCAGCGAGACCGCGAGCCTGAACATCTTCGTCCAGCACCCACAGCGTCAGGCCGCTCTCTGAGAGCCGCATTAATGCACGGCTTCCGGTTAAGGCGGCCAGCACTCCATCCTGCAACAGCAGCAGGTCATCCCCGGCGCCCGCCATTAAAAGCAGGGTATCAAGATCACTGTAGGCCGGTGAGTGCATTAAAGTGTGCAGCATTAACGTCTCTTAGAAAGTAAGAATGCGATCGTAGCTGGCCAGCATCTGTCGCAGTGCCGGCGCGTCCAGCAGGGTAACATCCAGCAACCGGTCAGCGTCAACCTTTAATCCTCGCACAAGCAGGGAGGTCTGGCAGAGATAGCACTGTTCAATGTCATACAGCGGCAGCACGCCAAAGGTCGCGGCATAGTGACGGCTCTTAATCCTCTCTGGTTGCTGATGAAGATTAAGCTGCAGTACGCCATCACCAATAAAAAACAGGCCGATATCGTCACTGAGCGCGCCCGTGGCCAGCGCGGCATCCAGCCCTTCGCGCCCTGCACTGCTGCCGTGCGGCGCACGGGTAAAAACAAATGCGACACGATTCATCAGAACTGCACCATGCGTTCACAGCTCAGCGCGGCTTCCGCCAGCGCACCCAACCCACTCAGGGTAAAACCCGGCTGCAAATTACTGCCCGCCAGCTGGAGCCGGTCCGCTTCCTGCGAATCGCTGACGCCACGACGCAACGCGGCCGCAACACAGATGTTCAATGCCACACCGTGCTCCTGATGCAAGGCCTGCCATGCACGTACAAGGTCAAATTCATCACTGGCAGGCGCGGTGAGCTGGTTAGCATTCAGCACCCCTTCGCGATAGAAGAACACGCTGTCGAGTTGATGGCCCGCCGTCAGCAGTGCACGGGCGAACAGGTATGCACTGGTCGCCTGTTGCGTCCCATAAGCCGGGCCGGTCACCATCAGGGTGAAGCGCATTACCGATCCTGTCCCACAAAGTCGCCATTTTTAAACTGACGGATGTAGAGATAGACAGTGTGTTTCGAAATGTTCAGCCGATCCGCAACCTGGTTGATGGCATCTTTGATGTCGAAGATCCCCTTCTCATACAGGTTCAGCACAATCTGACGATTCTTGGCGTTGTTCGATACATTGCGGTCAGCACTCACCTCTTCAATGGTGAACTCCAGCGTCTGCATCACCAGATCATCAACCGAACTGGCGAAGTTGACGTTGGAGTCAACCTGCTGCATCTCGGGTGGCATAAAGGTCGACATGATTTGTGAAAACGGCACATCAAGGTTCATGTTGATGCAGAGCAGGCCAATGACCCGTTGCTGACGGTTGCGAATCGCAATGGTGACAGACTTCATCAGCACGCCGCTTTTGGCGCGCGTGAAATAGGCACGGGAGACATTGCTGTCCGCGCCATGCATGTCGTGCAGCATACGCAGGGCTAAATCAGTGATAGGCGAACCGACTTTACGACCGGTGTGTTCTCCATTGGCGATACGTACGGCCGAACACTTAAGATCTTCAAGCGAATGCAGGACGATTTCACAATGCGAGCCGATCAGCATCGCCAGGCCATCCACGACAGCCTCGTACGATTTCAGAATATCGTAATCGGATTGTTCGAACGGGCGCTGCTCCAGAAGATCGAAGTCGCTCAGTTCACCCGGATTGAATGGATTAGACATTGAAGAGTATCACCCTGAATGGCTGGAGCCTGTCACAGCGGCTTATGGGCAGACTCAATATTGGGATAATTAGGCAGGCATTAGTCTGGCAAATGTCGTCGGCTTATGCCAGAGGTTTGTCGTGAAGCTAAAATGAAACCGCCGCCCGGAGGCGGCGGTCAGCAGATTACTGCGCTTTTTCTGCCGCAGCAGGCGCAGGCGCCTGTGCTTTTTCATCTGCTTTAGGCGCTGGTTTGATATCAAGCAGTTCAACATCAAATACCAGGGTGGAGTTAGCCGGGATGCCCGGAACGCCATTTTTGCCGTAAGCCAGATTTGGTGGGATCACCAGCTTGATCTTGCCGCCTTTCTTCACATGCTTCAGACCTTCGGTCCAGCCTGGGATAACACCATCCAGACGGAACGAGAGTGGCTCACCACGGGTATAAGAGTTGTCGAATTCAGTACCATCAATCAGCGTACCTTTGTAGTTCACCACTACGGTATCGCTGTCTTTAGGTGCGTCGCCGGTCCCTTCTTTCTCAACTTTATACAGCAGGCCGCTTTCGGTTTTCTTCACGCCGCTCTCTTTAGCAAATTTGGTCGCGAACGCTTCACCCTTTTCAGAGTTCTCTTTCGCATCTTTTTCCATTTTCGCTGAGGCTGCGCCTTTCACGCGGCCTTCAAAGGATTGCAGCGTCTGCTCAATCTCTTCATCAGACAGTTTGCTCTTACCACCAAATGCATCCTGAACACCAGCAATCAGCTGCTGCTTATCCAGTTTGATGCCCAGTTTTTCCTGCTCCTTCAGGGAGTTGTCCATGTAGCGACCCAGTGAAGCACCCAGTGCGTAGGCAGACTGCTGGTCTTCATCTTTGAAAGCAGCATTCTTAGGTGCCTGTGGCGCGGACTGTGGCGCAGCAGCGGGTGCAGCCTGTGGGGCCGCAGCGGTGTCTGCCGCCATTGCCAGCGGAGCATTCAGTGCAACAGCCATGGTGGTAGCTAACAATGTGACTTTAAACAGTGATTTCATCCATTCTCCAAAACCGAAGCGTCTAACCTCGGGAAACATTGCGGACTTCAGGGTCCACACTATAACTTTACGTGGCAGTGGCGAACACTCCCACAATGTAATTACCCGGTCTACCTCCGACCTTTATAACATCGGGAAGTTTCATCAGAGATGATGCCGCGTAGCCTTTTTTCAAGCGCAGCGCCGGAGGTAGTGAAAAAAACAGGTGATTCCTGGCATTCAGGTCGTAGAATCACGCCCCGAGTCGCACCTTAACAGAGGAACAGGTCATGCAACAATCTGAGTGGGAACAGCGTCTGGAGACGTTAGAGAGTAAACTGGCCTTTCAGGAGATGACGATCGATCAGCTAAACAGCGCAGTGGTTCAGCATGAGCTTGAGATGAATAAAATGCGTGAACAGATGCGCATTTTAACTGACAAGCTCAAAGCGAATGCGCCCTCGATGGTCGCCTCACAGTCTGAAGAGACGCCACCCCCGCACTACTGATCGCGGGCCATCTGGCCCCGGTTCAGCCGGGCTGAACCAGAGTAACGACCAAAAGAAAGGCCACCCGGAGGTGGCCTTTAAAGAACGGTTGAGACTTAGTGGCTGCAACCGCAACCGCCAGTTCCGCAACCGCCTTTACCGTGATCATGGTCGTGGTCGTGATCATGGCCGTGATCGTGGTCATGATGATGGCCATCTGCGCCGTGAACATGGCCATGAGCCAGTTCTTCTGGTGTGGCTTCACGGATAGCAACCACTTCAACGTTGAAGTTCAGGTTCTGACCCGCCAGCATGTGGTTACCATCAACCACAACGTGTTCATCTTCAACTTCAGTGATTTCTACTGGCACCGGACCCTGATCGGTCTCTGCCAGGAAACGCATGCCAACCTGCAGTTCATCAACACCCATGAACACGTCTTTAGGAACGCGCTGCACCAGGTTGTCGTCATACTGACCGTAAGCATCGTTTGCCGGGATATGCACGTCAAACTTGTCGCCGGCAATGTGGTTTTCCAGCGCATTTTCCAGACCAGAAATCAGGGAACCATGACCGTGCAGGTAGTCTAACGGTGCACTCACCGGTGACTCGTCAACTAACACGCCGTCTTCTGTACGTACCTGATAGGCCAGGCTTACCACCAGGTCTTTTGCTACTTTCATGATATCTCCTAACCGTTGAGAGCTGAGATCCCGTCTCATTGGTCTATTCTTGCGTGCAATAACACCAACCAGAAAGGTTCGGGGCTGAGTACAAGAGGGATTTCACATTCTCTTGCGACTTAAGCCTTAATGGCGGTAATTGTAACGGAATTCAATCCCGCTGTAAGTTCAAGCGTAAAAAAAGCTGCCCGATTCCGCTACTCAGGATGGAAAATGCCAATAACCTGTTCATTTGAGCGAACCTGATCGCGCGCCTGCTTATCCGCCTCGCGCATCTGATGACCACACTTCACGCACTCCACCACATCAACATTATTTTCACGCCACATCGCCAGCGTGTCCTTACCCTGGCAATGCGGGCATGTCGCACCGGCAATAAAACGTTTACGCATTAGCTTCTGCCTGTTTTAAGAGATTATTGGTCATCGTCCCAGCCGTCGAACTGCCGCTTCTCGTGCTGCATTTCGCGCTGGAAGATATCTTCCAGTTCACGCCGCGCCTCACGGACTCGTGAAGCCTGCGCCGCACTTTCAGAGAGATTAGGCATCAGCTCACGCAACATCCGCATATCAAGCCGGCGGAAATGTTGCTGGGCGCGGTGCGCCTGATGCGGATGCATCCCCAGCGTCATCAATGTTTTACGTCCCAGCTCCAGCGCACTGGAGAAGGTCTCGCGGGAGAACTGCGTGACGCCTGCCTGTAACAGCTCATGGGCCTCGACGCGGCCACGGGCGCGCGCCTGAATCTGCAGTTGCGGAAAATGCTGCTGGCACAGATGCACGATCGTCATCACATCTTCCGGTTCATTGCAGGTGATGACAATTGACTGCGCGTTGGCTGCACCGGCTGCCCGAAGTAACTCCAGTTCGGTCGCATCGCCGTAATAGACCTTATAGCCATATTTCCGCATCAGACTGACCACACTGATGTCGCGCTCCAGCACGGTGATGCGTTTATTGTTCGCCATCAACAAGCGTCCCACCACCTGACCGAAGCGACCAAAGCCCACCACAATCACCTGTGGCTGATCATCTTCAACAAAGTGTTTTTCTGCATCTTCATCCGTCTCGTTGAAGCGGCGGGCCAGCAGACGATCGACTCCCTTCATCAGCAGCGGCGTGGTCATCATCGACAGCGTCACCGTCACCAGCAGCATCGGCAGTTGCTCACCTGAGAAGAGCTTTGCCGAGGATGCCGCTGAAAAGAGCACAAAGGCGAACTCACCACCCTGACTCAGCACACCCGCGAACTGCTGTCGCTCTGAACTGCGCAGGCCATAAATGCGCGCCAGCATATAGAGCACCCCTGTTTTCACCGCCACCAGCGTCACCACACCCAGCAGGATGGTCACAATATGGGTATAGAGCACACCGAGATTAAGCGCCATGCCTACCGAAATAAAGAACAGGCCCAGCAGTAAACCTTTGAACGGGTCGATAGCCACTTCCAGCTCATGCCGGTATTCGCTCTCCGCCAGCAGGATCCCGGCAATAAACGTACCCAGCGCCATCGACAGGCCCAGCGCATCCATAAACAGCGCGGAACCCAGCACCAGCAGCAGCGACGCCGCGGTAAAGACCTCGCGCACGCCCGATGCGGCGATGTAACGGAAGATTGGTCGCAGCAGATAGCGTCCGCCTACCAGCATGCCGGCAAACGCCAGCACTTTCATGCCAACCTTCATCCAGTCGATATGGCCGCTGTCGGTTCCGGCCAGCAGCGGGATCAGCGCCAGGGCAGGAATAACCGCGATATCCTGGAACAGCAGCACCGAAAAGCCCAGCTGGCCCGCTTCGCTGCGGTTCATGCCTTTATCCATCATCAGCTGCAGCGCCATGGCGGTCGAGGACATCGCCAGGCCAATCCCGCCGATGATCGCCGCCTGCCAGCTAAAATGGGTCAGCCACAATAAGCCGCCGAGAATGGCTGCGGAGAAGATGACCTGCGCCGCGCCGACCCCAAAAATGGAGCGGCGCAGCGCCCACAGCTTTGCCGGGTTCAGCTCCAGCCCGATAATAAACATCAGGAAAACCACGCCGAGCTCAGAGAAGTGAAGAATCTCGTCGACGTCGCTGATAAAGCCTAATCCCCACGGGCCGATGGCGATACCTGCCACCAGATAACCCAGAACTGCACCAATACCGAGGCGAGCCGCCACCGGTACAATCAAGACCGCCGCGACCAGATAAATCACCCCCGCGGTCAGCAGCGTTTGCCCTTCCATCTATACCCCTCCATTCAGCAGCGGTGCCGCGAGCCAGTCACCATAAGCGCGGGCATAATTTTTCAATAATTCAGGACTCTGACGACGTGCCATGTAAACAATCATCGGCGGCATCCAGTGCATACGGCACATCCGGGCGGTCAGCTCAAAAGGCCGCATGATGTCATTGAGCGAATAGCGGTTCAGACCCTGCTGCTTAAAGGCACTTTCCGGTTCGCCGGTCGTCACCACGCTGCGCCAGTACTTACCTTCAAGTGCATTGCCATCCACGCCATTGGCGAAACCGCGCGATAGAACCCGATCCAGCCACTCTTTCAGCAATGCCGGACAGCTGTAGGTATAGAGCGGATGCTGAAAAATGATGACGTCATGTTCGCGCAGTAATTGTTGTTCATGATGAATATCGATAAAAAAATCCGGATAGGCCGCGTACAGATCGTGCACGGTGACGTGTTCCAGTGCCTGAGCCGGCTGTAACAAAATCCGATTCGCGATCGAATCCTGTGATTCCGGATGAGCATAAAGCAGCAAAACCCTGGGTGGCTGCGACATCCTTTCCCTCCAAAGCGTCGTCATTGGTGCGGTTTTCAGCTACCATGCACGACGCAGCAAAATCTCATTATGTTGCCAGTAAATTAACATATTCTGACGATACGGCGCTTACATGATTGTCTTCTCAGCCTTACAAATTCGCCGCGGCATCCGCGTCCTGCTCGACAATGCCACCGCCACCATTAATCCTGGTCAGAAGGTCGGGCTGGTGGGTAAAAACGGCTGTGGGAAATCCACGCTGCTGTCGCTGTTAAAAGGTGAAATCACCAGCGATGCCGGCACCGTCACGTTCCCCACTCACTGGGCGCTGGCCTGGGTGAATCAGGAAACGCCAGCGCTGGATAAAGCCGCGCTGGAGTACGTGATTGATGGCGATCGCCAGTTTCGGCAGCTTGAAGCCGAGCTGGCGGACGCCAATCTGCGCGACGATGGCAATGCCATTGCGCTGCTGCATGGCCAGCTGGATGCGGTGCAGGCGTGGAGCATTCATGCGCGCGCCTCAAGCCTGTTGCACGGCCTGGGCTTCAGTCAGGAGCAGTTGCAGCGTCCGGTCAGCGACTTTTCTGGTGGCTGGCGCATGCGCCTCAATCTGGCACAGGCGCTGATTTGCCGTTCCGATCTGCTGTTGCTGGATGAACCGACCAACCACCTCGATCTCGATGCGGTGATCTGGCTGGAGCGCTGGCTGAAAAGTTATGAAGGCACACTGATCCTGATCTCGCACGATCGTGACTTCCTCGATCCGGTCATCGACAAAATCATTCATATCGAACAGGAGTCGATGTTCGAATATACCGGCAACTACAGCTCCTTTGAGCGGCAGCGCGTCGCCAAACTGGCTCAGCAGCAGGCGCTGTATGAGAGTCAGCAGGAGAAAGTCGCGCATTTGCACAGCTATATTGATCGCTTCCGCGCCCAGGCGACCAAGGCGAAGCAGGCACAGAGCCGCATCAAGATGCTGGAGCGCATGGAAATGATTGCGCCCGCCCATGTTGATAATCCATTCAGCTTCACTTTCCGCAAGCCGGAGAACCTGCCTAATCCACTGATGAAGATGGAGAAGGTCACCGCAGGTTATGGCGATCGCATCATTCTCGACGCGATCAAGCTCAACCTGGTGCCAGGCTCACGCATCGGCCTGCTGGGACGTAACGGAGCCGGTAAATCCACCCTGATTAAGCTGCTGGCGGGTGAGCTGGAGGCGATGCATGGCAAGATGGGGCTGGCGAAAGGGATCAAGCTTGGTTACTTCGCCCAGCATCAGCTGGAGTACCTGCGGGCCGATGAGTCACCGCTGCAGCATCTGTCGCGCATTGCACCTGACGTGCTGGAACAGCAGCTGCGCGACTATCTGGGCGGCTTCGATTTCCGCGGCGACAAAGTCACGGAGAACACTGAGCGCTTCTCGGGCGGTGAGAAAGCGCGACTGGTGCTGGCGCTGATTGTCTGGCAACGCCCTAACCTGCTGCTGCTCGATGAACCGACCAACCACCTGGATCTTGATATGCGCCAGGCGCTGACCGAAGCGCTGATCGACTTCGAAGGTGCACTGGTGGTGGTCTCGCATGACCGTCACCTGCTGCGCGCGACCACGGACGATCTCTATCTGGTGCATGATGGCAAAGTGGATGTGTTTGAGGGCGACCTCGAAGATTATCAGCAGTGGCTGAGCGATCTGCAGAAACAACAGGCGCAACAGGATGCCGCGCCGAAACTGGATAACAGTAACAGCGCCCAGGCGCGTAAAGATCAGAAGCGCCGTGATGCCGAACTGCGCACCCAGACCCAGCCGCTGCGCAAAGAGATAGAGAAGCTGGAAAAGCAGATGAGCAAATGGCAGAGCCAGCTGGCCGATGCTGAAGCGCAGCTCGCAGACAGTGCGATTTATGATCAGAGCCGAAAAGCGGACCTGACCACCGCACTCAAGCGTCAGGCGGAGAGTAAGTCTGCGCTGGAAGAGGTTGAGATGGCGTGGCTGGAAGCCCAGGAACAGCTCGAACAGATTATGGCCTCATAAAAAATCTCCCCGCTTGCGGGGAGATGCTTTTTTAACGAGGTTTGTCGCCCAGTACCGTTGCCCGCTGCATGATCCGCCGGGCCGGATAATAGTCGGCATTGGCATAATGCTGCGTGACACGATTATCCCAGATAGCCAGATCGTCTGGCTGCCAGCGCCAGCGCACCTGAAACTCCGGTTTGGTGGCGTGCGCAAACAGGAAGCCCAGCACCGCATCACTCTCCTTCTCGCTTAAATCCAGGATCCGCGTGGTAAAGCCTTCATTCACAAACAGCGCTTTTTTGCCGCTGACCGGATGCGTGCGGATTACCGGATGCTGCACGGGTGGATGTTTTGCCACCGCCTGCTGCCTGCGCAGATGTTCTTCCTCCGTTTTGCGGTACTTATACTCCTGGAATGACTTTTTAAAATCATGCTCGGCGCGGAGCCCCTCCAGCAACTGTTTAAAAGGCGCCGACAGCGCCTCGTAAGCGGCGATGCCACTGGTCCAGAGCGTGTCACCGCCCGCTTCCGGTAAGACTTTGGAGGCCAGCAGCGCGACAGCTGGCGGTGTTTCGATAAAGGTGACATCGGTGTGCCAGTTGTCATTATCCGGCGGATTATCCTGATGGGTATCGAGCACGATAATCTCTTCGACGCCCTCCGCATGGGGATAGACCGGATGAATATGCAGGTCGCCAAAACGGATCGCCAGTGCGCGATGCTGTTCCGGCGTTATTTTCTGGTCCCGCAGAAACAGCACCTGATGACGCAGCAGGCCATGATACAGCTGCTCAAACTGCGCATCACTCAATGGCCGTGAGACATCCAGGTTTGAGACCTGTGCGCCGATATAAGGGCCAAGAGGGGTAAAACTCAGACGTTCATTCATGATTGTTCTCCACTCCAGGGCGTCAGACGGCGCTGCAACGCGCGGAGCCCAAGTTCCAGGCTAAAAGCGATAAAGGCAATTACGGCGATACCCGCCAGCACCACATCGGTGGCGAGGAGTTCTCCCGCTGACTGCACCATAAAACCGAGGCCACGTGTGGCGGCAATCAGCTCCGCTGCCACCAGGGTTGACCAGCCCACCCCGAGCCCAATGCGCAGACCGGTCAGAATCTCCGGCAGCGCGCCCGGCAGAATCACCCAGCGCAGCAGCTGCCAGCGGTTAGCCCCCAGCGAGCGCGCCGCACGAATCCGTACCTGCTGGGTGTTACGCACCCCGGCCAGAGTGGAGAGCGTCACCGGCGCGAAGATGGCCAGGGTGATCAGCAGGATTTTCGACGTCTCACCAATGCCGAACCAGATCACCATCAGCGGCAGATAGGCAAGTGGCGGAATCGGGCGATAAAGCTCAATAATCGGATCAAGCAGCCCGCGAGCTACCGGGCTAAGGCCCATCAGAATCCCCACCGGAATGCCGATGGCGGCCGCCGCTGTCAGCGCAATCAGCATCCGCGTCAGGCTGGCGGCCAGATGCTGCCACAGCGTGGCATCCATAAAGCCCTGGGCGCTGGCAATCAGCAGCAGCTTGCTGAATACCTGCTGTGGCGACGGCAGGAACAGCGGAGCAATCAGGCCCAGCGCGGTCACGCCCCACCAGAGCAGCAACAGCAGAGAGAGACTCAGCATGCTCAGCGTGAACGTGGTTGAAAATGGCCAGCGCAAACGACGGCGCACCGGCAGAGACTTGTCGTGGATTAACGCGCTCATGCAAACGCCTCCCGCTGGTCAAATACGCGGCTCAGCACATATTCGCGCTGGGCGATAAACTGCGGATCGGATTTGATGCTGCGGCACGACTCACCTGCGGCAAAGCGCTGACCAAAGCCGGGACGCAAGCGCTCCACGATGCGGCCGGGTCCTGGCGACAGCAGAATCAGTTCGCTGGCCAGGAAAATAGCCTCTTCTATATCGTGCGTAATCAGCAGGATCTGTTTACCGCTGTCGCGCCACAGCGTCAGCAGCAGGGTCTGCATCTGCTCGCGGGTAAAGGCATCCAAAGCGCCAAATGGCTCGTCAAGCAGCAGCAGTTGCGGATCGGTCGCCAGCGCGCGTGCAATGCCGACCCGCTGTCGCTGACCGCCGGACAACTGCCAGATGGCGCGCTTCTCCGCACCCTCCAGCCCCACCTGCCTGATGAGCTTCCGTGCGATGGCCTCGCGCGCCGGGCGCGACATCCCCGCCAGCTGCAGACCAAAGGCAACGTTATCCAGCACGTTACGCCATGGCAGTAAGCCTTCATGCTGAAACACCACGCCGCGCTCCGCACCAGGCCCCGTCACCGGCTGGTTATCCAGCGTGATGCTGCCCGACTCCACCGGCAGAAATCCGGCAACCAGATTGAGCAGCGTGGTTTTGCCGCAGCCGGAGGGGCCGAGCACCACCAGCAGTTCATGGCTATCCAGCTGCAGATTGATATCCTGCAACACCGGTTGTCCGGCATAACGGGCATGAAGATGAGCGATACGCAGCATCGTGCCTCCTTAAGGTTTAACTAATGGTGCGACGAAACGGGAGGTCACATAGCTGCTGTAGTCGTTATCCGCCTGCGGCACCCGGCCCTGCGCCTTCAGAAACTGGGCGGTATCGACGATTGCTTTATTCACTGGCTTACCCAACTGCTCAACCTGCTGCTGCGCCGTGAGGTAGGTATTGCCCTTCACCAGATCCGGCACCTGCGCTTCCGGCACCCCGCTGAGGCGGGAGAGTTTGCTGAGATTATCGGGCTGCTTCAGCCAGCTATCGGGGCTGTTAAGATAGGCCTGCTGCGCATCAAGTGCGCTGCGGGCAAACGCGGTCACGATCTCCGGATGCTGCTCAGCGAAATCTTTGCGGACCACCCAGACATCCAGCGTCGGCGATCCCCAGCTCCCCACTGCCGCCGAGTCGGTCAGCACTTTGCCCTGTTTTTCCAGTTCATTCACCGCAGGCGCCCAGACGTAAGCGCCATCAATGTCGCCACGCTGCCACGCCGCGATAATCGCAGGCGGCTGCAGATTTACCAGCTGTACCTGCGACGGCTTAATGCCCCAGTGTTTCAGCGCAGCAAGCAGGCTGTAGTGGGTGGTGGAGATAAACGGCACCGCGATACGCTTTCCGATGAGATCGTTGGGAGTGGTGATGTTCTTCTTTACCACCAGCGCTTCAGAGTTGCCCAGCTGTGAGGCAAGCAGAAAGGCTTCGATTGGTAGCTTTTGCGCCGCTGCGACCGCTAACGGACTGGATCCGATATTGCCAATCTGGACGTCGCCGGACGCCAGCGCGCGCAATACGCCTGCACCGCTGTCAAACTTACGCCAGTCGACGCTGGCCCCGCTATCTTTGGCAAAACTGCCATCAGCCTGTGCCACTTTCGCCGGTTCGGCAGAGGTCTGGTACGCGACGGTGACATTGACTGCATCAGCCCGAAACGCCAGCACCGCCATCGCTGCGGCTAAGAAAGTTAAACGTGTTGCTGCCATGATCACTACCCCACCGGTTTTATCGTGGAGGCAGTGTCTCTGCAGGCAATAGTTTCATAAAGGAATTAAAAATTATCCCTAATAGAAATAAGTTCTTAGATCACTATCTGCAAAACTAAGCTGAAAATCGCAAATGCTGAAAATAGCTAAAGTAAGCAAAAATGTCAGGCGCTCACATTGTGCCTGTGTTATTGATATGCATTCCCAATTATTGCCTGTTAAGGTCTTTAAATCCGATGTCGATCGAGAAAGTCGCTCAGCTGGCTGGCGTTTCCAAAGCCACGGTATCGCGGGTTCTCAACGCGCATCCCGGCGTAAAGCCCGATACGCGTGAGAAAGTTCTGGCGGCAATCTCTGCCTGCGACTATCAGCCCAACTTACTGGCGCGTCAGCTGCGGACGGCACAAAGCCACATGCTGCTGGTGCTGATCTCGGATATTACTAACCCCTTCTGTTCGCGCGTGGTTCAGGGCATTGAAGCCGAAGCGGAACTGCACGGCTATCACATTCTGCTCTGTAACTCCGCCTCGCAGCTTCAGCGTGAAGCCGCCTATCTTTCGCTGCTGACCGGAAAAGTGGTGGATGGTGTAATAACGATGGATGCCGCATCAGGGTTACAGGATTTGCAGGCGCTGATCGCCGGGGCGCCCTGGGTGCAATGCTGTGAATTTGATCCGGATATTCCCGCCTCCTCGGTCAGCATTGATCACCTTGAAGCCGCGCGTGACACCATCCATTACCTCGCGGGTAAAGGGCGGAAACGCATTGGGCTGGTCAATGGCGACATGCGTTACCTCTACTCGCATCATCGTGAAAAGGGCTACCGACAGGCCATTGAGGAGCTGGGCTATGCGTGGTCCGCCGTCTCCTATACCTACGAAATCTCCCCTGAGGCAGGTATTCAGGCGATGAGGGAATTAATGGCATTGCCGGAACCGCCGGATGCGGTGTTTGCGGTTTCAGATGTGCTGGCGATGGGCGTAGTGCATGCGGCGCTGGAAGCGGGTCTGCGCGTGCCGGAAGATCTGGCGGTGGTTGGGTTTGACGGAGTGCCCTTTACCCGCAGCCTGAATCCGCCACTGACTACTATTGAACAGCCGATGAATCAGCTGGGCGCACGCAGCGTGCAGCTGCTGCTGCAGAAGATCCGCAACCCGAACGCGCCGGTGATGCGTGAGGTACTGCCCTGGACGCGCGTTGAACGCGCATCCAGCTGACTCAATGCCAGATTAATAGCACGCAGGCAGCGGTCAGCAGCCCCATGGCGAGGTTAAATATTCTCCAGGCGCGGCGACTGCGCAGAATGCGACCAATCATGGCGCCAAATCCCATCCAGATGACGCCCGACACCAGATTAACCAGAAACATACCGACGCTTATGGCCATCACGGAATGACGATACGCATCACCGGCCAGACTGAAGCTGGCGACTGCGCCCAGCGCCATCAGCCAGGCTTTGGGGTTGATCAGCTGTAGCAGCCCGCCCTGCCAGAACGGCATTGGCGCATCCGGTGCCTGGTCAGTTTCCAGCTTTGCATAGCTGGCGGTGGCTATCTTCCACGCCAGCCAGAGCAGATAGAGGCTACCGGCGATTTTCAGCATCAGATGCAGCGAAGGATAGAGCAGGATCAAACCGCCTATGCCAAAGGCCACCATCAGCAGCATCACCTGCATACCGATCATGATGCCGATCATCAGCGGAATCGTGCGCAGAAAGCCAAAATTAGCGCCCGAGGCGGTGAGTAACATATTATTGGGGCCTGGCGTAATGGCCGCGACCCACAGAAATCCCAACATTGATAAGAAAAGACTCAGTTCCATGGCAATCGGGTACTCCTTACCCTGCAATAAAAAACTTATCGAAGCTAACAGTGTGATATGGAACAGACAAGCTTTTACCACATGAAATTTACAGGCCCGGAAAACGAGCAGTTCACACCACCTGACACTCTGCGTAACGCGCATCTGCAGACGATGCTGCCGCGCCTGTTACGTCGCCGTCTCACCTTCGCTCCTCACTGGCAGCGTCTCGATCTGCCCGATGGCGATTTCGTCGATCTCGCCTGGAGCGAAGATCCGCAGCTGGCGCAGCATAAACCGCGCGTGGTGCTGTTTCATGGCCTGGAGGGCAACTTTCAGAGTCCCTACATTCATGGCCTGATGGCGATCTGCCGCGCACGTGGCTGGCTGGCAGTAGTGATGCATTTTCGCGGCTGCAGTGGCGAACCTAACCGGCTGAACCGCATCTATCACTCCGGCGAAACTGAAGATGCCCGCTTCTTCCTGCACTGGCTGCGCACCCGCTGGGGTCATGTGCCTACCGCCGCCGTGGGTTTCTCGCTGGGCGGCAACATGCTGGGCTGCCTGCTCGGCCAGCAGGGTGCCGCTGCGGAGGTGGATGCCGCCGTGATTGTCTCCGCCCCGCTGCTGCTGGAACCGTGCAGCGTGAAACTGGAACGCGGCTTCTCGCGCTTCTATCAGTACTACCTGCTGGCGCAGCTCAAGAAAAGTGCCCGCCGCAAACTGCATGCCTGGCCGGACACCCTGCCGGTTAATCTGGCACAGCTCAAAGCGATGCGGCGACTGCGCGATTTTGATGATGCGATTACAGCCCGCGCCCACGGTTTTGTCGATGCAGCAGATTACTATCATCGTGCCAGCGCCATGCCCTGGCTTAAGCGCGCAGAGAAACCGCTGCTGATCATCCACGCCAAAGACGATCCCTTTATGAGTGATGAGGTGATCCCGCACAGCAGCCAATTATCTGCCACTATTACTTATCAACTGACACCCCACGGCGGCCACGTCGGTTTTGTCGGCGGAACGCTACGCCAGCCTGAAATGTGGCTGGAACAGCGCATCCCGCAGTGGATCGCCCCTTTTCTGGATAACTGATCTTGTGATTATTCCCTGGCAACAGGTCTCACCTGAGACCCTTGAAAATCTGATTGAAACCTTTGTGCTGCGTGAAGGCACAGACTATGGCGAGCAGGAACGCAGCCTGCTGGACAAGGTAGCTGATGTGCGACGCCAGCTGGAAACCGGTGAAGTAGTGCTGGTGTGGTCGGAACTGCATGAATCGGTCAATATCATGCCGCGCAAAGAATTTCGTGGCTGATGCACCCGGCATCATTTCATGATAACAATGCTCATCGCCCGATCTCACAGGGAGCTTTTCTATGTCTGCACGTCATCCCATTATCGCGGTGACCGGTTCCAGCGGTGCAGGAACCACCACCACCAGCCTCGCGTTTCGTAAAATTTTTCAGCAGCTCGATCTTCATGCTGCTGAGCTGGAAGGTGACAGCTTTCACCGCTTTACCCGCCCTGAAATGGATATGGCGATTCGTAAGGCGCGCGATTTAGGACGTCACGTCAGCTACTTTGGCCCGGAAGCCAATGATTTTGGCCTGCTGGAGCAGAGCTTTAAAGAGTATGGTCAAAGCGGACAGGGCCAGTCGCGTAAATATCTGCACACCTACGATGAAGCCGTACCGTGGAATCAGGTGCCCGGCACCTTTACGCCCTGGCAGCCGCTGCCGCAGAACACTGACATTCTGTTCTATGAAGGACTGCACGGCGGCGTGGTGACGGCGCAGCATAACGTGGCGGAGCAGGTTGATTTGCTGGTGGGGGTTGTGCCCATTGTTAACCTGGAGTGGATTCAGAAGCTGGTGCGCGACACCGGCGAGCGCGGCCATTCACGCGAAGCAGTGATGGATTCCGTGGTGCGTTCGATGGAAGATTACATCAATTTCATCACGCCACAGTTCTCGCGCACCCACATCAACTTTCAGCGCGTCCCGACCGTTGACACCTCAAACCCGTTCGCTGCCCGCGCCATTCCGTCACTGGATGAGAGCTTTGTGGTGATTCATTTCCAGGCGCTGGAAGATATCGATTTCCCCTACCTGCTGGCGATGCTGCAGGGTTCGTTTATCTCGCACATCAATACGCTGGTGGTGCCCGGCGGCAAAATGGGTCTGGCGATGGAGCTGATCATGGGTCCGCTGGTGAAGCGGCTGATGGAAGGTAAGCGGATAGAGTAAGAGGTCAAAAGGGCGTTTTCCAGACTAACGCCAATGCAGAATGAGTCTGGCAGCAGCGAAAAAACTCAACACGCCGGGAACCGGGTCAGAAGAGGAAAGCGTTCCGCGACTGGGACAAAAACGCCGGGAGTGTTTTTGAACAACGCAAAGCGTTGGCCCGGTACGGGCGCACCTCAGGGATGAGGTGCGTAATTGCGCGGGCCGAGCATGCCATGGATGGCGGATTTTGCGACTTTCCGATCTGACCCGGTTTCCTGCGCACGCACAGTCTTAAAGCGGACTCTCTATGCAGGAACGGCCGGAAACCAGACCGACTCCAAATTGGCCCGCGACTTTAAAATGCCCTTCCGCCTGTTACAGCTCAATCACTTCATAGCTATGCGTAATCGTCACACCTTTACCCAGCATGATGGCCACCGAACAATATTTTTCAGCGGAAAGATCCACCGCGCGTGAGACCGCTTTATCCTGGAGCGCTTTACCACTCACGATAAAATGCAGGTTGATGTGCGTAAAGATTCGCGGCGCCTCTTCACGACGTTCTGAGGTCAGTTTTACTTCACAATCAGCCACATCGTTACGGCCTTTTTGCAGAATTGATACCACGTCAATCGCGCTGCATCCGCCGGCCGCCATCAGCACCATCTCCATTGGGCTGGGCGCTTTATCGCCCGAATTTCCATCCATTAGTATCTGATGGCCGGATGAGGATTCTCCGAGGAATGTCAGTCCTTCTACCCACTTCACTCTTGCCTGCATGATTTTTGCTCCGGAATACGCTGTTTTGTCGCCAGAGTACGCTTTCGCCTGGTAAACAGCAATCCAGAGAAATCCGCCTGTAGCTGAAGCGAGACAACACAAGACAGTCGGCAAAAGCTGTGCTACAAACAGTGCTGAAAATATTTTTCGTCACCCGATGGCGAAGCCGGGAAGAATGATGCGCACTGCGCCTGATGCGGCCCGAATAATTTCCTGAAAGGGAAACGCTTGAAGCTTTCACCGCCTGACAGGGAAAACTGCCCCCTGTATTTTGGGCACGATTACAACAGAGGATAATAGCGAATGGTTCTCGGCAAACCGCAAACAGACCCTACACTCGAATGGTTCCTGTCCCATTGCCATATTCACAAGTATCCATCCAAAAGTACGCTGATTCACCAAGGTGAAAAAGCAGAAACGCTTTACTACATCGTGAAAGGTTCCGTCGCGGTTCTGATTAAAGATGAAGAAGGCAAAGAGATGATTCTTTCCTACCTGAATCAGGGCGATTTCATTGGTGAGCTTGGCCTGTTCGAAGAAGGCCAGGAGCGCAGCGCCTGGGTACGTGCGAAAAGCGCGTGCGAAGTGGCGGAGATTTCTTACAAGAAATTCCGTCAGCTGATTCAGGTTAATCCCGACATCCTGATGCGACTCTCCTCGCAGATGGCGCGTCGCCTGCAGGTCACGTCTGAAAAGGTGGGTAACCTCGCTTTCCTCGACGTCACCGGACGCATTGCACAGACCCTGCTCAACCTGGCGAAGCAGCCAGATGCCATGACGCATCCCGACGGCATGCAAATTAAAATCACTCGTCAGGAAATTGGCCAGATTGTTGGTTGTTCACGCGAAACCGTGGGCCGTATTTTGAAGATGCTGGAAGATCAGAACCTGATCTCCGCACACGGCAAAACCATCGTCGTTTACGGCACCCGCTAATTCCTGTCACCCACGGCGTGATGGCAACATCACGCCGTTATTGTTTGTGTTGGGCCGATGTGGCGTCGAATTATTTACCATCCTGAAGTCAACTACGCCTTGCGGCAAACGCTGGTGCTTTGTCTGCCCGTCGCGCTGGGCTGGCTTGCTGGCGACCTGCAAAAAGGTCTGCTGTTCTCGTTAGTGCCTGCCTGCTGCAATATTGCCGGTCTGGATACCCCGCATAAACGCTTTTTCAAACGCCTGATTGTGGGTGGCAGCCTGTTTGCCCTCGGCAGCTTCCTGATTCAGTGGCTCACCCTGCATGCCATTCCGCTGCCGCTCATCCTGTTCGCCATGCCCCTGCTGCTCGGCGTGACGGGTGAGATCAGCCCGCTGCATGGTCGTCTGCTGCCCGGCACGCTTATCGCCGCCATTTTTACCCTGAGCCTCATTGGCCGCATGCCCATCTATGTTACCCCGCTGCTCTACATCGGCGGCACGCTCTGGTATGGGCTGTTTAACTGGTTCTGGTTCTGGCTCTGGAAAGAGCAGCCGATGCGCGAAAGCCTCAGCCTGATCTACCGCGAGCTGGCTAACTACTGCGACGCCAAATACACCCTGCTGACGCAGCTGACCGACCCGGAAAAGGCACTGCCGCCGCTGCTGGCGCGTCAGCAGAAAGTGGTTGATCTGATCAACACCTGCTATCAGCAGATGCACATGCTGTCGGCAAGCCGCGATCACAGCCATAAGCGGCTGACGCGCGCCTTTCAGGTGGCGCTGGATCTGCAGGAACACATCTCGGTCAGCCTGCATCGGCCGGAAGAAGTGCAGAAGCTGGTTGAACAGAGTCATGCCGAAGCGGTGATCCGCTGGAATGCCAAAACCATCTCGGCCCGGTTGCGGGTGCTGGCGGATAACATCCTTTATCACCAGCTACCCGATCGCTTTGCGATGGATAAACAGCTCGGCGCGCTGGAGAAGATCGCCCATCAGCATCCCGACAATCCGGTGGGTAACTTCTGTCTTTACCACTTCAACCGCATTGCGCGGGTGCTGCGCACGCAGAAACCGCTGTATCAGCGTGACCTGATGGCGGATCGTCAGCGCCGTCTGCCACTGTTACCGGCGCTGCGCAGTTATCTCTCTTTTCGCTCGTCAGCACTGCGCACCGCCGGGCGCTTTGCGGTAATGCTGATGCTGGGCAGTGCACTGGCGCTGTTCTTCAATATCCCCAAACCTTACTGGATCCTGATGACCATCATGTTCGTCAGCCAGAACGGTTACAGCGCTACGCGTGTTCGCATCCAGCACCGTGCGCTGGGCACCTTTGCCGGTCTGGTGATTGCGGCCGCCACGCTGCGGCTGGCGGTACCGGAGTCGCTGGTGCTGCTGATCATGCTGGCAATAACCTTTATCAGCTATCGCTTTACGCGCCAGTTCTATGGCTGGTCAATGATTGGCTTTACGGTCACGGCGGTTTACTCGCTGCAATTACTGTCGCTGAATGGCGCGCAGTTTCTGCTGCCGCGACTGATGGATACGCTGATGGGCTGTCTGATCGCCTTTGGCGGGATGCTGTGGCTGTGGCCGCAGTGGCAGAGTGGCTTACTGCGACAGAACGCCCATGATGCGCTGGAAGCCGATCAGGACGCACTGAGATTGTTGCTGGGTCACGAACAGTCACCTGAGAAACTGGCGTATCAGCGCGTGAAGGTGAATCAGGCGCACAATGCGCTGTTTAACTCACTGAATCAGGCGATGCAGGAACCCGCGTTTAACTCCCGCTATCTGAGTGATATGCGGCTCTGGGTCACGCACAGTCAGTTTATTGTTGAGCACATTAATGCCATAACGATTCTGGCGCGGGAGCACACTATGCTGACCGACTCGCTGGCAGAACGCTATCTGCAATCCTGTGAAATCGCGCTGCAGCGGTGTCAGCAGCGGCTGGAATATGATGGTGAAAGCTCACAGGTTAACCTGCTGGATGAGCTGGAGAACATCAGTGAGGGACCGATCACGGTGGTGGAGCAGCATGTGCGGCGCATTCTCGATCATCTGAGCGTGATGTACACCATTTCATCGCTGGCGTGGAACCAGCGGCCGCAACATGGCCGCTGGCTGATCAGACGCTTACGTAAAAACTAACCTAGCCGTTGAGCACGTTGCCGACGGCCGTGGCGAAGCGGCGCATGCCCTCTTCGATGTCGGCCGGTTCGATAATCAGTGAAGGGGCAAAACGCATCACGTCGGTTCCGGCAACCAGCACCATCACCCCTTCTGCGGCTGCGGCATTCAGGATGTCGCGTGCTTTACCGGCATGCTGCGGTTTCAGCGCCGCGCCAATCAGCAGACCCTTGCCGCGAATATCGCTGAAGAGATCATACTTCGCATCGATGGCCTGCAGCGCCGTGACAAAGTGCTGACGACGTGTCTCAACGCCTGCCAGCACCTCCGGCGTATTGATAATATCGAGCGCAGTTTCGGCGATGGCGCAGGCGAGTGGATTGCCGCCATAGGTGGTGCCATGCACGCCCGGCGCCATGGTCGAGGCGATCTCGTTAGTGGTCAGCATGGCGCTGACCGGGAAACCGCCGCCCAGCGCTTTGGCTGAGGTCAGAATATCGGGCTGGATGCCATAATGCTCATAGGCGAACAGCTTTCCGCTGCGCCCCATGCCGCTCTGCACTTCATCCAGCACCAGCAGCGCCTGGTGCTGATCGCAAAGCTCACGCAGTCCCTGCATAAATTCCTGCGTTGCGGGCACGACGCCGCCCTCCCCCTGAATCGGTTCAACCACAATGGCGCAGGTATGATCGTCAATGACCGCTTTTACTGCGTTCAGATCATTGAACGGCACATGGACGATATCCGCCGGTTTAGGCCCGAACCCATCAGAATATTTTGGCTGTCCGCCGACCGTGACGGTAAACAGCGTCCGGCCATGAAAGGCGTTATGAAAGGCGATAATCTTACTTTTGAATGGGCTGTGACGTTTGCAGGCGTAATAGCGCGCCAGCTTAAAGGCGGCCTCGTTGGCTTCGGCCCCGGAGTTAGCGAAGAAGACCCGCTCGGCAAAGGTCGCCTGAATTAACTTACTGGCAAGACGCAGCGCCGGTTCGTTGGTGAAGACGTTGCTGGTGTGCCACAGCGTCTCGCCCTGGCTTTTCAGCGTCTCCACCAGCGCAGGATGGCAGTGTCCAAGTGCGGTGACGGCGATACCACCCGAGAAATCGATATACTCTTTGCCCTGCTGATCCCATACACGGCTGCCCTTGCCTTTTACCGGCACGAACTGCGCAGGTGCATAAACAGGCAAAATAACGTTATCGAACGTCTCCCGCGTGACCGCAATTTTTTCCGCTGCCATTGATGACCCCATTTAAATGATTATTGTGCAAACATGAAATAATAATCACAAAATATGCATAAAAAATCACTCAAAGGCAACTTATTGCTCAAGAAAATTGCGCAGCAGCAGATGTCCCTGCTCGCTGAGAATGCTCTCAGGATGGAACTGTACGCCTTCCAGCGCCAGGGTTTTGTGGCGGAATCCCATAATTTCGTCAGGCTCGCCGTCACGCACCGTCCAGGCCGTCACCTCGAACGCGTCGGGCAGAGAATCGCGCTGAACAATCAGCGAGTGATAGCGGGTCACGGTAAGGGGATTATTGAGATTGCGAAACACGCCCTGGCCGGTGTGCTGAATGACAGAAGTTTTGCCGTGCATCACCTGACGCGCACGTACCACCTGCGCGCCATACGCCTGCGCAATTGCCTGATGGCCCAGGCAGACGCCCAGTACCGGCAACTGTCCGGCGAAGTGCCGGATTGCCGCCAGCGAGATGCCTGATTCCGACGGCGTGCAGGGGCCAGGCGAGATGACCAGGTGGGTCAGTGGCAGCGCCGCCATCTGCTCCAGCGTGATGGCATCATTGCGCACCACCTGAACCTGCGCACCCAGCTCGCAGAAATATTGATAGAGATTCCAGGTAAAGGAGTCGTAATTGTCGATAAGCAGCAGCATGACGTGTCCAGAATGATAAACCGCGCCGCTATTCTACGCGGTCAGGCCGCCTCACTCACCACTTTCGCAAAGACCTGCTCCAGCGGGGACAGATCTCCGGCCACACCGGCCTGATTCGCCGCTTTCCAGCTTTCAGCATCCGTCTCTTGCCAGTTCAGCAGATATCCGGCATGCAGCGCCAGCTGTTCAAAGAAAATCCGCTGCGCCCGACCATTTCCGTGGCGGAAAGGATGCAGCATATTGATTTCGCAATAGTAGTGAGCGAGGCGCTGAATAAATTCGTCACGCGGCAGATCAGCTAACCCCTTCTCTTCTTCCAGCGCGGCCATCAGGGCATTGCCTTCCTTCTCGATATATTCGAAATGACAGAACGGCGTCTCATCACGCCAGATATCAATGGTGCGCAGTTCACCCGCCCAGCTGTAGACATCCTGGAATAGCGTGCGATGGATCTGGCGCAGGTAAGGCAGCCCGGGATTACGCGGACCCAGCTCCAGCGTGGCGGCGCGTGCCGCACTAAAGCTCAGCTCTGCCTTGCGCAGCTGCGCAGCGTCATGAATATCGGGCAGGTTTTTCAGCACGTTGTCGTGCTGCCACAGGTAGGGATCCTGGCTGACGGCGGTATTAGAGTCCATATTGCCTCCTCAGTGACGCCAGACGGGCGGCTGCATCATCGCTGTTAACACTGGTTTCATTTGGCATGAAGCCTTCCAGCCGACAGCTGGCCTGATAGCTGGCGCTACGTCGCTGTTGCCACAGGGTGACCTTCTGTTTTTCGGTGAGTTTGTTCGCCATGCCGCCTCCTGCTCAGGTTTTTGCCCTAAGTATAAGAGCAATTTCTGGCTTTGCCGGAGGCGACAGGCGGTCGCCATCCGCAGATGGCGACGAAAAGCATTAAGGCAGGACTTTAGCGGAGAGGATAACTACCGGTTTGGACGGAACATTCTGGTAAGGACCCACATCTTTGGTCGGAACCTGAGAAATTTTTTCAACCACATCCTGACCTTTCACAATCTTGCCAAATACGGCATAGCCAAAATCGCGCTGTCCGTGGTCGAGGAAGGCATTATCCGCGACGTTGAGGAAAAACTGGCTGGTCGCACTGTCTTTATCGGCGGTACGCGCCATAGAGATGGTGCCGCGCAGGTTACGCAGGCCATTGTCCGCTTCGTTTTTAATTGGCGCGTTGGTCTGCTTCTGCTGCATGTCTGTGGTGAAGCCCCCACCCTGCACCATAAAGCCCGGGATCACGCGGTGAAAAATGGTGTTGTTGTAAAAACCGTTGTTGACGTAATCAACGAAGTTTTTCACAGAAACCGGCGCTTTTTGGTTATTCAGTTCGAGTTCAATATTGCCGGCGGAGGTGGTGAGCAGAACGTGGGTGTCACCTTTTGCGGCCAGCGCCTGGGCGGAAACGGAAGAGAGCGCTAACAGGGTGATGGCCGCTGTTAAAGTACGTTTAAACATGAAAGATTCCTTACCTGGGAGAGCGGGCACAAAAACGTGATTGATTGTAAAGAGACTCTATTCCATGAGCCAGCGTTTTACCTATATTTACGCTGTTGCAGCAAAAGGTCTGAGCAAACGTTAAACAACCGCAATTGCGTGATTAAAATCACACAACACATGAAATATGGATCTGTAGTTTCACTGCTTGTTTATTAAGATCACAGTTCCGTTTACACTTTCTGACACTTTTTGCCACCCGGTTCTCAACAGGTTCAGAACATGACAAACCGTAATCGTATTGGCCTCACCTGGATAAGCTTCTTCTCCTATGCGCTGACCGGCGCGCTGGTGATCGTTACCGGCATGGTAATGGGCGATATCGCAAAAGATTTCCAGATCCCCATCTCCAGCATGAGTAATACCTTCACCTTCCTCAACAGCGGCATTTTAGCTGCGGTCTTCCTGAACGCCTGGCTGATGGTCATTGTGCCGCTGAAGCGCCAGCTTATTTTCGGCTTCGTCCTGATGGTGCTGGCGATAATCGGGTTGATGACCAGTCGCGATCTCACTGTCTTCTCGCTCTGCATGTTTGTACTGGGTGTGGTGAGCGGCATTACCATGTCGATCGGCACCTTCCTGATTACCCACATGTATGAAGGTCGTCAGCGTGGTTCACGCCTGCTGTTCACCGACTCCTTCTTCAGCATGGCGGGCACACTGTTTCCGGTGCTGGCAGGGATTCTGCTGGCGCGTCAGTTGCCGTGGTACTGGGTCTACGTCTGCATCGGCTTTATCTACGTCGCCATCTTCATCATGACGCTGTTTGTTGAGTTCCCGGTGCTGCGTAAGCCTGAAAACAGCCCGCCGGTTGAGAAAGAGAAATGGGGTGTGGGCGTGCTGCTGCTGGCAGTGGCGGCACTCTGCTACATTCTGGGCCAGCTCGGCTTTATCTCCTGGGTGCCGGAATATGCCACCAAAGTCATGGGCATGAACATCAATGACGCAGGACAACTGGTGGGCAGCTTCTGGACGGCGTATATGGTGGGTATGTGGGCCTTCAGCTTCCTGCTGCGTTTCTTCGATCTGCAACGCATTCTGATGGTGCTGGCAGGTCTGGCGACCGTGCTGATGTACTGGTTCGTCAGCAGCAGCGATGCTGGTATGCTGAAGTGGATCATCATGATTCTTGGTTTCAGCTCAAGTGCTATCTACACCACCATTATCACTCTGGGTTCACTGCAGACCAAAGTCGCTTCACCGAAGCTGGTGAACTTCATCCTGACCTGCGGCACCGTCGGCACCATGCTGACCTTTGTGGTCACGGCACCTATCGTTGAGAAAAGTGGTGTGCATACCGCACTGGCGACGGCTAACGCGCTCTACGCCGTGGTGTTTGTAATGTGTGCCCTGCTCGGCTTTGTCAGCCGTCATCGTACTCACGGTCACGTCACGCATTAATCCTTCGGAGCGGCGAGTCATCGCCGCTCTGCTTTCTAACGCCGGAAGTCGATGCGCTCCCGTTCCCGCCAGTAAATCTCGCTTTCTGCGGGCTTTGTCTCTGCCACCACGACACCACGACGCACAGAATAGCGCACCGGCACCTGCCTTCTCACCGCATCAAAACCGCTTTCCGCAGGCAGAATGATCAGACTGGCCTCGTTGCCGCTCTGAATGCCATAGCCTGACAGCTGCATCGTCTTCGCGCTGTTATGCGTAATCAAATCCAGACCCGCATCGATCTGCTCATAGCCCATCAGCTGACAGACATGTAAGCCCATATGCAACACCTGAAGCATATTGGCGGTGCCCAGCGGATACCAGGGATCAAACACATCGTCGTGGCCGAAGCAGACGTTAATCTCTGCCTCCAGCATCTCTTTCACCCGCGTAATACCGCGCCGCTTAGGATAGGTGTCAAAGCGGCCCTGCAGGTGGATATTGACCAGCGGATTGGCAACAAAGTTAATGCCCGACAGTTTAAGCAGCCGGAACAGCCGTGAGGCGTATGCGCCATTGTAAGAGTGCATTGCTGTGGTATGACTGGCCGTCACACGTGCGCCGTTGCCATCGCGATGTGCCAGCGCCGCCACGGTTTCCACAAAACGCGACTGTTCATCATCAATCTCATCGCAGTGAACATCGATCAGCCGGTCGTAGCGGTTAGCCAGCGCAAAGGTTTTATGCAGCGACTCGACGCCATATTCGCGGGTGAATTCGTAGTGCGGAATGGCGCCGACCACATCCGCGCCCAGCCGTAACGCCTCTTCCAGCAATGCTTCGCCGTTGGGATAAGAAAGAATGCCCTCCTGAGGAAACGCGACAATCTGAAGGGTGATCCATGGGGCCATGTCCGCTTTCAGCTCCAGCATCGCTTTCAGCGCCGTCAGTGACGGATCGGACACGTCAACGTGAGTGCGGACAAACTGGATACCGTTGGCGATCTGCCACTTCAGCGTCTGCAACGCCCGCTGTTTAACATCTTCGTGGCTGAGCAGCGCCTTGCGTTCGGCCCAGCGCTCAATGCCTTCAAACAGTGTTCCGGACTGATTCCATGCCGGTTCACCCGCCGTCTGGGTGGTATCCAGATGAATATGAGGCTCAATAAAGGGCGAGCAGGCTAAGCCGCCCTCACCGTCCAGTGATTGATCCGCTGGTGAAGGCTGCTGCGGCTGAGCTGAAATGCGGGCAATTTTTCCGTCGGCGATTTCGATTTGCCACAATCCTTCCCGCCAGGGTAAACGCACGTTATTGATCCACTTGGGTGACAACATGGCTGATTCCTTATCCGGTTAACCTGAGTGGTTAAAACTAGCACGATTCATACCAAGCACGGCACTGCTGGATATTCAGCAGGTTAGCCTCGCCAGATAAACTTAATTAAAATCAGAAACATACCTCTTAATGGGTATATAGGGCCGTGGTTGATGTATATCAATAAGCGTCAGAAAGGGCGCGCTATTGTAGCCGCAGATATCGCAAATTTGAGGCAAAAATGAGCAAGCACAATGTCGTCGTTATTGGTAACGGCATGGTCGGCCACCGCTTCATAGAAGAGTTACTTGAGAAAGCGGAACCCAACCTGTTTTCGCTGACCATCTTTTGTGAAGAACCCCGCGTTGCCTACGATCGTGTCCACCTCTCCGCGTACTTTTCTCACCACACGGCCGAAGAGCTGTCGCTGGTTCGTGAAGGCTATTACGACAAACATCAGGTCAATCTGCTGCTGGGCGAGCGCGCCATCACCATTAATCGTGATGAGAAGCTCATCCACTCCAGCACCGGTCGCGCGGTTCACTACGACACGCTGGTTTTTGCCACCGGCTCTTATCCCTGGATTCCACCGATTAAAGGTGCCGAAGGCAGCGACTGCTTTGTTTACCGCACCATTGAAGATCTCAACGCCATTGAAGCCTGCTCACGCCGCAGTCAACGCGGTGCGGTGATTGGCGGCGGTCTGCTTGGGCTGGAAGCGGCGGGCGCGCTGAAAAATCTGGGTATTGAAACTCACGTCATTGAATTTGCGCAGGTGCTGATGGCAGAACAGCTCGATCAGCAAGGCGGTGAACAACTACGTCGCAAGATTGAGCAGATGGATGTGCGGGTCCACACCGGCAAAAACACCCAGCAGATTGTGCATCATGAGCACGGCGGTAAAACGCTGCAGTTCGCCGACGGAAGTACGCTGGAAGTCGATTTTATCGTCTTCTCCACCGGCATTCGCCCGCAGGACAAACTGGCAAAACAGTGTGGATTAACGCTGGGACCGCGCGGCGGCATCGCCATTGATGACCAGTGCCGGACCAGCGATCCTGCTATATACGCCATCGGTGAGTGTGCCGCCTGGCAGAATCGCGTCTATGGCCTGGTGGCACCGGGTTACAAAATGGCACAGGTCGCCAGCGACCATCTGCTGGGCCGCGACAATGCGTTTACCGGCGCGGACATGAGCGCCAAACTCAAGCTGCTGGGTGTCGATGTCGGCGGCATTGGTGATGCGCGCGGCACTACGCCAGGCGCACGCAGTGTGGTCTGGCTGGATGAAAGCAAATCGGTCTACAAACGCCTGATTATCAGCGAAGATCAGAAAACCCTGCTGGGTGCGGTGCTGGTAGGCGACACCAGCGACTATGGCAACCTGCTGCAACTGGTGCTGAATGCCATTCCGCTGCCCGCTAATCCGGAAGCGCTGATTCTGCCAGCGGGCAGCGGGGATAAACCGGCCATCGGCGTCGATTCTCTGCCAGATAGCGCGCAAATCTGCTCCTGCTTCGACGTCAGCAAAGGCGACATCATCAAGGCGGTTCAGGGTGGCTGTCACACCGTGGCAGCGCTGAAAAGCACTACCCGCGCTGGAACCGGCTGCGGCGGCTGTGTTCCCCTGATTACCCAGGTGCTTAACAGCGAACTCAGCCGTCAGGGCATTGAGGTCAATAACCATCTCTGCGCACACTTCGCCTGGTCGCGTCAGGAGCTGTATCACCTGATTCAGGTGGAGGAGATCAAAAAATTTGACGCGCTGCTGGCCCGCTATGGTCAGGGTTACGGCTGTGAAGTGTGCAAGCCGGCAGTGGGTTCCCTGCTCGCCTCCTGCTGGAATGAGTATGTGCTCAAGCCGCAGCACGCCCCGTTGCAGGACAGCAACGATCTCTATCTGGGTAATATCCAGAAAGATGGCACCTATTCGGTGATCCCGCGTTCGCCTGGCGGTGAAATCACGCCACAGGGCCTGAAGGTAATTGGCGATATCGCTGAACGCTACCAGCTCTACACCAAAATTACCGGCTCTCAGCGCATCGGCCTGTTTGGCGCACAGAAAGACGATCTGCCCGCTATCTGGTCACAGCTGATCGACGCCGGATTTGAAACCGGTCAGGCCTATGCCAAGGCGCTGCGTATGGCGAAAACCTGCGTCGGCAGCGCCTGGTGCCGTTATGGCGTGGGTGACAGCCTCGGCTTTAGCGTGATGCTGGAAAATCGCTACAAAGGCATCCGTACGCCGCACAAGATGAAATTTGGCGTCTCTGGCTGCACCCGTGAATGTGCGGAAGCCCAGGGTAAAGATGTCGGTATTATCGCCACCGAAAAAGGGTGGAATCTTTACGTCTGCGGCAACGGTGGCATGAAACCGCGTCATGGCGATCTGCTGGCAGCCGATCTCGATCAGCAAACGCTGATCACCTATCTTGACCGCTTCATGATGTTTTATATCCGCACCGCTGACCGCCTGCAGCGTACTTCGCTGTGGCTGGAGAGCCTGGAAGGCGGCATCGACTATCTGCGCAACGTGATCGTGAATGACAAACTCGGCCTCAACAGTCAGATGGAACAGCAACTGGCCGTGCTGCGCGCCAGTGTCAGTTGTGAATGGAAAGCCACGCTCGACGATAAGGAGCATCTGACGCGCTTCGCCCACTTCATCAACTCACCGCAGCGCGATCCTGCTGTTCAGCGGGTGGCAGAGCGCAACCAGCATCGTCCCGCACGCCCCGATGAACGGATTGCCGTGACACTGATTGAGGAGATCGAATCATGAGCCAGTGGAATCCGGTGTGCCCACTGACGCAGATCCTGCCCGCCACGGGCGTCTGCGCGCTGGTTAAAGGCCAGCAGGTAGCAATCTTCCGCCCACGCGACGATGAACAGCTCTATGCCATCAGCAATATCGATCCCTTTGCGGATGCAAGCGTACTGTCACGCGGCATTATTGCCGAACATCAGGATACGCTGTGGGTAGCCAGCCCACTGAAAAAGCAGCATTTTCGCCTTAGCGATGGCATCTGTATGGAGGATGAAACGCGCGCCGTGGCGTCCTGGCCGGTGCGGGTCAATGCCGGACACGTTGAAGTCTGCCTGTAACGCCCCTCAACAGCCCGCCTACGCGGGCTTTTTTAAGGACCTCTGATGGACTACTTCCCTTTGTTCTGCCGTCTGCAGGGCCGACGCTGCCTGCTGGTCGGCGCGGGTGACGTGGCTGAGCGGAAAGCACGCCTGCTGCTGGAGGCTGGGGCCGAGCTGTGGGTCGGTGCCCCTGATTTCTCCCCTGTATTCCTGCAATGGGCGGAGCAGAAAGCCATCATGCTGCTGCCCGGTCATTTCGATCCCGAATGGCTGACCGGCTGCTGGCTGGTGGTCGCCGCGACAAATGATGACGCGGTCAATCAGCAGGTAGCGGAAGCAGCCGAAAAACAGCAGATTTTCTGCAATCTGGTGGATGCGCCGCAGCAGGCCAGCGCCATTATGCCGTCGATCATCGACCGCTCCCCGCTGATGGTCGCTGTCTCTTCCGGGGGGCGCGCGCCGGTACTGGCACGCCTGTTGCGGGAGAAGCTGGAAGCGATGCTGCCGCAGCATCTGGGCCAGCTGGCGCAGCTGGCGGGAACTCTGCGCGGGCGGGTAAAAAAGCAGTTCAACGCCATCAATGCCCGCCGTCACTTCTGGGAGCGCTTTTTTAACAGTGAGCGGCTCGCTCAGATGCTGGCTAACGGCGACAGCGTGCGCGCGGAGCAAATGACCGATGCGCTTTTTAATGCAGATGTTACGCAACAGGGGGAAGTGGCGCTGGTCGGTGCCGGTCCGGGCGATGCCGGATTACTTACCCTCAAAGGCCTGCAGCTGATCCAGCAGGCGGACGTCATTGTCTATGACAGGCTGGTCTCCGATGCGATCCTGAATCTGGTGCGCCGCGATGCCGAACGCATCTTTGTCGGTAAACGCGCCGGGCATCACTGCGTGCCACAGGATGAAATCAACACACTGCTCTTTGAACAGGCGCAACGTGGAAAACGCGTAGTGCGGCTGAAAGGCGGCGATCCCTTTATCTTTGGTCGCGGCGGTGAAGAGCTGGAGGCGCTGGCACAGTTGCAGATCCCGTTCAGCGTGGTGCCGGGGATTACTGCTGCATCAGGCTGTGCGGCCTACAGCGGTATTCCCCTGACCCACCGCGATCATGCGCAGAGCGTGAGGCTGGTTACCGGCCATGTCCAGAAAACGGGCACGCTCGCCTGGCAGACGCTGGCGGCAGAACAGCAGACGCTGGTGTTTTATATGGGGCTGGCACAGGCCGGAGAGATTCAGCAGCAGTTGATAAAGCATGGGATGCGCAGCGATATGCCAGTGGCGCTGGTGGAAAACGGAACCAGTACGCGTCAGCGTGTGGTGACCGGTACATTAGGCGAACTGGAAGCGTTAGCCGGACAGGTGATCAGTCCCAGCCTGATGATCATCGGCAGCGTGGTGAGTCTGCGTGACAGCCTGCGCTGGTTTTAAATCCTGCAAATAAAAACGGCGGGCACAAAGCCCACCGCGTTATTTGTCTGCTCAGCCATTATGGCATCGCGACAAAGCCTACTGCCTGATAAACCTTCTTCAGCGTTTCCTGCGCCTGTGCACGTGCTTTGGCCGCGCCATCACACATTACCTGCTCCAGCAGGGTTTCATCGTTGCGGAAGCGATGATAACGCTCCTGAAGCTCAGAGAGCATGCCCGACACAGCATCGGCTACGGCGCCTTTCAGATGGCCATACATTTTGCCTTCGAACTCCTGCTCCAGCTCAGCGATGGTTTTACCGGTCACGCCTGACAGAATATCCAGCAGGTTAGACACGCCCGCTTTCTCTTTGATGTCGTAGCGCACCACTGGCGGCTCTTCAGAATCAGTCACAGCGCGTTTGATCTTCTTCACGACCGCTTTCGGATCTTCCAGCAGGCCGATAACGTTATTGCGGTTATCGTCAGACTTCGACATTTTTTTGGTCGGTTCCAGCAGCGACATGACGCGCGCACCCGATTTCGGAATGAACGGCTCTGGCACTCTAAATATGTCGCCATAGATCGCATTGAAGCGATGTGCAATATCGCGGCTCAGCTCCAGATGCTGCTTCTGATCTTCACCCACCGGCACCTGATTGGTCTGATAAAGCAGAATGTCCGCCGCCATCAGCACCGGATAATCGAACAGACCAGCGTTGATGTTCTCTTCGTAACGCGCTGATTTATCTTTGAACTGCGTCATGCGGCTCAGTTCACCGAAGTAGGCGTAGCAGTTCAGGATCCAGCTCAGCTGCGTGTGTTCTGGCACATGCGACTGAACAAAGATGGTGCTTTTTTCCGGGTCGATACCACAGGCCAGATAAAGCGCCAGCGTGTCCAGCGTCGCTTTGCGCAGTGCTGCAGGATCCTGACGCACGGTGATTGCGTGCAGATCAACGATGCAGTAAATGCAGTGAAAATCATCCTGCATCTGCACCCACTGACGCAGCGCTCCCATATAGTTGCCAATGGTCAGTTCGCCGGACGGCTGTGCGCCGCTGAAAACGATGGGTTTCATACTTAAGTCCTGATATTTACAGCCCCAGAGCGGGCAAAAGTTCGTCGAAAGAGTCGAGGGTTAAATCGGGCTGGCTGGTCGCAATCGGCTCGCCATAATTATAACCAAAGGTCATACCCACATTTGGTACGCCTGCTGCCTGCGCCGCCTGAATATCATTGCGAGAGTCGCCAACAAACAGCAACTCATTCTGCAATACGCCGAAGGTGCCCAGCACCATAAAGATCGCTGCAGGGTGCGGTTTTTTAACCGGCACATCGTCGCCACCAATAATCAGCGAAAACGCATGGGCAATGCCCAGCGATTCCAGCAACGGTGCCACAAACGGCGTCGGCTTGTTCGTCACAATCGCCATCGGCAATCCGGAAGCCTTTAATGCCTCCAGCGTCTGCTTTACCTGTGGAAATAGCGTGCTACCCGCATCTACCGTATCGGC
Source organism: Pantoea sp. Cr_R13 (assembly GCF_029222565.1). Lineage (NCBI taxonomy): Bacteria > Pseudomonadati > Pseudomonadota > Gammaproteobacteria > Enterobacterales > Erwiniaceae > Pantoea > Pantoea sp. Cr_R13. The sequence continues at coordinate 64,990 of NZ_JARHXL010000015.1, forward strand.
GTAGTGCCGGTCAAACAACGCTCGCGCATCACGCTGCTCTTCAGGCTGCGGTTCGCGACCCAGCGCAAAGGTCAGCGCGCGGGCCATCATGATATCGGCACCGTTACCTATCCAGGTGGAGACCCGCTCAAGGCCCGCCTGCGGCAGGCGGAGATCGCTCAGCGTACGGTCGATCGCATCAGCAAGGCCTGGCGCGCTATCCACCAGCGTGCCATCGAGATCAAACGCCAGCGCACGAATCTCAGTGAAATGAGCCATTGGCTTTCTCCAGTTCATTGCGCATATCGTCGATCACTTTTTTATAGTCAGGATGACCGAAGATGGCAGAACCGGCGACAAACATGTCAGCACCGGCAGCCGCTATCTCGCGGATATTGTCGATCTTCACGCCGCCATCCACTTCAAGGCGAATGTTGTAACCGCTCTGATCGATACGTCTGCGCGCTTCACGCAGTTTATCCAGGGTGCCGGGAATAAATGACTGACCGCCAAAACCAGGGTTCACTGACATCAGCAGAATGATATCCAGCTTATCCATGACGTAATCCAGATAGCTAAGCGGGGTCGCCGGGTTAAACACCAGACCTGCTTTACAGCCATGCTCTTTAATCAATTGCAGGGTGCGGTCAACATGTTCGCTGGCTTCGGGATGAAAGGTGATGTAAGTGGCGCCGGCTTTGGCGAACTCAGGGATCAGCGCATCTACCGGCTTCACCATCAGATGCACATCGATGGGAGCGGTGATGCCATAATCCCGCAGTGCTTTTAGCACCATCGGACCCATGGTCAGATTAGGGACGTAGTGGTTATCCATCACGTCGAAGTGCACCACGTCACCTCCGGCCGCCAGCGCTTTGGCTGTGTCTTCGCCCAGACGGGCAAAGTCCGCCGAAAGGATTGAAGGGGCCAGCAAATATTGTTTCATCCGATTCTCCCACTGTTGTGCGCCAGCCCGGAGGCTGGCGTGATGCGTTGGTCGCGGACGAAACAGACTAGCGATAAAGTGCCAGCAGTTCGTCGACCTTGGTGCGACCCGTTATGCTTCGGCTAATAGAACGCCGGGCTTTGACCACATGTAACACTGCATCCTGATACCACAAACGCGTCAGTGCAGTGTCGTGGTTAGAAATCAGAACCGGAATACGGTTCTCCGACGAAGCGAGCTGTGCCGCTAACGCCGCCAGATTCTCCTGCTCACGCAGACTGAAGCTGTTGGTGTGATAAGCCGTGAAATTAGCCGTTGCCGACAGCGGTGCATAAGGCGGATCGCAATAGACCACAGAGCCCTTGCCAGCATTGGTCAGCGTAACATCGTACGATTCACAGACAAACGTCGCTTTTTGCGCGCGCTCGGCAAACCATAAAAGTTCTGCTTCCGGAAAGTAGGGTTTGCGATAGCGGCCAAACGGCACGTTGAACTCACCACGCAGGTTATAGCGACAGAGGCCGTTGTAACAGTGACGGTTCAGATAGAGGAACAGCAGCGCGCGCTGGTAGGCGTCGGTGCTGGTGTTGAATTCGGTGCGCCGCTGGTAATAACAGATCTCGTTGTTACCTTCCGGCGTAAACAGCAACTGCGCGTCACGAATGAAATCCGCCGTGCGCGTTTTAACAATGTTGTAGAGATTAATCAGGTCACTGTTGATATCTGCAAGATGGTAGCGATCAAACTCAGTGTTCAGAAACACTGAACCTGCACCCACAAAGGGCTCGACCAGACAGTCGCCTTGCGGCAGGTGACGATGGATCTCTTCTACTAAGGGAAATTTTCCCCCTGCCCATTTCAGGAAAGCGCGATTTTTTTTCATGCTGTCGTGGTTATTACATCTTATTGTGAGGCTGTGGCTTTACCGACAGCAGATCTGCGCTTAAAACGGGGCCAGAACATGGCCCCACATCCGCTATTGGCTGGCTTCTTTCTTCACCTGGCTAACGGGTTTTACCCATGGGTTTTTTGCACGTACTTCCGCAGGCAGCGACGCGACAGCGCGTTTGGCATCCGCTGGTGTGGCATAAGATCCACTCACCAGCACATACCACGGCTGACCGTTACGGGTGGTTTTGTAGACGTGATACCCGCGCAGATTCTGTTGTTTAGCCCAGGCATTCAGGCTTTCCGCCTTCGATGCACCGCTCAGCTGCAGCGTATAGCTGCCGCCTGGCACGGATTTGCTGGCTGAACTGCTGCCGGTGGACGCAGTGGCCGGAGCAGAACTGGCTGGGGAATGCGCTGGCGTAGTATGCGTTTTGCTGTCACGGGTTGCAGGTTTCGACGCCGTTTTATGCGATGAATCATGCGCCGGACGTGCAGAAGCATTGGATTTGTTCGGCGTCTGACGTGAAGGTGCCGCAACAGGATTGGCTGCCGTTCCTGCATTACCGCTGACCGTCGCGGGCGCCGTCGGCAGTGAACTGCCACCCTGCGTTCCCATCGCGGCGTTATCGACCTGCTGCTGCTGATTCGTCAGCGCGCTGTTCAGATCGCCTGGCAGCGTGACGCGCTGCTGATTTGCTGGCGCGTCAACCGGCGCGGCCTGGGTAGGCGTTGACGCCACAGGCGGCATGGAAACGTCACGCTGAGGAGCAGATGCACCCTCACCGCTGGTCGATGCGTTATTTGCGTCAGGCGCTGGCGTGGTTTGACCTGACGGAGGAGTCTGCCCGGCTGACATGGAAGAGGAGCCGCCCAGATCGATATTCTTCTCGCTACCGGAACCGCCACTGGCGGCAGGAGTCGTGCCCGCAGTCGCTGGCTTTTTCTCATCCGGGCCATTCAGCGCTGAACCAATACCCAGTACCAGTAACAGCAGAACCAGAATCCCGACACCCATCATGATGCGCTGGCGCGACGCCGGTACTTTGGCTGCGGCAGACGGCTTACGCGGGCGCGAGGGACGGCGGTCGCTGGCGTCAGGTTTTAACTCGTCTTCCGGTTTAAACTCATCCATTTTGCCTCCTCCGTAAAGCGGCATTCCGCACTGCGCACCCTGCGCGCCGCGTCACCACTCAACTGCTTAATCTCAGGGTTGCTGACAATCATTAATCGCAGCCAGCACCATATCATGTGCCACGCCACCACGCACTTCAGAGCGACCAATCGACAGCGGGAGTATCAGCCGCAGTTCGCCCGCCAGAACTTTTTTATCGCGCATCATGTGCGGCAGATACATCTCCGCACTCATCGCCTGCGGCCCATGCACCGGTAAACCGGCACGGCGGAACAGCGCAATAATGCGGTCGGTCTCCTGCGCCTGGAACTGCCCCAGACGTTCAGCCGTACGTGCTGCCATCACCATGCCTGCCGCAATGGCTTCACCATGCAGCCAGTTGCCATAGCCCATATGTGCTTCAATCGCATGACCAAAAGTATGGCCCAGATTAAGCAACGCCCGCTGACCGTTTTCACGCTCATCGGCCGAAACGACCTCGGCTTTCAGCTCACAGCAGCGACGAATGCAGTACGCCAGCGCCTGTTCATCCAGCGCCAGCAGAGCATCAAGATTCTGCTCCAGCCACTCAAAAAATGTCCCGTCGAGAATGATGCCGTACTTAATGACTTCCGCCAGACCCGACGCCAGTTCGCGCGCGGGCAGTGTCTTCAGACAGGCCGTATCAATCACCACCGACGCGGGTTGATAAAACGCGCCGATCATGTTTTTGCCCAGCGGATGGTTAACGGCCGTTTTACCGCCAACCGAAGAATCAACCTGCGACAGTAAGGTGGTCGGTACCTGAATAAAGCGTACGCCACGCTGATAACTGGCCGCAGCAAAACCGGTAAGATCGCCAATGACGCCACCGCCTAAGGCGATAAGCGTCGTATCACGACCGTGCGGCTTTTGCAGAAGTGCGGTAAAAACCTGATCCATTACGGCCAGCGTCTTGTATTGCTCGCCGTCGGGTAAGATCACCTGATCCACTTTTACACCAGCCGCCTTCAGCAGCGCTGTAAGCGGGTCAAGATAAAGCGGAGCCAGCGTCTGGTTTGTCACCACCATGGCGTTTTCGCCCGCGCGTAGCGGCCAAAAAGAAGCCGGATCGTTAAACAGTCCGGCGGCGATAGTGATGGGGTAACTGCGTTCCCCTAGTGAGACGGTGATCTTCTCCATGATGCTCGATACCTGTTAAAGAGCCTTCGAACGTTGGATCAACTTTTTTCCAACATGTGGATAATCTGATTCGCCACCACTTTCGCACTCTGATCATCTGTGCGAATGGTTACATCGGCGATCTCTTCGTAAAGCGGGTTACGTTCGCCAGCCAGCGCTTCGAGCACTTCACGCGGCGGTGAATCCACCTGCAGCAACGGACGTTTTTTGTCACGTTGGGTGCGCGCCAGTTGCTTCTCGATGGTGGTTTCAAGATAAACCACGACACCGCGAGCGGAGAGCCGATTACGCGTTTCCCGGGATTTGACGGAACCACCGCCTGTCGCCAGGACGATGCCTTGCTTCTCGGTCAGTTCGTTGATGATTTTTTCTTCGCGATCGCGAAAGCCAGCTTCGCCTTCGACATCAAAAACCCAGCCCACATCCGCTCCGGTGCGTCGCTCAATTTCCTGATCGGAATCGAAGAACTCCATGTTGAGTTGCTGAGCCAACTGACGGCCAATAGTGCTTTTGCCGGCACCCATCGGCCCAACCAGAAAGATATTGCGTTTCTCTGCCATTTTGTCGGTATTACTAAGAATTCGTTAATGATACCCCGCGTTCAGCATTCGCTGGCGGGACAGGAACTGAGACCTCATGAGCGTTAGCAAGAGTCAGATGAAAAATTATCTCAACACTCAAGGCTGTTTGGCAACCGATTATATTGCCTTCAGCACATCCATTTCTGAATTGGCCTGTGTTCGCGAAACTGTAACGCGCCAGCGCTGCGTCTTTTACAACGCTGCTTACAGAGAAGTTTTCTGATCTGTTTGCCGGGATTTACCCAGCCTAGACGGTTACACCGTATTGAAAATCGCTAAACCTTGTAAGCTAATTCCTCTCCTGCGTCAACGCAGATGGCCTTAAGGGACGCATTTTCCGTTTTATCCAGCCGTAAGCGCTGCTTCCCTGACCAATCGTGGCGTAATGAAGATCACCAGCTCTCTTTTTTTGCGCTGCTCAGATTGCTGGCGAAATAACCCGCCAATCAGCGGCACATTTCCCAGTAGCGGCACCTTATTCTCGCCACGACTACGCTGCTGCTGAAAGATACCCCCTAACGCCAGTGTTTGCCCGTCACTGACCGTGACCTGAGTCTCAATTTCTTGTTTATCAATGGATAATATGTTGCTGTCACCGGTTCTGATGCTGCGACCCGGCATATTCTGGCTGATACGAATTTTCAGCTGGATGCGACCATTGCCAGAAAGGGTCGGTGTCACCTCCATGCCCAGCACTGCTTCTTTAAACTCAATACTGGTTGCCCCGCTGTTTCCTGCGGACACTTCGTAAGGAATCTCCGTGCCCTGCTTAATCGATGCGGTCTGCTGATGTGAGGTAAAGAGGCGCGGACTGGCGATGATTTCAATCTGGTTTTCCTGTTCCAGTGCGCTTAACTCCAGATCCAGAAGCTGGCCACCTATACGCGCCAGCGCCATCCCCACGCTGATGCCGGGTGAACTCACCGCCAGCGGGATATCCAGACGGGGATGGTGCAGAATGTCAGTCACTGCGGCATCACCCGACTGCAATCCCCACTTCACCCCCAACTCCTGCAAATGCTCTTCGCTGATGGTAACGATATGCGCTGAGAGCTCAATCTGCTCCAGTGGCAGATCCAGCGCCCGTATCCAGCGTTCTGTCTCTTTTAAAGCCGCTGCGGTATCGCGCAGTAACAGCGCATTGGTCCGTTTATCGACTGTCACGCTGCCGCGCGCGGTCATCAGCGATTGCCGCTCACTCAGCAGACTGGCATGCACCTCGCTGGCGCTGGCATAACGCAATGTGACGGCGCGCTGCTGCAAAGGTACCTGCTGCAACTGCGCCTGCTGCTCAGCCGCACGAGCCTGCTGTTGCGCCTGTTGCCAGCTTTCCGGATAGACCAGCAGGACATTATCCTGTTCAATCAGCGTCAGCTTTGCCATGCGCGCCACCAGCTCCAGCGCCTGATGCCAGGGCAGGTTATCCAGTCGCAGCGATAACGAACCTTCCACCTCTGGCGCAATCATCAGATTGATCTGCTGATAATCAGCCAGTGCCTGCAAAATACGCTCTACCGGTGCATTATCAAATGTCAGGCTGAGCGGTTCCTCATCAGCGGCGTAAACCGGCAGCAGGCAGCTGATGACCAGCAGCAGAGTGGCTATCCAAACCATACGAACGTCCTTTTAAATAGAATGTAGTCTGTTGTGCGGTGCAGCTATTTTGCACCGCTAAGGTGATGCTGCGGCGGGTCATGTCAGTGAGTTGCCAGGGCGCTACAGGAAAGGGTTTGCCGATGCGGGCGATGACAATCTCTTTCTTCGGGCCAATCAGCCAGGCATGGAAATGCGCCTCCCGGCCAATAATCCCCTGCAGACGCCAGCCAGTGAGCGGTTCCACTGACGCTTCACACACTGAACCGGCAACCGGCCTGAACGGATCACGCGCCACCACACTGCTACAGCACACCAGTAAAATCAGCAGGCTATGGCGCATCGTCTGATTCCAGCCAGAGTTGTGCGATCAGGAACTGCGGCTGCGCCAGCAGCAGGAAATGGGCCGGAAACGGTGCGGAGGCATCGGCAAGCTCGGCAAAAAGCGACTGGAATGCCGGCCACTGCAGATGCAGCGTCAGCATGCGGGAGGGTGCATCCGGCTGCCACTCTTCCAGTTGGTTACGACGTGCCGCCAGAATCGCTTCCAGTACCAGGCCTGATGTGCCAGATACAGACCGGGCACGCTGCATTTCCGCCAGTTGCGCCTGCAACACTTCATTATCAGGATGTTGACGCCACTGCTGCTGGCGCTGCTGCAGGGTGCGGGTCAACTGCAACAGCGCCACCTTTTCAGTTGTCAGCGCCTGCTGCTGTGGCCGCAGCCAGAGAATCCACGAGAGCAGGAGCAGGCAGAATGCGAGGGCGGCGAGCAAGCCGTAACGCGGAAGCGCGGCCATCTGCCACCACCGCTCCCACCACTCATTCATCAGCCACCGCCTGGACCGTTGCCCGCAGTGAAAAACGATAACTGCCATCGGCCTGCCGCTTTACACCGCCCTGCTTAACCTGATCCAGCAGGGCGACCGTAGTTAACTGCTGGCGGAATTGCCGGACCGAGGCCATATCCTGCGCCTGGCCCTCCAGAGTCAGATGATTGTCACGCTTCTCCAGACGGGTCAGCCAGGCGGAATCGGGCATCAACATGGGTAAATTGAGCCAGAACTTCTGCCAGGCAGCAAGTTGCACGGCCTGCTGACGCTGCTTTGCCTGCTGTTTTTGTACGACGGCGAGCCGGGCGAGTAACTGCTTTTGCTGCGCGAGTTGTTGTCCCAGAGCGTCCAGCGCCTGCTGCTGTAAACTGCGCGTCTGCGCCACCTGCTGACGCGCCTGACGGATCTGCCAGGTTTGTTGCACAACAACCAGAAACAAAGTACCCAGCATCAGTAACAGCATCACCAGACTCTGCCGCTGCTGCTGTTGCCGACGGTGCTGCCGCCAGGGCAGCAGATTAACCGCCACCATTATTCATCTCCATCACGTAGCGCCAGCCCGGCCGCCAGCGCAAAGGCTCCCGGGTTTTCCGGCAAGGGAGGTTGCTTATAGTGAAAGAGATCAAAAGGGGAAAAGCCGGTGGCGTCGGCGGGCACTACACCCGGCTCTGCGGCGCACCAGGCAACAAAACTGGCGTCGGGGAAAGCCTGCTGCCGCAGAGCCGCCAGTGTGGTGACTTCGCCGATGTCAGCCGCTGAGTGCGCATCGCTCCAGAGCCAGCGGTTATCCTGCTGCAGAACCAGTACCGCGCCGGACTTCAGTGCTGCCTGCCGGGCTAATCGCTTCAACGCGTCAGTGGTCAGTTCAAACACCTGCGGCTTTAATCCTGACTGTAACAGTGGCGCTGCCCACTGATCGATAATCTCCAGCCGCGCGGCCGTGACGCAGAGCTGATCACGCTTTGCATCCGGTCGATAATCCAGCGCCAGCGCAGTGGGCTCCAGAGGAAAGAGACGGCGCGAGGCCGCCTGCACGTAATGCCCCAGTGCGGGTTCGTTCAGCGCCTGCGCAGGCAGGGGGAGCTGGCGCTGTAACACCAGCCGGGCGGGCAGTGCAACACGCAGCGAATAACGACGCGGCAACCGCTGACGCCAGGCCGTTAAGGCCGCCAGTAATTCAGGCGAAGATTGCAGCACGCCGTTTCTTAACGTATCTTGCGGCAGCCGCTGCTGCCACCAGTGGCGTAGCTGCCAGCCATCACGACGAGGCTGGAGGGCAAGGGCACAAATCTGCCTATTCTGAATATCCAGCCCAATTTGCCAGGTATGAAAAGCCATGCGCGCGATCTCCTTATCGTCCGGGAAAATGGACATATCAAAGCGTCTGGCTTGCCTTTATACTACCGCGCGGTTGTTTATAAACTGCTCAAACGACAACAGATGGGAAATTCCAGGTGAAGTTCGTAAAGTATTTATTAATCCTTACAGTGTGTTGCATCCTGTTGGGAGCTGGCTCGATTTATGGTTTATACAAATACATAGAGCCACAGCTGCCCGACGTGAACACGCTGAAAGATGTGCGTCTGCAAACCCCTATGCAGGTTTACAGCGCCGATGGCGACCTGATCGCCCAGTATGGCGAAATGCGCCGTATCCCTTTGACTCTGCAGCAAGTGCCACCGGTCATGGTGAAAGCGTTTATTGCGACCGAGGACAGCCGTTTTTATGAGCACCATGGTGTTGATCCGGTGGGTATTTTCCGTGCGGCCAGCATTGCACTGGTCTCCGGTCATGCTTCACAGGGTGCAAGTACCATCACTCAACAGCTGGCCCGTAACTTCTTCCTGAGTCCGGAACGCACCCTGATGCGTAAAATAAAGGAAGCGTTCCTGGCGATCCGCATTGAGCAGCTGCTGAATAAAGATGAAATCCTTGAGCTCTACCTGAATAAGATCTACCTGGGCTATCGCGCTTATGGCGTCGGTGCCGCCTCACAGGTCTATTTCGGTAAGCCCGTTGACCAGCTGTCGCTGAGTGAAATGGCGATGATTGCCGGTCTGCCGAAAGCGCCGTCTACCTTTAACCCGCTGTACTCACCGAGCCGCGCCCTGTCGCGCCGCAACGTGGTACTGGCGCGTATGCTGGATCAGCATTACATCACGCAGCAGCAATATGACGAGGCCCGTAATACACCGCTGGTGGCGAAGTATCATGGCCCGGAAATCGCCTTCTCTGCCCCTTATCTCAGCGAGATGGTGCGTCAGGAGATGGTGAAACGCTACGGCAATAATGCCTACACCGACGGTTACAAGGTTTATACCACCGTGACTCGCCGCCTGCAGGAAGCCGCGCAGACCTCGGTGCGCAATAACGTCATGGCCTACGATATGCGTCATGGTTATCGCGGCCCGACCAGCGTGCTGTGGAAAGTGGGTGAACCGGCCTGGGATCAGACGAAGATCGAGAAAGCGCTGAAGGTGCTGCCGGTTTATGGCCCGCTCCACCCAGCCGTCGTAACGGAAGCACGCAGCGATGAAGCGACCGTTATGATGCAGGATGGCAGCAATGTGTCGCTGTCATTAGCCGGTGTGCGCTGGGCGCGTGCTTATAAGTCTGACACCGTGCAGGGCCCGACGCCGAAAAGCGTGACGCAGGTCTTGCAGGCTGGCCAGCAGATTTGGGTGCGTAAAGTGGGTGACGACTGGTGGCTGGGTCAGGTGCCGGATGTGAACTCGGCACTGGTCTCACTGGATCCAAATGATGGTGCGGTGCGCGCGCTGGTAGGTGGTTTTGCCTTTAACCAGAGCATGTTTAACCGTGCGACCCAGGCACTGCGCCAGGTCGGCTCTAACATCAAGCCTTTCCTTTATACCGCCGCCATGGATCGCGGGTTGACGCTCGCCTCCATCCTGAACGATGTGCCGATTTCACGCTGGGATGCAGGTGCCGGTGCAGACTGGCGTCCGAAAAACTCACCGCCAACTTACGATGGTCCGATTCGTCTGCGTCAGGGATTAGGTCAGTCGAAAAACGTCGTGATGGTGCGTGCGATGCGTGCGATGGGCGTGGATTATGCCGCAGAGTATCTGCAGCGCTTTGGTTTCCCGGCGCAGAACATTGTTCACACCGAGTCGCTGGCACTGGGTGCGGCCTCATTCACCCCATTACAGGTCGTGCGTGGCTACTCCGTGATGGCGAATGGCGGCTTCCTGGTTGATCCTTACTTCATTACGAAGATTGAGAACGAACAGGGCGGCACCGTCTTTGAAGAGAAACCGAAGATCGCCTGTCCGCAGTGCAATCTGCCGGTGATCTATGGTGAGACCAAAAAAGCGCTGGCGCTGAATGAAGAGAGTGTGGAGAACGTTGCTGCCTCAAATAACAACCAGAATCAGGCAGTTCCTCAGCCTGAACTGGAGCAGGTTCCTGCTCAGGCTCAGCAGGGCGATCAGCAATATGCACCTCACGTGATCAATACGCCGCTCAGCTTCCTCATCAGGAGCGCGCTGAACAGTAATATCTTTGGCGAACCGGGCTGGTTGGGGACGGGCTGGCGTGCCGGACGAGATCTCAAACGTAATGATATCGGCGGCAAAACCGGTACCACCAACAGCTCGAAAGATGCCTGGTTCTCGGGTTACGGCCCTGGCGTAGTGACCTCCGTCTGGATCGGTTTTGATGATGCGCGCCGCAATCTGGGCCGCAGTACGCTTTCCGGCGCAATCCCCGATCAGATATCGGGCTATGAAGGTGGCGCGAAGAGTGCGCAACCGGCATGGGATGAGTTCATGAAGAGCGCGCTGGACGGTGTACCGGTGCAGCCATTGACACCGCCGGATGGCGTCGTCACGGTGACAATCGATCGCAGTACCGGCAAACTGGCAAATGGCGGCGGTAACACGCGTCAGGAGTACTTCATCAATGGTACCCAGCCGACCGAATATTCGGTTCATGATGTGGGTACCACTATTATGGATAACGGCGAGAGTCACGAGCTGTTCTGATGTGATCCCTGTTATTGCACGATAAAAAAAGCCGACTTCTGTCGGCTTTTTTTATTCATTAAAGCATCCTGTTCAGTAACGCAGCCGTCCCTGTTTCACCAGCCATTCGCGCGCCATAAACAGTGCACTGACATTACGCGCCTCGCGGAAATCGGGTTCGTTCAGCAGCGACAGCATATCGCTCAGCGGCCAGCGGTGGATAATCAGCGGCTCCGGCTCATCGCCTTCCAGCTTTTCAGCATAGAGACCTTCTGCTATCACAATATTCATTTTGCTGGAAAAGTAAGAAGGTGCCATGGTGAGCTTGCCCAGCGTGGTCAGTTGATCTGCACCAAAGCCGACTTCTTCTTTCAGTTCGCGCACCGCCGCTTCATTAACGGTTTCGCCTGCATCGATCAGCCCTTTCGGGAAGCCGAGTTCGTAGGTTTCCAGTCCGACGGCGTACTCCTGAATCAGGATCAGATGATCATCAATAATCGGCACAATCATCACCGCTTCACGCTCTGAAGGCTTCATCCGCTCATAGACGCGATGTGCACCATTACTGAAAGCCAGATCAACCGACTCGATAGTGAATAACCGTGAACGTGCCACGGCGGTGATATTGAGGATGTCAGGTTTTTTTGGAATTTTCATATCAGCCTCAAATTATTCTGCGCCGGCTATCAGTAGCGAATTAGCATACCTAACCGCAGGCAATTGTGCGACAGTCAGACAGTGACGTTATCGTTGCACAGATTCAGTCGGTTGAATAACAGGCTTTAGTTATCAGTTAAGACTAAATTTGCATTAGTCAATACGCTGCGATAAGTTTCAGATAATACCGATATTTAATCCAGTCTGTGCCGGTTACCATTCGGACAAGGCAGGGTTTAACAAATGCCAATCAGATATACGCTGGCACTATTTCATCGGGTGTCTGACTCCTCAGGGTTATATAATCTTTCGGAATGTCTCTTTTATAGTGAGCATAACCGGGAGCGAAAGTTTAAAGTGAAGGCAGCATTTTGGCTGAATTGAGCAGAGCATGAGCACAATCTTGATGATCCTGGCCATAGTGCTGACCTGTTCAATCCTGGCAGGCATGGGGTTTTGGTACGCTATGCGGCATCGTCCGCCGTTGGCGAAACCACTGCCATTCATCAGTCCGCCCTGCCGTAAGCTCTCTCCGCAGGAACGTGAGGCTGTCGATAAGTATGTCGCCGCGCTGGAAAAACAACTCAGTACGCCTGTCACTACCCATAAGCGAAGCGCGCCTGAACGGCTGACGCTGACAGCGCAGAGCAACAATGTCTATCCGGTTACCCGCGCAATTACCCGTTACGGCCTCTCCACAGACGATCCCCATAAATGGCGCTATTACCTGGATGAGGTTGAAGTTCATCTGCCGCCGCTGTGGGAACAGTACATTACCGACGAAAACTATGTTGAGTTAATCCGCACTCAATCTATTCCGCTGGTGATCTCGCTGAACGGCCACTCGCTGGTTGATTACGCTGTGGATCAGCAATCGCTGCCTGTGCTCATGCGTCCGGTGTCCACCAACGCCTCAATCCGCAAAGCAGAAACAGAAAATGTTGAGCTGCTGCAGGTGCGCAAAGAGACGCCAGAAGAGTATCGTCTGTCGCGGCCAGACGGCACGCGTGAAGCGGTGACGATCTCTCTGGCCTTCTTACTGTTCTTCTTCAGCCTGTTAGTGCCTGCCACGCTGATGATCTGGCTAGTGTTGACGGGGACATTAATGATTGGCGCCAGCCTCTGGCTGCTTTATCGCATTCCCGGCGAGCGCGGGCTGCGTGATATACACTGCCTGCGCGGCGCACCAAAACGCTGGGGTCTGTTCAGTGAATCGAACCAGGAGCAGAGCAATATCACGCTGGGCATTATTGACCTTGCCTATCCGCCACATTGGCAGCCTTACGTCGCACACGATCTCGGTCAGGTAACGGATGTCGAGATCTACCTTAATCGTCAGGTGGTGCGTCAGGGTCGCTTCCTGTCGCTACAGGATGAAGTCAAAAACTTCCCTATCCAGCGCTGGCGGAAAAACGTGGTGCTGGCGTGTGGTTCACTGTTGGTGCTGACTATGCTGGTCACCTGGATCCCGCTCACGATGCCGATTAAACTCAGTCTGGCCTGGGCAAGAGGCACCGACAGCCTGGAGGTCAGCAGCGTTGATAAGCTCAGCAACGTGGCACTGAACATTGGCGACAACCTCAAAGTGAGTGGCACCGGTATGTGTTCAGTGCCGGACAACTATCAGAGCAACCGCAGCTACGCCTACATGCCGTTCGACTGTTCGGCGATCTACTGGAATAACGCGACGCCACTGCCGCAGCCGCAATCGGACATTATTGATAAAGCGGCGGCGCTACTGGAGACCACCACAAAGCAGCTGCATCCCGAAACCAATACTGACCCTAAACTGAACCCACAGCTGGCTTCCGCGATTCAAAAGTCCGGAATGATTCTGTTGGATGACTTCTCAGATCTGGTGATGAAAACGCAGGATCTCTGCAATCAGCCGCAGGATTGTATGCGGCTGAAAAACGCCCTGGTAAACCTTGGCAATGCCAAAGACTGGGAAGCTTTGATGCGTCGGGCAGATTCCGGTCAGTTAAACGGCATGAATGTGCTGCTGCGCCCGGTGAGTGCAGAAGCGCTGGAAAACCTGGTAAATACCGCTACATCCACCTTCTTTTTCCGCGAAACCCGTCGGGCGGCAGAAAATCTTAACAGCCCGCCGCCAGGGGGATTCCTGATCGTCAGCGACGAAGGTCGCCAGTTAGTGAATCAGCCGCAGCCCACCGTATCGCTGTTTGATCTCGACCCGCCTTCTCAGTGGCGTGAGCTGCAACGACTCTCCACCGTACTGCTGCATACACCTTTCAGCGCCAGCGGCATCATCACCAGCATTTCAACGGATGCCAACGGCACGCGTCACATTGTCCTGCACAATGAACCGGATGCCATGGCGCAGTGGCGCTATCTCGGCACCGTATTGCTGCTTCTGATGCTGCTGACCTGTGGGATAATTAACGGCTTACTGGCGCTTCGCCGCATGCACCGTAATCGCCAGCGCATGATCGATATCCAGCAGTATTATGAAAAGTGTTTCAACCATAACCTTGGCACTTTGCAGGGTGTGCGCTCAATATTCTGAGTCCTGCCCTTCTGTGCTAACCTGTCGCCCGGTTTTTTTACAGGGTGAACCTGGATGCTCAACTGGTCTGAGATTGATACCGTGCTGCTCGACATGGATGGCACGCTGCTGGATTTGGCGTTTGATCGTCACTTCTGGCTGGAGCATGTGCCTGAACAGCTCAGCCAGCAACGCGGCATCAGCCGGGCGGAAGCCGACGCGATCATTGCGGAAAAATATCAGGCCGTCGCCCATACGCTAAACTGGTATTGTCTGGATTATTGGGCAGACGCGCTGAAGCTGGATATCCGTGCCATGACGCTGGCGATGCGCAGCCGTATCGCCCTGCGTGACGATACGCTGCCTTTTTTGCAGGCGCTGCGTCGCGCGGGCAAGTCCACCATCCTGCTGACTAACGCACATCCTTACAATCTGGACGTCAAACTGGCGCAGACAGGTTTAGCGCCGCACCTTGATTTATTACTTTCCACCCATACCTTTGGGTATCCGAAAGAAGACCAACGTTTATGGCAGGCGGTACAACAGCACACCGGCTTTTCTGCGGCGCGCACGCTGTTTATCGATGACAACGAAGTGATTCTGGATGCTGCAACGTTATGGGGCATCGGCTGGTGCTTAGGCGTGAAGAACCCTGATTCGGGTCGTCCTGAGCAAATCTTTCAGCGTCACCGGGCCACTGGCGATTACCGGACGCTGATCTGAGTCAGGAGCAGCAATGAAAGAGAAAAGCAGCGAAGAGGTCCGCCTCGACAAGTGGCTGTGGGCCGCGCGCTTCTACAAAACCCGGGCGATTGCGCGGGAGATGATTGAAGGCGGTAAAGTCCATTACAACGGCCAGCGCAGCAAACCCGGCAAAGTGGTGGAACTGAATGCGGAACTGACACTGCGTCAGGGCAATGATGAACGCACCGTGATCGTGGCGGACATCAGCGCCCAGCGCCGTCCCGCCAGTGAGGCCCAGCAGCTCTATCGCGAAACCGATGCCAGTATTGAAAAACGCGAAAAAATGGCGCAGGCGCGCAAACTGAATGCGCTGACTATGCCCCATCCCGATCGGCGACCTGACAAAAAAGAGCGTCGCGATTTGATGAAGTTTAAATTATCGGGCGATGAATAACGCCGTCTTCGCTGACGCACCGTCGCCCCGTTCCAGTGAGAGAAAAAATATGTCAGTCCAGGATCAACTGCACCGTTATCTGTTTGAAAATGCCGCCGTGCGCGGCGAGCTGGTGAACGTCTCTGACACCTGGCGTGAAACCGTGAAAAATCACGACTATCCGGCACCGGTTAAAACGCTGCTGGGTGAGATGCTGGTAGCGACCAGCTTACTGACCGCCACGCTGAAGTTTGATGGCGAAATCACCGTACAGCTGCAGGGTGACGGTCCGCTGTCGCTGGCCGTGATCAACGGCAACAACAATCAGGAGCTGCGTGGCGTTGCGCGCATCAAAGGCGACATCCCGGACGACAGCACCCTGAAAAGCATGGTCGGCAACGGTTATCTGGTGATCACGATTTCGCCTGAAAAGGGTGAACGTTACCAGGGTGTAGTCGGGCTGGAAGGTGAAACCCTGGCAGCGTGCCTGGAAGATTACTTCATGCGCTCAGAGCAGCTGCCAACGCGTCTCTTTATCCGCACCAGCGACAAAGGCGCCGCCGGTATTCTGCTGCAGGTGCTGCCCGCGCAGGACACAGAGAAAGAGGTCTTTGAACATCTGGCGACGCTGACCGAAACCATTAAAACAGAAGAGCTGATCGATCTGCCTGCCAATGAAGCGCTCTGGCGTCTCTATCATCAGGAAGAGGTCACCCTCTACGATCCGCAGCCGGTGATCTACAAATGCACCTGTTCGCGTGAACGTTGTGGCGAAGTGCTGACTACGCTGCCACAGGAAGAAGTGGACGAGATCATCGCGGAAGATGGCAAAATCGACATGCACTGTGACTATTGCGGTTCAAACTACGTGTTTGATGCTGTCGATATCGCCGGTATTCGCAGCCACTCCCTTGAGAATGATGACCGTCTGCACTGATTTGATTGTTCGGGCGGCGTCTGCCGCCCCTTCTCCTCTCCCCTTTCCTATCCCCATAATTTTCCAGACAAATTATCTTTTTTTACTTTCATAACATCTTTTAAACGTTCGAAACATAGCCTTAACGCGCCCTGAGTCGCATTTTTAGATCACTGCCCTTTTTCCCGTAACGCAGAAGAGTAAACTGCGCGCGATCGTGCAAACGCCCGGAAGCCAGAGGCAGATGCCCTGAAAAGTCCGGTTCTCTTTGCAGGCTGTCGTGACGAAGCGCAGTGGACTGTCAGTGATTCGCCGCACCTGATGCAACAGCCGGTTGGCACGATCCCAACCTATCTCTGCTTTGCAGAACAGACACCGATTTAAGGAGCAGTAAAATGCGCGTTAACGGCCTGACCTCGCAAGACCTTGCCGCTTTGGGCATCGTGGATACCACGGAAGTGGTTTACAACCCTGATTACGACACACTATTTCAGGAAGAGACGCGCCCGGACCTCGAAGGTTTTGCTCGTGGCACCCTGACGCAGAGCGGCGCGATTGCAGTAGACACCGGGATTTTCACCGGGCGATCGCCTAAGGATAAGTACATTGTGCGTGATGACACCACGCGCGATACCCTGTGGTGGAACGACCAGGGCACCGGCAAAAACGACAATCAGCCTCTGTCGCAGGAGACCTGGAACGCACTGAAAAGCTGCGTCACCCGCCAGCTTTCCGGCAAGCGTCTGTTTGTTGTGGATGCGTTCTGCGGGGCCAATGCCGATTCACGTCTGAGCGTACGTTTCGTCACCGAGGTCGCCTGGCAGGCGCACTTCGTGAAGAATATGTTCATCCAGCCTGACGATGCTGAGCTGGCCGACTTCAAACCTGACTTTGTGGTGATGAACGGAGCTAAATGCACCAATCCTGACTGGCAGGCGCAGGGTCTTAACTCAGAGAACTTTGTCGCTTTCAATCTGACTGAGCGTATGCAGCTGATTGGCGGAACCTGGTACGGCGGCGAGATGAAGAAAGGTCTGTTCGCCATCATGAACTACCTGCTGCCGCTGAAAGGCATCGCCTCCATGCACTGCTCCGCTAACGTGGGTAAAGCAGGGGATGTGGCGGTCTTCTTTGGCCTTTCTGGTACCGGCAAAACCACGCTCTCCACCGATCCTGATCGCCAGTTGATTGGCGATGATGAACACGGCTGGGACGATGATGGCGTGTTTAACTTTGAAGGCGGCTGCTACGCCAAAACCATCAACCTCTCTGAGCAGGCTGAGCCGGAGATCTACCGAGCCATCCGCCGCAACGCGCTGCTGGAAAATGTGGTGGTACGCGAAGATGGCAGCGTTGATTACGCAGATGGCAGCAAAACGGAAAACACCCGCGTCTCCTATCCGATCAATCACATCGACAATATTGTGCAGCCGGTCTCAAAAGCGGGCCACGCGAAGAAAGTGATTTTCCTGACCGCCGATGCGTTTGGCGTGTTGCCACCGGTTTCACGTCTGACGCCGGAGCAGACACAGTATCATTTCCTGTCAGGATTTACGGCCAAACTGGCCGGTACCGAACGTGGCGTGACCGCACCCACCCCAACCTTCTCCGCCTGTTTCGGCGCGGCATTTCTGACGCTGCATCCGACGCAGTACGCTGAAGTGCTGGTGAAGCGAATGGAAGCGTCCGGTGCGCAGGCTTACCTGGTGAACACTGGCTGGAACGGCAGCGGCAAACGCATCTCACTGAAGAATACCCGCGCCATCATCAATGCGATCCTGGCGGGTGAGCTGGATGATGCGCCAACGGAAACGCTGCCGATCTTTAATCTGCAGATGCCGGTTGCGCTGGGCGAGCTGGATAGTGACACGCTGGATCCGCGTCGTAGTTGGGAGAGTGAAGAGAAGTGGACTGCTGCTGCCGAGGGTCTGGCACAGCGCTTTATTGATAACTTCGACAAGTACACCGATAACGCCGCAGGTGCTGCGCTGGTGAAAGCGGGCCCGCAACGCTAAAAGAACCGGCGCGGCAATAACAGTGCCGCGCCGTTTTATCATCCCGACACGCTGTTGCTGCCGTTGTTGTGGCTCAGCGCCATGCTTTCCACTAACGGCAACCAGGCACGAATACGCAAACCTCCGCGCTCACTCTCGCCAATTTCCAGCGAGCCCTGATGAGCATCGATAATACGCTGTACAATCGCCAGACCAAGACCGGTACCGCTGGTGCTGCGGGCACTGTCGCCCCGCACAAACGGCTGGAACAGATGCGCCAGCTGATCCGGCTTGATGCCAGGGCCATCATCTTCTACCTGAAACCACGCGCGATGCAGTTCCCGTCCGCTGCTGACCTTGATCCAGCCATTGCCATATCGCGCGGCATTAACCACCAGGTTAGCCAGCGCCCGTTTAATCGACAGCGGGTTGATATCCAGCATAAGCTCTTCCGGCATCACTGCATTTTCGATTTCACGTTCATAGCCACTTTCAGCCGCCACCACTTCGCCCAGCACGCTGTTCAGGTCCGCGCGCTCGGTCTGCATCTCCTGACCGGTGCGCAGATAGTCGATGAACTGCTCAATGATGGCGTTGCACTCTTCGATATCTTTATTAATCGATTCGGCAAGATAGCCATCCTGCTCGCTCATCATCTCGGTGGCGAGACGAATACGGGTCAGCGGCGTTCGCAAATCGTGGCTGACGCCCGCCATTAACAGCGTACGGTCATCCGCCAGCTGCTTCACCCCCGCTGCCATCTGGTTAAAGGCACGGGTCACCGATCGTACTTCTGACGCGCCATACTCGCGCAGCGGCGGCGGAATAATCCCGCGCCCGACCTGCAGGGCGGCGTGCTCCAGATCCACCAGGGGTCGGTTCTGGATACGGATAAACAGCCAGGCACCGCCTATCGCCAGCAGCATAATCGCCAGGGTATAGCGAAACAGCGGGGAGAAGTCGCCTTGATGAATTTCAGTCAGCGGCACCCGCACCCAGATATCGGGCGACAGCCAGGTTTTCAGCCAGACCACCGGCGAGTTTTTGTTAACCTCAACCCGGACATCGGTCGGACCGCCAAGCTGCTGTCCCATCTGCTCGCTCAGGAATTCATAATGCTGTGCCCAGCGCAATCCGCTCTCCTCTGCTGCTGCATTGGTATAGAGCGAGATCCCCAGTTCGCGATAGATTTCCCGGCGAAACGCCGGTGGCACTTCCAGCTGCGTGCCATCCTCCAGCTGCAACCGGTCGGTCATCAGCATACGAACTTCGTAAGCGAGCACCTTATTGAACTGTTGCAGACTGGGAAGAATGGCGAAGTTCAGCACCACCAGATAGGTCGTTACCAGGCTGACGAACAGCAGGGTAACGATCAGCAGCAGGGTGCGGGCAAACGAACTCCGTGGCGAGAAGCGCAGTCGCTTCATGCTTTACTGCCGTCCGGCACAAAGACGTAGCCCAGACCCCAGACGGTCTGAATATAACGCGGATGCGCAGGATCCTCTTCCACCATGCGACGCAGGCGGGAGATCTGGACGTCAATCGAACGTTCCATGGCGCTGTATTCACGGCCACGCGCCAGGTTCATCAGCTTGTCGCGAGACAGCGGCTCACGCGGGTGGCTTACCAGTGCTTTCAGCACGGCAAACTCACCGCTGGTCAGCGGCATTGGCTCATCTTCACGGAACATCTCGCGAGTACCGAGGTTCAGTTTGAATTTGCCAAAGGCAATAATCGCCTCTTCCTGCGAAGGTGCGCCTGGCAGTTCATTGGCCTGACGACGCAGTACCGCCCGGATACGCGCCAGCAGCTCACGCGGGTTAAACGGTTTGGGAATATAGTCGTCAGCGCCGATCTCCAGCCCCACGATACGATCCACTTCTTCTCCCTTAGCCGTCACCATAATGATCGGCATCGGGTTGCTCTGGCTGCGCAGACGACGGCAGATAGAGAGGCCATCTTCACCTGGCAACATCAGGTCGAGCACCATCAGATGGAAGGATTCACGGGTTAACAGGCGATCCATCTGCTCGGCATTAGCGACACTGCGCACCTGAAAGCCCTGCTCGGTGAGATAGCGTTCAAGCAGTGCACGCAGACGCATATCGTCATCGACGACCAGAATTTTGTAGTTCTCTTGCATTTTCAACTCCCAAAGGCGCTATTGCCTGAACCAACATTGTTAAAAAAAGATGCCTTATAGTGACAGTCATTATTGGTTTATATTCTAGCCAAAATTGTTACAAAGCATATTAAACAGGGGCTTATATTTGATTTAAGGCGTTTCAGGGTCAGTTTTAGCGCTTTTAACCCCGCCCGACAGCCGATACGGCAAATCTGAAAAAACGGCCTTGTTTCTCTGAATCGCTGGCGTTGGAAGCGTGCCAGCGTTTAATCAATGTATTAATTCAGTGATTTAGCAGGCAATTTGACTTAATGATCAGCCATCACTGTGAATATGCTCCAGATAATCTACCTCAACCACAGCCAGACAGCATAATATTCCAGCAACCCCGCATAATGCCCGACGCTCCTCTCGGATTAGTTTCAGTCGTGCCATCAGCAAGGCCAGTTGTAACTAAAGTCCTTTAAATCAATCAGTAAAGCCAACTTTTCGCCTTCCCCGTTTTAAACCAGACTGCTCAGGCAACATTCGATGTCTCAACGGGGATTACATACAATGAAAAAAACAATTTTACTGCTGAGCGCGCTGGCATTAGGCAGCGTCAGCCCAGGTTATGCTGCCACTGCAACCGGTGAAGCGGCCGGCGCAGCAGCGACAACAACAGCACAAGGTAACTCTAACGCCATCGGTGTTGGCGCAGTCGCAGCCCTGCTGGGCGTAGCACTGGCCACCATGGGCGGCGGCGGCGGTGACGGTCACAGCACCGGCACATCGACCACCACGGCGACCCACGCCGGAAAATAAGTTTTCGCACTCTTTTTCGCCGGCTTCAGATGACTGGCTCTATTTCAATCACAGTACTAACCCTTTCGCCGCCGGGGAAATCAACGTGGGTTTTTAACCTTTAAAAACCCTTTCCCCGACTCTTTTTTGCCGCGCCCTCTTTGCCTTACACTGTCGCTCTTTAGATCTCTCTGGCCGGTATAGCATGAAAACCCGACTCATTACCCGCGAAGGCTTCGACAAACTGAAAGCGGAACTCGACTATTTATGGCGTGAAGAGCGACCGGAAGTGACAAAGAAAGTCACCTGGGCTGCCAGCCTTGGCGATCGCAGTGAAAATGCCGACTACCAGTACAACAAAAAACGGCTGCGTGAAATTGATCGCCGCGTACGCTATCTGACCAAAAGCCTTGAGCAGCTGCGAATCGTTGATTACTCACCCCAGCAGGATGGCAAAGTATTCTTTGGTGCCTGGGTGGAAATTGAAAACGATGAAGGCGACCTCAAACGCTTCCGCATTGTGGGCTACGACGAGATTTTTGGCCGCAAAGATTACATCTCCATCGACTCGCCTATGGCGCGGGCGCTGCTGAAAAAAGAGGTCGGTGATGCCGCCACTGTTGAGACCCCAGTGGGTCCGGCGCTGTGGTATGTCAACGCCATTGACTACCCGCAATAACGATTCAGATTATCGCTGAAAGCCGCCCGCTTCTCTGGCAATTTTAACCATCAATCCGTATAACTGTCCGCTATTTCTCAACCCGGAAAGCAAGACAGTCCTGATGATGAAAGTTCTGAGCCAGATAATTGCCAGTGAGCTACAGGCGCGACCAGAGCAGGTTGACGCCGCCGTTCGCCTGTTAGATGAAGGGAATACCGTGCCGTTTATCGCACGCTATCGTAAAGAGGTAACCGGCGGGCTGGATGACACCCAACTGCGTCAGCTGGAAACCCGTCTCAGCTATCTGCGCGAACTTGAAGATCGACGTCAGTCGATTCTGAAGTCGATTGACGATCAGGGAAAACTCACTGACGACCTCGCCCGCGCCATCAACACCACCCTCAGCAAAACCGAGCTTGAAGACCTCTACCTGCCCTACAAGCAAAAACGCCGGACGCGTGGACAGATCGCTATTGAAGCCGGTCTGGAACCGCTGGCGGACACGCTCTGGCAGGAGCCCTCTCACATCCCTGAGCAGCTTGCTGAGCAGTATGTCGATGCGGACAAAGGCGTTGCTGACGTCCGTGCCGCGCTGGATGGTGCCCGCTATATTCTGATGGAGCGTTTCGCCGAGGATGCGGCGCTGCTGGCCAAAGTGCGTAACTATCTGTGGAAAAATGCCCATCTGGTGTCACGTGTGGTGGAAGGCAAAGAGGAAGCGGGCGCGAAGTTCCGTGACTACTTTGACCACCACGAAGCGCTGAGCAGCGTGCCGTCACACCGTGCGCTGGCGATGCTGCGTGGCCGTAACGAAGGCGTACTGCAACTGTCGCTGAATGCTGACCCGCAGTTTGACGAAGCGCCACGTGAAAGCCATGGCGAAACGCTGATCGCTGAACACCTGAATCTGCGCCTGAACAACGCGCCAGCCGACAGCTGGCGTAAAGCGGTAGTGAGCTGGACGTGGCGCATCAAGGTGATGCTGCATCTGGAAACGGAGCTGATGGGTGCGGTGCGCGAACGCGCAGAAGATGAAGCCATTAACGTCTTTGCCCGCAACCTGCACGATTTGCTGATGGCGGCGCCGGCGGGCATGCGCGCCACTATGGGACTGGATCCCGGCCTGCGCACCGGCGTTAAAGTCGCGGTGGTCGATGCCACCGGTAAAGTCGTGGCGACCGATACCGTCTATCCGCACACCGGCCAGACTGCCAAAGCCGCCGCTGCCGTCGCCGCGCTCTGCATTAAGCATCAGGTTGAGCTGGTGGCGATTGGCAACGGAACCGCCTCACGTGAAACCGAGCGCTTCTTCCTGGATCTGCAGCAGCAGTTCCCGCAGGTGACGGCGCAGAAAGTGATTGTCAGTGAAGCCGGCGCCTCCGTTTACTCGGCCTCTGAACTGGCGGCGCTGGAGTTCCCCGATCTCGATGTTTCGCTGCGTGGCGCGGTGTCTATCGCACGACGTCTGCAGGATCCGCTGGCTGAGCTGGTGAAAATCGACCCGAAATCCATCGGTGTCGGTCAGTACCAGCATGACGTCAGTCAGAGCCAGCTGGCGAAGAAACTCGACGCCGTGGTAGAGGATTGTGTGAACGCCGTCGGCGTTGACCTCAACACCGCCTCGGTGCCGCTGCTGACCCGCGTCGCGGGCCTGACGCGCATGATGGCGCAGAACATTGTCGGCTGGCGTGACGAGAATGGCCGCTTCCAGAACCGCCAGCAACTGCTGAAAGTGAGTCGTCTTGGGCCAAAAGCCTTTGAACAGTGTGCGGGCTTCCTGCGCATCAATCACGGCGATAACCCGCTGGACGCCTCAACGGTTCACCCGGAAGCGTATCCGGTCGTCGAACGTATTCTGGCCGCCACCGAGCAGGCCCTCAGCGATCTGATGGGTAATGCTGGCAGCCTGCGTAACCTCAGCCCGCGCGATTTTATTGATGAGCGTTTTGGTCTGCCGACCGTTACCGACATCATGAAAGAGCTGGAGAAACCGGGTCGCGATCCGCGTCCTGAGTTTAAGACTGCACAGTTTGCGGAAGGCGTTGAAACACTGAACGATCTGACGCCGGGCATGATCCTTGAAGGTGCCGTCACCAACGTCACTAACTTCGGTGCGTTTGTGGATATCGGCGTGCATCAGGATGGCCTGGTGCATATCTCGTCGCTTTCTGATCGCTTCGTGGAAGATCCGCATCAGGTGGTGAAAGCCGGCGATATCGTCAAAGTGAAAGTGATGGAAGTCGATCTCCAGCGTAAACGTATCGCCCTCACCATGCGTCTTGATGAGCAGCCAGGCGAAGGCAATGCACGGGGTGGCGCGAAGAATGCCGCGCCGCGCGAAGAGAAACGTCCGGCTGCAGGTAAAGGCCGTCCGCGTCCAGCCAGCGCATCCGCAGGCAACAGTGCAATGGGTGATGCACTGGCTGCGGCATTCGGCAAAAAACGCTAAGCTTTTCAGGGGGCCGCATCAGGCCCCCTCTTCACACGCTTTCCCCCGGTTGAAAATCCCCGTCATCGCGCTACGCTAAAAAGAAGCCTGTCATAAAAACAACACCTGCTGTGGCACCCAATTCACGATGGAAACGATCACCGATCTGATTGATAAGATTTATGCTGGCACATTCCCGGAGGCGACCTTAGCGCGCCTGAAGGCTGACATTGCCACAGCCCGCGAGGCGATTAAGCTACCGCGCAAGGCCCACTGGGATGAGCAGGATGTGGTGCTCATCACCTACGCCGACCAGTTTCGTGAAACCGATAAACCCACGCTCAATACCTTTTCCCGTTTCTATCAGCAGCACCTGCAATCCACCTTTCCGTTGGTTCACCTGTTACCTTTTTTCCCCTGGTCGTCCGACGACGGCTTTTCGGTGATTGATTACCACGAGGTCGATCCGGTATGCGGCGACTGGCAGGATATTTCGCGTTTGCATCAGGAAACCCGCCTGATGTTCGACTTCGTCTGCAACCATATGTCGGCAAAAAGCGCCTGGTTCAGCCACTTTCTGGCGCAGGATCCCGGCTGGGACGATTTCTTTATCAGCATGCCACCCGCCACGGATCTCAGCGCCGTGACGCGCCCACGTACCTCGCCGCTGCTGACACCTTTTAAGATGGCGGATGGTGATACCCGCTTCATCTGGACCACCTTCAGTGCCGACCAAATTGATCTTAACTTTGCCAATCCTGAGGTATTGTTGCGCATGGTCAACGTGTTGCTCGACTACCTGGTCCGTGGCGCCGACTATGTGCGCCTTGATGCGGTTGGCTATATGTGGAAAACGCCAGGCACGCGCTGTATTCATCTGGAAAAGACCCATCAACTGGTGAAGCTGTTCCGCGCGATTGCCAACCATGTCGCCCCAGGTACGGTGATTATTACCGAGACTAACGTGCCGCATCAGGACAACATCAGCTACCTGGGCAACGGGCACGATGAAGCGCAGATGGTTTATCAGTTTTCGCTGCCGCCGCTGGTGTTGCATTCCATTCACACCGGCTCGGCGCGTGCGTTGCGGCAGTGGGCCAGCTCACTGGATCTCAGTAGTAATGACACCACTTTCTTCAACTTCCTGGCATCACACGATGGTATCGGGCTGAATCCGGCGCGCGGCATCCTGTCTGAAGTGGAGATTGTGTCGCTGGTGCGCGATCTGGCGCTGGAGGGTGCACTGGTCTCCTATAAAAACAACCCTGACGGTAGCACCAGCCCCTATGAAATTAATGTCACGTTTCTGGATGCGCTGAACCGCGAAGCGGATGATGATGCCACGCGACTGAAACGCTTCCTGCTGGCCCATGCGATTCTGCTGGTCTTTCCTGGCGTGCCGGCCATCTATATCCAGAGCATTCTGGGCGGTCGTAACCATTATGATGGCGTGCGGGCCGCCGGACATAACCGGGCGATTAACCGTCAGAAGTATGATTTACAGCAGATTGAGGCGGCCCTGGCGGGCGGTGACTGGTTGCGTCAGCAGATTTATACCCGACTCAGCCAGTTGATCCAGCTGCGTCGTCGTCAGCCCGCATTCCATCCTGATAATCCGATGACAATCTACGACAGCGAAAACGCCCTGCTGGTGCTCAGCCGTCATCAGCCGGAGCGTGGCGACGGACTACTGTGTGTGTTTAATCTGAGTGGTCGGTCAGTGGAAACGCGATTGCCGGTGGCGCAAACGTTGCAGGATGTGGTGAGCGGAGAGAAGATTGATGGCACCCAGCCGGTTAAGCTGGATGCCTGGCAGTTCATGTGGCTGCGTTAATTACTTGTAGACTTCAGCCGTTGCACTGAATTTACCGTGTTCGCGACCGGCGATCACCAGGTAGTATTTCCCGCCTTTTTCGTCAGCGAGCTTAGACAGTACTTTTTTAGCATCCATTGGCGAGGTGGTTTCCGCTGTGGTGTTAACGGTGCCAATTTTCTGCAGGTTCATTGTCTTAACTTCTTCTTTGGTGACTTCCTTCGCTGCCATCGCAGAAAATGAAATCGCGCCCATCATCATTGAAGCCACAACCCATTTAAAAACCTTCATTATGTTTACCCTCATTCATGATCCATTGTGAGATGTAAGCAGCCGCTAAACGCGTAAGGCAGTATGGAACGGCATAGTCATTTCCGTGACTAATCACATAAAATTGCAGCGGCCTTGCTCACAAAGAGAAGTATTGATGCTGTTAACGATTTTTGCCAACCCGCAGCACAATTATCCCTCTAAATGGCTGATAAAATTAATAATGTGCTGACAAAACATCTCTGGATGAGAAATAAAAGGCGCATGTGCTGCTTTTTCGATAATCACAGAGGGCGAGGCTGGCAACATTTCATCGATCTCCGCAGCAATCCGACGCGGCACCAGGCCATCTAATGCCCCGTAGAGTCGCAAAAACGGCAATGTTATCTGCGGTAACGCGTCGCGCAGGTCGACCTGACGCAGAATGTCGAGCCCGCCATCCAGCACCGCCACCTCCGGCACGGGTTGTGACAGTACCACCTCTTTCAGCTGTCGCGCATCGGCACGCGCCGTTTCGGTGCCCAGCGTCTGCAGCGCCAGAAAGCGCTCCACCGTGCGCTGAAAATCGTTACTGAGCATCTGCTGAAAGTTCTGCAGCGTTTCCGGTTTAATGCCGGGCCAGTGCTCTGTGGCCGTGAAACAGGGTGATGATGCAACGGTAATCAGTGCGCCCAGCTTTTCTGGCGCGGTCAGCGCAAGCTGCGTCGCGACCAGTCCGCCCAGCGACCAGCCCACCACAATGGCCTGCGGTGGCAGCAAAGGCATTATCTGCTCAGCCATCTGCTCCAGTGTCAGCGCGTCAACGTTCTGGCTGCGACCATAACCGGGCAGGTCGACCAGATGCAGACGATAGTGCGTGCTGAGTCGCGGAATAATGCTTTGCCAGACTTCGGCATTCAGTCCCCATCCGTGCAGCAGCACAAGATCGCGTTTTCCTTCCCCGCAGGTGTGCCAGTAGAGCGACGTCATCAGTTACTATCCCGAAAATGATAAGGAGGTCGCTATGCTAGCAATGCCCGCCCTGTGTTGGCTATGCCGGATGCCGTTGCGGATAGCCCGGCACGGTATCTGCAGCTTATGTTTACGCAAATTACCGCCATTACCGCGGCTCTGCCCACGCTGTGGGTTACCGGCAGGATCAGAAAAGGTCGCCTGTGGCCGCTGCCAGCTCAAACCGCCCGCCTGGCAGGCGCTGGTCTGCGTTAATGACTATTGTCCGCCGTTCAGCCAGTGGGTTAATCAGCTTAAATTTTCTCACATAACCGCACTCAGGGTGATGCTGGCGCGGCTGATTTTGCTAAGCTGGCTTAATGTTTACCGACGCGGTGATGTGCCGCGTCCTGATCTGCTGCTGCCGGTTCCGCTGCACCAGCGACGACGCTGGCAGCGCGGCTTCAACCAGACTGTCCTGCTGGCCGCACCGCTGGCGCACTGGCTGGGATGTGAATGGCGTGAAGGGCTTTCCCGCACGCGCAGAGGCGCATTACAGCATCAGCTCAGCGCCCGCCAGCGCCGCACTAACTTACGCGGTGCCTTCCGCCTTGAAATGGCGGTGCAGGGACGCCATATCGCTTTGCTGGATGACGTCATTACCACCGGCAGTACCGTAGATGAAATCAGTCGTCTTTTACTGGCGCAGGGTGCTTCCAGCGTGCAGGTCTGGTGTCTGTGCCGTACCTTGTAGCGCGTCATTGATGGGCGTATTATAACCAACTAAATTAGTCAACTATTGAGCAATCGACATGATCCGAATTACTGACTCTGCCCAGGAACATTTTTCTAAACTGCTATCCAAACAAGAAGATGGCACCCAGATTCGCGTATTCGTGATTAACCCGGGTACGCCAACAGCCGAGTGTGGCGTCTCTTACTGTCCGCCCGATGCTGTTGAAGCCACCGATACTGAACTGAAGTTCGAGAAGCTCTCAGCGTATGTTGATGAACTGAGCAAACCTTATCTGGAAGATGCGGAAATCGACTTCGTGACTGACAATCTGGGTTCTCAGCTGACGCTGAAAGCGCCGAATGCCAAGATGCGCAAAGTCTCTGATGATGCGCCAATGGTTGAGCGTGTTGAGTACCTGCTGCAGGCGCAGATCAACCCACAGCTCGCTGGCCACGGCGGTCGCGTATCGCTGATGGAGATTACTGAAGATGGTTACGCCATTCTGCAGTTTGGCGGCGGCTGTAACGGCTGTTCGATGATCGACGTGACCCTGAAAGATGGTATCGAGAAAGAGCTGCTGGCTGCCTTCCCGGAACTGAAAGGCGTGCGGGATATTACCGAGCATCAGCGTGGCGAACACTCGTTCTACTGATGATAAAGCGCGGCAGCCTGACTGCCGCGCTATTTTTATTGCCCTGTCTGTCCTGACTGACGCTGCTCACTGACCACCTTCAGCAGCGTATTCACTTCCTTGTCCGCAAAGATCGCCTCCAGCGTTTTACTCAGCTTACGTCGCCAGTTAGGGTACTGTTCTACCGTGCCCGGCACGTTGACCGGCGTGGTCATACCGAGCCAGTCCTCAGGCTGCAGGCCAAGCAGCGCACTGTCGGTATCCGCCAGGAAGCGATGGATGGCCCGGTTTAGCGCAGGCGTCATAGTCAGCTTCTCCGCCTTCTTCTGACTGCGGGCCGGTAAGGCACCTGCCTGATGCAATGCATCCAGCAGCGCCTGCTTTTGCGCGGCGCGCTGGTGATGCAGCGCTTTCACGGCATCGCCCGGATAAAGGCCCAGCTTCTCACCCAGATCCAGGTCGCCCTGCTCCCAGAAACCGGTCAGCGTCGGCAGATCATGGGTACTGGCGCTGGCGATAGACTGGCGTGGATAGTCCTGCGGCGCGCGATAACGCTGATCTTTCTCCTGCTCAAACCAGAGCACTTTCCATGAAAAGACGCCGCTTTTACGCAGCAGGCTGATAATTTCCTGAGGCACGGTGCCCAGGTCTTCACCAATCACCATGCAGCGCAGCCGATGGCTCTCCAGCACCAGGATGCCCAGCAGGTCATTGACCGGATAGGCGACATACGCGCCTTTATCCGCCGTCTCCCCGGCCGGTACCCACCACAGACGCAGTAGAGACATCACATGGTCGATACGCAATGCGCCGCAGTCGCGCATGTTGGCGCGCAGCATGTCGATGAACGGCTGATAGCCCCGCGCCTGCATCACATGCGGGTCCATCGGCGGCAAGCCCCAGTTTTGTCCCAGCGGACCCAGACGATCGGGTGGTGCACCCACTGAAGCTTTAAGGCGATAAAGCTCCGGGTCGTGCCAGGTTTCCGCACTGCCCTCTGCTACGCCCACCGCCAGATCACGATAAAGCCCCACACTCATGCCCAGCGCCTGACTGTGCGTCCAGCAGGCCGAGAACTGCTGCTGTGCCAGCCATTGCAGCCACTGCCAGAACGCGATCTCCTCTTCATGCTGCTCACACCACTGCTGCACCTCGGGTAACTGGCTGTTACGCCACGCTTCCGGCCACGCAGGCCAGCCGCCCTGTTGCGTCTTGTCTGCCTGCCGCTCCAGCTGGATGCCGTCGTAGGCCGCCTGATAACGCAGGCTGTCGCCGCCTTCACGTACAAAAGCAGCCCAGGATTGATGCTCTTCGCTCTGGTTATCACGTGCCTGGAAGTGGGCCCAGGCGTGCCGCAGCGCAGTGAGCTTAAGCGCCATGACGGCCTCGTAGTCAACCCACTCCGCCTCTCGCGCTTTGGTCAGCGCCTTCTGGGTTTTGGCACTTTTCCACCACTTCTGTGCTGCCGCGCTTTGCTGAAAATCGGCGACCTGACTGACGTCGATATAAATCACGTTCAACCAGCGGCGGGATGACGGACTGTACGGGCTGGCGAAACCGGCGCTGGCGGGATAGAGCGCATGCAGCGGATTCAGCCCGACAAAATCGCCGCCGCGCTCAGCCAGTTGCACCAGCAGCTGGTCAAGGTCGCCGAAGTCGCCAATGCCCCAGTTCTGTTCAGATCGCACCGTGTAGAGCTGCACCAGCGCGCCCCAGCGTTTCTCTCCCGCCTCCAGCGCTGGCGGCAGATAGCAGCGGCGCGGCGCGACAATAATCCGCGTCTGCCAGCGCTTCTTTCCTTTAGTGAGCGTGAGCTGGTGATAACCCTGTGTCAGCGGCCCCGGCAGCGAAAAAGGCTCTCCGGCGGTTAACTCGCCGCTAAACTGCTTGCCCTTTTCGGTCTGCAACTGCCAGCTGTAGACGCCGCTGCCCTGTGGCGTCAATTGCCGTTTGCCACTGCCGCTGAACACCGCGACCGGCGGCAGCGGTGATTTTTTGGCATCCTGCGGATCGTCCATTACCGCCAGCAGCGCGCGTTTGGTCTCATCGCTGATCGCCGCTTTCTCGCCGTTAACGTTGATGTAATCCAGTGAAATTCCCGCGGCACGGGCGGCCTGATCGAGTGCATTTTGCTTCATTGCTGCTCCTTAGCGCGGTGCCTGCCAGATACGTTGCTGATAGTCACGAATGGAACGGTCCGAACTGAACATGCCGGTTCGGGCCGTATTGAGGATAGCGGCGCGGGTCCAGCCTTCCGGGTCACGCCACAGGGCTTCCACCCGTTGCTGTGCCTCGACATAGGCCTGAAAATCAGCCAGCACCAGCCAGGGATCGCCATTTTTGGTCAGGCTCTCCAGCATCAGGTCAAACGCATGTTTATCCCCGTCGCTGAATTTGCCTTTCTCCAGCGATTTCAGTAAATCGTCCAGCGGCTTGTTCTGCTTACGCACCTTTTTCGGGTTGTAGCCTTTCGCTTTGAGCGCCTTCACCTCATCCACGGTGTGACCGAAGATAAAGATATTCTCCTCACCCACCTGTTCGGCAATCTCGACATTGGCACCATCCAGCGTGCCAATAGTCAGCGCGCCATTCAGCGCCAGCTTCATGTTGCCAGTGCCCGAGGCTTCATAACCGGCTGTAGAGATCTGCTCGGAGAGATCGGCCGCCGGGATCATCAGTTCAGCCACGGTGATGCGGTAGTCGGGGATAAACACCACTTTGAGCCTGTCACCCACCCGCGGATCGTTGTTCACCACCTCCGCAACCTTGTTAATGGCGTAGATAATGTTTTTTGCCAGGTAGTAACCCGGTGCGGCTTTGGCCCCGAACAGGAACACCCGCGGCGTGAAGGTGACATCTTCCGGGTTGTTCAGGAGCTTCTGATAGCAGTAGAGGATATGCAGCAGGCTGAGGTGCTGGCGTTTGTACTCATGCAGACGTTTGATCTGCACATCGAACAGCGCCGCCGGGTTCACGATGATGCCGGTATGGCGGGCGATATACTCTGTGAGCTGCGCTTTGTTCTGCTGTTTGATGCTGCGATAGCGCTGACGAAACGCCTGATCGTCGGCATACGGCTCCAGACCGGTTAACGCATCAAGGTTATTGGCCCACTCCGTTTTCAGCGTCTCATCAATCAGTGCCGCCAGCGCCGGATTACACTGCTTCAGCCAGCGACGCGGCGTAATGCCGTTGGTGACGTTGTGGAATTTTTGCGGCCAGAGCTGATGATATTCCGGGAAGAGATCGCTGACCACCAGACGGGAGTGCAGAGCCGCCACGCCGTTGACCGCAAAGCCACTCACCACGCAGAGATTGGCCATGCGCACCTGTCCGTCCGCCACCACCGCCAGCTTGTGCCACATCGCTTTGTCATCCGGCCAGTGCTGTTTCACCTGCTTTTTCAGCCGCTGATTAATCTCTTTGATAATCAGCATATGGCGCGGCAGCAGGCTGCGCATCAGCTTCTCATCCCAGCGCTCCAGCGCCTCTGGCATCAGCGTGTGGTTGGTGTAAGCGAACAAACGGCTGGTGATATGCCACGCCTCATCCCAGCTCAGCTGATGTTCATCCAGCAGCACACGCAGCATCTCGGGGATGGCAATAGTCGGATGGGTATCGTTGAGCTGGATCACCTCGAAATCCGGCAGACTCTGAATGCTGCGGCCCGCCAGATGGTGACGGCGCAGGATGTCGGCTACGGCGCAGGCACACTGAAAATATTGCTGCATCAGACGCAGCCGCTTGCCGGCCTGATGGTTGTCATTGGGATAGAGCACTTTGGTGAGTTTTGCCGCCTCAATACCAGGCTGCTCCGCCTGCAGGAAATTGCCCTCGTTAAAGGCCGTCAGGTCAAACGGGTGCGCACTCACGGCCTGCCACAGGCGCAGCGGCAGCGTCACGCCGTTGCGGTAGCCGGTCACCGGCAAATCCCAGGCCTCACCACGCAGCGTAAAATCGGGAAGCCAGCGCACACCGCCATCCTCACGCTTTTCCACCCGGCCGCCCATTGCAACGTCCACATCCAGCGCCGCATTGTGACGAAACCATGGATAGCGTTCACGCTGCCAGTCATCGGGCGCTTCAATCTGCTTACCCTCATCGAAAGACTGGCGGAACAGGCCATACTGATAATTCAGCCCGTGGCCGGTGGCGGACTGCCCCACCGTTGCCATCGAATCCATGTAGCATGCGGCGAGTCGCCCCAGCCCGCCGTTGCCGAGTGCCGGGTCGATCTCCTGCTCCAGCAATTCCGTTAAATCAAGTTCCTGCTCAGCCAGCGCGGCTTTGACCTCGTCATACCAGCCGAGATTCAGCAGATTGTTGCCGGTCAGACGACCAATGAGAAACTCCATCGACAGATAATTTACGTGACGCTGCTGCTTAGCCGGACGCGGTGCCGGCTGGGTATCCAGCAGTTCTGCCAGTGCCGCACTGACCGCCTGCCACGCCTGGTGCGAGGTCATCTGTTGGGCGGAATGGAGACTCAACTGTTGCCACTGGCGGGTCAGAGCAGCGGTAAAACGGGCTTTATTAAATTTTTGCTGCGGCATATCACTCCCTTCTGTTACGCAATGAGGTGAAGCAAAACAAAAATAGAAAGCGCACGGGCTGGCAACCGAGTGCCAGCAACCGTTAAGTTAAGACGTGAGTGGGGGAAAAAGCGACAACAATCAAAGAAAAACGCCAGCCGGGCGGCTGGCGTCGCAGGAATCAGCAGAGTTCGAGGTGAACCTCATGCTGCTCAATCACTTTCATGACGCTGGCTGGCGGCATTTTATCGGTGTAGAGATAATCCAGCAGACTCATGTTGCCAAGGTTAACCATGGCATTTCGGCCAAATTTCGAGTGATCCACCACCAGCATCGCGCAGCGTGAATTTTCTATAATCGCGCGTTTCGTACGGACTTCGTGATAGTCGAACTCCAGCAGCGACCCATCCATGTCGATGCCGCTGATCCCCAGGATGCCGTAATCGAGCCGGAACTGAGAAATAAAGTCGAGCGTCGCTTCCCCCATCACCGCGCCATCGCGGGTGCGCACTTCACCGCCCGCGATAATCACCCGGAAATCGGGTTTGCCCATTAACAGCATCGCGACGTTAAGGTTATTGGTCACCACACGTAAATTGCTGTGGTTGAGCAGCGCATGCGCCACCGCTTCCGGCGTGGTACCAATATCAATAAACAGCGTAGCGCCATCCGGGATCTGGCTGGCAACACGCTGCGCAATCCGCGCTTTTTCCGCTGACCACATCATTTTGCGATCGTGCCAGGCGGTATTCTCAGAGCTGGAAGGAAGCGCCGCGCCGCCGTGGTGGCGCTGAATTTTGTTTTGATCGGCCAAATCGTTGAGGTCGCGACGAATGGTTTGCGGGCTGACCTCAAAATGATCTACCAGCTCCTCAGTACTGACATATCCCTGACGACGGACTAAATCGATAATCGCGTCATGACGTTGCGTCTGCTTCACGTTCCTCTCCTGTTAACCCGCTAAACCTGTCTATCGACGCGTGACGTTACGCGTATCGACCAGCGCCATCGCCAGCCCGACCACCAGACCAGCGACGTGCGCCGCGTTGGCAATCGCCAAACCAAAGACGCCGAACCAGCCAATCACCAGCCAGACCACCGCAAAACCGATCAATCCCCGTTCAAGATAGACGCCGCTGTCGGGATCGCGCTCACCGCGTAGCCAGCAGTAACCCATCAGGGCATAGACCACGCCCGACAGCCCACCAAACCAGATACCGCTGAACTTCGCCTGCAGCCAGCCGCTGAGCAGCGCCGAAATCAGCATAATTACAAACAGTTTGCCGCTGCCCAGACGCTTCTCAACCACGCCGCCGAGATACCACCACCACATCAGATTAAACAGGATGTGCAGCAGTGAAAAGTGCAGCAGCGCATGACTGAACCAGCGCCAGACCTGAAGATGCTGGTCGGCATCCGGCCAGGAGAGCCATGCCATCACGGCCTGATCGCCCATGACCTGCATCAGAATAAAGACCGCGATGCAGAGCACCATCAGGGTCATGGTCAGCGGACCGGCACGCTCGCGGATGTTCGCCCAGATATTGCTGCGCTCATAGCGTAAACCGCTGTCAGTCTTGCCGCTGTGCCAGCTGGCGGCCTGATAGCGCGGATGGTTAGGGTCGTGCAGAAACTGCTGGAGTTCGTTTTCGACCACTGCAATCTTGCTCTCATCATCCAGCATGATGACGTAGTGATTTTCATGCTCGATACGCAACGTGATGCCCTGCGTCGCCATGTAGTCAACAAACGCCTGCGCCATGCGCGGCTGATTAAATTGGGTAATGCGCATCATTAACTCTCCATGTGACGAGCAGCAAGCTATTCACTGCCAGAGGCAACCTGCTGAGGGAAGGCGGCACGCCAGGCATCAAAGCCGCCATCAATGCTGTACGCCGCGCTGAAGCCCTGTCCCAGAAGATACTGCGCCGCACTTTTGCTGCTATTACCGTGATAGCACATCACCAGCACGGGCAGGCTTTGATCCGCGCCACTGACAAACTCGCTGAGGTTGGCGTTGGTCAGATGCAGCGCGCCCGCCGCATGGCCAAGGGCATAACTTTGCGGATCACGGATATCCACCAGCAGCGCACCCTGCGCCAGACGCGCCTGCGCCTGCTGCACATCAATACATTCAAACGTTTCCATGGGGTCTCTCATAACAACATCACAATAGCGCGTAGTGTAACCCGATAATCCGCGCCGATAACCTGACAATCGTTACGGCTATCTGTTTTTTTGGTGGGCAGAATGTTAGCTATATCACGCAAAAATGTTTTTACCGGGTTAAAGACTGGCGTAAATGTTGGTTTGCGATTATGATTATGCTCGAAAACGAACATAAGAGAACTATTCCGAACATCGGAGGAGATGACGTGGAAACCAAAGACCTGATCGTGATCGGCGGCGGCATCAACGGTGCCGGCATTGCAGCAGACGCTGCAGGACGCGGACTGTCGGTGTTAATGCTGGAGGCGCGGGATTTGGCTTGCGCGACCTCTTCAGCCAGCTCAAAACTGATTCATGGCGGCTTGCGCTACCTTGAACACTACGAATTCCGCCTGGTCAGTGAAGCACTGGCCGAGCGTGAAGTCCTGCTGAAAATGGCGCCGCACCTGGCGTTTCCGATGCGCTTCCGCTTGCCGCACCGTCCGCATCTGCGTCCGGCGTGGATGATTCGTACCGGCCTGTTCATGTATGACCATCTTGGCAAGCGTACCAGCCTGCCAGGCAGCAAAAGTTTGCGATTTGGCGCGGATTCGGCCCTGAAGCCAGAAATCACGCGCGGATTCGAATACTCCGACTGCTGGGTAGATGATGCCCGCATGGTCGTCCTGAATGCGCAGGAAGTGGTTAAGCATGGTGGCGAAGTGCGTACCCGTACTCGTGTCACCCGCGCCTGGCGTGAAGGTGGCCTGTGGATGGTCGAAGCCGAAGATGTTGATACCGGCAAAACCTTTACCTGGCAGGCAAAAGGTCTGGTCAACGCGGCAGGCCCTTGGGTCAAACAGCTGTTCGACGACAGCCTGAAGCTGAAATCGCCTTACGGTATCCGACTGATCAAAGGCAGCCACATTGTGGTGCCGCGCGTCCATACCGAGAAACAGGCTTATATCCTGCAGAACGAAGATAACCGCATCGTGTTTGTCATTCCCTGGATGGATGAGTTCTCAATAATCGGCACCACCGATGTGGAATACAAAGGCGATCCGAAAAGCGTCCATATCGATGACAGCGAGACCGAGTACCTGCTGAAAGTGTTCAACGGACACTTTAAAAAGCAGCTGACCGCCGACGATATCGTCTGGTCTTACTCAGGTGTCCGTCCGCTGTGCGATGACGAGTCTGATTCGCCGCAGGCGATCACTCGCGATTACACGCTGGATGTGCGTGATGATAACGGTCAGGCACCGCTGCTTTCCGTGTTTGGTGGCAAGCTGACCACTTATCGTAAGCTGGCAGAACATGCGCTGGAAAAACTGGCGAAGTACTATCCGAAAGCCGGCCCAGCCTGGACCAAAAACTGCGTGTTGCCGGGCGGTAATATCAACGGCACCAGCGATGATTACGCGGTCAGCCTGCGTCGTCGCTATCCATTCATCACCGAAAACATGGCGCGCCACTTCTCACGCACTTACGGCAGCAGCACTGAAACCCTGCTGGCAGGTGCGAAAAGTCTGGACGATCTGGGTGAGAACTTCGGTCACGACTTCTATGAGGCGGAGTTACGCTACCTGGTGCAGCATGAATGGGTACGTGAGCTTGACGATGCTATCTGGCGTCGTACCAAACAGGGTATGTGGCTGACCAAAGAGCAGCAGGCCCGTGTGGCAGAGTGGCTGGCGGCGAAAGCGAAACCGGCACTGTCGCTGGCGTCATAAGCGAGCTATACAACAACAGAAAGCAGGCTTCGGCCTGCTTTTTTATTGGCTGCTTATTCGGTTAATATTCAGGCCAGCCGCATCCTCACACCTCATCGGGAGAAACGCCTGTCAGCGAGCAAACCGGTCTGACTGGCTTTGTTCATCATGAATACCGATTCAGGCTAGTGCCCCCTGCAACCTTTTCTTCATGCTTCCCCGCGTAAACTTAACGCGTCCTGACTGCGTATCCCCCTTTTCGCCATTGTTACCTTAAATCTAACGTTCCGCTTTTTTGCTTAATTGAACACCGTTTTAAGAAAGCTCAGACTTCCCTCAGCATAAACGTCAACAGAACGATTCAAATCCGGAGGTTGAAATGAACACAGGCCAAACGCCTGCCCGGGAGTGGAACACACGCCGCAGTGAAAAAGCGCGTCGTCTGGCATCCTTTCCCCTTGATGGCAAAGTTATTCCTGCTGAAAGAGCCGTTGAAGCATTTGAACAGTTAATTGCACCAGGCGACCGCGTGGTACTGGAAGGGAATAACCAGAAGCAGGCTGACTTTTTATCCCGCACCCTGGCGGCGGTAAATCCGGCGAAAATTCACGACCTGCATATGATTATGCCCAGCGTCGGCCGCAGCGAACATCTCGATATTTTTGAAAAAGGCATTGCCCGCAAACTCGACTTCTCCTTCTCCGGTCCGCAGAGCCTGCGCATGTCTCAGCTGTTGCAGGATGGTCAGCTGGAAATCGGCGCGATTCACACCTATATCGAACTCTATTCCCGTCTCTACGTTGACCTCAGTCCGAATGTGGCGCTGATTGCCGGCTATAAAGCCGACCGCAAAGGCAACCTTTATACCGGCCCGAGTACCGAAGATACCCCGGCGCTGGTGGAAGCCGCCGCATTTCGTGACGGTATCGTGATAGCCCAGGTCAACGAACTGGTCGATGACGAAACCGACCTGCCACGCGTCGATATTCCTGGCTCCTGGATTGACTACATCGTGGTGGCAGATAAACCGTTCTTTATCGAACCGCTGTTTACCCGCGATCCGCGCCTGATTAAGCAGGAGCATATCCTGATGGCAATGATGGCGATTAAAGGCATCTACGCCGAGCATCAGGTGCAGTCGCTTAACCACGGTATCGGTTTTAACACCGCCGCGATCGAACTGCTGCTGCCCACCTACGGCGAACAGCTCGGTCTGAAAGGCAAAATCTGTAAGCACTGGGCGCTGAACCCGCATCCGACGCTGATCCCGGCCATCGAGAGCGGCTGGGTGGAGAGCGTGCACTGTTTCGGCGGCGAGCTGGGGATGGAAGAGTATAT
This sequence comes from Pantoea sp. Cr_R13, assembly GCF_029222565.1. Taxonomy (NCBI): domain Bacteria; kingdom Pseudomonadati; phylum Pseudomonadota; class Gammaproteobacteria; order Enterobacterales; family Erwiniaceae; genus Pantoea; species Pantoea sp. Cr_R13. Next base: position 103,386 of record NZ_JARHXL010000015.1, read on the forward strand.
CCGCGCCCGTCCCGACATCTTCTTTACCGGCAGCGACGGTTCAATGCGCTCTAACCGCGCGTTCTGTCAGCTGGCAGGCCAGTATGCGGTCGATATGTTTATCGGTGCCACCCTGCAGGTTGATGGCCTGGCCAACTCCTCTACCGTCACCCGTGGTCGTCTTTCCGGCTTCGGTGGCGCGCCAAACATGGGTCACGATCCCCATGGCCGCCGCCACGCAACACCCGCCTGGCTGAATATGATCACCGAGCCAGACCCGATGCAGCGCGGTAAAAAACTGGTGGTGCAGATGGTCGAGACCTTCCAGGCCGGTGCAAAACCGACCTTCGTTGAAACCCTTGATGCGGTTGAAGTGGCGAAATCATCCGGTATGCCGCTGGCGCCGGTGATGATCTACGGCGATGACGTGACGCACGTGCTGACCGAGGAAGGTATCGCCTATCTCTATCGGGCAGAAAGCCTTGAGGAACGTCGCGCCATGGTCGCCGCAGTCGCCGGAATTACCGATATCGGTCTGGGTGTGGATGCTGCACGCGTCGCTGCCCTGCGTAAAAGCGGCAAAGTAGTTTACCCGGAAGATATGGGTATTCGTCGCTCCGATGCCACCCGTTCACTGCTTGCCGCTGGCAGCGTCGCTGACCTGGTTGAATGGTCAGATGGCCTGTACAACCCGCCTGCTAAATTCCGGAGCTGGTAATGAAACTCCTGTCACAGACTCATGCCGAGGCGCAGGCCAGTCATCTGGCGACGATTGCGCGCGATTGCCTGATCGATGAAGCACGCCTGAGCCCCAAGCCGGGTCTGGTAGACAGTCGGGGAAACGGCGCACATCAGGATCTGACGCTGGCGCTGATGGAGCGTTCCGCCCACAGCCTGATGCCCACCTTTCTGGCGCTGGCCCGTCACAGCTGGCTTCGTCCCGCCGACATCGCCCTGCGCGAAACAGTCGGTCGGCTCGGCCGAGACGGCGAACAGCAGATGATGGCGGCAACCGGCGGCGTGAACACCCATCGGGGCGCGATCTGGGCGCTGGGATTGCTGGTCAGTGCCGCTGCCATGCAGGGTGGCACAACCACGGCTGACACGCTGACCCGCACCGCAGCGGCGCTGGCGAGCCTGCCCGACAGCCACGCCCCCAGAGTGTTCAGCAAAGGGTTAAAAGCGACGCACCGCTATCAGGTACCCGGCGCACGCGAAGAGGCGCAACAGGCATTTCCTCACGCGATGAAGCTGGCGTTGCCGCAGTTGCTGATCAGCCGTGCGGTTGGTGCCAGTGAGAGCGAAGCCCGGCTGGATGCGCTGATGGCAATCATGACTTCACTCAGCGATACCTGCGTGCTCTCACGTGCAGGCATGACCGGACTCGACGCCATGCAACAGGGCGCACGCGCCGTGCTGCTGGCAGGCGGCTGCCGTACAGCAGCGGGTCAGAGGGCGCTTCAGCAGCTTGACCGCCGGATGCTGGCCCTCAACGCCTCGCCGGGCGGAGCCGCCGATTTGCTGGCCGCAACGCTGTTTATCGATCGGGTCTGTTCGCCTGAACATTCTTATTTTTAGAGGCCATTATGGAACACATCACATTATCTCTACCTGCTAACCGCCTGCTCAGTGGCAGAGCACTGGCCGGGGTCGTTGGTTCCGGTGATATGGAAGTGCTGTACACCGCAACTGAAGGCCAGACACTGAATATCAATATCACCACCTCACTGGATAACAGCGACGCCCGCTGGAAAGCGCTGTTTGACCGCCTGAACTTAATCAACGGCCTGCCCGCCGGAGAGATGATTATCCACGATTTCGGTGCGACACCCGGCGTGGCGCGTATTCGTATTGAACAGGTTTTTGAAGAGGTGAGTCATGCGTAACGATGCCAGTTTTATTGAATTACGTGCCCGTGAACGTGCGCATGCGCTGCTGGATGCGGGCAGCTACCGCGAACTGCTTGATCCTTTTGAGGGCATCATGTCGCCCTGGCTGGCTCCGCAAGGCGTGGTGCCCCAGTCCGATGATGGCATGGTCGTGGCACGCGGCACGCTGAACGGTCAGTCTGCGGTGGTGATCGCCATCGAAGGCACCTTCCAGGGCGGCAGCATGGGCGAAGTCTCCGGGGCGAAGATGGCGGCGGCGCTGGAGCTGGCGGCAGAAGACAATCGCAACGGTATTCCGACACAGGCGGTGCTCTGCCTTGAGACCGGTGGCGTAAGGTTACAGGAAGCTAACCTGGGACTGGCAGCGATTGCGGATATTCATGCGGCGATTGTTGACCTGCGTCGCTACACCCCGGTGATCGGCATCGTCAGCGGCACCGTTGGCTGCTTCGGCGGGATGTCTATCGCCGCCGCGCTCTGCAGCTACCTGATTGTGACCCGTGAAGCTCGTCTGGGCCTGAACGGCCCGCAGGTGATTGAGCAGGAAGCGGGGATTGAAGAGTACGACTCACGCGATCGTCCGTTTATCTGGAGCATGACCGGCGGCGAAATCCGCTACGCCAGCGGCCTGGTCGATGCGCTGGTGAATGACGGTATCAATGCCGTGAAAACCGCGATGCATGATTTTATTGCCAGGGGCGTTCCGGCGCAGAACCGCAGTGATAAGTATGACGACTTCCTGTCACGTCTGACGCAGTTCGATACCCGCCAGCAGGCGGACACCGCGCAGATTAAACAGCTTTTCGCCCGGGAGGAGAAATAATGACACAGACAAGCAGCCGTGGTGCAACCTGGCTGGAAAAACTTGCACCTGATGCACAGCGCCTGAGCGGTCTGTGCGCCTCTGTTCAGGTGGCTGACGGCCAGCTTAATGGCGAAGATGTCCGCTTTATCGCCGTCGTGCCCGATGCCCAAAACCACTATCCGCGCGCCGCGCAGGGCGAAGTGGGTCTGCTGGAAGGCTGGACGCTGGCGAAAGTGGTGAATGAAACGCGGGAAGCTGACAAAAACAGCGCTGTGAAACGTCCGATTGTGGCGGTGATCGACGTCCCCAGTCAGGCCTACGGTCGCCGCGAAGAGGCGTTTGGCATTCACCAGGCGCTGGCAGGTGCAGCAGGCGCCTATGCGAATGCGCGCCTTGACGGTCATCCGGTGATTGGTCTGATTGTGGGTAAAGCGATGTCCGGTGCGTTCCTGGCACACGGATGTCAGGCCAACCGCCTGATTGCGCTCAACGATCAGGGCGTGCTGGTGCACGCCATGGGCAAAGCGTCAGCGGCGCGCATCACACTGCGTTCTGTAGAGGCGCTGGAGAAACTGGCCGCCACCATTCCCCCAATGGCCTATGACGTGAATAACTTCGCCACGCTGGGTCTGCTTTCTGATCTGCTGAACGTTGCCAATCCTGATGCGCCGTCTGACGCTGATGTGGCGATGGTCGAAATTTCATTACAGAAGGCGATCAGTGACGCACGTCAGGATCCTACCCTGAAAAACCGCCTTGGCGCCTCTAATCGTCAAAGCTCCTCCCTGGTTCGCGAACGTATGCGCGCGACCTGGTAATGACATAAAAAAAACCAACCTGCCGAAACCGGTCTGACGGGGCGCATAGCGACGTGCGCCCCGGAGCAGGGGCCGTGTTCAGAATTATAAACATCGCTGTTTTTAAAGAATTTTTCTCTTAATTACAGGTGATTTATGATTTACATAATTGTTCATGCCCTTGCTCCAATTTTTATCATTATGCTGTTAGGTTTCTGGGCCGGTAAGGCCGGAATGGTCAATAACAGAGATGTCTCCCTGCTCAATATTTTCGTGATGGATTTTGCGCTGCCCGCTGCGCTGTTCAGTGCTACCGTTCAGACACCCTGGTCGGGTATCGTGGCGCAGTCGCCGTTGATTGTGGTCTTAACCGGGGCAATGTGGATAACCTATGTGGCGCTCTATTTCCTGGCGACTCGCCTGTTTAAAAAGTCGCCTCAGGATGCTGCGGTATTAACGCTGACTGTCGCCCTGCCCAATTACGCCGCGCTGGGGCTGCCGATTCTGGGCAGCGTACTGGGAGAAGGTTCATCAACCTCACTTTCTGTTGCGGTTTCGATTGCCTGCGGCTCGGTGCTGATGACACCCTTCTGCCTGCTGATTCTGGAACGGGAAAAAGCGCGCATTGCCGGTGAGAATGTGGGTTCGACATTGACCATGCTGCCGGTGCTGATGTGGCGCTCGCTCAAAAAACCGATCGTTCTTGGTCCGCTGCTGGGTGTCGTGTTGTCAGCGCTGGGCTTCAGAATGCCGGAGCTGGTTATCTCAGCGATTAAGCCGCTGGGCCTGGCAGCCACCGCCGCTGCGCTGTTCCTGACCGGCGTGATCCTCTCCGCACGTCAGTTGAAACTCAACGCCATCGTCGGCGTCGGGACGGTTGCCAAACTGCTGATTCAGCCCTTGATCGCCTGGGGTCTGGTGCTGGCGCTGGGACTTCACGGGTCAGTGGCAATCACCGCTATTCTGATGATTGCGCTGTCAGCGGGTTTCTTTGGCGTGGTGTTCGGCAACCGCTTTGGCGTGCAGTCACCCGATGCTGAGGCCGTGCTGCTGCTAAGCTCAATTCTGTGTATTTTATCTTTACCGTTGTTCATTACGCTGACATCAGGAATGTAATATGCGTGCGCCGCGTCCCCACGATTTGCTCTGGCTGCGACACAGCAGTGCCTTAGCCACGATTCAGGAGAGCTGGGTCAGCCCGTTCTGGCATCCCGACATGCCGGTGGTGGTGCGGCGCGATCGCCATGAATCCGGTTTGATCCCGATTGGCGTGCGCGGTGAGCGACGCGAGCAACGCGCCGCTGGCTGGATCACGTCAGACACTATTATCCGCGTGGTGACGCCAGAATGGCTGGCTGAACGCACACGGCTGCTGGATTCGCCCTTTACGGCTTATACGCCTGTCAGCGCGGCGATTTCGCTCAGCGAGACCGCCTGGCCGTGGCGCTGGGGCATTACCGGCAGCACCGGTTATGCGCTGGCAACGCAATGCCCTGTGTTGCACGCCGCCAGCGATCTGGATGTCATCATCCGCGCGCCCCAGCCGCTGCCACGCGATGCGCTGCAACGCTGGCAGACAGCGACCGACGCGCTGAGCTGCCGGGTGGATACGCAGGTGGAAACGCCGTCTGGCGCCTTTGCTCTGAACGAGTGGCTACGCGAGGAGCGCGTGCTGTTAAAAACCGACACCGGACCGATACTGACCGCTTCACCCTGGAGCAGGGAGAATCCATGAAAATACTCTTTACCTTCCCCGGCCAGGGCACCCAGCGTGCCGGGATGCTGCAACATCTGCCTGAGGGCGATGCGCTGAAAAGCCGCGTGCGTGCGGTGCTGGGCGAAGAAGCTGACCGGCTCGACAGTGCCGATGCACTGCGCCACACCCGCGGCGTGCAGCTCTGTCTGCTGATTTCAGGTGTTGCCTGGGCGCGCGAACTGATCCGCCGTGGGGTGAAACCCGATATCGTCAGCGGTTTATCGATTGGCGCGTTTCCTGCGGCGGTGATTTCCGGCGCGCTGGATTTCAGCGACGCCCTGCGGCTGGTTGCGCTGCGCGGCGATCTGATGGAGCAGGCGTATCCGCAGGGATATGGCCTGACCGCGATCACCGGCTTAACGCTGAGCCAGCTGGAGAAACTGCTGCCCGGCAGCAACACCTACATCGCGAACCTCAATGCGGAAACGCAGATTGTGATTGCTGGCCGTGACGAGGATATGGCAGTGGTCGCGCAGAGGGCGCTGGATGCGGGAGCCAGTAAAGCGATTAAGCTCGCGGTGAGCGTGCCGTCGCACTGCGCGCTGCTGGATAAACCCGCCGCCGAACTGGCTCGCGCCTTTGCGTCCGTCACCCTCTCCCGCCCCGATTGCGCCTACCTCAGCGGCTCAACCGCGCGGGTGATTTGGGAGCCGGAGAAAATTGCCGACGATCTTGCCTTTAATATGGCGCGCACGGTGCAGTGGAATGATGCGATGGTCGCAGCGAATCAGCGTGACGCCCGACTGGCCATTGAGATGCCGCCTGGCAGTGTGCTGACCGGTCTGACGCGTCAGGCGAACTGGCAGGGCGAAGCGATTTGTCTGGAACGTAACAGCGTGGAGGTGGCACTGCATCTCGTTAAACGGTTACATCAGTAAGGCTGCGGGCGTACATTCGCCCTTCTGCCGCCAGGGCCAGCAGGTCATTGTCACGTTCGCGGTGATGTGAGTAGACAATCGAGATCTGCTGACGCATCTGGTAAGGCTCAGCCAGCCTCAGCAGCTGGATGTTGTTTTCATACACCTTCTTCATTCGTCCCGGAATCAGCGCCAGACCGACACCCGCCTGCACCAGGCTTATCATCGAGAAGATGTCATTTACCTGAGTAACCATGCGCGGTTCAAATCCGGCAATCTGAAATGCCTCCTGTGAACCGGCATAAGTGGCGAATCCCTCTGCCAGTGAGACAAAATCACGGTCAGCATAATCACGCAGATCCACCGGTCCGGTTTCGCTCTGCGATTCTCCAGCCGGCATGGCCAGAAAGATGCTGTCTGTGAACAGCGGAATCACTTCAAATTGCGCATCACTGAGTTCGCCCTCATCGGTGGCGATCAGAATCGCATCCAGCGCGTCATCTTCCAGCATATTGAGCAGCATCTGATTCGACCCCATAGTCAGATCGAGCTCCAGTGCTGGCCGACGCAGCTTCATGCCCATGATCAGGCGGGGAATGGTTTCAAGCGTCAGCGAGTAGAGTGTGCCAAGCCGCAGGCGACCCCCGCCGATACCCGCCACTTTGCGCGCCTCTTCAATGCCTTTGCCCATCAGCGTGGTCACATCGCGACAATAGTCCAGCAGCGTCCAGGCAGCCGGCAGCGGCACCAGGTTGCGGCCTTTATGGATAAACAGCGGGCAGTCGATGCCCTCTTCCAGCGTGTGCAGGGCGCGATGCACGCTGACGCTGCTCAGTTCCAGCGCTTCCGCCGTGCGGGCGATATTGCCTTTGCTCATAAACATCATAAAGACGCTGAGCTTACGGAAGGTAATTTCCTGGTTAATGTTGTCACTCATTGGCTGTGGTTGCCTGTAGGGTCATTTTGCATGTCCGCATAGTAACGATTCTTCACCAGGGTGTAATGATCACGCTCGCACAACGGGCATTTACAGGCCCAGAGTCGATAAGCGGCTGAATTTTTTAGAGGTGTGTGGCGTGGGAGAGAAGCAGAAAGAGGGAGAGTGCGGCCGATCCCTCGGCCGCAGAGAAAACAAAATTTACTGAAGGAGCCTTACAACCTTACCGGCGAGATATTCCAGATCTCGTCAGCGTACTCTTGAATAGTACGGTCCGACGAGAAGTAGCCCATTCCGGCGATGTTTTTCGCCGCGCGGCGCTGCCACTCATCCGGTTTACGGTAGAGCGCATCCACCTTATCCTGGGTATCCACGTAGCTACGATAATCCGCCAGTAACTGATAGTGATCGCCGAAGTTAACCAGTGAATCGAACAGATTGCGATAGCGGCCCGGATCCTGCGGACTAAACAGACCTGAAGCAATCTGGGTCAGCACCTGGTGCAGTTCCTCATCGCCTTCGTAATAGTCACGCGGGTTATAGCCGTTCTTACGCAGCGCTTCGACCTGTGGCGTGGTATTCCCGAAGATAAAGATGTTCTCTTCACCAACGTGATCCAGCATCTCAACGTTAGCCCCATCCAGCGTACCGATAGTCAGCGCCCCATTCAGCGCAAACTTCATGTTACTGGTGCCGGAGGCTTCAGTGCCTGCGGTGGAGATCTGTTCAGAAAGATCGGCCGCCGGAATGATGATCTGCGCCAGACTCACGCTGTAGTTCGGGATGAAAACGACCTTAAGCTTGTTCTTCACCTGCGGATCATTGTTGATCACATTCGCGACATCGTTGATCAGGTGAATAATATGCTTGGCAACGTAATACGCTGATGCCGCTTTACCGGCAAAGATATTCACGCGCGGCACCCAGTTCGCCTGCGGATCGGCCTTGATTCGGTTGTAGCGGGTGATCACATGCAGCACATTGAGTAACTGGCGTTTGTACTCGTGAATACGCTTGATCTGCACATCGAATAGCGCGTTCGGGTCGAGCACCACGTCCAGATTCTTCGCGACCCAGTCAGCCAGGCGGCGCTTATTCTGATGCTTGGCGACCGCGACTTTTTCAATAAACGCCGGATAGTCGATCTGCGCTTTCAGTTCACTCAGCTGACTGAGATCGGTGCGCCAGTTGCGACCAATCTCCTCATCCAGCACCTCTGAAAGTGCCGGGTTGGCCAGCGCCAGCCAGCGACGTGGCGTCACGCCGTTGGTTTTGTTACAGAAACGCCCTGGAAACAGGCGAGAGAAATCGGCAAACAGAGACTGCACCATTAAATTAGAGTGCAGCTCAGACACGCCGTTCACTTTGTGACTGACCACAACCGCCAGCCAGCCCATGCGAATCCGGCGGCCGTCGTTCTCATCAATGATCGAAATGCGCGACAGCAGATCCAGGTCATCCGGATAGTGATCCTGAATGGTCTTGAGGAAGAAGTCGTTAATCTCGAAAATAATGCTGAGGTGACGCGGCAGGATCTTACCGATCATATCAACCGGCCAGGTCTCCAGCGCTTCGGTCATCAGCGTATGGTTGGTATAGGAGAAGACCTGACAGCAAACGTCAAAAGCGCTGTCCCAGCTGAACTTATGGTCGTCGATCAGCAGGCGCATCAGTTCAGGGATCGCCAATACCGGATGGGTATCGTTGAGGTGAATGGCGATTTTGTCCGCCAGGTTGTCCCAGGTCTGATGCATCCGCCAGTGACGATTCAGGATGTCCTGCACCGTGGCGGAGACCAGGAAATATTCCTGACGCAGACGCAGTTCACGGCCGGAATAGGTGGAGTCATCCGGATAGAGTACGCGCGACACGTTCTCAGAGTGGTTTTTATCTTCCACTGCCGCGAAATAATCACCCTGGTTAAACTTACCGAGGTTGATTTCGTTGCTGGCCTGCGCACCCCACAGTCGTAAGGTGTTAGTGGCGTCGGTGTCGAAGCCCGGGATAATCTGGTCATAAGCCATCGCCAGAATCTCTTCGGTCTCCAGCCAGCGCACTTTCGTGCCTTCATGCTGCACGCGACCGCCGAAACGCACTTTGTAACGGGTATTGAAACGCTGGAATTCCCACGGATTACCATACTCAAGCCAGTAATCCGGAGACTCTTTCTGCTCACCTTCCACGATGTTCTGTTTGAACATGCCGTAGTCATAGCGGATGCCGTAGCCACGGCCCGGCATGCCCAGCGTCGCCAGCGAATCCAGGAAACAGGCCGCCAGGCGACCGAGACCGCCGTTGCCCAGTCCCGGATCGTTCTCCTCTTCCATCAGCTCGGCCAGATCCAGCCCCATCTCATCCAGCGCCTGGTTGAGATCGTCATAAATCCCCATCGCCAGCAGCGCATTCCCCAGCGTGCGGCCCATCAGGAACTCCATCGACAGGTAATAAACCTGGCGAACATCCTGAGAGAGCTGGGCACGGCTGGAACGCAGCCAGCGCTCCACCATCCGGTCGCGCACCGCCAGCAGCGAGGCGTTAAGCCACTCGTGCTTGTTGGCGATAGAGGGATCTTTGCCGATGGTAAACATCAGTTTGTAGGCAATCGAATGCTTTAAGGCATCAACCGTCAACGTTGGTGAGGCGTAAGTGAAAGGTGCATTCATATCCAGTTTTCCCAATCCGTTACATCAAACGTTGGTAGAGATCACGGTAGGCTGTTGCTGCCACCTGCCAGCTAAAGTCCATTGCCATCGCCTGGCGCTGAACATAGCGCCATAACGAAGGACGGGACCACAATACGAACGCACGTCGGATGGCCCGTAACAGCGACCAGGCATTGGCATCTTCGAAACTGAACCCACTGGCGATACCGTCGGCCAGATTCTCTAACGAGCTGTCATTAACGGTATCGGCCAGTCCACCCGTACGTCGCACTAACGGCAACGTACCATACTTCAGGCCATAAAGTTGTGTCAGACCGCAGGGCTCAAAGCGACTCGGCACCACAATGACGTCCGCGCCACCCACAATGCGGTGTGAAAATGCTTCGTGATAGCCAATCTGCACGCCTACACTTCCGGGATGTTCCGCCGCCGCCGCCAGGAATCCCTGTTGCAGTTCGGCATCGCCCTGACCCAGCAGCACCAGCTGTCCGCCCTGCGCCAGCAAACCAGGCAGCGCCTCTAAAACCAGGTCCAGACCTTTCTGTTTAGTCAGGCGGCTGATCACGCAGAACACCGGCGCTTTATCATCCACTTTCAGTCCCATCGCAACCTGCAGCTGACGTTTATTTTCTGCTTTCGCTTCCAGCGTGTCGCGGTTATAGCGCGCGCTCAGCAGCAGGTCGTGCGCCGGATCCCAGATAGAGGGATCAACGCCATTGAGAATCCCGCTAAGACGACCTTCCCGCATCCGCTGCGCCAGCAGGGTTTCCATGCCGTAAGCATATTCAGCAGAGGTAATTTCATGGGCGTAAGTCGGACTGACCGCCGTGATATGGTCGGCGTAAAAAAGGCCCGCTTTCAGGAAAGAGATCTGACCGAAGAACTCCAGCCCATGCATGTTAAAGAAAGACCATGGCAGGCCAATCTCTTCCATATGATGCGCCATGAACAATCCCTGATACGCCAGATTGTGCACCGTGAACACCGATTTAGCCGGACGTCCTCGCGCTTCCAGATAGGCGCAGGTCAGGCCTGCATGCCAGTCATGCGCATGCACGATATCGGGACGCCACATGGAATCCATGCCACACGCCAGTTCGCAGCCAACCCAGCCCAGCAGCGCAAAGCGCAGATAGTTGTCGACATACGCAAACTGCGACTCATCATGATAAGGACTACCAGGACGATCGTAGAGGCCGGGCGCATCAATTAAGTAGATGCCCACACCGTTAAATTCACCAAATAACAGACGTATATGACCAGCAAATGTCTCTCGCTCCGTCACTACCTGGAGATCAGGTATGCCTTTGCGCAATGCGGGAAAAGCAGGCAACAGCACCCGCGTATCCGTACCGCCCGCAATTTGCGCCTGAGGTAATGCCCCGACTACATCAGCCAGTCCGCCCGTTTTCAGCAGCGGAAAAAGTTCTGAACAGACATGTAAAACCTGCATCCTCGACCTCATTAAGTTATCCGGCACGCTCCGCGTGCCGATTGCGTAAGTTCCGCTTATCGCTTACAGCCCCGCTTTGGCCAGTCTGGCCAGCATGGCGCGGGTTACCAGTACGATCCCTTCATCCGAACGATGAAACCGGCGACTGTCTTCATCAGGGTTTTCGCCAATCACCATGCCTTCCGGCAGTTCGCAGGCGCGATCAATCACGCAGCGACGCAGACGACACGATCGGCCAACCACCACATCAGGCAGCAGTACAGTTGAGTCAATATTGCAAAACGAGTTAACGCGTACCCGTGGGAACAGCACCGAGTTGACCACCACCGAACCGGAGATGATGCAGCCGCCTGAAACCAGTGAGTTCATGGTCATCCCGTGACTGCCGGAACGATCCTGAACAAATTTGGCTGGCGGCAGCGGCTCCATGTGGGTACGAATCGGCCAGGTGACGTCATACATATCGAGTTCCGGCATCACCGATGCCAGGTCGAGATTGGCGCGCCAGTAGGCTTCCAGCGTTCCGACATCGCGCCAGTAAGGTGGCGCGTTGTCGTCGTTCTGAACGCAGGAGAGCGCGAAAGAGTGTGCATAGCCTTCGCCGCTTGCCACAATTTTCGGCAGAATATCTTTGCCAAAGTCATGGTTAGAGCCTGGCGTCTGCAGATCTTCCTCCAGCAGCGCATAGAGATAGTCCGCGTTAAAAACGTAGATCCCCATGCTGGCCAGCGCCTGCGTGTCATCACCTGGCATGGTAGGCGGCTTCGCAGGTTTCTCCACGAAGTCGATCACCATGTTCTCTTCGTTCACCGCCATCACACCAAACGCCGTGGCTTCATGTACCGGCACGGGCAAACAGGCAATGGTACATTTCGCCTCGTTGACCACGTGATCCAGCAGCATGCGTGAATAATCCATCTTATAAATGTGGTCCCCGGCAAGGATCACGATGTACTGCGCCTGATAGCGGCGAATCACATCAAGGTTTTGCGTCACGGCATCGGCCGTACCGCGATACCACTGTTCGGTCGAAAAGCGCTGCTGCGCTGGCAGCAAATCGACAAACTCATTCATCTCTTCATTGAAGATGGACCAGCCACGCTGGATATGCTGAGTCAGGGTATGGGACTGATACTGCGTAATCACGCCAATCCGTCGGATACCGGAGTTAACGCAGTTGGAGAGGGCAAAGTCGATAATGCGGAACTTGCCGCCGAAATGCACCGCAGGTTTGGCACGCTTAGCCGTTAAATCGACCAGTCGCGTGCCGCGTCCGCCGGCGAGGATCAGAGCAACCGTCTGTGTAGGGAGCTGGCGGGCCAGCATCAGGTGATCTGTTCTATCTAACTTAACCATGTCTGACTCCTTATGATTGCTTTTGGAACACGCACACACCGTGTGCGGGACCATGCCAGACAGTTAACAGGATGGGGTTGTCGTCCCCGGCGAAAGGAGGAAGGGCACGCCATTCTCCGTCTGGTAACACGATGTCATTCACCGTATCCGTGGCGTTTATTGTTATTAACCAGCGGCCGGACAGCAGGATCTGCAATCTGTGCATTCCCTGTGCCCATTCATCGTGTTGCAGTGGCTGGCCACCGGCATTGAGCCACTGCACATTGCCGTCACCGTCCTGCCACCAGCGATCTGCGGTCAGCGCCGGAATGCGCTGGCGCAGAGCAATCAGTGCTGCGGTGAATCCGACTAATCCTTTCTCATCCGCCTGCCAGTCAAGCCAGCTCAGCGCGTTGTCCTGACAGTAAGCGTTGTTATTACCGCGCTGGGTATGGCCACGCTCGTCACCTGCCAGCAGCATCGGCGTGCCCTGTGACAGCAGCAGCGTCGTCAGCAGTGCCCGTACGCTGCGGCGACGGCGTTCAATGACGTCAAAGCTGACGTTCAGCCCCTCTTTGCCGTGGTTGTGACTGTAGTTATCACCATGGCCATCGCGGTTATCTTCCCCGTTCGCCTCATTGTGTTTACGTTCAAAGCTCACCACATCCCACAGCGTAAAGCCGTCGTGGGCGGTGATAAGATTAACCGTGGCGTGTGGCGGCCGGTCGTCGTGCTGATAGAGATCGCTGGAGGCGGCAAAGCGGCGAACGAACTCGCCATTGCTTAAGCCGCCATGGAGCCAGTATTGACGCGCGGTGTCGCGAAACTTATCGTTCCATTCGGCAAACGGTGGCGGAAAGCGGCCAACCTGATAGCCGTCAGGGCCGATATCCCAGGGTTCAGCAATCAGCTTGACCTGAGAGAGCAGCGGACAGGCGCGTATCGCGTCAAAAAAGGGCGCATCACGCTGGTAATCGGGCGTGCGGCCCAGCACCGGCGCAAGGTCAAAGCGGAAGCCGTCGACGTGGCAGACCCGCACCCAGTAGCGCAGCGCCTCCAGGGCCCATGTCATTACCTGCGGATGGTGGATATTGAGTGTGTTGCCGCAGCCGGTCCAGTTCTGATACTCACCCTGCTCATCCAGCCAGTAGTAGCTGGCGTTATCGATGCCGCGCATTGAAATCGTCGGGCCAATCACATCCAGTTCGGCTGTGTGGTTAAACACCACATCCAGCACCACTTCGATACCCGCAGCATGCAGGTTTTTAACCGCCTGCTGGAACTCCTGAAGCGGCGTTACGCCCGGCTGACCGGAGGCGTATCGGGGATCCACCGCCCAAAGTGCAAAGGGGTTGTAGCCCCAGTAGTTACTCAGGCCAAGCTGCAGCAGTCGCGGTTCACTGGCGAAATGGGCAACCGGCAGCAGCTCAAGAGTGGTAATCCCCAGATCGCGCAGGTAATTCACCATAACAGGATGACCCAGCGCCGCGTAAGTCCCGCGTAACGTTTCCGGAATTTCCGGATGCTGCTGCGTCAGGCCGCGCACGTGGGCTTCATAAATCACTGTGTTACCCCACGGGATACGTGGTGCAACATCGCCCTGCCAGTCAAAATCCTCCGCGACGACCCGGGACTTCGGCGCAATCGCCGCGTTATCATGCGGATCGGGCTGCGCTTCACCGCCATGAAACAGCGGATCATCAGGCACATCGCCTTCTACGGCGCGGGCGCAGGGGTCAACCAGCAACTTCGCCGGATTAAAACGGTGTCCCTGCTGCGGCGCCCAGGGGCCATGCACCCGGTAGCCGTAGCGCTGTCCCGGTTTTAACGCCGGAACATAACCGTGCCAGATATCCCCACTGCGGCCAGGCAGGTCAAGACGCTGTTCCGCGTCCTGTTCATCAAACAGGCAGAGCTCTACGCGCTCTGCATGCTGTGAGAACAGGGTGAAGTTAACGCCTTTGCCATCGTAACTGGCACCCAGCGGTTCGGGATCGCCGGCAGTGATGGTCATTCAGCCTCCCGCACCAGCCATACTGTTGACAGCGGCGGCAGATTGAGACTCAGCGACTGCGGTCGTCCGTGGCTCTCCTGCTCATCGGTATGTACCCGCTGATTTCGCACGTCACTGCCGTGATAATCATGCTGGTCGGTATTCAGCACCTCGCGCCAGTAGCCCGGCTGGTTAACGCCAAAGCGATAACCCGGGCGCGGCACCGGTGTGAAGTTACTGACCACGATCACTTCGTTGCCTTCACGATCGCGGCGCACAAAGGCGAAGACGGAGTGCTCTGCGTCGTCTACCACTAACCACTCAAAGCCTGCCGGTTCGAAGTCGAGCTGATGCAGCGGCGTGTAGTATTGATAGGTATGGTTGAGATCACGCACCAGACGCTGAACGCCGTTGTGCCAGTTATCCTCCCCTTCCAGCAAATGCCAGTCGAGACTGACGTCATGGTTCCACTCACGGCCCTGGGCAAATTCATTGCCCATAAACAGCAATTTTTTGCCCGGGAAGGCCCACATCCAGCCGTAGTAGGCACGCAGGTTGGCGAACTTCTGCCAGGCATCGCCCGGCATACGATCCAGAATCGAGCGTTTACCGTGCACCACTTCATCATGCGATAGCGGCAGCACAAAGTTTTCAGTGTAGTTGTACATCATGCCGAAGCTCATCAAATTGTGATGATGCTTGCGGTAAATGGGATCGACTTTCATGTAGTCGAGGGTGTCGTGCATCCAGCCCAGATTCCATTTGAACCAGAAGCCCAGCCCGCCACCTTCGGTGGGACGCGTCACGCCAGGATAGTCTGTAGACTCTTCAGCCATCGTCACCGACCCGGATGCCACCGTGCCGAGCGTGCGGTTGGTATAGCGCAGGAACTCAATCGCTTCCAGGTTCTCACGGCCACCGTACTGATTTGGCACCCACTCCCCTTCACTGCGGCTGTAGTCGCGGTAGATCATCGACGCAACCGCATCCACACGCAGGCCATCGATGCCAAAGCGCTCCGTCCAGTAGAGCGCATTACCCGACAGGTAGTTGCTCACTTCGCGGCGGCCAAAGTTGTAGATCAGGGTGTTCCAGTCCTGGTGGAAGCCTTCACGCGGATCGCTGTGCTCATAGAGCTCTGTTCCGTCGTACTTCGCCAGACCGAAATCATCGCTGGGGAAATGGCCTGGCACCCAGTCGAGCAGCACGTTGAGGCCCGCTTCATGGGCAGCGTCAATGAAGGCGCGAAACTCGTCACGCGTACCAAAACGGCGGGTCGGCGCATACATGCCCAGCGGCTGATAGCCCCAGCTGCCGTCAAACGGATGTTCGTTAACGGGCAGCAGTTCGATATGGGTAAAGCCCATCTCTTTGACATAAGGCACCAGCTGTTCAGCCAGCTCTTTGTAGCTCAGCCAGAAGTTGTTGTCGGTGTGACGACGCCAGGAACCCAGGTGGACTTCATAGATGGAGATAGGCGCGTCGAAAGCGTTGGCGGCCTTGCGCTCCTCTTTCATCTCAACCGGCTCCGGCAGACCACAAATCATCGACGCCGTCTGCGGACGCATCTGTGCCTCAAAGGCGTACGGGTCCGCTTTGATGCGCAGCTCACCATTGGCATCGATAATTTCATATTTGTAGAGCTGGCCATTAACTGCACCTGGCACAAACAGCTCCCAGATACCTAACTCCTGACGCAGACGCATCGGATGACGGCGGCCATCCCAGAAGTTGAAATCGCCAACCACGGAAACGCGACGGGCATTGGGTGCCCAGACGCAGAAGCGGGTGCCGAAGACGCCATCAATCACGTCGCCGTGCGCGCCCAGCGTCTCATAAGGGCGCAGGTGCGTCCCTTCCGCCAGCAGCCACAGATCCATCTCCTGCAGCAGAGGCCCGAAACGATAGGCATCATCGACGAGGTTTTGCTGACCATGCCAGTTGACCGCCAGCTGATAACGGAATGGGTTTTTACGGCGTGGAATGACGCCACTGAAGAAGCCGCGTGCATCTTCACACACCAGCTGAGCCAGTTTACGCCCGGTGGAGGTTTCAATGACCCACACTTCAAGCGCTTCGGGGAGCAATGCCCTGACCTCAAGGCCTTGCTGAGTTCGGTGCATCCCTAGTAACGAAAAAGGGTCGGCATAATTACCCGCAAACAGGGCATTGATCGCATCGCGATCGGGAAGCTCTGACATGACTTTCTTCCTGTGATAATTGGCAGCCGAAATGAACGCAACATAGCCTGTCGCGCTTCACCTGCGCTGCTCTTCATTGAGCCATACGTACAACGACAAAGCAGTCAGGCCATTCCATGGGAAAAGTGTTTTTGTCGCGTACCACAACCATTTAATCCGGAAAGCACAAGGGTTACCTGTGGCACATCATGGTTAAATCATAGCTTGGTCACGGCAGTTGCCATGGACTTAAGCAAAATATTCTTTAACGGCTGGCAAAAAATGGAAGCTGATCACTGAGTAAGCGAAACGGCAGGTTGTTTTGCATACGACAAAAACAAAAAAGGCCGGGTAAATCCGGCCTTTGATGATATTTCTGTTTAGCTGATTAACAACCGCAGCATGCGACGTAGCGGTTCGGCTGCGCCCCATAATAACTGGTCGCCCACTGTGAAGGCCGAGAGATATTCCGGCCCCATATTGAGTTTACGTAACCGGCCAACGGGTGTGGTGAGCGTGCCGGTGACAGCGGCAGGCGTCAGTTCACGCATCGTCAGCTCACGGTCATTTGGCACCACCTTGACCCACTCATTGTGAGAGGCCAGCAGCTGTTCGATTTCCGCCAGCGGCAGATCGCGTTTCAGTTTCAGCGTAAAGGCCTGGCTGTGACAGCGCAGCGCACCGACACGCACGCACAAGCCATCAACCGGAATGACTTTAGAGGTAGCGAGGATTTTGTTGGTCTCTGCCTGGCCTTTCCACTCTTCGCGGCTCTGGCCGTTGTCCAGCTGCTTATCAATCCACGGAATCAGGCTGCCCGCCAGCGGTACGCCGAAGTTGTCGGTCGGTAACGTGCCGGAGCGGGTGAAGTCAGTAACGCTTCGCTCAATGTCGAGGATGGCGGAAGCCGGGTTCTGCAATGCAGGCGCAACGTGATCGTGCAGCATGCCCATCTGGGTCAGCAGTTCGCGCATGTGGCGCGCACCGCCACCCGAGGCTGCCTGATAGGTGGCAACTGAGGCCCACTCAACCAGATCCTGAGCAAACAAACCGCCCAGCGACATCAGCATCAGGCTGACGGTACAGTTACCGCCGACAAAGGTTTTGATGCCACGGTCGATGCCCTGGCGAATGACAGCATGGTTGACCGGATCGAGGATGATGATGGCATCCTCTTTCATGCGCAGCGTGGAGGCCGCGTCAATCCAGTATCCCTGCCAGCCGCTGGCGCGCAACTTAGGATAGACGTCACTGGTGTAGTCGCCACCCTGGCAGGTAATAATGATATCAAGCGCGCGCAGCGCCTCAATATCAAACGCATCCTGCAGTGTGCCCTGCTGTTTGCCCGCAAACGCGGGTGCCGCCTGACCATGCTGCGACGTCGAGAAGAAGACCGGATTGATTGCATCAAAATCACGCTCTTCACTCATGCGGGACATCAGCACTGAGCCGACCATGCCGCGCCAACCAACAAAACCTACATTCTTCATGTCGTGTCCGTCTAAGGCAGTTACACCTGCTTTTCATTTCAGAGGAGAGAGCGGCGTGCTATTTTCACGCCGCTCTGCGTAATAATAAGATTTACCTGTGTCCCCTCACTCTACAAAATGCAGGCCGGGTAGCAAGTGAATTAATTCGATTACGCTAAATTTTTCAGCAGCGTAACTAATAACTCTGCTTTTTCGCGAACAACATGGCGTAAAACCGATGACTGAAATGATTTCGGCGACAATATTATTGTTGTTAATTATGGATCCGCTGGGCAATCTGCCGATTTTTATGTCGGTTTTAAAGCATCTGGAGCCGAAAAGACGGCGGGTTGTACTAATCCGTGAAATGCTGATAGCCCTGATCATCATGCTGCTGTTCCTGTTTACCGGCGAACGCATTCTGGCATTTTTAAATCTGCGCACCGAAACGGTATCGATTTCTGGCGGGATCATTCTGTTTCTGATCGCCATCAAGATGATTTTTCCGTCGGCGGAAAGCAGCAGTTCAGGCTTACCGGCGGGTGAAGAGCCATTCCTGGTACCGCTGGCCATTCCGCTGGTCGCCGGGCCATCGCTGCTGGCAACGCTGATGCTGCTGTCGCATCAGTATCCGCATCAGATGACGCATCTGGTGGGCGCGCTGTTGATTGCCTGGGGCGTAACGGTTGGCATTCTGCTGATGTCAGGTCTGTTCCTGCGTCTGCTGGGTGATAAAGGCGTGAATGCGCTGGAGCGGCTGATGGGATTGATACTGATTATGCTGGCCACCCAGATGTTCCTGGATGGGATTAGGGCTTATCTGAAGTTGTAAGCGCACCTGTGCCCTTTTACCCTGGCAGGCGAGCAGGTAGCCGCCTTATCACAACGTTACAGCATTGAAATGAATAGTAATATTTATATAATGCCGCAAAAAAGAGATATCCATGACAGGCAGTATCGAAAATTAGATGCAGCGTCTGAAAACGCGGGGGAAATGCAATGAGGTTGGGCCTGACCGTACTATCCTTCCCGGGCCAGAAAGCGGCGCTGAATGACGCGCAGCTGATGCAGGTTGACGTTACTGACTTTGCCTGGGTTTACTTATCTGCCGCCGCCATCACGCTGGTTCTTTTTGCTCAGATATGAAGAAAATGGGCATGAACAGTCTGCTGCAGATCATCAAAAGCTGTTTTTTGCGCACCTTTAACTATCAAGGGCGTGAAGGCAGGACGAGCTATTTTATTTTCCTGCTGTTCCAGCTGGCCTGGTTCTGCAGTTATCTGCAATGGTTTACCGGGCCACTGCATGAAATTGGCTTAGTCGCGCTGCTGCTGTTTATTTTGCCTGTTTTTTCCTGCGGGGTGAGAAGAATAAATGACGCTGGCTATTCATCCGGCGTCATTGTCCTTTTGGTAGTGGCGCCTTATCTGCTGTTTCCTTTTTTACTCTTCCCCCGCTCGCGGGAAAAAAACTGACGGGCAGATAGCCCGTCAGGTTGGTCAGGAAAGCAGTTCGAAAGCAATCATCCCGACTACCGCGCCAACAGTGCCAAGAATGGTCTCCATCAGCGTCCAGGTCTTCAGCGTTTCCGCTTCGCTGGCCCCGGTGAAGCGGCCAAACAGCCAGAAACCGGCATCGTTCACATGGCTGATAATGATTGAGCCACCGCCGATGCAGATCGACAGCGCTGCCAGCTGAGCACCGCTGTAGTGCAGCGGTTCAATCACCGGCATGATCAGCCCGACGGTGGTCAGACAGGCAACCGTCGCCGACCCCTGAATAACCCGCACCGCGCCCGACAGGATAAAGCAGGCCAGCGCAATCGGCAGTCCTGCGCCGGTCAGCGCATTGCCCAGCTCCGGACCGACGCCAGAATCCACCAGAACCTGCTTAAACACACCGCCCGCGCCAATCACCAGCAGGATAATCCCGGCCGGTTGCAGCGCGCTGCCACACACCTGCATCACCCGCTCTTTATTCATACCCTGACGGTAAGCCAGGCCATAAATCGCCACCAGCAGCGCCAGCAGTATCGCAGTGAAAGGATGGCCGATAAATTCCAGCCACTCATACAGCGTGGTGCCTTCGGTTGTGAAGCGTGCGCCGATGGTTTTCAGGCCAACCAGCACCAGCGGGAAGAGGATCAGTGAGAGGCTGAAACCAAATGACGGCAGCTTGCTCTCATCAACATCCGGCTGATGATCTTCCGGCGGCGCACTGAACGTGACGTGGTTGCCGATAAAGTTGCCAAACAGTGGCCCGGCAATCAGCATGCCGGGAATCGCCGCACACAGACCCAGCAGGATCATCCAGCCAAAGTCCGCGTGCATCTGCGAGGCCAGCAGCATCGGGGCCGGTCCGGGCAGCAGGAAGGCCGCCGACGCCGCAACGCCCGCAAACAGCGGGATCACCAGTTTCACCAGATTGCCGCCGGTACGCCGCGCCACCGCAAACGCGATGCTGATCAGCAGCACCACGGCAACTTCAAAGAAGAGCGGCAGCGCGCAGATCAGACCGGCAATGCCCATCGCATAATGGGCACGACTCTGACCAAAGGTTTTCAGCATCCGGATGGCAATCTGATCGACGGCGCCGGTTTCATGCAGGATTTTGCCGAACATCGCGCCCAGCGCAACCACAATGGCAAGGAAGCCGAGCGTGCCGCCCATCCCCTTCTGCATGGTTTCCGCGATTTTGTTGAGTGGCATGCCGGAGAAAAGTCCGGCACCAATGGAGACTAACATCAGCGCGACAAAAGCGTGCATGCGCGCCTTCATCACCAGAAAAAGCAGCAGCAGGACTGAGCCTGCTGCGGTCAAAACGAGTGTTGCGGTATTCATCTCTAACCCTGGCTGATAGCGTCCTGGATAGTTGCAACCGTAGCTGCCACCACATCGTCCAGTGAATGCGCGATATCCACCACCAGTACATCCGACTCATCGCTGCCTGGCTCTTCCAGCGTGGCAAACTGAGTTACCAGCATCTGCGGCTTGAAGAAGTGGCCTTTACGCGCTTTCAGACGGGCTTCGATAGTGTCGAAATCACCTTTCAGGTAAACAAAACGCAGGTTGTCATTTCCCTGACGCAGAATGTCGCGATAACTTTTCTTGAGGGCTGAACAGACAATGATAGAGATCGCCTGGGTGCGCTGCATGGCAAACGCGGCATCGTTCAGCGCCTGTAACCAAGGCTGACGATCGCTGTCATCCAGTGGATGACCATCGGCCATTTTCAGGATGTTGGCGCGCGGGTGGAGAAAATCACCGTCAAGAAAGGCCGTGTTGAGCTGGTGAGAAACCTGGTTGGCGACGGCAGACTTTCCGCTGCCTGAAACGCCCATCAGGATGAAGACGTGATGTGACGGGGATTGCGTTGTCATTTTTCTGCTCCGGCAGGTGAGAATTTGCCAATGTTACCGATAACAATGTCGTTTCTCATTCTCCTGGCCGGTTAACAGCCTGGCAACCTTTTTACCAGGAAAAGCACGAAAGTGTGAGCTGACTCATAAAAACGCCACAATCATATGCTGCCACCTTCACTGATTTCAAAACCGACATCCAGCAGCCGATTATCGCTGCTTTCACCGGCAATGCGCGCCAGTAGCAGCGTCGCCGCTTCACGCCCCATGCGGTCACGTGGCGTGAGCACGGTCGCCAGTTGTGGCGTCACCACCTGGCTGATGTCATGGCCGTGGAAACCGGCAA
The DNA here is from genome assembly GCF_029222565.1 of Pantoea sp. Cr_R13. Taxonomy (NCBI): domain Bacteria; kingdom Pseudomonadati; phylum Pseudomonadota; class Gammaproteobacteria; order Enterobacterales; family Erwiniaceae; genus Pantoea; species Pantoea sp. Cr_R13. The sequence goes on from NZ_JARHXL010000015.1 coordinate 125,203, forward strand.
TGGCCATCTGCGAGGGCACCTGTAATCCCTGCCGCTGGCACTCAAACATCGCCCCGACTGCCAGATCGTCATTGGTACAGAACAGGCTATCCGTTTCCGGATAAAGACGCTGCGCCTCACGCAGCAGATCGCCACCGGCGCTGAATGAAGAAGCCTCTTCCATCATCACGCTGCGCGGCGTCAGCCCCGCTTCGCGCATGGCGATTTCATAACCCTGCTGCTTCTGCAACGTACGTTCATCAAGGCGTGCGCCGAGGTAGACAGTGTGACGATGGCCTTTACTCACGATAGTCCGCGTCATCTGCCGGGCTGCTTCAACGTTATCAAAGCCGACGGCCATATCCAGGCAGGGTGTGACGCTGTCCATCATCTCTATCACCGGAATACCGGCCACTTCCAGCATGCGCAGTGTACCTGGCGTATGGGTGCGTTCGGTGAGAATCACGCCATCGATGTTCCAGCCCAGCAGCGAGCGCAGTTGCAGCTCCTCTTTTTGCGGGTTGTAACCAAAGTGGGCGACCAGCGTCTGATAGTTCGCTTCGTCGGTGACGGCTTCAATGCCGCGCAACACGTCGGCGAAAACCTGGTTGGTGAGTGACGGCAGCAGCACGCCAATGGCGCGACTGGTGGCGTTAGAAAGCATATCGGGGGCGCGATTGGGGATATAACCCAGCTCATCCAGTGCCACTGCAATCTTGTCCCGCAGGGCAACAGAGACCTGCTCAGGATTACGCAGGTAACGGCTGACGGTCATTTTAGTAATGCCGACGCGATCGGCAACGTCCTGTAATACCGGTCTTTTCTTCTTCATCGTAGCGCCTGGGATCGCTCTGAAAGCTAAAGTACGATGAGTCTATCACTTTTCTGTCACAAAATTGCCAACCGGGCGCGATGATGCGCGCCCGTAATCTGCTTAGACCGGTGGCAGATCAAACAGCAGGACTTCTGCAGCCGTGCTGGCTTCAATCGTCAGCGCGCTTTCGTCCCAGATCGCCAGGGCGTCACTGGTTGTCACCGCGTTACCGTTAACAGTCACATTGCCTTTGACCACCTGAATCCAGATACGACGTCCTGCCTCAACGGCGACATTGTCCTGCTCACCAGCAGCCAGTACCCAGCGCGATAAGGTCATGTCCTGATAAACTTTCAGCGACCCTTCACGGGCATCCGGGCTTAACACCAGCTGACGCCCTGTAACATCCGGGAAGCGGCGCTGATCGTAGCGTGGCTCAATGCCGGTACGCTCAGGAATGATCCAGATCTGATAAAGGTGCAATGGCTCGCTTTCACTGGCGTTGTACTCAGAGTGACGTACACCCGTGCCGGCGCTCATGATCTGGAACTCCCCTGCCGGAATCTGCTCTTTGTTACCCATGCTGTCCTGATGCTCAACGGTACCGGAAAGCACGTAGGTCAGAATTTCCATATCTTTATGAGGATGGGTGCCAAACCCCTGACCACCCTCGATCACATCTTCATTGATGACCCGCAGCGCGGAGAAACCCATGAAGTTCGCATCGTGATAGCTGGCGAAAGAGAAGGTATGCCAGCTATCCAGCCAGCCATGGTTTGCGTGACCGCGTTCTTCAGCTTTGCGTACATAGATCATGTTCAATTCTCCTCAATATTTTTTATAGTGTGTTCCTGAGGCGGTATGATTGATAGCTGAAAAACTTCACTTCTCTGTTCAAATTCGTTGAACAAAATCGGGCTTCTCACTGAAACAGATCGAAGGAAAAGGAGGTGATGCAGGAATAAAAGGTATCAAGGGAAAGCCTGAAATAAAGGTTAATCTGATAAACCTGTAAAATAATGAAAGCCGGATAATCAGCGGTTACTTTATTTTCCGCTTCATCAGCTCAGGCTAATTTACCCTCTGAATCTGACACACACAACGTGATTAACGCATTAAAAATGATACCTTAAAAAATAGAATCAATAAGGTATTACTTTTGATGCCTTAAAACTTTAGCCGTAAATTAAAGAATGTGATCGCCGTAAATAACCCGCCTTCATAAATCCTACTAAAATAGCCGACAAATAAAAACCTTTCGTTTTAAACACCCTCCGATTCATTTTATTTTAAATTATTATCAGGAACCCGATTATGGATGCCGTTCAAAATACGCTGATATCAGATGAAACGCCATGCTGGAGAAGAAGTGATACCGTCTGGATGCTGGGATTATATGGAACTGCAATTGGTGCTGGCGTTTTGTTTTTGCCGATAAATGCAGGCACTGGCGGTTTGCTGCCGTTAATCATTATGGCTGTGCTGGCTTTTCCGATGACATTCTTTGCCCATTGCGGGCTCACCCGTTTTGTTCTTTCCGGCAAGAATCCGGGGGAAAATATTACTGAAGTGGTGGAAGAACATTTTGGTATCGGCGCGGGAAAACTCATCACTCTGCTCTACTTTTTTGCTATTTACCCTATCCTGCTGGTGTATAGCGTTGCGATTACCAACACCGTCGACAGTTTTCTCACCCACCAGCTTCAACTGATATCGCCGCCGCGTGCGGTACTGGCTTTCATTCTTATTGTCGGCATGATGGCTATCGTACGCTTCGGCGAAAAAGCTATCGTGAAGGCGATGAGTATTCTGGTGTTCCCGTTCGTGGCCGCACTGATGCTGCTCGCGCTGTATCTGATTCCACAATGGAACGGCGCTATTCTGGATACGCTCTCGATGAGGGGTTCTGAAACGACCGGTAGCGGATTATGGCTCACACTATGGCTGGCCATTCCCGTCATGGTCTTCTCCTTTAATCATTCTCCCATTATTTCATCATTTGCAGTAGCCAAGCGTCAGGAGTACGGCGATCAGGCGGCGTCAAAATGTTCACGCATTCTGGCCTGTGCTCATATCATGATGGTGCTCACCGTCATGTTTTTCGTTTTCAGTTGTGTGCTGAGTCTCTCTCCGGAACACCTGGCGGAGGCAAAGGCGCAGAACATTTCTATCCTTTCCTACCTCGCTAACCATTTTAACGCGCCGTTAATTGCCTGGATGGCCCCCATCATCGCAATTATCGCCATCACCAAATCGTTTCTCGGCCACTATCTGGGGGCGCGTGAAGGTTTCAATGGCATGGTGATCAAATCGCTTCGCAGCAAAGGCAAGTCGATAGAAATCAATAAACTGAACCGCATCACCGCCCTTTTTATGCTGATCACCACCTGGATTGTCGCCACCCTAAACCCCAGCATTCTCGGCATGATTGAAACCCTGGGCGGACCGGTTATCGCCATGATCCTGTTCCTGATGCCGATGTACGCCATTAATAAAGTCCCGGCGATGCGTAAATATAGCGGTCATTTGAGCAATCTTTTCGTCGTCATCATTGGCCTGATTGCTATCTCCGCCATCGCCTTTTCATTACTTAACTGATGCCGTCGCTTGCCATACTGATCAGCGCCTCTTTCATATTGCAATCCGCATGGGTGAATCATGATTAGCGTTTTCGATATTTTTAAAATCAGCATCGGGCCATCCAGTTCGCATACGGTGGGCCCCATGAAAGCGGGTAAACATTTTGTTGATACGCTAAAGGAAAAAGGCCTGCTGGATAGCGTGAGCCGGCTGGTCGTGGATATTTATGGCTCTCTTTCCCTGACGGGAAAAGGTCACCATACAGATATTGCGATTATTCTCGGCCTGAGTGGTTATCTGCCTGACACGGTAAATATCGATCAGATCCCCGCCATCATTCGCGACGTGAATACGCAGCAACAGTTACGTATCGAAGAAGGGTGCCGGGAGATTGCCTTCCCGGTGGCAGAGTGCATACGCTTTCACAGCGAGTTTTTGCCGTTACATGAAAATGGCATGAGCATAACCGCCTTTTGTGATGGAAAAAGCGTATACACCCAGACCTATTATTCTGTCGGAGGCGGGTTTATTGTCACCGAAGACGATTTTGGTAAAAGCCTGGATAGCGAAATTGATATTCCCTTCCCCTTCTATTCCGCCCGTAACCTGCTGGCACATTGCCATAGTAATAACCTTTCGGTTTCGGCCGTCATGATGAAGAACGAGATAGCACGCCATGGTCGCAGTGAGGTTGAAGAGAACATGGCACAACTGTGGCAAACCATGCGCAATGCGATAACACGTGGCATCAGCACTGAGGGCATCTTACCCGGCCCGCTGAAGGTGCCACGGCGGGCTTCTTCCCTGCATCGCATCCTGGCGCCACAGAGCCAGTCCATCAATCCCCTGAGTGCCATGGATTGGGTGAATATGTTCGCGATGGCAGTGAGCGAAGAGAATGCCGCTGGAGGACGTGTGGTCACCGCACCCACCAATGGTGCATGCGGGATTATCCCGGCGGTACTGGCTTATTATGATCGCTTCATCAAGCCAGTAACGCCTGAACTCTATATGCGCTATTTCCTCACAGCAGGCGCAATCGGCATTCTTTATAAGATGAATGCGTCGATTTCTGGCGCTGAAGTCGGCTGTCAGGGAGAGGTCGGCGTGGCCTGTTCCATGGCGGCGGCGGGTCTGGCTGAACTGCTGGGGGCCGATGCGGAGAAAGTCTGCATCGCGGCTGAAATTGGCATGGAGCATAATCTTGGTCTGACCTGCGATCCCGTTGCGGGTCAGGTCCAGGTGCCCTGTATCGAGCGGAATGCGATTGCTGCCGTCAAAGCCATTAACTCAACCAGTATGGCGATGTACCGCACCAGCGATCCCAAAGTGTCACTGGATAAGATTATCGAAACCATGTTTGAAACCGGCAAAGACATGAACGCCAAATACCGTGAAACCGCCCGCGGCGGTCTGGCGATCAAAGTGGCGATATGTGAATCGTAACGATCTGAAAACCGCTGGCTGTGAGGCTGGCGGTTTCTTCATTGCTCCGGTTTTGCTGAAGATGGGCTTTGAGCAGGATTATTTTGATTCGTTTTCGCGGGGCAGACTGGACCAGACCATACTCCGCATTTCAGAGGAGGTGTACCACTCATTTATCGTTGCGCTGGCAGACTGTTCAGGAACAGCTTCACTATTATTCGCCACCGGTGACTGGCTGCGCTGTTTTTTTCGGATGCGAATACGTGCAGGTGGCGAGTCGGTAAACTGCGCATTAAAGGTTCGCATATGAGAATCGGACAAAATGGACTCCAGCTGATGCAACCGTCCAAGACCCCGTAATATTCCTATTAAGGTGCTCAGCGTAACGGACTCACCTAACTCTGCCCGTTTAATGGTGGCCGTACCAACGCGTGCACGTTCAGCCAGTTCAATCTGAGAGATCCCAAGCTGCATGCGGGTTTCTTTAATTCTGCAGCACAACTCAGCAATTATTGCGCCATCGGAAAGAGTATTAAAACGCATAACAATACCTCATTGCGGGATATACAGTATAAATTATTGAGTAAACCCGCCGGCAAATAAAGAAGATAATTTTAAAATAACAGCACCTGCATCAAAGTAAGTTAATTATTAACAACCTAAGCGATGGAATATAACCTTCAGTCTTTATTTTTATTGAATTATGGCTATGTCTGAAAAGGGGCGAAAAGGGAAACCTGTTCCGCTGTCGGTCAGGCTCATATTATCGGCTTAAAACCAAATGAGGAATGAGCTTACCGCCCCTCTCTGCCAGTCAGTGAGTGGCAGGCAAAAAAAAGCCAGCGGATAAGCTGGCTAAATAATACTGGAAGCAATGTGAGCAATGTCGTGCTTTCTCAGACTGTCGATGACTGCCCGTGAACGCATGACAATAATAATCATTATCATTCGTATCTGTAAAGCTGTTTTCACATTTTTTCGCTTGATTATTGTGGTGAATACCTTGATGTTTAAAGGGTTTTTATCGGCAAAAGGAGAGCACATGAGTGACATCGTTATCCGCCACGTTACGCCAGAAGATGCCGCTGCGCTGCACAGGATTTATGGTCAGCCAGATACCCAGGCCAGCACATTGCATCTGCCTCATGCATCCCTGCAGATGTGGCATACCCGTCTTGCTACGCCACAGCCCAATGCGCATCTGCTGGTCGCCTGTATCGACGAAGAGGTTGTTGGTCAGTGTGCGCTGCACGTAGAAGAGCGAGCAAGACGCCGTCACGCTGCCTCCCTGGGGATGGGCGTGGATGATCGCTACCGGCAGCGCGGCGTCGGCACGGCGCTAATGCGTGAGATGGTCTCGTTGTGCGACAACTGGCTGCAGGTGAGCCGGATGGAGCTGACGGTGTTTGTCGATAATGGCCCGGCCATCGCCCTTTATCAGCGTTTCGGTTTTGAGATTGAGGGAACGGCTAAAGGCTTCGCTATGCGACACGGTGAACTGATCGACGCGCATTATATGGCGCGGGTTAAAGCCTGACGATTGTAAGCATAAAGGGCACCGAAGGTGCCCTTTATGCTGATAAACCTGCCAGGATTCGCTGTCAGTTAGCGCCTGCGCAGGAAACAGGGTCAGATCGGAAAGACGCAAAAGCTGTCATCCATGACACGCTCGGCCCGCGCGATTACGCACCTCATCCCTGAGGTGCGCCCGTAGCCGGGCCAACGCTCTGCGTTGTTCAAAAACGCTCCCGGCGTTTTTGTCCATGCCGCGGGACGCTTTCCTCTTCTGACCCAGTTCCCTGCACATTAAGCTTATTTATTGCTGTCAGATTCACCTGGGTTTAGGTTTGTCAGCAGTCCTGGAAATTAATAACCCGCACTCAAATCATCAATGCTGCGCGGATCAGACGCGCCATACAGCATGCCATCCGGCCCGATCATGATGCTCTGCGTACTGCCCATCGATGGCAGCACCTTCACATGCTGACCTTTGGCTTCCAGCAAACGCAGCGTATCAGGACTGAAGCCCTTCTCCACCCGTAACTGGTCCGGCAGCCACTGATGATGGAAGCGCGGCGCATTAGTGGCTTCCGCCACATTCATCCCGAAATCGATACTATTTACCACCATCTGCAACACCGTAGTGATAATGCGGCTGCCGCCAGGACTGCCGGTGACCAGCCAGGTTTTGCCGCCTTTGGCGACGATGGTCGGTGACATCGATGACAACGGACGCTTCGCCGGTTGCACCGCATTCGCCTCACCGCCCACCAGTCCGTAGACATTTGGCGTGCCTGGCTTGGCAGAGAAGTCATCCATCTCGTTATTCATCAGGATGCCGCTTTTGCCCGCCACAATTCCGCTGCCGAAATAGGTGTTCAGCGTGTAAGTCACCGCAACCGCATTTCCCTGCTTGTCGACCACCGAGAAATGGGTCGTCTGATTGCTTTCATAAGGTTCGAGCTTGCCGGGCTTGATCTCGCTGGAAGGCCGCGCCTTCGCCACATCGATCTGCTGCGCCAGGCTTTTAGCATAGGCTTTACTGGTCAGCGCCTGCCACGGCACCTTCACGAAATCGGGATCGCCGAGATATTCCGAGCGGTCCGCGTAGGCATATTTTTCCGCTTCAGCCATCACCTGCATGGCGTCTGCACTGCCAAAGCCCATCTTCGCCAGATCGAAGTTCTCCAGGATATTCAGAATCTGCACGATATGGATACCACCGGATGAGGGAGGCGGCATTGAGAAGACTTCATAGCCACGGTATGTCCCGCTGACGGGCTTACGCTCGACCGCGCGATAGGCTGCCAGATCAGCTTTGTTGATCAGGCCGCCGTGTTGCGCCATCTCTCCGGCAATCTCATCTGCAATTTCACCTTTGTAAAAGGCATCCGGTCCCTGACGGGCAATCAATTGCAGACTGTGCGCCAGGTTCTTCTGCACCAGCCGGTCACCCTTCTGCCATGGCGTGCCATCCGGTTTATAGAAGATCGCTTTGCTGTTGGGATGGGTAATCAGGACCTCTTTGCCGTAGGTTTTCAGGTCATCCGCCAGCGCGTCATTGACCGGAATACCCTCACGCGCCAGTTTGATCGCCGGCGCCAGCAGAGTGCTCAGCGGCAGGGTGCCATATTTCTGCGCAGCCAGCGCCAGTCCGGCCACCGTGCCCGGCGTACCGGAGGCAAGATGTGATGTCAGCGACAGCTTACTGTCGGCGTTGCCCTGCTTATCCAGGAACATATCGCGCGACGCGTGGCCCGGTGCCATTTCACGGAAATCAATAGCCGTCGCGCGTCCTGATGCGGTGCGCAGCAGCATAAAGCCACCGCCGCCCAGATTGCCTGCCTGCGGATGGGTCACGGCCAGCGCAAAGCCCACAGCGACCGCGGCATCCACTGCATTCCCGCCCTGACGCAGGATCTCCACGCCGACCTGGGTTGCCATCGCATCCACCGACGCCACCATGCCGTGCTGCGCTTTTACCGGATGAAAGGTGTCACTGTCCACGCCGTAAGAGACCGGCGGTGCCTGAGTGGGTGCGGCGTTCGCCCCTGCCACCACGGTGAAACTCATCACCAGCGACCAGCTAAGCTGACGCACTGTTTGCTGCATTTTCATCCTGCCACCATCCCGTATAGTTATTTACATTTTTTTATCATTTCTGCAAGTCTCTACAAATACAGCAAAATAACCGGGGTTAAGTCAAATCAGGAATACATCTGAAAGTAAGGTCTGTGATATCGGGTAAACTTATGGATGCGACCCTGATATCGGGGTGCGCGATTGTGCACCCAAAACCCTGTCGCGTTTACGGAAGGAGGAGTGATGAAAAAGTGGATAATTGTTTTAGCGGCCCTGCTGCCATTCGCCAGCCAGGCGAACACGCTCAACAGCACCAACGATCCCAATAAACCGGGCTATAACCCGAGCCAGCAGCGGATGCAGTCGCAGATGCAGACCGATCAACAGCAGCAGCAGCTGAAGCTGCGCCAGGATCAGCAGCGTCAGACGCAGGATATGCAGCGCAAAATGCAGGAACAGCGGAACAGCGCCCAGCAGCGGGTTATTACCACGCAACCGGGCCAGCAGACTCAAAACCAGAACTAATGAAAATCGGGGCCAATGATGTCGATGCTGTCAGTACAGATGGCATCGACGCCCCATTTCAGCAATTCCCGCGCCCGATCCGGGTTATTCACGGTATAAACCAGAATCTTCAGTCCGGCCGCTTTCAGTTCGGCGACCCGCTCAGCGGTAAGCACCTTGTGATTCAGATGGATCGAGACGCAGGCCAGCGCCGTTGTTTTTGCCTGCCACTCGGGATCCCAGCTGTGCGACAGCAGGCCACGCGGCAGTTGTGGTTCGGCCTGCATTGCCGCTTCCAGCGCCTCAAACGAGAATGAAGAGAGCAACGGCGCGGTCTGTCCCTGCCACAGGATTGCGGCTGCCTGCGCCACCGCACGTCCGGTTTCGGCGTCACTGCCGGTGGTCGGTTTGATTTCGATGTTTGCCATCATCTGATGCTGACGGCAGCGTGCCGCCACCTCATCCAGCCGCGCCAGCTTCTCGCCGGTAAACGCCTTGTCAAACCAGCTGCCTGCATCGAGCTGCGACAGCTTCTCCCAGGGCAACTGACCTGCCACGCCCCAGCCGTTGCTGGTGCGATCCAGTGTGTCGTCATGCAGCAGAAAGATCTGCGCATCCATTGATAATTTGGCATCAAACTCAATCATTTGATGGCCATATTTCGCACCCGTGTCGATGGCTGCCAGGGTATTTTCCGGTGCCAGTTTACCGCCGCCGCGATGAGCGACGATGCGGGGATAAGGCCAGTGTTGTGTGCTCATTCCAGACGCTTTCCATGGGTTGAATCGAAGAAGTGTAACGCATCTGACGGCAGATGCAGCCACAGCGTACTGCCTGGCTGCGGCCGTTCGCTGTGGGCTAAGCGTACCACCAGTGGCGTCTCCCCGATGCGACCATGTGCCAGATTATCGGCACCCAGCATCTCCAGTGTATCGACCCGCAAAGGTACGCCGCCCTGTTCACGACTACTGAGTTGAATATGCTCTGGCCGGATGCCCAACACCACGGGGCGGTTAGCCCATTTCGCTTTTGTGTCGCTGAGCGGCAGCGCGTGTGAGGCATCAAGCTGGAAGCGCGAGCCGTCACTGCTGAACTGTCCTTTCAGCAGGTTCATGGCGGGCGCGCCGATAAACGAAGCCACAAACTGGCTGGCCGGACGTTCATACACTTCGACCGGCGTGCCAAGTTGCTCGACCACGCCTTTGTTCATCACCATCACCCGCTGTGCCAGCGTCATCGCCTCGACCTGATCGTGCGTCACATAGAGACTGGTGGTCTGTAAGCGGCGGTGCAGCTGCTGCAGCTCCAGCCGCATTTGCACCCGCAGGCGGGCATCAAGATTCGACAGCGGCTCATCAAACAGAAACACCGCCGGTTCACGTACGATGGCGCGCCCCATCGCCACACGCTGGCGCTGACCGCCCGAAAGTTCGCGAGGCCGACGCATCAGCAGGTGATCCAGTTCCAGGCTGCGCGCTGCGTCCAGCACCCGCTGGCGAATCTGCTCTTTGCCCATGCCGCGGATTTTCAGGCCATAGGCCATGTTCTCCTCCACCGACATGTGGGGATAAAGCGCGTAATTCTGGAACACCATCGCAATGCCGCGATCTTTTGGCTCTTCCTGAGTGACGCGCCGGTTGTCGATGTAAATATCACCGGAGCTGACGCGCTCCAGTCCGGCTACCATGCGCAGCAGCGTCGATTTACCGCAGCCGGATGGCCCCACCATCACCATAAACTCGCCGTCATTGATGGTGACGTTCAGCGGCTGAATGATCTGATTTTTGCCATCGTAGGACTTGGTTACTGCCTGAAGGGTTACGCCTGCCATCTTATTTCTCACTCTCAACCAGACCGCGCACAAAGGCACGCTGCATGACTAACACCACCACCATCGGCGGGATCAGGGTTAATAACATTGCCGCCATCACTTCATTCCACTGGGTCGGCGATCCACTGGTGGAGATCATGCTTTTGATCCCCGCCACCGCTGTGCCGAGGCTGGCGTCATTGATGATCAGCAGCGGCCAGAGATACTGGTTCCAGCCGTAGATAAAGGTGATGACAAACAGCGCCGCCAGATTGGTTTTCGACAGCGGCAGAACAATGTCGATAAAGAAGCGCATTGCGCTGGCACCGTCGATACGCGCCGCTTCTACCAGCTCATCCGGCAGCGACATAAAGAACTGACGGAACAGGAAAGTCGCGGTCGCCGACGCCATCAGCGGCAGGGTTAATCCGCTGTAGCTGTCGAGCAGATGAAGGTCAGCAATCACCTGCACCGTGGGGAAAATACGCACTTCAACCGGCAACATCAGGGTGATGAAGATCAGCCAGAAAAAGAGCGTGCGCAGCGGAAAGCGAAACCAGACCAGCGCAAACGCCGACAGCATCGACACCGTAATTTTGCCGAAGGTGATGCCCAGCGCCATGATCATGCTGTTGAGCAGCATCAGGCCAAAGGCCGGTCCGCTGCCGTTGACACCCTGCGTCCAGATGCGCGAGATGTTCTCCCACAGGTGCGTGCCAGGCACCAGGGTCATCGGCACCTGATAGACCGCCTCGTTATCCAGCGTCGCCGCCACAAAGGCGACATAGAGCGGAAACAGGATAGTGAGCACGCCCAGCACCAGCACAATGTGGCTGAAGATATCCAGCCCGCGTCGATTCTCAATCATTGGTATTGCACCTTACGTTCAACAAAGCGGAACTGGAGCACCGTCAGCCCGATCACCAGCAACATCAACACCACCGACTGCGCCGCGGAAGAGGAGAGATCCAGACCGGTAAAGCCTTCGCGATAGATTTTGTAGATCAGCGTGGTGGTCGCCTGCACCGGCCCGCCGCCAGTCGCAGCATCAATCACCGGGAAGGTATCGAAGAAGGCGTAGATCAGGTTTACCACCAGCAGGAAGAAGCTGACTGGTGTGATCAGCGGTAGCGAGAGATTGAAGAAGCGACGCACCGGTCCGGCCCCGTCGATGGCAGCAGCTTCCACCAGCGATTTAGGGATAGACTGCAGTGCGGCAAAGAAAAACAGGAAGTTGTAGCTCATCTGCTGCCAGATCGACGCCAGCACCACCAGGAACATCGCCTGACCGCTGTTCTGCGCGTAGTTCCAGTTGTAGCCGACGTGGTTCAGCAGGTAGCTGAACAGGCCCAGACCAGGGTTAAACAGAAACATCCACAGTACCGCAGCCACCACCGGCGCAACGGCGTAAGGCAGCAGCAACAGGGTCTGATAGAGGCGGCGCAGTCGTACCACATAATCCACTAGCGCCGCCAGCAGCAGCGAGAAGACCATGCCAAACACCGTGACCATGCCGCTGAATTTGATGGTGGTCCAGAACGAATCCAGATAGTAAGGATCGGCAAATAGCCGTCTGAAGTTTTCCAGCCCGACAAAGCTGCTGGAGATGCCAAAAGGATCGAGGCTTTGCAGCGAGTACCACAGCGCTTCACCCGCAGGCCAGAGAAAGAAGATGGCGGTAATCAGCAGTTGCGGCAGTACCAGAAGATAGGGCAACAGGCTGGTGCGAAAGACCGGACGGGATGAAGACATGGCATACCTGGCGTCAGAAAGAGCGGGCCAGCCTGAGCGGGCCCGCAGGAAGAGATTACTTCACCTGCTGCTGAAAGCGGCGCAACAGCTCGTTGCCGCGTTTCACGGCGTTATCCAGTGCGCTTTGTGGCGACTGTTTGTCGGTCCAGACACTTTCCAGCTCTTCGTCGATCACGGTACGAATCTGCGGCATGTTGCCCAGACGCATGCCTTTAGTGAATGGCAATGGCGGCTTGTTCATCATCTGACGGGTCGCGATATCCGCACCCGGATTTTTGTCGTAGAAGCCCTGCTGTTTCGTCAGCTCGTAGGCGGCGGTCGTAATCGGCAGATAGCCGGTTTTCTGGTGCCATTCCGCAGCGATTTCCGGTTTAGCCAGGAACTGCATGAACTCGGCTACGCCTTTGTACGTTGCTGCATCTTTGCCTTTCATTACCCACAGGCTGGCTCCGCCAATCAGGGCGTTCTGCGGCGCATTCGGTACGGTGTCGTCATACGGCATCATGCCAACGCCGAAGTTGAATTTGGCGTAGTGACGGATATCGGCCAGCGAACCGGATGAGGCAGTGGTGATACCGCAGTCGCCGTTGTAGAACTTGGCGGTGGATTCATCTTTGCGGCCAAAGTAGGTGAAGTCCCCTTTCTTGTTCATCGCTTCCAGCAGTTCGATATGACGAACCTGCACTGGCTTGTTGAACTCCAGCACCGCATCGAGTCCGTCAAATCCGTTGTTTTCCGTTGCGACCGGCAGAGCATGCCAGGCGCTGAAGTTTTCAATCTGGATCCAGCCCTGCCAGCCGCTGGCGTAGCCACAGCTCATGCCCGATTTACGCAGTGCGGCGGCATCCGTCGCCAGCTCCTGCCAGGTTTTAGGCGGCTGGTCCGGGTTCAGGCCCGCTTTTTTAAAGGCGTCTTTGTTGTAGTAGAGCACCGGCGTCGAGCTGTTGAACGGCTGAGAGATCAGCTGACCTTTGCTGTCGCTGTAGTAGCCCGCCACCGTTGGCACGAACTGTTTTTCATCGAAGGGAATGCCGGCGTCTTTGAATACCTGATGCACCGGCACAATGGCTTTTGAGGCCATCATGGTCGCCGTACCGACTTCATAGACCTGCAGCACCGCTGGCGCTTTGCCGCTGCGCACGGCCGCGATCCCTGCTGCCAGGCTCTGCTCGTAGTTACCTTTGTAGGTCGGAACAATTTTGTAATCGGGATGCGTCTCGTTAAAACGCTGTGCCAGCGAATTCACTTCTTTGCCAAGCTCGCCTTCCATGGAGTGCCAGAAAGGGATCTCAGTGGCGGCCATGGCATGGCTGCTGAGCGTCAGACCGAGCAGCGCGCTCATCAGGCTACGACGAAAGGTAACGACGGACATAGAATTTTCCTGTGCAGGTAAATACGCGTGAAATCACGGATTTCTGTTTCGCGAAGTAACATGACACGGGGAAATGACGGATTAATAACAGGGAGATGACAGCCGGATGACAGGCGAAAAAGAGGAAAAGCGGAGCAGCTAACTATTGTTGAGATTGTTGACAAAGTCTGGCTTGGTTGCTTTAAGACTGTGCCCAGCACAGAGAACACGGTCAGATCGGAAAGACGCAAAATCCGTCATCAATGACACGCTCGGCCCGCACGATTACGCACCTCATCCCTGAGGTGCGCCCGTAGCCGGGCCAACGCGTTACGTTGTTCAAAAACGCTCCCGGCGTTTTTGTCCATGGCGCGGGACGCTTTCCTCTTCTGCCCGTGTTCCCTGCGCGTTAAGTTTATGTGTTGCGGCCAGATTCACCTGACTTGAGTTTGTCAGCAGCCTGAGCTGCTATACATCATTATTACGTCGAATTTATTACCAGAAGCTGCAACGGCCTCTGGCAATGGCAGAACTTGCCCTTACTTTCAGGCAAATTTAAAGGCCGTCGGCACCACCACCCACACCGACACTCAAGGCCGTCGGCGTCGCAGGCAGTTCGGCACCGGCCAGCGCACAGCATCCGGAGCGTACTGAAGTACGTGAGGAATGCGAGCACTGCCCGGTGTCGAAATGGCAAGTAAGCCAGGCCTCTAAACCTTAAGCGCCGAGGTAAGCGCTGCGGACGGCTTCGTTGGAGAGTAGCGCTGCGCCGGTATCTTCGAGCACCACATGCCCGTTCTCCAGCACATAGCCCCTGTCCGCCAGCTTCAGCGCCTGATTCGCATTCTGCTCTACCAGGAAGATCGTCATCCCCTCGCTACGCAGTTGCTCAATGGTGTCGAAGATCTGCTGAATAATGATCGGTGCCAGCCCCAGTGACGGCTCATCCAGTAGCAGCAGGCGAGGCTGGCTCATCAGTGCACGGCCAATTGCCAGCATCTGCTGTTCGCCGCCTGACATGGTGCCAGCGCGCTGGATTTTACGCTCTTCCAGACGCGGGAAGAGTTCATAAACGCGTTTGATCCGCGTCAGATAATCCGGACGGCTGGCAAAAAAACCGCCCATCGCCAGGTTCTCTTCCACCGTCATGCGCGAAAACACCCGCCGGCCTTCCGGCACGATGGCAATCGCTTCACGCATAATGCGCGCCGTTTGCCAGTCGGTGATAGCTTTGCCATCAAAGGTAATGGTGCCCTGCGTGGCGCGTGGCTCACCGCACAGCGTACCCAGCAGCGTGGTTTTTCCTGCGCCGTTAGCGCCAATCAGGGTAACGATTTCGCCCTGATTGATATAGAGGCTGACGTTGTGCAGCGCCTGAATTTTGCCGTAGTGGGCGCTGACGTTCTCAATGGTTAACATCGCATTTGCCATCTCAGGCCTCTCCTAAATAGGCACGGATGACATCCGGGTTATTACGAATCTCTTCCGGCGTTCCGTTAGCCAGCGGCGTTCCCTGATTAACCACATAAATACGGTCAGAAATGCCCATCACCAGCTTCATATCATGTTCAATCAGCAGCACTGATACCTTGTGTTCGCCACGCAGCTCCGCAATCAGCGCATCCAGCTCGTGGGTCTCTTTAGGGTTAAGGCCTGCTGCCGGTTCATCCAGCATCAGGATCTCCGGGCGCGTCACCATGCAGCGTGCAATCTCCAGCCGACGCTGCTGACCATAGGCCAGATTGCCCGCCTGACGGTTAGCCAGCTCCAGCAGACCGACCCGCTCCAGCCAGGTCGCCGCGCGATCCAGCGCCTCGCTCTCACTACGGCGAAACGCAGGTGTTTTCAGCAGGCCGGAAAACACGCCGCTTTTCAGGTGCTGATGCTGAGCGACCAGCAGGTTCTCAATTACCGTCATCTCACGGAACAGACGCACATGCTGGAAAGTCCGCACAATGCCCATCTGCGCAATCTTCTGGCCCGTCAATCCTTCCAGATGCTGTTCACGCAGTTTAATCGTGCCGCCAGTGGGCTTATAAAAACCGGTCAGGCAGTTAAACACGGTGGTTTTACCGGCACCGTTAGGGCCAATCAGCGAAACGATCTCCTGCGGACGCAGCTCCAGCGCCACATTGTTCACGGCTAACAAACCGCCGAAGCGCATCATCAGGCCTTCAACGGCTAATAAAGGCTGGATCATGCCTGCTCTCCTTTTTTACCGGTTCTGAGCTTCAGATGCGGACGCTTCATCGGCAACAATCCCTGCGGACGCCAGATCATCATCAGCACCATCAGGCCACCCAGCACCAGCATGCTGTATTCATTCAGATCACGCATCAGCTCGCGCGACACCACCAGCAGAATAGCCGCCAGAATCACTGCAAACTGCGAACCCATTCCGCCCAGAACCACAATCGCCAGCACAAAAGCCGATTCGACAAAGGTAAAGGACTCCGGGCTGACAAAGCCCTGGCGCGCAGCAAACAGCGTGCCCGCGAAACCTGCAAACGCGGCACTGATGGTAAAGGCGGTCAGCTTGATGCGGGTCGGGCTCAGGCCCAGTGAACGGCAGGCAATCTCATCCTCACGCAATGCTTCCCAGGCACGGCCCAGCGGCATCCGCAGCAGCCGGTTGATCACGAACAGCGTCAGCACCACCAGCAGCAGCGCCACCAGGTAGAGATAAATCACGCGGTCGCTGGGATCGTATTTCAGGCCAAAGAAATCGTGGAAGGTGTTCCAGCCCCCTTCAGAGACTTTGCGGCCAAACTCAAGACCGAACAGTGACGGCTTGGGGATCTGTGCAATGCCGTTGGGACCGCCGGTAATCGCCGTGTTATTCAGCAGCAAAATACGCACAATCTCGCCGAAGCCCAGCGTGACGATCGCCAGATAGTCTCCGCGCAGGCGCAGCACTGGAAAGCCGAGCAGCAGCCCGAACAGCGCCGAGACAATGCCCGCCAGCGGCAGACACTCCCAGAAGCCGAGACCAAAGTAGTGGTTCAGCAGAGCAAAGGTGTAGGCACCGATGGCATAGAAGCCGCCATAGCCGAGCACCAGCAGCCCCGACAGGCCGACCACCACATTCAGGCCCAGACCGAGCATCACGTAGATCAGCGTCAGCGTGGCGATGTCTACCGTGCCGCGCGACACGAAAAAGGGCCAGGCCACCGCGACCACGATCAGCGCCAGCATAAACAGCTTCTGCTTCGGCGTTGAGCCGTCGATGCCAGGCAGCACCAGCGCCGGACCGGAAATCTTTTTCAGACCGCGCTGCCAGAACGGACGCAGCAGCTGAAACAGAAAGACCACGGCACAGCCGACGAAAATCCAGTTCCAGCGCACGTCACCCGCGCTCTGCACCACCAGTCGGGTGCCGTCGAGGCCAAGACGCATGCCCATAAAGAAGCTGGCCAGCACCAGCAGCATGACAGAAGAGAGCAGCGCGTTGATAAAGGAAGATTTCATACTTTCTCAACCTCCGGGCGACCCAGAATCCCGGTCGGCATTACCAGCAACACCACGATCAGCAGAGCAAACGACACTACATCTTTATATTCCGTGCTGAGATATGCGGAGGTCAGTGCTTCAGCAATGCCCAGAACCAGGCCGCCAATCATCGCGCCCGGAATACTGCCAATGCCGCCCAGCACGGCAGCGGTAAAGGCTTTCATGCCCGCCATAAAGCCGATGAAGGGGTTGATGGAGCCGTAGAACTGGCCCAGCAGCACGCCCGCTACCGCCGCCATGGCAGCACCAATCACAAAGGTCAGCGAGATGACGCGGTCGGTGTTAATCCCCAGCAGGCTGGCCATTTTCAGGTCTTCAGCGCAGGCGCGACAGGCGCGGCCCATGCGGGAATAACGGATAAAGGTGGTCAGCGCCAGCATCGCCAGGAACGTCACCACCCAGATCACAACCTGCATGGTAGAAATCGTGGCGGCAAAACCGTTGCTCTCGCCTACCGTCCACTGTCCGGTGATCAGGCTCGGCAGCGCCAGGTCGCGTGAACCCTGCGTCAGGCTGACGTAGTTTTGCAGAAAGATCGACATGCCGATGGCGGAGATCAGTGCGATCAGACGCTTCGACGATCGTACCGGCTTATAGGCGACGCGCTCTATGCTCCAGCCGTAGGCGCTGGAGATCAGTATCGCCATCACGAAGCCAGCGGCAATCATCAGCCAGCCCGTGTCGATACCCATCATCATCAGGGCGGCAATCACGATAAAGGAGACATAGCTGCCGATCATATAGACTTCGCCGTGGGCGAAGTTGATCATGCCGATAATGCCGTAAACCATGGTGTAACCAATGGCGATCAGCGCGTAGGTGCTGCCGAGAGTGACCCCGTTAAGCATCTGCTGAATGAAATAAAGAAACTGCTCGGACATAGTGAAGACCTGCATGAGAACGGGAAAATCCTCTGCCGACGCGGCAGAGGATTGGTCTGTCGATGGAACGATTACTTAACTGCGGTAGACGAACCGTCTTTGTGCCATTTGAATACGCCGAACTCGAAGCCTTTCAGATCGCCTTTCTGATCCCAGCTCAGGTTGCCCATCACTGTAGGTACCGGCTCACCGGTTTTCAGGTTTTTCGCGATCGCGTCTGGCTCGTCGCTCTTACTGCGTTCGATACCCGCCACCAGCGACTGGATTGCCGCATAGGTGGTCCAGACGAACGGACCGGTCGGATCCTTGCGATTCTGTGCGCTGTTGGTTTTGATGGCCTCAACAATCGCCTTGTTCTCCGGCAACTGGTCGTAGCGCTTCGGCAGCGTCACATAGATACCTTCTGATGCATCACCCGCGATATTGGAGAGTGAAGCGTTACCCACGCCTTCCGGTCCCATAAAGCCCGCTTTCAGGCCAGCCGCTTTCGCCTGACGCAGAATCTGACCCATTTCCGGGTAGTAGCCACCGTAATAAACGAAGTCGACGTTCTCTTTCTTCAGGCGCGTAATCAGCGTAGAGAAATCTTTATCGCCTGCAGTGATGCCTTCAAACAGCACCACGTTGCCGCCTTTCGCTTTCAGCGTTTTCTGTACTGATTCCGCCAGACCCTGGCCATACTGCTGCTTGTCATGTACCACGGCGATACGCTTAGGCTTGATCTGATCAAGAATGTAGTTCGCGGCAGTCGGGCCCTGATCGGAGTCCAGGCCGGTTGTACGCATAATGGTTTCGTAACCGCGTGCCGTCAGCTCCGGTGCCGTGGCCGCCGGGGTAATCATCAGCACACCTTCATCGTTGTAGATGTCGGACGCAGGCTGGGTAGAAGAGGAGCAAAGATGGCCGATAACGTATTTGATGCCGTCGTTAACAACTTTGTTTGCCACCGCCACGGCCTGTTTCGG
Organism: Pantoea sp. Cr_R13; assembly: GCF_029222565.1. Lineage (NCBI taxonomy): Bacteria > Pseudomonadati > Pseudomonadota > Gammaproteobacteria > Enterobacterales > Erwiniaceae > Pantoea > Pantoea sp. Cr_R13. Next base: position 144,356 of record NZ_JARHXL010000015.1, read on the forward strand.
ATCGCAGGCATCGTCATACTCTACGCCGACCAGTTTGTTGCCGTTTACGCCGCCTTTGGCATTGATGTCCTTAATCGCCTGCGCGGCACCGGTGAACTGCATATCACCGTACTGCGCGACCGGGCCGGTTACGGCACCTACGATAGCGATTTTAATGTCGGCAGCCAGGGCGGCGTGGCTCATTGCCAGCGCAACGCAACCCGCCAGTAATGCGCGGCCTTTACTCATTTTCATGCGGACTTCCCCATCTTGTTGTGACTGTGAGTTGTGGTTTGCTGTTGCTACCGGATAAAGCCGAAAAATGATGTTTATGAATGGTTTAGCGCACTTTTCCGGTATTTTTTGATAATAAGGCTTTATTTTTCAGGTTATTAAACAGGAATTTTCTTCTTTAAATCAACTGACATATTCAGAATTGACTGAGTGAAACAGCATAATACACTGGAGGCAATGGCCAGTTTTTCACCATTTTGCCAGCGCGTTGTGCTGGATTGATCGCCCGATTTCCCTGTTTACAACTATCATCCTGGCATCCAGGCCATCTTTTGACCTGTTTTATTGATGAAAATGTGGTGGCACTCTGGTTGTATACTTTCGCTGCACTTTCCCCTATTACAGAGGTTTTTGTTATGAAGCTCACTATTCAGCGTTTAACCACGCTGACCGCGCAGGACCGCATCGATCTGGGCAAAGTCTGGCCGGATCTGGAGATTGAAAAACTGGAGCAGCACCTGGATGAGCGTCATCGTCTTTATGCCGCACGCTTTAACGATCGGCTGCTGGCGGGTCTGCAGCTGGAAATCTCAGGGATGCATGGCAAGGTTCACAGGCTGACGGTGCGCGATGTCACCCGGCGACGCGGTGTGGGACAATATTTGCTTGAGGAGACGATCAGGCAGAACGGGTCGATATCAGACTGGTGGATTGCCGATGATGGCAGTGACGATCAGCAGGTGCGGGCGGCATTTATGCAGGCGTGTGGTTTCAGGGCGCAGAGTGATGGGTGGATACTGGCGGTAGAGTAGCCTGACGCAGAAAACAAAAAGGGCGACATCATCTGTCGCCCCTTGAGGTGTCGAAGTGCGTTACGCTTCGATCGCCATACGCAGTTTCTTCATGGCGTTCTTTTCCAGCTGCCGGACACGTTCCGCTGATACGCCGTATTGATCGGCCAGCTCCTGCAGCGTGGTTTTGTTGTCTTCATCCAGCCAGCGGGCGCGAATGATGTGCTGACTGCGCTCATCCAGACCTTCCATCGCATAGCTCAGCTTGTCAGCGGCATGCGCGTCCCAGTTATCCTCTTCAATGCCGTCAGCAAAGTCAGAGGTTTTATCCTGGAGATAAAGCACCGGCGCCATCGAACGGCCTTCGCTGCTCTCATCGTCGGCAGACATATCAAAGGTCATGTCCTGCGCGGCCATACGCGATTCCATTTCACGCACATCTTTGCTGCTTACGCCCAGCTCACGCGCAACCATCTCGACTTCGTCCTGATTGAACCAGCCCAGACGCTGCTTGGTTTTACGCAGGTTAAAGAACAGCTTACGCTGTGCTTTGGTGGTCGCGACTTTCACGATACGCCAGTTACGCAGCACGTATTCGTGAATCTCCGCTTTAATCCAGTGCACGGCAAATGAAACCAGACGTACGCCCACTTCAGGATTGAAGCGACGCACCGCTTTCATCAGACCGATGTTGCCTTCCTGGACCAGGTCAGCCTGTGGCAGACCGTAGCCGGAGTAATTACGAGCGATATGAACTACAAAGCGTAGGTGAGACAGGATCAGCGTCTTTGCTGCTTCCAGATCGCCCTGGTAATGCAGCCGTTCAGCCAACGCTTTTTCCTCTTCAGCCGAGAGCATCGGCCAGGTATTCGCAGCCCGGACGTAAGACTCCAGGTTGCCAAGAGGAGCAATAGCTAAAGTTTGCATTTCTTTGGTCATTCAAACCCTCACAAATTTAGTGGAATTGCCGCACATTTCCCTGCGCAGACGATACATTACGTCAACGTCGCGCGAAATCCGAAAGCAATCTGTGCTACTTAGAGTGCTAAAGTTATCCACAAGTTCAATTATAGCGGTGAATATTTTACACACAGATGACAGGAAGGGAAGAGGGAGAAATCCTCTGCACCCACCATCGGTAGCAGAGGACCATTATAACAAAAAAATGTTGCAGGCGTTTACTGCGGCGTAAATCGACGTAAATGTTGTACCGTTGCCAGCCACGCAGCCACCCAGCCGATGATTGCTGCAATCAGTAACAGCAGCAGCGCCTCATCCCAGGAGAAGCCTTCCAGCGAGAAGGTGGTACCAAATACGGTCGCCACACTGGCGACGACAGACTGGAGACGCAGCACCAGCACTTCCGACAGCAGCAGCGACAGCACCGCGCCGCTGAACCCCAGCAGCGCCCCGCCGTAGAGGAAAGGACGCAGGATAAAGCCGTCCGTCGCACCAATCAGCTTCTGCACGTTAATCGTGTCGCGTCGGGCAAAAATGCTGAGACGAACACTGTTACCGATCACCAGGAACACCGCCACGATCATCAGCACACCAATCATCGACGCGATTTGCCCCACCAGCCCGGTCAGTGCAGCCAGCCGCGCAAACCAGCTGTCATCCATCCGCACTTCATCCACGCCCTGCACTTTAGTGACCCGATCGCGCAGGCTCTGCATGGTGTCAGAGTTCTGGAAATTGAGTTTCGGCGTAATGATGGCTACCGCAGGCAATGGATTCTGCTCCAGCATATCCATTGCGCCGCCAAAGCCTGACCAGTTGCGGAACTCATTCAGCGCCTCTTCCCGTGTCAGATAGTTAACGTTATCCACGCCTTCGACCTGCTTGAGCTGCGCAACGACGTTTTCTGCTGCCGTGTCATCAAGCGTTTTGGAGAGATAAACGGTCAACTGCGGCGCCGGATACCATTGCGTGGCGGCCTGGCTAACGTTTTTCCACACCATGTAGCAGACGCTGGGCAGCGTCAGGGAGATGGCAATAACCATCACCGTCAGCAGCGTGGCCAGCGGCTGACGCCACATATCTGAGAGCGTGCCGCGCAGTGCATAGCGCCACTGCTCCTGCCAGCCCCCCTTCAGCGCTTTACTCTTCGATGGCTGCTTCGCTTTCGGTGCAGCCGGACGTTTAATGCGTTTATTGACCATCGTGGCCTCCGTGCAGACGTCCCTGATTCAGCGTCATCATCCGGTAATTACGCCGGGCGATCAGGCCGCTGTCATGCGTCGCCATCAGAACGGTGACGCCAACGCGGTTAAACTCTTCGAACAGGCGCAGAATGTCTTCTGACAGCGCGTCGTCAAGGTTACCGGTCGGTTCATCTGCCAGCAGCACGGCCGGCTTGTTCACTACAGCACGGGCGATGCCCACACGCTGCTGTTCACCGCCCGAAAGCTGAATCGGATAACTTTTCGCTTTGTCGAGCAGGCCGACTTTATCCAGCGCCGCCGAGACGCGACGACGGATATCTTCGCCGCTGGCACCGGAAATAATCAGTGGGATGGCCACATTGTCGTAAACAGAGCGATCCATCAGCAGGTGGTGATCCTGGAAGATCATGCCAATCTGACGACGCAGGAAAGGCACCTCACTGTTGCGCAGGCGGGAAATGTCATGGCCGCTGAACCAGATTTTTCCGGCACTCGGGCGCTCAATGCCACAAATCAGCTTCAGCAAGGTACTTTTACCGGCACCGGAGTGGCCGGTCAGAAACGCCATTTCGCCAGGACGCAGACGGAAATCTACTCCCTGTAGCGCCTGACGTCCGCCGAGATATGCCTTACTGACCTCTTCAAAGCGAATCATCCTAATTAGTCCTCTCGGGCAAACAATGCCTCAATAAAATCTTCCGCCTTAAACGGCCGTAAATCTTCAATGCCTTCACCGACGCCGATGTAGCGAATCGGAATACCGAACTGATCGGCCACCGAGAAGATGACGCCGCCCTTGGCGGTGCCATCCAGCTTGGTGAGCGCGATACCGGTCACGCCAACCGCTTCGTTAAACAGTCGGGCCTGGCTGACCGCATTCTGTCCGGTGCTGGCATCCAGCGTCAGCATCACTTCGTGTGGCGCTGAATCATCCAGTTTTTTCATCACGCGGGTGATTTTCTTCAGCTCTTCCATCAGGTGCGATTTGTTCTGCAGACGACCGGCCGTATCAGCAATCAGCACGTCAACGCCGCGCGATTTCGCTGCCTGAATGGCATCGAAGATCACCGAAGCAGAATCTGCACCCGTGTGCTGAGCAATCACAGGAATGTTATTACGCTGGCCCCACACCTGCAGCTGCTCAACCGCCGCTGCACGGAAGGTATCACCAGCCGCTAACATCACCGTTTTGCCTTCGGCCTGATACTGGCGCGCCAGCTTACCGATGGTCGTGGTTTTACCCACGCCATTGACGCCAACCATCAGGATGACAAACGGCGTTTTGCCCGAGACTTCCAGTGGCGCATCCACTTTTGCCAGAATCGAGGCCATTTCCGCTTTCAGCAGGCCATAGAGCGCTTCGGCGTCACGTAGCTGCTTGCGGTTTGCCTGCTGGGTAAGATGGGTAATGATGCGGCGCGTGGTATCCACACCGACATCCGCAATCAGCAGTTGCTCTTCCAGCTCATCAAACAGGTCATCATCAATCTTTTTGCCACGGAACAGACTGATAAAACCGGAACCGAGGTTCTGACGGGTTTTGACCAGGCTGCGCTTCAGGCGGGCAAAGAAGCCCTCTTTGCTGGGACGTTCCTGCTCCTGCACGATGAGTGGCGCGGCGGCCAGCGGAAGATCGCTGACGGTGTCGGATAATGTGTCTGCCGGTTCCGCGTCAGTCACGTCGGCTTCGCCCAATGCCAGCGCGGTCAGCTCTTCTTCGCTTAACGGCGCGTCGGCTTCACTGTCCGGGATTTCAACGATCGGAGCGTCGCCCAGCGCCAGCGCGGCCAGCTCTTCGTCGCTTAATGGCGCGTCGGCTTCACTGTGTGGCGTTTCAACAATCGGGGCGTCGCCCAGTGCAAGCGCGGTCAGCTCTTCTTCACTTAATGGCGCGTCTGCTTCACTGTCCGGGATTTCAACGATCGGAGCATCGCCCAGTGCCAGCGCGGTCAGCTCTTCCTCACTTAACGGCGCGTCTGCTGATGCCTCGTCCGCGATCGGCGTGACCACCTCGTCGGCATCGATAACCGGCGTCGCGTCATGTTCAGGTGCGGAGACGTCCAGTAATGCTTCAGGATCGGCCTCAATCGGCTCAGCCTCATCGAGCACCGCCGGTGCTGATTCGTGCGGCGCTGCCGCGGTGACGTCCGCCTCACGCTGCTGTTCGGCCACCGTTTCGGTGATAGCGACAGTCTCTTCCGCTTGCGCTTCAGCCTGGCTTGCTTCAGCCTGGCTTAATGCCGGCGCTTCCTGTTCAGTCTGCTGCTGTGCGGGTTCTGCGACCTCGTGTGTCTGCTCCTCCGCTACAGGTTGTTTCTCTTCCTCTTTGCCAAATCCCAGCCAGGAAAAAAAGCCACGTTTTTTCTCTTTTGCCATTGTGTGACGACACTCCTCGATGGCTTTGTCCCGGTCGCGCGTGGTTTCCAGGGGTAAATCAATGAAAGTCGGTCAGCGCCAGACCGGCGTAAACCGCAGAATAATGCATGACTTCAGCAACTCAGTAGTCTAACACTTTCCAGCCAGCTCACCACAGCACCCTTTTTTAACGTTTCTTCTCACCGATTCGCCCGTTAAACTACGCAACAAATTATGACGAGTTGTGAGCAAGATGAATAGAAACCCCCGCAGTACAGGCGGTGCCGGGCAGATTCGTATCATTGGCGGCCAGTGGCGCGGACGTAAATTGCCGGTGCCGGACAGTGCCGGACTCCGCCCGACCACCGATCGGGTGCGTGAGACACTGTTTAACTGGCTGGCCCCGGTGCTGCCAGAGGCGCGCTGCCTCGACTGCTTTGCCGGTAGCGGCGCATTAGGACTGGAGGCGCTGTCGCGTTACGCGGGATCGGCTACGCTACTGGAGCTGGAACGGCCTGTGGCACAACAGCTGACAAAAAATCTGCAGACGCTGCGCGCGAGCAATGGCACTGTGATTCAGACCAATGCGTTAAACTGGCTGGCACAGCCGGGTACCCCGTTCGATGTGGTGTTTATTGATCCGCCGTTTCGTCAGGGATTGCTGGAGCAGACGTTGCAATTGCTGGAGCAGAATCACTGGCTGGCCGACCAGGCACTGATTTACGTCGAAAGTGAAGTGGAAAATGGCGCACCGCCGGTGCCGCCCGAGTGGGAACTTTATCGCGAGAAAATAGCCGGACAAGTGGCTTATCGTTTGTATCAACGTCAACAGGAGACGCAGGATGTTACTTAATTTGGGGCGTCTGTTGATGCTATGCGTGTGGGGATTTTTACTGGCTAATCTGGTTCATCCCTACCCTAAACCGCTGACTTATTTTATCAACGTTGCGCTGATTTTCATGATCCTGATGCATGGCCTGCAGCTGGTTTTACTGCGCACCACGCAAACCAAAGATGCGCCGCCAATTGACCGCGTCACCCAGGCCAAAGTGTTTCTGTTCGGGGTGTTCGAACTGGTCGCCTGGCAGAAGAAAAACTTCCCACGCAAGAAATAGTGCCGTGCGGGCGCCATGCCCGCCCGTTACTGCAGGGGCGTGAAGCTGATAAAGCGCGTGCCCTGCATCTTCAACTCGCCTCTCGCGCCTTTATCCAGCTGATGATATTCCGCCTCTTTCAGCTGCACTTTGATGTCGCTGGCCCCGTTCAGTGGATGAAACAGCACCTCATACCGCATCTCTTCTCCGGCGATCACCTCACGCTGCCGTGAACGGCGATTGGGAGAAGGAAATTCACGTTTAGTTTTGACCTCGGCCTGCAGAGAACGCACCGGTGAGGCATCATTGACCGCCACTTCACGGCGTTGCTTAATGAACTGACGGGTCGCCAGCACGGCGATTATCGCCAGGACAATGATAAAGATCAGCGGCGGTTTGCTCATAGTGCTCTTGTGCCTGCGGGGAAAATTAATCAGGCGGTAAAGCATACAACCAGAGTTGACCGATTGTCACATCTCAGGGGCTTAACCTAAACTGGAAGGGATATTTTGGGATCTTTCACCACTTTGAGTAAAAAAGGGAGAAACAATGCTCTGGTCTTTCCTCGCTGTACTTTTCTCCGGCTGGCTCTATGTCGACGCCACCTATCGCGGCCCTCAGTGGCAACGCTGGCTGTTTAAACCGGTCACGCTGCTGCTGCTTGTCGGGCTGGCCTGGCAGGCGCCGGTGCTGCAGACCACGGACTACCTGATTCTGGCGGGTCTGGTCGCCACACTGGTCGGTGATGCGTTAACGCTGCTGCCGCGTCAGCAGATGCTCTATGCCGTTGGGGCTTTCTTCCTGTCGCACCTGCTTTATACGCTCTGCTTCGCCGCCAGCATGACCATGACCTTCTTCTGGCCGATTCCGCTGACGTTGCTCATTATCGGTGCCGCCCTGATTGGCATCATCTGGAGCCGACTGGAAGACCTTCGCTGGCCTGTCTGTACGTTTATTGGCATGACGCTGGTGATGACCTGGATAGCGACCGAGCAGTACTTCTTCCGTCCGACCGATTACAGCTTCTCTATCATGGTCGGTGCCGGCCTGCTGCTGCTGGCAAACGCCGTCTGGTTTATCTCGCACTATCGCCGTCGCTTCACCGCTGACAGCGCGATCGTCGCCGCCTGCTACTTTGCCGGTCATTTTATGATCGTGCGCTCATTGTGGGTCGTCTGAGAAAATAGCCTTGACTCTGGAGTTCACTCCAGAGTGTAGGATAGCGGGATGAGCCGGGTTGCTCATCCCGCTTTTTTTTACACTCTGGAGGTCATATGCATCAACATCACGCCTGTGGCTGCGGCAAACCGCGTGCCAGGTTCGTCAGGCCCGTCCCCTCTCCCTTTCTATTCATGCTGCTACACCCGTAACGGCGGATACAGCGGGCTGTTGCTGTGACAGTAACAGCAGCCCTGGCAATGACGCCGACGCCGCTGAGGAAAGTGACCGGCGAGGCTCCTGGCCCTTTAGATGGCAGGTCAGCGGGATGGATTGCCCGAGCTGCGCCCGCACCATTGAAACCGCCGTCCGTCAGGTAAAAGGCGTGACCGACGCCCGCGTGCTGTTCAGCAGCGAAAAGCTGGTCGTCAACGCCGATCAGGATGTGCAAAACGCCGTTGAACAGGCGGTGAAAAAAGCCGGTTTTCAGCTCGCCATTCCATCAGCCTCGTCACCCGCCACGGCAACCACTCCGGGCTGGCAACAGAACCGGATGCTGATTTTGCTGGCATTGCTGGTACTCGTCAGCAGCGTCGTCAGCCAGTTCGCACCCGCCTGGGGCGATCGGCTGTTTGTGCTGACCACGCTGGTCGGCCTGATCCCGGTCGCACGCGGTGCATGGCAGCGCATTCGCAGCGGATCGCCTTTTACCATTGAGACATTAATGACACTGGCGTCAGCCGGTGCGCTGATTATTGGCGCGCACGCCGAAGCCGCGATGGTGCTGGTGCTGTTTCAGCTGGGCGAACAGCTGGAAAGTTATGCCGCTTCCAGGGCGCGCAGCGGCGTCACCAGCCTGATGGCGTTGCGGCCTGAGTCGGCTATTCGCCTTGAACAGGGCAAACGTCGTGAAGTACCGCTGGCGGCGCTGCAACCCGGCGATGTGATTGAAGTCGCGGCGGGCAGCCGCCTGCCGGTCGACGGCCGTTTAATCAGCCCGCTTGCCAGTTTCGATGAGAGCGCGCTGACCGGAGAATCATTGCCGGTCACGCGGGCCAGCGGCGAGAAGATTCTCGCGGGCGCCACCAGCGTGGATCGGCAGGTAATGCTGGAAGTGGTGTCGAAGCCGGGTGAAAGCGCGATTGACCGTATCCTGCAGCTGATTGAGGAGGCGGAAACGCACCGTGCGCCGGTAGAACGCTTTATCGATCAGTTCAGTCGCATCTATACGCCACTGGTGATGCTGCTGTCGCTGCTGGTGATGGTGGTGCCGCCCCTGCTTTTCGCAGGCGACTGGCAGCCGTGGATCTACAAAGGTCTGACGCTGCTGCTGATTGGCTGCCCCTGTGCGCTGGTGATCTCCACGCCCGCCGCGATTACCTCCGGGCTGGCGGCGGCGGCGCGACAGGGCGCGCTGATTAAAGGCGGTGCGGCGCTGGAGCGGCTGAGTTCGCTGCGCAGAATGGCGTTTGATAAAACAGGCACGCTGACGCTGGGCAAGCCACAACTGACGCAGATCCTGCGATTTGGCGAGGCCAGCGAATCAGAGATGCTGGCGCTTAGCGCCGCTGCGGAACAGGGTGCGACCCATCCACTGGCCAGCGCTATCGTGGCGGCCGCGCAGGCGCGTGAGCTGGTGATTCCTGACGCGCAGGATCAGCAGGTGCAGGCCGGACGCGGTATCCGTGCGCAGGTCTCAGGCCAGCAGATTCAGTTGCTGACGCCAGGACATGCTCCCGGTCTGACGCCGCAGCAAAATGCGCAGATAGCGCAACAGGAAGCCGAAGGTGAAACGCTGGTGGTGCTGATGCGCGATGGCGAAGCGCTGGGTGCGCTGGCCCTGCGCGATCAACTGCGCGATGACGCCATCGAGGCGTTAAAGGCGCTGAAAAAGCTGGGCATTGAGAGCCTGATGCTGACGGGTGACAATCCTCGCGCCGCAGCAACCATTGCCCGCCAGCTGGATATCGATTATCGCGCCAGCCTGCTGCCCGCCGATAAGGTGGCGGCCATCCGTGAACTGAGTCAGCAGCAGCCGCTGGCGATGGTCGGAGATGGTATTAACGACGCCCCGGCGATGAAAGCGGCGACGCTGGGCATTGCCATGGGCAACGGCACTGATGTCGCGCTGGAAGCGGCCGATGCGGCCCTGACGCGAAATCAGCTCAGCGATCTGGCCCCGATGATTGCGCTGGCATGCCGGACACGGCGCATCATTCGCCAGAATATCGGTATTGCGCTGGGTCTGAAGGCGATTTTCCTGGTCACTACCCTGCTGGGCCTGACCGGACTGTGGCTGGCGGTGCTGGCAGATTCCGGTGCGACCGCGCTGGTCACCGCCAACGCTTTGCGCTTACTGCGTCGTCGCGCCTGAGTGTGAGGCTTCTGATCGATGAGTAAGGTTAACGACGGCCCGAACGGCTGTCGTTAACCCGCCACGCCTTTACGGATCAGAAACTGATAAGGCAGCGTGTCGGTCTGCTGCGCCAGCAGGCCATGTTCCATAAAGCGGCAGAAGCCGGGAATGTCGCGCGTCGTCGCCGGATCGTCGGCGATAATCAGCAACGTCTCGCCATCCTGCAGGCCGCGTACGGTTTTGCGCACCATCATCACCGGCTCCGGGCAACGCAGGCCACGGGCATCCAGCTGATGATCGGCAGAGGAAAAAGCATCGCTCATAATCAACTCGGTTCAGCAAAAGGGCGCCTATTCTAGCGCGTGCTGGCGGTGAAGCAAGGCGATAACGATTGCGTTAAAATTAACCATTGCATAAAAAGCACAACGCGGTAAGATGCCGCCGCTTTTTGCTCATAAAACTGCCAGGCGCTGCCCGAACGGCGTCCCGCAATGGGTTCCCTCACCCCAACATTAAAAAGGTTGAATATGCTCGCATTTTCTTCACGTCAGCGCATGCATGCGCTTTTCTGGTTGTCGCTGTTTCACCTGCTGGTGATCACATCAAGTAACTATCTGGTTCAGTTGCCAATTTCTGTCTTTGGCTTCCACACCACCTGGGGTGCATTCAGCTTTCCCTTTATCTTCCTGGCGACCGATCTCACCGTGCGTATTTTTGGCGCACCGCTGGCCCGACGCATTATTCTGGCTGTGATGATCCCGGCGCTGTTTATCTCTTACGGCGTTTCGGCACTGTTTTATCAGGGTGAATGGCAGGGCTGGCAGGCACTGGAAGTCATGAATCTCTTTGTTGCCCGTATCGCCTGCGCCAGCTTCATGGCTTACGCGCTGGGTCAGATCCTCGACGTTCATGTATTTAACCGTCTGCGTCGTCTGCCACAGTGGTGGATAGCACCAGGCTGTGCCATGTTCCTGGGAAATATCAGCGATACGCTGGCCTTCTTCTTCATCGCCTTCTACAAAAGTCCTGATGCCTTTATGGCGCAGCACTGGGTTGAGATCGCCCTGGTGGATTACAGCTTCAAAGTGCTTATCTGCATGGTCTTCTTCCTGCCCGCCTACGGCGTACTGCTCAACGCCGCGCTGAAGCGTCTGGCGGAACGTCAGACCGCCCGCCAGGTCAATTTCGGCTGAGCCGGGTTTATCAGACGTTATTGTTGCAGGCAGTCTGGACACGGACAGCGCGGAACAATCCGTAGTACGTGAGGATTACTCGCTGCGCTCGCCCCTTCAGGGCCGCCCTGACGGGCGTTCAGGTTGCTAAAGCAGCCTGTGTGAGCACTGCCCAGGTTCAGAATGACAAAAAAATAGTCTGATTGGCCAGGCGCTAAGAGCCCATACCATTTCCGCCATTACCCGCTAAGATCTTCTGACAATCATCAGGTTGCGTTTGCAGCCTGATTCCTGTTGTATTACTGCCTGACTGGAAACTTAAAAAGGGATTCTGATGCGCAATCTGGTGAAATATGTAGGAATGGGTTTACTGGTATTGGGCTTAGCCGCCTGTGACCAGAAGAAAGATGAAGCAGCGAATGACAACGGCGTCAGCGCCAGTCAGTCGGCGCAGACTGTCACGCTGATGGATGGCAAACTGAGCTTCTCACTGCCACCAGGCATGTCAGATAAAAGCGGTAAACTGGGTTCGCAGACCACGAACATGCACGTTTACGCAGATGAAACCGGTGCCCGCGCCATTATTGTGATTGCTGGCGACCCGACCAGTGATGGGCTGGATGTGCTGTCGAAGCGCATGGAACAGCAGCAGCGTAACCGCGACCCACAGCTGCAGGTGGTGTCGAACAAATCTGTGACGCTGAAAGATCAGCCCGCACAGCAGCTGGATACGGTGATTTCTGCCAACAACCAGACCTCATGGTCTTCCGTGGTGCTGGCTAAAGTCGATGGCAAGCTGGTGACACTGCAGATTACGCTGCCAGGCGATAATCAGCAGCAGGCGCAGAGCGATGCTGACAACATTGTGAAAAGCATTACGCTGAAGTAAAGCAAAAGGCTGGCTTCCCACAGGGAAGCCAGCCTTTGTTCAGAGCAGGTTATAAACCTGTATTTTCCCGAATATATTTCCGCGCTTTCACCGCATATTCAAAAGGATTGGCCAGCGCCGGATCCTGCTCCGCTTCCACCACCATCCAGCCTTTGTAGCCGTAATCATCCAGGATTTTAAACACCGGTTTGAAGTCAATCACGCCATCGCCTGGTACGGTAAAGGTGCCCTTTTTCACGCCTTCCAGGAATGAGAGATGATTCTCCCGCACCTCAGTGACCACCTCATCACGCACATCCTTGAGATGAACGTGGAAGATGCGCGGCAGATATTTTTCCAGTACCGCCAGCATCTTCTGCTGGGAGCCTTCGGAGTAGTAGACGTGACCAGTGTCATAGAGCAAACCAACCTGCTCGTCGGTCATCGCCATAAACCGGTCAATCTCTTCCGTGGTCTGAATGCCAGTGCCCATGTGGTGATGCAGCGTCACGCGCATCCCTTTCTCCGCTGCGATGCGGGCCAGTTCATTGTAGCCTTCTGCCGTTAACTGCCACTCTTCATCGCTGAAAATCGCTTTCTCTTCAAACACTGCAAGCCCGGTGCCCTGAATACTTTTACTCTGCTCAGAACAGCCAATCACCCGCGCGCCCATCGCATGCAGGAAGTTCATGTGCTCGATGAACTGTTCGATGGTTTTCTCTTTGTCACCGTTGGCGAAAAAGGTGCTGAACCAGGCGTTGCAGATCTGGATGCCGCGAATGTCGAGCATCGGTTTCAGAATCGCCGGATCGCGCGGGTATTTGCTGCCCACTTCGCTGCCGGTAAAGCCAGCCAGCGCCATCTCGCTCACGGTCTGCTGGAAAGTATTTTCACTGCCGAGATCCGGCATGTCATCGTTGGTCCAGCCGATCGGCGCGATAGCCAGTTTTACGTTCTCTTTGTTCATTTTCTCATTCCCAGGCGGAGAGCGGTCAGGCCGCATAGACAGCTGAATCAGTTATAGAAAGCAGGACGCGGCGGCATCTCTACCGGCTCAATCGCACCACTGTTCTGCGCTTTGATACAGGCATCGGCGGCCACGGAGGCGGCAAAGCCATCCCAGGCAGAAGGGCCGGTAAGCTGGCCCGCTTTGATATCGTTGATAAACGCCTGCAGCTCAACGTCATACGCTTCGATAAAGCGATCTTTCCAGTCCACCAGAATGGTGTTCGACAGGCGCGCATCTTTGCGCAGCTGTACTGATGAAGGCTCCGGCAGACGAGCAATCCCCTCTTCACCGACCACTTCACACTGAATGTCATAGCCGTAAGCGCAGTTAACAAAAATCTCAACGTCGATACGCACCCCTTTGTGGGTTTCAAACAGGACGATCTGCGGGTCTTTCAGCTGACCATGCGACTTCGACGTCACGCGCGGGAAGATGACCTGCACGGTTTTATAGTCGTCGTTTGTCAGCCAGCGCAGCACATCCAGCTCGTGGATGAGGGTGTTGGTGATCGCCATCGGCGTGCTGTAGTTCTCTGGCACGGTCGGGTTGCGGTGCGCGCAGTGCAGCATCAGCGGCTCACCGATATCGCCATCGGTAATCACTTTTTTCAGGGCGCGATAGCCTGCATCGTAAGGACGCATAAAGCCGACCTGCACCAGGCGTTTACCTGCCTGAATCTCTGCATCCACCACCCGGCGGCAGCCCTCGGCGCTCATCGCCAGCGGCTTCTCACAGAATACCGGTTTACCGGCGGCAATCGTCGCTAACGTGAACTCTTCATGGGTTGGATCCCATGAGGTGACCAGCACCGCATCAACATTCGGTGACTGAATCACATCGTGGCCATTTTCGAACACCTCTGCCTCAATATTCAGGCGCTGCAGTGCAGCACGTGCGCCATCGACATTGATGTCAGAGACGGCAACCACCTGGGCACCCTGCAGCACATGGCTGCAGCGGCGAATATGTTCCTGACCAATTGCACCTGTACCGATGACGCCAAGTTTCAAAGTCATAATTACACCTGTGTAGGATTCGTACGGAGAAGAGGAAAACGGGCCGCAGCACGGCCCGGAAATTAATATTTGCGCGCCTGATCCAGATGGCTGTTGAGCTTGTCCGCCACCGCCTGAGCGCGTTCGGTTTTCGACGCCTGCGCCACACCGACATGCCACCAGCTGAAATATTTGTGGATCATGGTTTTAGGCAGCACTTTGATGTCGATAAGAGTGGAAACCGTCTGGTTACGGGCATCTTCCAGCGCCGCTTTGAGCTGCTCCAGCGTGGTGACACGATAGGTTTTGCAGCCATAACCGGCAGCAATCGCGGCGAAATCGACCGGGATAAAACCGCCGTCCAGCTTGCCACCTTCCGGGTTACGGAAGCGGAACTCGGTGGTGAAGCTGTCCATGCCGTGTTCCATCTGCAGGTTATTGATGCAGCCGTTGGTCATGTTATCCAGCAGCACCACGTTAATCTTCGCCCCTTCCTGAATCGAGGTGACCAGCTCTGAGTGCAGCATCATAAAGGAGCCATCACCGACCAGCGCATAGACCTCGCGCTGCGGTTGCGCCAGCTTGACACCCAGCGCGGCATTCACTTCATAGCCCATGCAGGAGTAGCCATATTCAACGTGATAGGCGTTGTAATCTTTGGTGCGCCAGACGCGCTGCAGGTCACCCGGCAGACTGCCTGCCGCTGCCACGACCACCGCGTCTTTCGGCAGTTGCTCGTTCAGCGTGCCGAGTACGCTGCTTTGCGTCAGCAGCGACTGGGTCAGGCGGTTAAATTCAGCGAACACCGCTTCGCGGTCGAGATGATCAGCAATCTCCGGCACAAAGTCGCCATCGTGATATTCCACCTGGTAGACGCGCTGCGTCTCTTTCAACAGCTGACTCTGCGCCTGCTCAATCTGATTGCCCCAGTCGTTGCTGTAGTGCTGTGAGGCCAGCGCGGCGGTGAGCGCGGTCAGCCCTTCGCGGGCATCGGCCAGCAGCTGCACGCCATCCAGCTTGTAGCTGTCGAAGTTGCTGACATTGATGTTCAGGAAGCTGACATCGGGATGCTGGAAAATCCATTTTGATGCAGTAGTGAAATCGGTGTAACGGGTGCCGATGCCGATCACTAAATCGGCTTCTTTTGCCAGCAGGTTAGCGGCCAGGCAGCCGGTTTCACCCACGCCGCCGACATTCAGCGGATGGTCAGAAACCAGTGTGCCTTTGCCCGCCTGCGTCTCGGCAAAAGGAATCTGATAACGCTCAGCAAACTGGCGCAGCGCCTCGCCCGCTTCGGAGTATTTCACACCGCCGCCGCAGATAATCATCGGCTTGCGCTTACGATTAATCAGCATCAGGGCATCTGCCAGCTGCGCCGCCACCGGCAGACGGCGATCCAGACGGTGCACACGTTTCTGGAAGAAGTAGTCCGGATAATCCCAGGCTTCGCCCTGCACATCCTGCGGAAGAGAGAGCGTGACCGCGCCGGTTTCAGCCGGATCGGTGAGTACGCGCATGGCATTAATACAGGCGGACATCAGTTGCTCCGGGCGGCTGACGCGATCCCAGTATTTGCTGACGGCGCGGAAGGCGTCGTTGGTGCTGATGCTGAGGTCGTAGCTCTGCTCAATCTGTTGCAGCACGGGATCGGGCTGGCGGGTAGCGAAGACATCGCCGGGCAGCAGCAGCAGCGGAATGCGGTTAGCCGTAGCCGTCGCGGCGGCAGTGATCATATTCGCCGCACCAGGCCCCACGGATGAACTGCAGGCGATAATCTGACGGCGCAGTGACTGGCGGGCAAAGCCGGTGGCAGCATGGGCCATGCCCTGCTCATTACGGCCCTGATAAACCCTCAAATCGCCGCTATCCTGTTCCAGCGCCTGGCCCAGCCCCAGCACGTTGCCATGGCCGAAGATCGCGAAGATACCTTTGACGAACTTCGTTTCAACGCCATCGACATCAATGAATTGATTATCCAGAAATTTAACCAGCGCCTGTGCCGTGGTCAGTCTGATAGTGCTCATATTCTTCCTTACATGCTGGTGGACTCCGACTTCCGCGACAGCACGCCAGGCGTTGTCTTGGGCGGAAAAGGCGACCGGAATAACTGAAACGTGAGGCGATTATAAACAAATATTTTTTTCATAAAACACGATTACAGAAGAAACATTTCATTTTGCGAGTGAGATCAAATTTAATGGCGGCTTCAGGTGTGACGGGGGATTGCAGAGGGGAAATCTGGAACGTTTAACAGAGAGTGGCACATGATGAAAAAATTTATTTCAATGCAGCAGCATGCCTGACTGGCGTGCGGATTCCTGCGATCCCCTTCACAACCCTGACATACCGGACATCGTGCCGACGAAGACTGCGCAGACGGAAGAGAATCAGGAGTTTTACCTGGTTCACAAAATTGCGATGGATATTTCATTTCGTGTTGAATATGGAATTTTTATTCCTCATAATTCTCCCATTGTCAGTCAGACACCCACAGACCCGGATGCAGAGCGAATATAGCGTCGACCTTTTCGCCCGCCAGCCCTGCTAATCACAAGAGGAAACCACAGGTATGAGTACACAACAGAAGCCGCTTGATGTGATTTGTATCGGGCGAATTGCCGTTGATTTTTATGGCCAGCAAATTGGAGCGCGGCTGGAAGATGTCACCTCCTTTGCGAAATATCTGGGCGGTTCCTCAGGCAACGTCGCCTATGGCACCGCGATTCAGGGGCTGAAATCAGCGATGCTGGCGCGGGTGGGAGATGAGCATAATGGTCGCTTTCTGCGTGAAGCGTTGCAGCGCGTCGGCTGTAATACCGATGCGTTGATCACCGATCCACGGCGTCTGACGGCACTGGTGATCCTGGGCATCAAAGACGAAGAGACTTTTCCGCTGATTTTCTACCGTGATAACTGCGCTGACATGGGGCTGGTGCCGGAAGATATTGATGAAACCTTTATTACCTCTTCCCGCGCGGTAGCGGTAACCGGCACTCACTTATCGCATCCACAAACCCGTGAAGCTGTGCTGAAAGCGCTGGATATCGCCCGCCGCAACGGTCTGCGCACGGCGCTGGATATTGATTACCGCCCGGTATTGTGGGGGCTGACCTCGCTGGGTGACGGTGAAACGCGTTTCATTGAGTCTTCCCAGGTTACGCAGCAGTTGCAGGAAGTGGTGCACTATTTCGATTTGATCGTCGGCACCGAAGAGGAGTTTCACATCGCCGGTGGCAGCACCGATACCCTGACTGCTCTGAAGAACGTACGCAAGGCGAGCCAGGCAACGCTGGTCTGCAAACGCGGTCCGCTGGGTTGCGTGGTATTTGAAGGGGATATCCCGGATAGCTGGGAAGAGACTCAGCTGCACACCGGCGTGCGCGTTGACGTGCTCAACGTGCTGGGCGCGGGTGATGCCTTTATGTCTGGCCTGCTGCGCGGCTGGCTGAATGATGAAGGCTGGGAGCAGGCCTGCCGTTACGCCAACGCCTGTGGGGCGCTGGTGGTTTCACGCCACGGCTGTGCCCCGGCCATGCCAACCAAAGCGGAACTGGATGATTTCCTGAGCCGCGACAAAGAGGTGAAACGTCCCGATCTCGACAGTCGTCTGAACCACCTTCACCGCGTGACCACCCGCAAGCAGGCGTGGCCGGAGCTGAACGTTTTCGCTTTTGATCATCGCAAACAACTGGCGGACATGGCGCAGGAAGCGGGCGTGGATGAAAGCCGTATTCCACAGCTGAAACTGCTGCTGCTGGAAGCCGCTCAGGAGGCTGCCAGAGAGGCGGGATTAGAGAATAAGAGCGGCATTCTGGCGGATACCACCTATGGTCAGAAAGCGCTGAATGCCATCACCGGGAAGAACTGGTGGATTGGCCGTCCGATTGAGCTGCCGAGCTCACGTCCGCTGCGCCTGGAGCATGGCAACATTGGCTCGCAGCTGATCGACTGGCCCGCCGAGCACGTAGTGAAATGTCTGGTGTTTTATCATCCTCACGACAGTGCTGAACTGCGTAAAGAGCAGGATGATGTGGTGCTCGACGTCTGGAAAGGCTGTAACAAAAGCGGGCATGAGCTGCTGCTGGAAGTGATTCTGCCGGAGAGCAACCCGGATAAGAATGAAGCCTATTACCTTGATATGCTGACGCATTTCTACAGTCTGGGCATCCAGCCTGACTGGTGGAAGCTGCCACCGCTGTCCGCGGAAAGCTGGCAGGCGATCAGCACGCTGATTGAGCAGCAGGATCCCAACTGTCGCGGCATTCTGTTACTCGGTCTGGATGCGCCTGAAGAGAAGCTTAAAGCGGGCTTTGCCGCAGCGGCCAATGCGCCCTGGGTGAAAGGCTTTGCGGTGGGTCGCACTATCTTTGGTCAGCCTTCGCGCCAGTGGCTGCAGGGTGAACTGGACGACCAGGCGCTGATTGAGACCGTTAAAGGCAATTATCTGCGGCTGATTGAGTACTGGCGTGCTGCCCGCGCCTGATTTTCTGCTCTGCTATAGACTGTCTCAACCGCGATGGCCTCAGACGGCTGACTTACTCAAGGCAGGGTGAAGGTTGCAGCAACAAATAAGCTCAACGCGCAGGTAACATGGTCAGATCGGAAAGTCGCTTAAGCCATCCATGGCCGCTCGGCCCGCCCCGTCCCTGGCGCGGGACGCTTTCCTCCTCTGACCATGTTACCTGAGCCTGCGCGAACTCATAGCAGGCAGAGACAGACTCTTTCATCACGCTATCCCAACCGGGATGGCGTTTTTTACTGGTTACCCTCCCAGCCTGCTGTCATTTCATCCCGGTTTTCACCCTGACATTGCCCGCGAAGAGTCACGCCTCGGGCGCTAAAGCTAATCTGTGAACCATTTCATAAAGCCATGAAATAAACTGCGCCGTTAACGCAAAGAAATGAAATTTTCCATCCATCTGGTAATATAGCGCTCATTATGCAGCCATTATTCTAATTATACGGGCAGAAGTGATGAACAATAATCCCACCCAACTTTCTCTCTTGCAGGACGATATTCGTCGCCGCTATGAAACACTGAGCAAGCGTCTTAAACAGGTTGCGCGCTACATCCTTGATAACAGTAACAGTATTGCTTTCGATACCGTCGCCTCGATTGCCCAGCAGGCCGATGTGCCGCCGTCGACGCTGATTCGTTTTGCGAATGCGTTTGGCTTCAGCGGTTTTAACGAAATGAAACAGGTTTTTCGTCAGCACCTGATGGAGGAGACGGTCAACTATACCGAGCGCGCTCGCCTGTTTCGTCAGACCTCAACGGACGACAGCGCCAGTGCCCCTGAAAGCCCAGCGGAGATCCTCAACGTCTTTACGATGGTGAACAGCCAGGCGTTGCAGCAACTGGCGATGCAGGTTAATCCTGAGCAGCTGAACAAGGCGGTGAAACTGCTGAATGAGGCTGAGAACATCTATGTCATCGGCCTGCGTCGCTCCTTTAGCGTCGCCTCCTATCTGGTTTACGCGCTGCGGCACCTGGAGCGTCGCGCGTTTCTGATTGATGGTCTGGGCGGGATGTTTACCGAGCAGCTCAGCCTGGTAAATCCGAAAGATGTGGTGATTGCGATCAGCTACTCGCCTTATGCGCGTGAGGCGGTCGAAGTGGTCGAAATGGGTGCTAAACGTGGCGCGCATCAGATTGCTATTACCGACAGCCAGGTCAGCCCGCTGGCCGCCTTTAGTGATGTCTGCTTTGTGGTGCGTGAAGCGCAGGTCGATGGCTTCCGTTCGCAGGTCGCCTCGCTCTGCCTGGCACAGACGCTGGCGGTGTCACTGGCTTTGAACAACGCCGATAGTTCCGCTCAGTAACCTGCGTTCCGCACAGTAAAAAGGGCAGCCCAATCGGCTGCCCTTTTTGAGGCTATCCACGCACTATACACGCCTGATAAAACCGCCGTGATTTACGCGTTGCGCGGATAGCTGTCGCTGTTCACCCAGGCGTGATCTTTCTCCCAGCTGAATTTCCACAACCGCACCGGCCCCGCCATCACGTTCAGATAGTAGTTGTTGTAACCTGCCAGCGTCGCCACCGGATGATAGCCGCGCGGCACCATCACCACGTCGCGATTATAGGGTGCCATGCAGACATCCAGTGAGCGGTCGTCGGTGTAGACGCGTTGCATGGCAAAGCCAGGCTCCGGATCGAAACGGTGATAGTAGGTTTCTTCCAGGTAGGTTTCGTTTTCACTCTCCTCCTGATCGTGCTTGTGGCTGGGATACGAGCTGGTATCGCCCTCGTTGGTATAAACCTCAACCACCAGCAGGCTGTCAGCCGGTTCAGTGTCAGGCAGAATGTTATGCACCAGGCGCTGATTGCGCCCTTTTCCGCGATGCTCAACACCCACATCCGCTGGTGCAATCAGTCGTGCAGGCAGATTTCCCTGACCGGGCGCGTTACAGACCGCCAGTTCAAGATCGCTGTCTGCATACACTTCCACTTCATCATCATGCGGCACATAAACGGAATAAGGCGGCACGCGTTCGAAAGGCGACATGCGCTTACCGATACCGGGAAACTCAGCATGGCGGGTTTTCACCGAGGCCAGCCCGGCTACCAGCACCAGACACAGCTCTTTATCACCACTGTTGAGGTGCAGGGTTTCCCCTTTTTTCAGCAGATAAGCATCAAACCCTACATAACGCCAGCCAGCACGCTCAGGTGTGACATGCTGAATACGGCCCTGTGCGTCAGGGGCCTGTGCTTTCGACAGTAAAGACATCCCGATCCTCCTCTCTGTCACGATTAACACGGCGAGAGTCACGCGGGCGCAATGCCAGCGAACAAAGCGACCGGCAGACTATCCTGCCGGTCGCACACCGTGATCGACGTTGAAATAAATTAGCCTAAGGTTGGCATACTGAATTCAGACACGGTCTGCTGACCGGACGGCCAGCGCACGGTGGCGGTTTTCATGCGCGTATAGAAGCGCACGCCGTCCGGCCCGTGGACATTCAGCGCGCCAAACACGGAACGTTTCCAGCCACCGAAGCTGTGGAATGCCATCGGCACCGGAACCGGCACGTTGACACCCACCATGCCCGCTTCAACGTTCTGCACAAACTCACGCGCGGTGTGACCGTTGCTGGTGAAAATCGCACTGCCGTTGCCAAACTCATGGCTGTTAACCAGTTGCAGTGCGCTGTCGTAATCCGGTGCGCGCATGATGCTCAGCACCGGCCCAAAAATCTCTTCACGCCAGATCACCATCTCAGAGGTGACGTTATCAAACAGCGTGCCGCCAACGTAGTAACCTTCTGCGTGACCCGCAACCTGCACGTTACGGCCATCCACCACCAGCTTCGCACCTTCCTGCTCGCCTTTGTCGATGTAACCCAGCACCTTCTTCTGGTGCGCAGCGGAGACCACCGGACCCATCTCATTTTCTTCGGCACCCTGACTCATTCCCGGGCCGATACGCAGTGCTTTCACCAGCGGTGTCAGGCGGGCAATCAGCTTGTCAGCGGTGTCATCACCCACGGCGACAACAACAGGCAGAGCCATACAGCGTTCACCGGCAGAACCAAACGCACCGCCCATGATGGCGTTAACGGTGGCATCCAGATCGGCATCCGGCATCACGATAGCGTGGTTTTTCGCCGCGCCAAATGCCTGCACTCGCTTGCCGTGGGCGCTGGCGGTCTTATAGATATGCTCAGCGACGCCTGAAGAACCGACGAAGCTCACCGCGGCAATGCGCGGATCCTTATAGAGCTGCTCAGCATCTTCATTAGAGCTGTGCACCACGTTGAAAACGCCATCCGGCAGGCCCGCTTCGGTCAGCAGCTCGGCCATACGCACGGCCGCAGACGGATCCAGCGCCGGTGGCTTCAGGACAAAGGTGTTACCGCAGGCCAGTGCGATCGGGAACATCCACAATGGCACCATCGCCGGGAAGTTGAACGGCGTAATGCCCGCAACGACGCCAACCGGCTGCATCAGCGAGAAGCTGTCAACGCCGCCGCCGACGTTCGGGGAATATTCGCCTTTGAGCAAATGAGGGATCCCGCAGGCAAACTCAATCACTTCAATGCCACGCGTCAGTTCACCCAGTGCATCGGACCAGACTTTGCCATGCTCAGAGACAATCAGCGCCGCCAGCTCATCACGATGCTGCTCCATCAGGGCTTTAAAGTTAAACAGAACGCGGGCGCGACGCAGCGGCGAGGTTTTAGACCAGGCTGAAAATGCGTCATGCGCGACACCAATCGCCTGAGCCACTTCATCAGCGGTACTTTGCGTCAGTTCACGGACCACTTTGCCGGTTGCCGGATCGTAAACAGGAATGGTTTCGTTGCTGGCGCTGAACGTGATTTTACCGCCAATAAAGTTACCTATGGTTGTCATGATGTTGCCTCTTAAGATGGTTAAGTTCCCTGCAGACGGGCCCTGTGGCCTGCCACACTGCCTGACCAGGCAAACCTGAAAGCGTGCTATGAAGCTATTACAGTGGAATAAATTTTTCAAATAGTTATTTTTGGAAAATTTGATTTTAGCGGCACAGATCGCATTTTTATTGTCCACTCTTGTCTGACCGCGTTATGAGAGCAGCAGAGCAATATTACCGGTCAGCCTTAGCGTAACAGGGGAATTTCCGCGGCGTGGATCACGTCTTTTTCTGCGAAGTCGATCCAGCGTTGACGCATCAGCGTGAAACGAAATATGAAATTAATGCGAGGCTGATCTAATAAAATACATTTCATAATTCACTAATTATGAAATAAATGTTTTCTTTAGTCGAAACATTCTCCTGTTCGGAGTTAGCGCATGGCCATCGACCCAACCCGTTTCTGTATCAACCGCAAAATTGCGCCCCGGCTCTCGCTGGAAGCCTTCTTCCAGCTGGTTCAGCGTCTGGGCCTGAGCAAGGTTGAACTGCGTAATGATATGCCCGGCGGCAGCGTCACTGACGATCTCAGCACCGATCAACTGCACGCCCTGGCCGACAGATACCACATTGATATCATCAGCATTAATGCGCTCTATCCGTTTAACCAAATTGATGACGTGCTGCTGAGCCGGGCTGAGGCGCTGTTACAGACAGCACAACAGATTGGTGCAAAAGCGCTGGTGATGTGTCCGCTGAATGAGGGGATTACTGTGTCGCCTCAACAGACACAGGCGGCGATGCAGGCGCTGGCACCGCGCTTTGCCCACTATGGCATTCTGGGGCTGGTGGAGCCACTGGGTTTCCCGGTCAGCTCACTGCGTTCGATCGTGCAGGCGCAGGCGTTGATCGCTGCGGCAGGCGTGCCTTTTAAGCTGTTGCTGGATACTTTTCATCATCATCTCTATGAGAAGGCAGAACAGGAATTCCCGGTGGGTATCGATATTGACCAGATTGGACTGGTGCACCTTTCAGGCGTGGAAGATCAACGTCCGACCGCCGAATTGACCGACGAAGAACGCATCATGCTGAGTGACAATGATGTGCTGAAGAGCGTGGTGCAGGTTAAACGGCTGGAGATGCTTGGCTATAAGGGCGTCTACGCCTTTGAGCCGTTCTCCGGTCAGCTTAACAGCTGGACCCCGGCGGAGATTGAACGCCAGATCCGCCACAGTATTGAACTGCTGCAGGCCTGAATCCTGCTGCATCCCGCATTTATCCGTTTATCTGTGTCTGAAAAGACGTTATGGCCCGCTGCTGGGCCATTTTTTTTATTCTGAAGAACCGTCTGCTGCTGCCTGCGATGCCTGATGCTTCAACAGGCGCAGCGTGCAGAAAAACGCGACACAGACCAGCAGCGCCGTGAGTAGATAGACGCGTGAGACATCCGCATAATTCATGATGAATCCGGCCAGTGGCCCGGTTATCCCCAGCGACAGATCCATAAAGGCGGTATAGGTTGCCAGGGCGCTGCCCTGATTCTGCTGCGGCACCACTTTTACCGCCACCACGCCCAGCGCCGGGAACACCAGAGAAAACCCGGCCCCGGTCAGAAAAGCACCCGCGTTTGCCATCAATGGATTACCCGCGGCGGCGACCAGAAATAGTCCGACCGCTTCAACCGCCAGACAAACGCTGGCGACCCGCAGACCGCCGTGGCGGTTAATCGCATTGGGAAACAGCAGGCGTGCGCCAACAAAAGCCATGCTGAACAGGGAAAGCGCAAAAGCGGCGCCTTGCCATCCTTTATCCTGATAGAACAGGGTAATAAAGGTGGCAATAACGCCAAAACCCGCCGATCCCATCGCCAGAATCGCACCAAAACCGGCGATTTTTCCCAGCACAGCCCGAAACGGCAGCGGTCTGGCGCGGCTGGCTTTTACAGCCGGACGCGGCACGGCGCAGACGATGCCCACGACACAGATGGCAACAATAACCAGTGACAGCCACAGCAAACCGCCTGCCTGAAAGATCACTACGCCGAGCGGTGCGCCAATGGCCATCGCACCATAGGTGACGATCCCGTTCCAGGATATTACCCGACCAATGTGCAGTGAACCCACCCTCGCCACTCCCCACAACGAGGTGCCGGTGCCGGTAAAACTCTGGCCCACGCCCAGAATCAACCGGCCCACGCAGAGCAGGATCAGGCTCCACATCGGTGATGCGATCAGGGCCGCCAGCAGAATACACAATCCGCTGATCAGACAGCCTGCCAGGCCCGTCACCACCACTTTTTTGGGTCCCCAGAGATCGGCATAGCGACCAGCATGTGGCCGGCTCAGCAGCGTCGCAACATATTGCAGGCTGATCACCAGGCCGGCCCAGAACGCGCTGAAGCCCAGCTGGTCATGCACCCAGCCTGGCAATACCGCCAGCGGCAGACCAATGGTGAGATAGCTGGCAAAGTTGTAGGCCACAATAGAGAGGATCAGCAGAGAGATATTCAGGTTGCCATGTGGGGTAGTCGGTTCCGCTGCAGGCTGTTCAGGCATGCGTCCTCACGATCGTATTTAGCTGAATGATAAGGTTTATCCCTTAACTATACCCGCTTTCGCCTCCTGCGCATCACAATGGCACGGTTATCTGGCGAACACGACAGCCCGGAGGTGCTGCAGATAACCGGACGAAAACAGCCACAAGGGAGAGTGGCTGTTCTGTTGCTATAGCTGAGTGCTGTGGCGCTAATACTCTCGCCACTTTGCCGCCGCGCTTTACCGTTTCTCTGATAAATCAGATTGTTAATTTTCTTTCAGCTACACTTTCAACAGCCAATTTACGTTATGAGAGAGAGAATGAGCGAGCTGCAACGGGAAAAGATCGGACAAAATATTCTGATAAAACTGGCGATGCTGGTCATCATCCTCGCCGGGGTTCGGGCAGCGTCCGATATTCTGGTTCCGCTTTTGCTGGCGGCGTTCTTTGCAATTGTACTCAACCCGCTGGTGACGATGCTGATGCGCCGGGGCTTTCGCCGTGGGCTGGCCATTGGCCTGGTCATCACGGTGATCTTCTGCGCCCTTGTGCTGCTGGGCGCCATCATCGCCAGCTCAATGAGCGAGTTTTCCGACCTCTACCCGCAACTGCGCGCCACGATGGAGCAGAAAATGACGGTGCTGCAACATCTGGCGGCAGGCTTTCATATCAATATCTCAACAGATGCGCTGGTTCAGCGTTTCGATCCTAACACTATGATGAACCTGGCAAGCGTGGCGCTGAGCGGCTTTTCCGGTGCGATGACCAATACTGTGCTGCTGGTGCTGACCGTGGTCTTTATGCTGTTTGAGGTTCATCACCTGCCCTATAAAATGCGTAACGCGCTGGTGAACCCTAAAATCCGCATTGCCGGGCTGCATAAAGCACTGAAAGGGGTCACGCACTATCTGGCGCTGAAAACCCTGGTGAGCCTGATCACCGGCATTGCGGTCTGGCTGAGTCTCTATCTGCTGGATGTGAAGTTCGCACTGCTCTGGGGTGTCGTAGCTTTTATCCTCAATTTCATTCCCAATATTGGTCCGATTATCGCCGGTATCCCACCCTTACTTCAGGCGCTGTTACTGAACAGTCTGTTTGATGCCGCGATGGTGGCAGCGCTGTTTACCGCGATTCACATGGTGTTCGGCAATATGCTGGAACCGCGACTGATGGGGCGCGGTCTGGGCTTATCAACGCTGGTGGTGTTCCTGTCGCTGGTGTTCTGGGGCTGGCTGCTCGGGCCGGTCGGCATGCTGCTCTCGGTGCCGCTGACCAGCATTACCAAAATCCTGATGGAAACCACGCCAGGCGGCAGCCGTCTGGCGATTATGCTGGGCACCGGACGACCTAAGCGGGCGCGGGGATTAACCAAGTAGCTGCTGCTGCACGTGCTGCAGATGGTTCTCCATCGCCTGGCGTGCAGCCGCTTCATCGCCCGCCACGATGGCATCGGCGATCTGCTGATGGTCAGCATTCATCTCGCGTGCGAAGCTATTATCAGCATAATGGCGCTCCAGTCGCTGCACATGCGGACTGTGCCGCCGGTTCCATAACTGCTCCAGCAGGTCGCGTAACACATCATTGCCGCTCATCTCGCTGATGAGCAGGTGAAAGCGTTTGTCCTGCTCCAGGAAGGCCGCATCGTTTGCATTGTACTGCTGCAGTTCAGCGGTCAGCGCCAGCAGTGCCGCGCGCTGAACGGCGGTGCCGTTACGTGCGGCAAATCCCGCCAGCATTCCCTCAAAGGCTTCCCGCGCCTGCAGCAGGTCCTGCAGGCTGCAACTCTCCTGCGGAACGGCGGCCTGCGGCAGTGGCTGCGCGACGTAGACGCCGTTGCCCGTGCGGATATCGACCCAGCCGGTCATTTCCAGCGCAATCAATGCTTCACGCACTGACGAGCGGCTGACACCCAGCTGTTTTGCCAGCTCGCGCTCGGGTGGCAGTAAGCCTCCTGCCGCAAAGTCACCGCGCGTGATGCCGGCCATAATGACGTTGGCGATCTGACGATACAGGCGCTCAGTTTTAATAACGGGTAGCGTCATCACCCTCTCCTCTTCGTCCGCTTAAAACCGATCACATCGCTGATGCAGTTTGTGATGCTGCGATCCGGATCACGGCCCTGTTTTGTCCACTATCATACTCTTGGCCCAGCGGCCTGACCACTGGGCCACATCACACTCAGGAGTAATAATGGAACATACATGGCGATGGTACGGCCCGAACGACCCGGTATCACTGGATGATGCGCGTCAGGCGGGTGCGACCGGCATTGTAACGGCGCTGCACCATATCCCTAACGGCGAGGTGTGGCCGGTTGAAGAGATTAAAGCACGCCAGGCCCTAGTGGCTGAAAAAGGTCTGGTCTGGTCGGTGGTCGAAAGTATTCCGGTCCACGAGGCGATCAAAACTCAGCGGGGTGACTACCTTCGCTATATTGCCAATTACCAGCAGTCGATACGCAATCTGGCCGCCTGCGGTATTGATACCGTCTGCTACAACTTCATGCCGGTGCTGGACTGGACGCGCACCGACCTCGCCTGGACGCTGCCAGATGGCGCAAAAGCGCTGCGCTTTGACGCTGACGCGTTTGCTGCCTTTGAGCTTTATCTGCTACAGCGCCCGGGCGCGGAGAAGGATTACAGCGCTGCCGAGCAGCAGGCCGCAGCGCAGCGCTTTTCCACCATGAGCGCAGAAGAGAAAAACACCCTGGTGCGCAATATTATCGCCGGCCTGCCAGGTGCCGAAGAGGGTTACACCCTGGCGCAGTTTCAGGCGCAACTGGCACAGTATGACGGCATTGATAAAGCGAAACTGCGCGAGCATATGGCAACGTTTCTGCGCGCCATCGTGCCGGTTGCGGAAGAAACGGGCGTTAAACTGGCGGTGCATCCGGACGATCCACCGCGTCCTATTCTGGGTCTGCCACGCATTATCTCTACGCAGGAAGATATGCAGTGGCTGAAAGAAACCGTGGACAGTCTGCACAACGGATTCTGCTTCTGTACCGGCTCTTATGGTGTGCGTGCCGATAATGCGCTGGTTGAGATGGCGGAAACCTATGCCGACCGCATCAACTTTGTCCATCTGCGCGCCACGAAGCGCGAAGCTAATCCCGCCAGCTTCCATGAAGCGGCGCATCTGGCGGGCGATGTCGATATGGTCGGCGTGATCAAAGTCATTCTGGCGGAAGAGCAGCGCCGTCGCCGTGCAGGCAACCTGCGGGCAATACCTATGCGTCCCGATCACGGTCATCAGATGCTGGACGACCTGCATAAACGCACGAATCCGGGTTACTCAGCCATTGGACGTCTTAAAGGTCTTGCTGAACTGCGCGGCGTTGAAGTTGCCTTGAAACAGATCTATTTTGCTGATTAAGTCAACGGCTACCCTGTGCCCGATTCTGACGGGCCAGGGTCTCTGCCGGTCGCAATGAGATGTTATCCTCCGCGTTACTTATACCTGCCTGATTTCTGCCGAATACAAATGAAAGCAAAACAACCCCCTCAATTAAGGCTGTGTCGGGTCGATAATTGACCTGAGTCAGTTCTGTTGCTCGCAAAAACGCTAATCTGCCCGACCCGGAGAAATGCTATGCTGCGCAACTGTTCAGCCCCTGCATAAAACGAATAATACTCAGAGGATTCAGCGGTGCCGCTACTGAAACGAAAACGCGACTATGCCAGGCTGGTGATTATTTTCTCCGGTGTGCTGCCTCTGCTTATTGGCCTTTTTTTTACTGCTCTGGATGCGCGCCACACCGTCCAGCAGCAGCAGGTGAATGCAGCCAATACCCTGCTTGCTCAGGCTGAAAGAATGAGCGACAGCGCCTGGGATATGATTAATACGCTGCGCCAGTTTCAGTATCAGCCCTGCAGTCAGATTCAGAATCAGTTACAGCGCATCGGCTCACTGAATCCCTATTTCCGCGCAATCGGTAAAATTGAAGAAAACAGAATTGGCTGTTCGTCAGCGTATGGAACCATGCCGGGTTTACTGAGCGATATGATCATGCGCGATGCGCCAGTCACCGGAAAAGCCTGGTGGAGCCTGTCGATTGCCGGCACCTCTGGTGTACCGGATCGTCCGGCCGTGATTTTTATGCGTGACCTGCCTGATGGCGTGGGATTCTGGGCAGTGGTTGATGGCCAGTATCTGATTGATCTGATGCGCGCTATCAGCAGCACTCACCTTTATCATTTCAGCATGGCATTCAGCGACGGCGCCCCCATCTCGTTTGGTGACCCACAAATTGCTGCATCCGGCTGGTTTGAGCCTCTGATTTATGAGGCCCGTTCAAACCGCTACCCGCTCTCTGTCACTCTGATTGCCTCGCCCACTGAGCTGATCTCTGCCTGGCGTCAGGTGATTTTTATTATCATGCCGATGGCGGCGATATTCTCTGTTCTGCTGATGATGCTGACGGCGAACTGGCTGCAACGGCGCATTTCATGGCGCGATGAGATTCGCCGGGCCATCATCTGCGGCCAGTTCAGGGCGCACTATCAGCCAGTCTATGATAATCGGCTGCAACGCTGTAGCGGTGCAGAGGTGCTGCTCCGCTGGACTACGTCCGACGGTAACGGCGTTCGGCCTGATATTTTTATCGGTGCAGCAGAAGCGGAAGGGATGATTGTGCCGCTGACCCGCCACCTGCTCGATTTGATTGCAGAGGATGTGCAGAGCTGGCAGGTGGATCCCCATTTCCACCTTGCGATTAACGTGGCGGCGGAACATCTGCAGCATCCTGAATTTGTTCGCGATATGCTGCAATTCGCCGACAGGATAAAAGATAAGCAGTTTGTCATCACGCTTGAGCTGACTGAGCGCAGTCTGATTAAAGAGGGTGACGCGGTGGCACGTAAGCTGGAGCAGTTACGCCATGCGGGTATGAAGGTTGCGATTGATGATTTTGGTACCGGCCACTGCTCACTAAGTTACTTACAGACCTTCACGCTGGATTATCTGAAAATCGATCGTGGATTCATTAACGCTATCGAATCGCTGGAAGGCGAGACGCCAGTGCTGGATGCGATCATCAATCTCAGTCACAGTCTGGCGCTAGAAGTGCTGGGTGAAGGTGTGGAAACTGAGCTGCAATTTTGCTATCTCCAACAGCGCGGCGTCGTTTTTATTCAGGGTTTTTATTACGCCCGCCCGATGGATAACACATCGCTGATAGAGTGGCTGGCGCGTCAGGGGGATCAGCGTGTGCTGGCTGACCCGTGTCACGTTTGAACCTCCGCAGCACATCGAAAACCGGGTGACACAGAAACCTAGATTGACAGCCGCGGCTCTTGCGCCAGCCCGTTCACCGAAGAAAAATGTCCAGCCCCGGCCCTCCACACTGAACCGTCGGACAGGGATCCCTCTCCCGTTAAGCGCAAATAAACATCACTTGCGCAAACAATCTGCTGAAAAAAACGGCTGTTGTCACGTAGCGTGATAATTTTTTTGCGGAGCTAAACAGTCATAAAGATTGCCGGAACAGGTCAGCATTAGCTCAAACATGACAGATATCACACAAAAACGGTATACTCTGTCGCTGTTTGCAATAATCACAACAGTAATTATTGTGTTCGCTGGCGCGTAATGAGCGCTTAATTACGGCTATGCTTAAATTTCTCAACGCAGCGGTCTGAACGATTTACCACGGCTCGCGCCGTTGAGGACTTTCGTGTTCCATTACAGGGTAATTCTATGAAATTGCGTAGGAAGCGTGTAAAACCAATTGGGATCAATGATGTCACCATCATTGATGATGCTCGTTTACGTAAAGCCATCACTGCGGCCTCTCTGGGTAACGCAATGGAATGGTTTGACTTCGGTGTGTATGGCTTTGTGGCCTATGCGCTGGGTAAAGTCTTCTTCCCGGATGTATCCCCCAGCATTCAGATGATTGCTGCACTGGCGACGTTCTCTGTGCCCTTCCTGATCCGTCCGTTGGGTGGCCTCTTCTTCGGTATGCTGGGCGACAAATATGGTCGTCAGAAAATCCTCTCCATTACCATTATCATCATGTCGGTCAGTACCTTCTGTATCGGCCTGATACCGTCCTATGCGTCTATCGGCATCTGGGCACCGATTCTGCTGCTGCTTGCGAAGATGGCGCAGGGCTTCTCCGTGGGCGGTGAGTATACCGGCGCCTCAATCTTTGTGGCGGAATATTCGCCTGACCGTAAACGCGGCTTTATGGGAAGCTGGCTCGACTTTGGCTCAATTGCGGGCTTTGTACTCGGTGCGGGCCTGGTCGTGCTGATCTCTTCTGTTATCGGAGAAGCGCGTTTCCTTGAGTGGGGCTGGCGTCTGCCGTTCTTCGTTGCGCTGCCGCTGGGCATTATCGGCCTTTATCTGCGCCATGCGCTGGAGGAGACCCCGGCATTCCAGCAGCATGTGGACAAACTGGAACAGGGTGACCGCGAAGGCCTGCAGGATGGTCCGAAAGTCTCGTTTAAGGAAATTGCAACCAAACACTGGCGCAGCCTGCTTTCCTGTATCGGTCTGGTTATCGCCACCAACGTCACCTACTACATGTTACTGACGTATATGCCGAGTTACCTGTCACATAACCTGCACTACAGCGAAGACCATGGTGTGATGATTATCATCGCTATCATGATTGGTATGCTGTTTGTTCAGCCTGTGATCGGCATGATGAGTGACCGCTTTGGCCGTCGTCCCTTTGTTATCATCGGCAGTATCGCACTGCTGGTCTTCGCCATTCCCGCCTTTATGATGATTAACAGTGGCGTGCTGGGACTGATTTTTGGTGGTCTGCTGCTGATGGCCGTTATTCTTAACTCGTTTACAGGTGTCATGGCCTCGTCGCTGCCTGCGATGTTCCCGACCCATATCCGTTACAGTGCGCTGGCCAGTGCGTTTAACATCTCGGTACTGGTTGCCGGTCTGACACCAACCATAGCTGCCTGGCTGGTTGAAACCACCAATAATCTCTACATGCCAGCCTACTACCTGATGGTGGTAGCGATCATTGGTCTGATTACGGGTCTTTCCATGAAAGAGACGGCAAACAAGCCACTGAAAGGTGCAACACCAGCCGCGTCAGATATGGAAGAAGCGCGCGAAATCCTGCAGGAACATCACGATAACATCGAGAACAAAATCGAAGATATCGATGCAGAGATCGCCCGCCTGGAAGCGAAACGTAAAAACCTGGTGCAGCAGCATCCGGATATCAACGAGTAATCGTTCTGCTCTCCCGCCGCCTGGCGGGAGAGCGCTTTTCCCTCTCTGTTACCGCACACAAACCTTCATCCCTCGCGGTCAAAGGGAGTAAACTGTTGTTACTTTTTTCACCTGCGTAAGAATGAAAATGTCTGATTATTCCCTTATCCAGCGCCCAAGAAGATTGCGCGCCAGCGCCTCAATGCGTGAAATGTTCCAGGAGTCATCCCTGAGCCTGAACGATCTGGCTCTGCCTATCTTTGTTGAAGAAGAAGTCGACGATTACAAAGCGATTCAGGCGATGCCTGGCGTGATGCGTATTCCGGAAAAACGGCTTGCCTATGAGATTGAGCGCATCGCCAAAGCGGGCATCCGCTCGGTGATGACCTTCGGTATTTCTCACCACACTGACGCCACCGGCAGCGATGCCTGGAACGAAAACGGTCTGGTGGCGCGTATGTCGCGCATCTGCAAAGATACCGTACCCGAAATGATTGTGATGTCTGACACCTGCTTCTGTGAATACACCAGCCACGGCCACTGTGGCGTGCTCTGTGATCACGGCGTCGATAACGATGCAACCCTGGCAAACCTGGGCAAGCAGGCCGTTGTTGCCGCCGCAGCCGGTGCAGACTTCATCGCCCCGTCAGCGGCGATGGATGGTCAGGTTGAGGCGATTCGCCGCGCACTTGATGCGGCAGGCTTCACCCAGACCGCCATCATGTCTTATTCCACCAAATTCGCTTCATCGTTTTACGGCCCGTTCCGTGAAGCGGCCGGAACGGCGCTGAAAGGCGACCGTAAAACCTACCAGATGAACCCGATGAACCGTCGGGAAGCGATCCGTGAATCGTTGCTTGATGCGGCGCAGGGCGCGGATTCATTGATGGTGAAACCGGCAGGCGCATATCTGGATATTCTGCGCGATATCCGCGAACGCACCGAATTGCCGCTGGCGGCTTATCAGGTGAGTGGCGAATACGCGATGATTAAATTTGCCGCACAGGCCGGTGCCATTGATGAACGCAATGTGGTGCTGGAAAGCCTCGGTGCGATTAAACGCGCCGGGGCAGACCTCATTTTCAGCTATTTCGCCCTTGATCTCGCCGAACAAAAAGTGCTCTGATCCCCTCCTCATAAAGAGCGTGGTCGCTGTATCACGCTCTTCATCGCTGTTAGGCACACACCAGAACCTGGCTTCAGCTAAAAACCAAAGGGCTCTGTGATGAAAGCACCTGAAATCGCCGCCGACGAGGCACAACGTTTATCGCAGTTGCGTGCGCTGAACATAATGAATACGCCAGCGGAAGAACGATTTGATCGTTTAACTCGCCTGGCGCGCCGCTTGTATGACGTGCCTATCGCGTTAGTCAGTCTGCTGGAAGAAGACCATCAGTGGTTTAAATCTGCACAGGGTTATGCGCCTACCGGATCGCCGCGAAATATCTCGTTTTGCGGCCACGCTATCCTGCAGGATGAAATCATGATCGTTGAAGATGCGTTACAGGATGAACGTTTTCATGATAATCCGCTGGTGACTGGCGAACCACACATTCGCTTTTATGCGGGCTGTCCGCTGCGTGCGCCGGGCGGTGCCAAAATGGGTACGCTCTGTATTATTGGTCGTGAGCCGCGTCAGTTTAATGAAGAGGATCAGGCCACCATGCGCGATCTCGCCGCCATGGCTGAAGCGGAGTTGATCGCCTTTCAGACGGCTACCTGTGATGAACTGACGCAGATTACCAATCGTCGCGGTTTTATGACGCTCGGGCAGATGGTGCTTAATGAGTGCCAGAGGAAAAACCGTCCCGCCTGTCTGACCTTTCTCGATCTCGACAAGTTTAAGCAGATCAATGACACGCTGGGCCATCGCGAAGGCGATCGCGCCCTGATGGACTTTGCCAATGCGATGAAGGTGGCGTTCAAACATTCCGACCTGTTTGCCCGCCTGGGCGGCGATGAGTTTGTGGTGCTGTTTGATGGCCTGCAGCAGCAGCAGAGTAAAGCGCTGCTCATGCAGTTCGACCATTATCTGCACCAGCAGTCAATCAGCCTGAACCGACGTTACCGCCTGCAGTTCTCTTCCGGCGTGGTGGAATTTGACCCAGCCAATCCACAATCGCTGGAACAATTGCTGCACGACAGCGATAAACAGATGTATCTGACTAAAAATCAGAAACGCATTGCCGTGTAAGGTCAGGCGCCGCAGCGCCTGAGGGTTCAGGGACGGGCCAGATCGTCGAGCAGCGTCTGATTAAACTTAGCCGGATCTTCCATTTGTGGTGCATGCCCCATGCCAGGAAATTCAATTAAGCGCGCGCCCGGGATACGTTTAGCCGCCTCTTTTCCCAGCACCGCATAATCACCTAATCGGGCTTTCACCTCCGCCGGTGCGATATCACTGCCAATGGCCGTGGTATCTGACGTACCGATTATCAGAGTGGTCGGCACCCTGAGATCGCCGAACTCATAAAACACCGGTTGAGTGAAGATCATGTCGTAGATTAAGGCGGAGTTCCACGCTACTTTCTGATGGCCCGGCCCGCTGTTTAGTCCGGCCAGCATATCGACCCACTTGTCATATTCGGGTTTCCAGCGCCCGACATAGTAAGTCTGCTGTTCATACTTCTTAATGCCCGCCGCGCTGAGTTTGAGTTCGCGCTGATACCACTGATCCACCGGGCGCCACGGTGCACCTTTGGCTTTCCAGTCCTCCAGCCCTATCGGGTTAACCAGTACCAGCTTCTGCGTCTGCGCCGGGTACATCAACGCATAACGCGTTGCCAGCATCCCGCCGGTTGAATGACCGACAATGACCGCCTTCTCCACTCCCAGCCGAGCAAGCAGCTGATGGGTGTTCTCTGCCAGTTGCTGAAAACTGTATTGATAGCTGGCGGGCTTGGTCGAGCTGCAGAAGCCAATCTGGTCGGGCGCGATAACGCGATATCCCTGCTGACTCAGTGCACGAATCGTCTCTTCCCAGGTCGCGCCACAGAAGTTTTTACCGTGCATCAGCACCACCGTTTTGCCGTTGGCGCGTTGCACCGGTTTGACATCCATAAAGCCCATGCTCAGCGGTTGCTGCTGAGACTGAAAGTCAAAATGCTGCAGAGGATAGGGATATTGAAACCCCTCCAGCTGTTCGCCATACACAGACGCAGCATGGGCAGGTGCATGAGCAAATAAGGCCAGCGAGGTGAGCAAGGCGGCAAGCGGTTTTTTCAGCGCGTATGTCGGGCTCATCCGGGGGTACTCCATGTTAAAGGTGAGTCGTAAGCCTGGCATGTCATTGTGAAAAATCTATTGCCAGGCGGTGCTATCACGTTAATAACACGACGGCTGCCAGGATTCATCAGGAGGTGGTCAGCGGCATAGCGCCTGATTTAATTTTTATCTGCCAGATATCAATCATCTATATTTCCTAACAGATTTATCACAATTCATCTTATTTAATAAAAAACGGCTGTTCAGATGCATAATATCAGGAGATAAAAACTCAAAACCTGAAAATGTTTACGCAAAGAATAAGAACATTAAGGTAGATTTTTCACATTCGTGATGAATTTAACCGTGGAGTCGCTATGAGCGAAAATAAATATAATGAAGGCGTAATCATCTCTGTCACTGAATGGATTAATAATAATCTTGACCAGCGCCTGAGTGTTCATGATATTGCCATAAAGGCAGGTTACTCCAGATGGTATTTACAGAAACTCTTTGCCCGTTACCATAATGAAACACTGGCGCGTTATATTCGTAAGAGAAAACTTAACGCCAGCATTCATGATTTAAAAAACAGCCAGACACCTATTATCACTCTGGCACTGAAATACCACTTCGAAAGCCAGCAATCTTTTACCCGCTCTTTTAAACAGATTATGGGTTGCACGCCGAGCACCTGTCGCAAACGTCAGATGAACGACAAGGCGAAAAAGCAGCTGGCTGAGGTAGCGCATCCCTGTACCTTATGCAGCTTTGTGCGTGCGGAAAGTATAAAGCCGGATGATGGCGTAACAGTCCGGCCTGTTACGCACTTCACGCGCGGATATGCGCAGGCAGAGCCTTTACGCGACAGGGGTTAATCAGCCTTCATCCGGCTGATAATATTGCACGCCAATCTGAATACGCTCACGTCCCTGGGCGACGCGATGACGATTGGTGTCGCGCAGTGAATAGACACAGCCACAATATTCCTGCTGATAAAAACTTTCGCGCTTACTGATTTCAATCATGCGCGAAGACCCACCGCCTTTACGCCAGTTAAAATCCCAGTACATCAGATCCGGATATGCTGACGCGGCGCGGAGACCACAGCTGTTAATCTGCTTCATATCTTTCCAGCGTGAGATCCCCAGGCAACTGGTCATCACCGGGAAGCCGTTCTCATGGGCATAGAGTGCCGTACGCTCAAAACGCATATCAAAGCACATGGTGCAGCGCTCACCCCGTTCCGGCGACCACTCCAGCCCGCGCGCGCGCTCAAACCAGTTATCCCGGTCATAGTCCGCATCCACAAACGGCACACCAAATTTTTCGGCAAAGCGAATATTCTCCTCTTTTCGCAGCTCATACTCTTTGAGCGGGTGAATATTCGGGTTGTAAAAATAGATGGTGTATTCAATACCGGATGCCAGCATCGCTTCCATCACTTCACCCGAACAGGGTGCGCAACAGGAGTGCAGCAGGACTTTTTTATGACCGCCCGGCAGCGGCAGCGGCTGACGCTGGAAAGGTTCAGACATAAGCACCTTCAATCAATGGCTGAAAAGCAGCAGTGTAATGCTGCAAGCAGTCAGTTGCAAAACGGGTCTGATATGCCTCGTTTGGTGTAATCGTGCTTCATCCGCCCTTTTGCCCTGCAGTGCCAACCCGCTGATCTTCGATGTTTTCTTTTTAGCGTAATGCTGTGCAGCACGGGTGATGGCCAGAAGTGTGATCGTCACCACACTGGCATCAGCTATGTTTACATAACATTAACAATATTGACATTGAATCGCCTCAAGGAGACTCGCATGGTCGCGACAAAAAAATCGGGAAGTCAGCAGAACCGCTTTACGTGGTTCGTCTGTTTTATGGCTGCGCTGTCAGGCCTGCTGTTTGGTCTGGATATCGGTGTCATTGCCGGTGCCTTACCGTTTCTGGCAAAGGATTTGCAGATAACTAACCATCAGCAGGAGTGGGTGGTGAGTTCAATGATGTTCGGCGCGGCGCTGGGTGCGCTGGCGGCGGGCTGGATGTCATCAAAGCTGGGACGCAAGAAAAGTATGCTGGCAGGCGCAACGCTGTTTGTGATTGGCTCGCTGTGGTCAGCGTTCTCCCCGGATGTCGAGTCACTGGTCTGCGCCCGCGTGATGCTGGGTCTGGCGGTGGGCATCGCCTCTTATACCGCGCCATTGTACCTGGCAGAGATTGCGCCGGAACGTATTCGTGGTTCGATGATTTCCATGTACCAGCTGATGCTGACCACCGGCATCGTGGTGGCTTATCTCTCTGATACTGCGTTCAGCTACAGCGGCAACTGGCGTGGGATGCTCGGTGTTATCGCCATCCCAGCGGTGATTCTGTTTATCGGCGTGCTGTTCCTGCCTAACAGTCCGCGCTGGCTGGCAGCACATGGGCGTTTTAACGAAGCACAGCGGGTACTGGATCGGTTACGGAACAGCAGCGAACAGGCCCGCGAGGAGCTGGAAGAGATCCGTGAAAGCCTGCAGGTGAAGCAGCGTGGCTGGTCGCTTTTCCGCTCTAACGGTAATTTCCGCCGTGCGGTATGGCTGGGCATGCTGCTGCAGGTGATGCAGCAGTTTACCGGCATGAATGTTGTGATGTATTACGCCCCTAAAATCTTCAATATTGCCGGCTTCTCCAGCACCAGTGAGCAGATGTGGGGTACGGTGATTGTCGGGCTGGTCAACATGCTGGCTACGCTGATTGCGATTTTCTTTGTTGATCGCTGGGGTCGCAAACCGATGCTTACCACCAGTTTTCTGGTGATGGCAGTCGGCATGGGCGTACTGGGCACGCTGCTGCATATTGGCGTTGAAACAGATTTCCGCAAATACTTTGCTATAGCGATGCTGCTGATGTTTATCGTCGGCTTCGCGATGGCGGCCGGACCGGTGATCTGGCTACTCTGCTCAGAAATTCAGCCGCTGAAAGGACGTGACTTCGGCATTACCGCCTCCACCACCACGAACTGGGTCGGTAATATGATTGTGGGTGCGACCTTCCTGACCATGCTTGATCAGCTGGGGAATGCCAATACCTTCTGGCTCTACGGCGCGCTTAATCTGGTGTTTATCGTGCTGACGATGATGCTGGTTCCCGAGACCAAACATGTGACGCTGGAGCACATTGAACGCAATCTGATGAAAGGCAAAGCACTACGTGACATCGGGGCGTAACCGCCCCGTATCAACTTACCATTGCAGCTGCTGGCCGGCGTAATCGACATAGTGATGACCACCACGACCGCGCCAGTGGGTCAGTTGCCGGACGATACCGGCCGCACTCTCTTCTGCTGTCAGTGGCGCACTCTCGCCACCCATATCTGTTTTCACCCAGCCGGGGTGCAGCGTCAGCAGCGTCCCGCTCTGCGCGTCCACTGCCGGAGTCAGTGTACGGCTCAGCATATTCAGGGCGGCTTTGCTGGCCGAATAAATCGGCATCTGCGCCTGCGGGTTTTCATTCAGGCTGCCGAGCTGAGATGAGGTCAGCGCCAGCACGCCTTCCGGCTTCAACAGCGGCAGCAAAATCTCTGCGCTGCGAACCGGCGCTATTGCGTTGGTCAGGAACAGCTGCGCCAGATCCTGATCGTCACTCTGCGACAGCTTCTGGTGTGAAGGCCCGGAAATCCCGGCGTTAATCAGAATCGCATCGAACGTTTTGCCACTGAGCTGGCTGGCAAGCTGCTGAACCACCGATGAGTGCGTCATATCCAGCGCATGCCAGTGAATGTCTGGCTTGTTACCCTGCTCTGGAATGCCACTGCGATGCGTAGCCGTAACCTGCCAGCCCTCACCCGCAAACGCCTGTGCCACCGCCAGCCCGATACCGCGCGAAGCACCAATAATCAGAACCTCTTTTTGCTGAGCCATATTCACTCCTCGTTGATTGTCTCACTACAAGCTTAACGGGTATTCCGCCAGGAGAGCGGCCCGCTGTGCTTTTTAGCCTGGCGACCGCACGGTCGGTAAAAACCTTGCGGCACAACGCTGATGATGGTTTTCCATCATTAAATTGCTTTATCTTTTACTTTTAACCGGTTAGAAGAGATAAATAGTCTGGCAGGCAGCAGTTAATCGCCATTTTTCCCGTGGAGTCTGAATGAAAAAGCTCACCTTAGAGGTGGTGGCAAAAATGGCGGGTGTCGGGATTGCGACGGTCGATCGTGTGCTGAACGAACGCGGCGGCGTGTCACTGGAGACCAGCCGTAAAGTCCTGAAAGCCGCGCGCGAAGTGGGATTGAAGCGTCTGCTGCCAGAAGAGTACCAGCATCCCTGGCAAATTGAGGTGTTCCTCAGTAATAACGGCTCCTCCTTTTTTCAGCAGCTTACTACCCATTTCAGCGAAGTCGCCAGCCAGCTTGGCTATCGTCGCCTGAAACTGCATAAAACTCTGGTGGCCGAGGCACAGCCTGAGCAGCTGGCGCAAAGTATTATCGCCCGCAGCAGCACGCGCGACGGCATCATTGTCTTTGCACATGATTCACCGCCCATCTACCGGGCGCTAGCGCTGTGCCGCAGCCGCAATGTGCCGGTGATTACCATCGTTACCGATCTGCCTGATGCCGACCGCTTATGTCATGTCGGCATTGACCAGTATCAGGCCGGACGCACCGCGGGATTACTGATGAGTAAAACGGTGAATCAGCCCGGCGACATTCTAATGGTCAGTGGCCGCTTCGATTATCGCGCCCACCGTCAGCGCATTGACGGATTCCGGGAGGCCATGGCGCAGCGCGCCCCCCAGCGTCATCTGCGTGAGGTGCTGTCGGGTCAGGATCAGCGGGAGACAATCCGCAGCGTGCTGGCCCGCAACCTGCAACCGTCGCAGATGATTGCAGGGGTCTACAACACTGGCATGGGCAATACTGTTGTCAGCGACACACTACGCGCCCACCAGTTGCTGGGTAAATGCACCTATATCACTCATGAACTTTATGATGTGACACGTAAGCTACTGATAAATGATGAAGTGGCATTCACCCTGGATCAGCATGCTCAACAACATGCCCGGCTGGCGATTGATTTGATGCTAAGTCATCTGGAAACCGGCTCTCAACCGGATGTGTATCAGGCGGGAAAAGTCGCGTTCAGGCTGTTTACGGCGGAAAATATGACGTGAGGGGATCGGTTTCCCCTGATGATGTCACATCATCAGGGGAAACCGATCGAGCTTTTAACCCGCTGCATCGCGGCTTTTATCGTCCGGGCTGTCCGCGTCGTCACTACCCTGACTCTTCTCCACTTCCTGCGGATGCCCCATTGAAAGTGCGGCAGCACTGGCGGGATCAAACAGTGACAGACTCTCGATCTGGTCAACCATGATCACTTTGCGGAATGACATCGCATCTTTGGGTTTCGAGTCGAGCGTGATGTCATGCTCGGCGTACCACTTGCTGTAGTTATGTTCCACCGCCAGCTTCAGTGTTTTGCTGTCGCGGTATCCGCTGAGCATCGGGATCAGCACGATGTTTTTGGTGCTCTCATATTCAAACGTCGAGGCATGAATCATGCCGATGTAAATGCGGCGCGACTTCATCGTAATCCACGCGAGTTCGCCCTCTTCCATGCACTGAAACAGCAGTTGTTCCACGCCGTTGGAGCGTGACAGTTGCTGATAAAGGTCTTTACGGCCCGATACGTTCAGCCGTGCACTGCCCGCCCAGTTTGAGCGATACAGGCAGAGCAGAATGGCAAAAGCGAGCATGATCACAACTGGTGCCTGAATCCCCAGGAAACTCCAGTTCATAAACTCGACCTGCCACTTCAGATGCACGCCGGGGATCATCTGGACGGCATTCGCGATGCCGGAGATACAGAGCAGTACCAACCAGATGATGCCGGTGGCGAAGACACCCTGCAGAACAAAAATACAGCCGTAGAGCGCCACCAGGAAATAGACATCCCAGCCCGACGAGCGACGGATTTTAAAGCGGCTATTTAAATCGCGGCTGGTGTACCAGTAACCACTCACCATTAACACCATAAATATTGCGGTACCCACCTTATACTCCCTTTAAGGTATTCACGTGCCGGGCAAAATCTTCGTGGACTTCCTCGCTCAGCGTGTTGACTGAAATATTGCCGTTCTCATCAATAATGATGCGCTCACCTTCAGCAATTGAGTCGTTGATATCCTGACGGGTCATAATCTGCAGAAACTTATCGGGACTGGCAAAGACCGACTTAATAAATTTGAACATAGCGATCCCATTGTTGGCCTGAAAAGTGAAGTATGTGACCGAATCGACACTCTCGCCTGTTTAATTTCGGGTGAAATTTCTTAAAATCAATAAATTAGCGAAGCGGCAATCGCCTGTTAAAAGCCGATTTCCGCAGAAATCTTCAACGTAACCAGCAGCCTGCCGTCAAAAACATCCTGTTCAGACTCGTCTGGTCTGCAATAACGCTGGCTCACCTCACCGGCGGAAAAGGCTAAGCTCAATGGTTAGCCCTTTTCTGTCACCCTGTCTGAAACGCATCGAGGAAGGTTTGCATGAAACAACGAACACTGGGCCGTACCGGTCAGCGCGTCTCTGAAATTGGCTTTGGCGCATGGGCCATTGGCGGAACCTGGGGAGAAGTGAGCATGGAGGATGCCAAAGCCGCGCTGAATGCTGCGCTGGATGCAGGCATCACCTTTATTGATACCGCCGATGTCTATGGCGATGGCCGCTCCGAAAAAATTATTGCAGAGGTGCTGAATCAGCGCGGCGGTGAACGCCCGTTTGTGGCCACTAAGCTGGGGCGTCGCCTGTCACCGCACGTGGCTGAAGGCTACAACGCCGAAAACCTCAACGCCTTTATCGATCGCTCACGGGAAAAT
Source organism: Pantoea sp. Cr_R13 (assembly GCF_029222565.1). Lineage (NCBI taxonomy): Bacteria > Pseudomonadati > Pseudomonadota > Gammaproteobacteria > Enterobacterales > Erwiniaceae > Pantoea > Pantoea sp. Cr_R13. Next base: position 186,635 of record NZ_JARHXL010000015.1, read on the forward strand.
CTGCAGACCGACACGCTGGATCTGGTGCAGCTGCATTGCCCACCGACGGAGGTTTACTACAACCCGGACGTGTTTGCGGTGATGGATGAGATGGTCGCCGCCGGAAAAATCCGTCACTACGGCGTCTCCGTTGAGAAAGTCGAGGAAGGCCTGAAAGCGCTGGCATTTCCAAACGTCTCGTCGATTCAGCTGATCTACAACATTTTCCGTCAGCGTCCGGCGGAACTGCTGTTGCGTGAAGCGAAACGCCGTGATGTGGCGATCATTGCCCGTGTGCCGCTGGCTTCAGGCCTGCTGACCGGCAAAATGCGCGCTGACAGCGTGTTTGCCGCTGACGACCATCGCACCTTTAACCGTAATGGCGAAGCGTTTGATAAAGGCGAGACCTTCTCCGGCGTGCCTTATGAGGTGGCACTGGAGGCGGTAGAGGAGATTCGCCGCTTTGTTACGGGCGACACCACCATGGCGATGTTTGCACTGCGCTGGATCCTGATGAACGAAGATGTCAGCGTGGTCATTCCTGGCGCGAAAAATCGCGAGCAGGCTGAAGCCAATGCCCGCGCCAGCGACGTCGATGCGCTCTCTGAGGATACGATGGCGGCGCTGAAGCAGATCTATCAGGAGAAGATTGCGCCGCACGTGCATCAGCGCTGGTAAACGCGCGTTACAACGCCTGGGCGCACGCCCAGGCGGAACTCCAGGCCCACTGGAAGTTATATCCCCCCAGCCAGCCGGTGACATCGGCCACTTCACCAATAAAGTACAGCCCCGGCACCGCGCGCGCCTCCATGGTTTTCGAGGAGAGCTGCGTGGTGTCTACGCCGCCCAGCGTCACTTCAGCGGTCCGATACCCCTCAGTGCCGTTTGGCTGAATGCGCCAGGCATGCAGCGTCTGCGCCAGTTCAGTTTGCTGTTTGCTGTTGAGCTGTTTCAGGGTGATATCCGGCACCACTTTTAGTGCCTGCAATACTTCCACCAGACGCTTCGGCAGGATTTTCGCCAGACTGTTTTTCAGGCTGAGATTCGGATGCGCTTCACGCTGCGCCGTCAGAAACGCCTCAAGCGGCGTAGCGGGTAACAGATCGATGGTGACAAATTCGCCGGGCAGCCAGTAGCTGGAGATTTGCAATACCGCAGGTCCGGAGAGCCCACGGTGAGTAAACAGCATCGCCTCTTTAAAGCGGGTACCATCCTGCGCATCGATGGTGGTGTCCAGCGCAACGCCTGACAGCGTCTGCAACTGCTCCAGCAGTGGCTTATGCAGCGTAAAGGGCACCAGAGCCGCCCGGGTCGGATACACATTCAGACCAAACTGCTCTGCAATTTTGTAGCCAAACGGCGTGGCACCCAGGCCTGGCATCGACAGACCACCACTGGCAATCACCAGCTTCTTCGCCTGAACCGTACTGCCGTTGAGTTGCAGGGTGTAGCCACTTTCATCGCGCTCAACACTGAGCACTTCACTGCGCAGTCGCAGGGCGACGTTGCCCTTGTCACATTCGGCCAGCAGCAGATCGACAATTTGCTGGGCAGAGTCGTCACAGAAGAGCTGGCCCAGGGTTTTTTCATGCCAGGCGATACCGTGGCGATTAACCAGATCGATAAAATCCCACTGGGTATAACGCGCCAGCGCGGATTTACAGAAATGAGGATTGTGCGACAGATACGCCGCCGGGTCAGTGTAGAGATTGGTGAAGTTGCAGCGGCCACCGCCCGACATCAGAATCTTGCGGCCTGGCTTTTTGCCGTTATCCAGCAGTAACACGCTCAGTCCCCGCTGCCCGGCCTGGGCGGCACAGAACAGCCCTGCGGCTCCGGCACCAATGATGATAACGTCAAACTGTTCCACTGCGTTCACTCACTTAACTGGAAAGGCGCAGATTGTAGTGATCTGCTCACCCGGACGCCAGCGTCAAAAAATTGCCGTAAATGTGTCATATTGTATCTGTCTAATATCTAACCCTTTTTCACTGAGTAACCCTTTCGCTCTGCGAAGAAAGGTTAAATTAGCGCTATATTTTCCTTTCCCATACAGCACGTTGTCGCGGATAATGCGCCGCGTTCATGTCCTCCAAAAATGGCGTAACGTTTATGCTACATCTGTTTGCTGGTCTAGACCTCAGTACTAGCCTGTTATTGGTTCTTGCCCTGCTGTTTGTATTGTTTTACGAAGCAATCAACGGTTTCCACGACACGGCCAACGCAGTTGCGACGGTCATCTATACGCGTGCCATGCGTGCCCAGCTTGCTGTGGTCATGGCGGGTGTATTCAACTTCCTTGGCGTACTACTCGGTGGATTGAGTGTTGCCTACGCTATTGTTCATATGCTTCCCACCGATCTGTTGCTGAATGTTGGATCGGCTCACGGTCTCGCCATGGTGTTTTCTATGCTGCTGGCGGCGATTATCTGGAACCTCGGCACCTGGTATCTCGGTCTGCCGGCCTCCAGCTCCCATACACTGATCGGCGCGATTATCGGTATCGGTCTGACCAACGCCCTGATGAGCGGAACCTCGGTGGTTGATGCACTCAACATTCCGAAAGTCCTGAACATCTTTCTTTCTCTGATCCTGTCGCCGATTGTCGGCCTGGTGATGGCGGGCGGGTTAATCTTTATTCTGCGTCGCTACTGGAGTAATACCAAAAAGCGTGCGCGTATTCATATGACGCCTGCTGACCGCGAAAAGATCGACGGCAAGAAAAAGCCGCCGTTCTGGACCCGTATCGCCCTGATTGTTTCGGCAATTGGCGTGAGCTATTCGCACGGTGCGAATGACGGCCAGAAGGGCATTGGCCTGATCATGCTGGTCCTGATTGGCGTGGCGCCGGCTGGTTTCGTCGTGAATATGAACGCCTCCGGTTATGACATCACGCGCACCCGTGATGCGGTCAACCACCTGGAACAGTATTACCAGCAGCACAACGCCTCGCTGACGCATATCATCCAGATGGCACCGCCTAAGTTGCCAACACCGGAAGAAGTGCCGGCAACCAGCCCGCAGGAGTTTCACTGTGACAGCGCGCGAGCATTGCAGGCAGTACAGCGTGCGCAGGTGTTGCTGAACAATCTGCAGAGCTACGATCAGCTGACAGTTGATCAGCGTGGTCAGATGCGTCGTCTGCTGCTGTGTATCTCAGACACCGCCGATAAAGCGGCCCGTCTGCAGGAAACCACGCCAGATGACAAACGCTTCCTCAATAAGCTGAAAAGCGACCTGCTTGGCACCATCGAGTACGCGCCTATCTGGATTATCATGGCCGTGGCGCTGGCGCTGGGCACCGGTACTATGATTGGCTGGCGTCGTGTTGCCACCACCATCGGTGAGAAGATTGGTAAAAAAGGCATGACCTATGCGCAGGGAATGTCAGCACAGGTGACAGCAGCGCTGTCGATTGGTATTGCCAGCTATACCGGCATGCCCGTCTCTACCACGCATATCCTCTCTTCATCGGTGGCCGGTACCATGCTGGTCGACGGTGGCGGATTGCAGAGCCGAACTATCAAGAATATCGCCATGGCGTGGATCTTCACCCTGCCGGTTTGTATTCTGCTGTCAGGCTCACTCTACTGGATTGCCTTAAAACTGGTGTGATGCCAGCTGACAAAAGGGCGACGCAAGTCGCCCTTTTTTAATGCCAGATCGCCAGCGCCACCAGACTGATAACCACCAGCCCACACAGCGCACTGGTCAGAACAAACTGTCCCCGCACCCGCTCACAGCGCCGGATAAACTCATCGTCATGGTGATCAAGATAGCGTTTTGCCCAGATATAAGTGACCAGCCGCACCTGTTTACTCGGCTGACCGTGAGAGGTGAAAAACCCCGCCCCATCGACATACTGATACAGCAGTGGATCACAACCCCGTAATACCGCCAGTAGCGCACGCAAAGATGAAAAATAGCGCGCCATATTCACGATACACACCACACAAAGAGCCCAGAAAAGCGCAATAGTGCTGATCATATTCCCCCCTCCCAGCTGGAATCGCAGCAACGGACTCAGTGTCTGGCACTGAATCCGCCTGCAGAAAAAACCAGCCACTGAATCTCCGGACTGCGAAAATTTTCGACCCCCTGAGCGGCTGCGAACCGGACCGCCTTTTCTCAGTGTAGGAGAATTCTTTACATTTTTTCCAACGATGATTTTCGTTCAGCGCGAGTAAATCTGGCATAGCCTTGATCTTATTCATAAGCCAGACGGCAACAGCAGCATTTACAATGAGAGAAGGCTATACTCAGACTATAACAACATCATCACCTGCAACGCAGGTTGACACTTTGGTGGCGCTCATCGCCCGCTCGCGCAAGGGACTTCGCTAAGCTGTGACGCGGCAGGGACACCGGATGCCATCCTTAATCTCGTGAAAGGAGTTTTATCATGGCTTATAAACACATCCTGATTGCAGTAGACCTTTCTCCCGAAAGCCAGTTGCTGGTGGATAAGGCTGTCTCGCTGGCGCGTCCCTACGATGCCAGAATTTCTCTGATTCACGTTGATGTGAATTATTCTGACCTCTACACCGGCCTGATTGATGTCAACTTAGGGGATATGCAGAAGCGTATTTCTGAAGAGACGCATGCCGCACTGAAAGGGTTGTCAGATGCGGCGGGCTATCCGATCAGTGAGACACTGAGCGGCAGTGGCGACCTCGGCCAGGTTCTGGTTGATGCGATTAAGAAATATGACGTTGACCTGGTGGTGTGTGGTCATCATCAGGATTTCTGGAGCAAGCTGATGTCCTCAGCCCGTCAGTTGATCAATACCGTGCATATCGACATGCTGATTGTGCCGTTGCGTGATGAAGACGAGGCGTAATTCAGACGCTTAACGAAATGAATAAAGCCGGCGCGACGCCGGCTTTTTTTATACGTTCAAAGCGGTGGGTAGATATCAAAGCGATGGCTTTTGGTGACCACAGCCGCCTGTGTCACGACACCCGCCAGCGGCGGTGCATAGTCTGGTCGTTTGACCACAATGCGTTTCTTCGCCAGTCGACGAGCCGGTTCCAGTAACGCATCCGCATCTTCATCCGGCCCGACAAGCGACTGAAACACCCGCATCTCCTTTTTCACCAGTGCACTTTTCTGGCGATGGGGATACATCGGATCGAGATAGACCACATCTGGCTGCGGCGTAATATCGCCCAGGGCCTGCGCGCTGGCCGCGTGAATCAGCGTCAGGCGTTCGCGCAGCCACGGGCCAATTTCCGCATCCTGATAACCGCGCTGCAGACCATCTTCAAGCAGGGCAGCCACCACCGGATGGCGCTCCAGCATCCGCACCCGGCAGCCGAGTGCGGCCAGCACAAACGCATCACGTCCCAGCCCTGCCGTCGCATCCACCACATCCGGCAGATAACCGCCTTTAATACCGACGGCTTTGGCGACAGCTTCGCCGCGTCCACCGCCGAAACGACGGCGATGCGCCATTGCGCCGGTGACGAAATCAACAAAAATACCGCCCAGCTTAGGCTCATCACGTTTACGCAGTTCCAGGTGCGTTGAGGTCTGCACCAGCGCCAGCAGCGCATCTTCATCGTGCTCCAGCTGCCAGCGCTGCGCTAAACGTGATAAGGCGCCGTCTCCGGCGCCTGATTCATCGAGCAAACAGATTTTCACAAACTGACTTATCCCTGAATGCCGTAATGTTCCAGCATCGCATCGAGCTGCGGTTCACGACCGCGGAAGCGTTTGAACAGCTCCATCGGCTCTTCAGAACCGCCACGCGTCAGGATGTTATCCAGGAAGGATTGACCGGTTTCACGGTTGAAGATCCCCTCTTCTTCGAAGCGGGAATAGGCATCCGCAGCCAGCACGTCTGCCCACAGATAGCTGTAGTAACCCGCCGCATAGCCACCGGCAAAGATGTGGCTGAAGGCGTGCGGGAAACGGCCCCATTCCGGACTCGGAACGACCGCTACGCGGCTTTTCACTTCGCGCAGGGTTTCAAGAATCTGCGCGCCCTTTTCCGGATTAAACTCGGTGTGCAGACGGAAATCGAACAGGCCGAACTCCAGCTGACGCAGGATAAACAGCGCGGCCTGATAATTCTTCGCCGCCAGCATTTTATCCAGCAGTTCTTTCGGCAGCGGTTCGCCAGTCTCAAAGTGACCCGAGATAAACGCCAGCGCATCCGGTTCCCAGCACCAGTTTTCCATAAACTGGCTTGGCAGTTCGACCGCATCCCATGGCACACCGCTGATACCGGAGACGCCAGGCGCTTCAATGCGGGTCAGCATGTGGTGCAGGCCGTGACCAAATTCATGGAACAGAGTAATCACTTCGTCATGGGTGAACAGCGCAGGTTTGCCTTTCACCGGACGGTTAAAGTTACAGGTCAGGTAAGCGACCGGTTTCTGCAGGCTGCCATCGGCTTTACGCATCTGGCCCACGCAGTCATCCATCCACGCCCCGCCACGTTTGTGCTCGCGGGCGTAGAGATCGAGATAGAAGCTGCCGCGCAGTTCGCCGGTTTCATCGAACAGATCGAAGAACTTCACGTCCGGATGGTAAACCTCAACGTCAGTACGCTGCTTCGCGCTGATGCCATAAATGCGCTTCACCACTTCAAACAGACCGGCGACCGCACGCTCTTCCGGGAAGTAAGGACGCAGTTGCTCATCGCTGATGGTATAGAGATGCTGCTTCTGCTTTTCGCCGTAATAGGTGAGATCCCACGGATTCAGTTCAGTGACGCCATGCTCTTTTTGGGCGAAGGCGCGCAGTTGCTCCAGCTCTTTTTCACCCTGCGGACGGGCGCGTTCAGCCAGGTCATTCAGGAAGTCGATCACCTGAGACGGGCTTTGCGCCATTTTGGTCGCCAGTGATTTATCGGCGTAGGAGTCGAAGCCCAGCAGCTGTGCCAGCTCGTGACGCAGCGCCAGCTCTTCCGCCATGATAGGTCCGTTATCCCACTTACCGGCATTCGGACCCTGATCGGAGGCACGCGTTGCATAGGCGCGATACATCTCTTCACGCAGCGCCGCGTTGTCGCAGTAAGTCATGACCGGCAGATAGCTTGGGATATCCAGCGTCAGCAGCCAGCCGTCCTGCTCTTTGGCTTCAGCCTGGGCTTTCGCTGCCGCCATGGCGCTTTCCGGCATACCGGCCAGCTCGCTTTCATCGGTGATCAGCTTGCTCCAGCCCATGGTGGCATCGAGCACATTGTTGCTGTAAGCCGAACCCAGCTCAGAGAGACGCGCGGCGATTTCGCCATAGCGTTGCTGTTTATCTTTTGGCAAGCCAATACCAGAGAGTTCAAAATCACGCAGGGCGTTATCGACCGCTTTCTTCTGCGCCAGATCCAGAGCCGCGTACTGATCACCCTCTTTGAGATTGCGATACGCCTGATAGAGGCCTTCATGCTGACCGACCCAGGTGCTGTATTCAGAGAGCAGCGGCAATGTCTGCTCATAGGCTTCACGCAGTTCCGGGCTGTTTTTTACCGCATTCAGATGGCTGACCGGTGAGAAAATACGGCTCAGACGATCGTCGGTTTCCGCCAGCGGCTGAACCAGATTATCCCAGGTATAGGGCGCACCGTGCGCCACAACTTTTTCGACTTCTGCGCGGCATTGGCTCAGCACTTCCATCACGGCAGGAACAACATGTTCAGGCTGGATGGCAGAAAAAGGGGGAAGCGTAAAAGATGTCAGTAGCGGATTGGTCATAGCGCAGTCCTTTAGAGATGTATGGGGCGCAGCGGGTCGCGCAACGCAATCTAAGTAACATGCGGCTTAGTGTAGCGAAAATCAATGGCAGCCAGGATGAGGTGGGGAAGAAACGCGCGGATCATCGCACGGAAGATGCCTGCTTTTGTCTGATGCCTGAAATCCTGGCGGGCGCGCCGGGCAGATTTTGCGGCCGGTTTACCCGCCCGGAAACCACAAACCCAACTCGTCACCCTGAACCGCACTCTGCAATCCCGATTTGTTATCACGCTTCTGGCCCATCAGCGGGTCATCCCTGATATAATCGCCGATTCTCATGCTTTTCCTGCGTCGGTTGCTGTGCGTCGTTCTGTGGGTAATACGTGGGGTAATAATTGGTATAAATTGATTTTCCATCAATTAAAACCTTATACATTCAACAGGATAAACAATGCTGAGTTATCGCCATAGCTTCCATGCTGGCAACCACGCCGACGTGCTGAAGCACACCGTTCTGAGCCTGATCATCACGGCGCTGAAAGAGAAAGAGAAACCGTTTTTCTACCTGGATACCCATGCAGGCGCAGGTCGCTACCAGCTGAGCGGCGAGCACGCCGAGCGTACCGGTGAATATCTGGAAGGCATCTCCCGTATCTGGCAGCAGCCCGATGCGCCGGAATTGCTGCAGCCCTATTTTGATGCGATTCGTGCGCTGAACCGCAGTGGCACGCTGCGCTACTATCCCGGCTCGCCGCTGATCGCCCGTCATCTGCTGCGTGAAGATGACAAGCTGCAACTCACTGAGCTGCACTCCAGCGACTATCCGCTGCTGCGTAACGAATTCAGCAAAGATAACCGCGCGCGCGTCGATCGTGCCGACGGTTATCAGCAGTTAAAATCGAAACTGCCACCGCCGTCGCGTCGCGGTCTGGTGCTAATTGATCCGCCGTATGAGATGAAAAGCGACTACCAGGCGGTAGTGAAAGGCATTCAGGAAGGCCATAAACGCTTTGGCACCGGCGTCTTTGCACTGTGGTATCCGGTGGTGTTACGCCAGCAGATCAAACACATGCTGCGCGACCTGGAAGCAACCGGCATCCGCAATATTCTGCAGATCGAACTGGCGGCCCGTCCGGACAGCGATCAGCGCGGCATGACGGCCTCTGGCATGATCGTGATTAACCCACCGTGGAAACTGGCCGATCAGATGAATACCCTGTTGCCATGGCTGCACAAGAAACTGGTCCCGACCGGAACGGGTCACTATGCGGTAAATCAGATCGTTCCTGAATAAATCCTCATGTGGATTCTGCTGGCAGGTGCGCTGGGAGCCCTGCAACCCGCCCGGCGGCTGGCGCTATTGCTGTTAGCGCTCGCCGCGCTGCTGGGATTTTATCATCAGGTTCTGACCTGGCCGGTCTTGCCGCTGCTGGGCGGGATCGCCGCACTGGTCGCGCTGCGCCGCTTTGACCCGATCCGTTCCCGCCAGCAAATCCTGAGCGAAGCGCTACTGGTGCTGATTTCGCTGGGCTTGTTTCTCCATCTTTTCCCTGGCTTTAACAATCCCCTCCAGGTCGATGAGGTGCAGACGGGTGCCCGGAGCCTGCCGTTCAGTTTCTCCTTCAACGCCGATAAAGCGCTGATCCCCTTTGTGCTGCTGGCCTGCCTGCCGACACTGTTCCGCGCTCGTGCCTGTCCGCCGCGTTATCCGTGGATTGCCGCACTGACGTTAATCGCTGCCGTGCCGCTGCTGCTGTGTAGCGCCGTGCTGCTGGGTGGCCTGGCTTTCGAGCTTCACAATCCACCGTGGCTGCCCGCGTTTATGCTGGCGAATCTGTTCTTTGTCTCGCTGGCCGAAGAGGCGCTGTTCCGGGGCTATCTGCAACAGCGGCTGAGAGAGGCGCTGGGAGGGATGCCCGCGCTGCTGATCTGCTCGCTGCTGTTTGGGCTGGCACATATCCAGGGCGGCGTGCTGCTGGTGGTATTCGCCTCCCTGGCCGGGCTGATTTACGGTCTGGCGTGGCACTGGAGCGGCCGGTTATGGCTGGCGACCGCCCTGCACTTTGCCCTTAACCTCACCCATCTGCTATTCTTTACCTATCCGGCACTGCATCACTAAACAGTGAATACGGCCAGATCCGAGGCCAGCTCGGTGCGGGGGAAAATCGTCTGGCACTCCGCCAGCAGGCGGCTCATATCCTTTGCCAGATAGCGGGAGCTGAAATGGGTGGCGATCAGTCGCTTTGCCCCGGCGCGTTTTGCCACGTCGGCGGCCTGCAGGGTGGTGGAGTGCCCGCGTCCGTTGGCTTTCTCCATCATCGCCGCCTCCAGCGTGGTTTCATGCACCATCAGGTCAACATCCGCCGCCAGTTGCAACGCGACGTCGGTCGGTGCGGTATCGCCAAAAATAGCCAGCTTTTTGCCGGGTGTCGCCGGGCCAAGGTAGTCAGCGCCGTTGATTACCCGCCCATCTTCCAGCGTCACACATTCCCCCTGTTTCAGCTGCTGGAACCACGGGCCACGGGGCACGCCTTCCGCTTTCAGCCGCGCGGCATCCAGCAGGCCGGGTTTATCGTGCTGTTCAATGCGATAGCCAAAACACGCCACCGGATGGCTCAGCGGCCAGGCACTGATACGAAACTCACCGTCATCCAGCGTCCAGCCCGCCTCAATCTCAACAAGGCTCAGCGGATAGTCGGTGTAGGAGCCACTGATCGACAGCGCCGTCTCAACAAAGGTCTTTAATCCTTTAGGGCCATAGACCGTCATCGGTGAGGTCAGGCCAGCCATCGACCGGCTGGTGAGTAATCCCGGCAACCCGAAAATATGATCGCCATGCAGATGGGTGATAAAAATCTTGTCCAGCTTGCCCGGTTTCAGGCTCGAGCGCATAAACTGTAATTGCGTGCCTTCCCCGCAGTCAAACAGCCAGGTTTCACCACTCAGCGCGCGGGTAAAAGCAATGGAGGTCACGTTACGTTGCAGGCTGGGAGCACCGCCGCCGGTGCCAAGAAAAGTAAGGTGCATGGTATGCTTCCCTGTAAGCGAGTGAAAAAACAGAACCCTATTACAATCATAGGCGCAAACTTTGCGTCATTTCGACCTCCAGCGTTACACTCAACCCCAATTTTTTATGCAACCGGATGGATACTTCAATGACCCGACATTTCGATTATCTCGCCATTGGCGGCGGCAGCGGCGGCATCGCCTCAATTAACCGTGCAGCTATGTATGGCCAGAAATGTGCCCTGATTGAAGCAAAAGAGCTGGGCGGCACCTGCGTAAACGTGGGTTGCGTGCCGAAAAAAATCATGTGGCACGCTGCACAAATCGCCGAAGCTATCCATCTCTACGGGCCGGATTATGGCTTTGACACCACGGTGAATCGCTTCGACTGGGCCACACTGGTGAAAAACCGCAGCGCCTACATCGACCGCATCCATAACTCTTACGACAACGTGCTGGGTAAGAACAAGGTTGAAGTGATCAAAGGTTTTGCCCGCTTTGTCGATGCGCACAGCGTTGAAGTTAACGGCGAGATTATTACGGCTAACCATATTCTGATCGCCACCGGCGGTCGTCCGGTTCACCCCAATATTCCGGGTGCGCAGTACGGCATTGATTCCGATGGCTTCTTCGAACTGGATGCCCTGCCAAAACGCACCGCCGTGATCGGCGCGGGCTACATCGCGGTCGAGCTGGCCGGCGTGGTAAATGCGCTGGGATCGGAAACCCACCTGTTCGTGCGTAAACATGCGCCGCTGCGCAGCTTCGATCCACTGCTCACCGAGACGCTGGTCGAAGTGATGAACACGGAAGGCCCGGCGCTGCACACCGAATCCATTCCAAAAGCTGTGATTAAAAACAGCGATGGCAGCCTGACGCTGCAGCTGGAGAACGGCAGTGAATATACCGTTGATTGCCTGGTCTGGGCGATTGGCCGTGAGCCAGCCAACGATAACCTCAACATCGAAGCTGCGGGCGTGGCGCTGAACGACAAAGGCTATATCAATGTCGACAAGTTCCAGAACACCAATGTGTCAGGCATTTATGCTGTGGGTGATAATACCGGTGCGGTTGAGCTGACACCGGTGGCGGTTGCCGCAGGCCGTCGTCTCTCTGAGCGTCTGTTTAACAACAAACCGGACGAGCATCTGGATTACAGCAATATTCCGACCGTTGTATTCAGCCATCCACCGATTGGTACCGTGGGACTGACTGAGCCACAGGCGCGCGAACAGTATGGCGATGACCAGGTGAAGGTCTACAAATCGTCGTTCACCGCCATGTACACCGCAGTCACCCAGCATCGCCAGCCGTGCCGCATGAAGCTGGTCTGTGTGGGTGCCGATGAGAAGATTGTTGGCATTCACGGCATCGGATTCGGCATGGATGAGATGCTGCAGGGCTTCGCCGTGGCACTGAAAATGGGTGCGACCAAGAAAGACTTCGATAACACCGTGGCGATCCACCCGACCGCAGCGGAAGAATTTGTGACAATGCGCTAGTAACTCACCTCATGCGCATCCGTTACCCGCTGAAACGTTGTTCTGCGGGTAACGGCCTTAATTAAAATAGGTTTCCCGCAACGGCGTCAGTGCCGCGCCCAGTGCCGAACTGTCTCCCTCAATGGTGCTTAGCAGAATATCCGGATATTCCGCAGAAATGTCCCAGCGTTTACCCGAACATGTCCGCGGCATGGCTAAGAACATTTCGCCCAGCTTCCGGGGAATTTCGCCTCCTAAGATAATGGCCGCGGGATCGATCACCGCATTCATGGCATCCATTGCCCGATGCAGGTTTGGCGTTACCTCTTCTACCCACTGTTGCGCAATCGGCCAGGCCGGATCGAATTTATGATTGAGATCGCGAATATCTTTAATTTCAATACCGCCGTGACGTAACCGATCGATCAGGATCCCCAGAGCCGGCCGCAGCTTGCCCTCTTCCGGCGTAAAAATACGGCTGATCTCCCCCGCATTACCAAATGCACCCTGGAACGGTTTACCGTTAATCACGATGCCACCGCCGAATCCATAATTAAAAGAGAGATAACCAAACGTATCGTATTTCAGCCCGGCGCCTAAAAAGGCTTCAGCGTGCGCCGCCGTCGTGGCGTTATTTTCAATCCATACCGGTCGATCAAATAACATGGTAATTTCACGACGCAGATCGATCCCCATCCAGTTTTTTAAAGGTTCAGGCGGATTGAAATACTTTCGGGAATCATAAAGAAAGCCCGCCATGCTGTATCCCACACCACAGACTTTTTCTGGCGAAATACCGTATTGTTTTAAGGTATCCAGATAGTGATGTTTGATATTGAGTAAGGTACGGGCAGGGTCGCGCGGATGCGTATCCAGTACGCAGTATTCTGTAATACCGCCCCGGAAATTAATCAGGCTGGCGGCAACACTGTCTGAGTTAATAGAGATACCGTAACCATAACGTGCATTCGCATTCAGTGATAACGACGGGCTGGGCTTGCCTCTTCCCTGGGACGGCGATTCCCCCAGGCTGAGAAGGCCATTTTCGGTCAGCGTATCAACAATACGGTGAACAGATGACTGATTCAGAATGGTTTGCGAAACCAGTGAGGAGCGGGAAATGCCATCGTTACGGCGGACAAGCTCCAGAATGAGTTTTTCACTGCGATTAAGTTCGACATCATGACCAGCGGAATATCCATGAACCACAGCGTTCTCCTCACCATATTTAATAATGGGTTCTGTTAATACCCTAGCATGCTTTTATGCATGACGAATAGTAAAGGGCCCTGCCTTTACGTTTTCGTAAAATGTGCTGATTTTCAGCCTCTCCTGCCCTGCTTATCGCGATCATAAAAGCATCATAATAGTGAAACATAGCAGAGAGACACTCTAATATCATGCAGTTAGCATTATATTAAAAGCGAGCCTGATGTCCGGATGGGTATTTTCACTGTGCACTGGGTTTTGCCTGCAAACACACGCTTCTTTTTATGCATCAGGTAAACAATGGAAACACGCTTAAAGGTTGCTGAACGTATCGCACAAGAGGCTTCACTTTTGGCTCTGGACTATTTCAGACAGCTGAGTGAATTAGAGGTCTGCGAAAAAAGGCCGCAGGATGTCTTCAGTGAAGCCGATCGGGAAGTGGAAAATCTGATCCGGCAGCGTCTGGAAGATCATTTCCCACAGGATCCTGTTATCGGTGAAGAGCATGGCGGTGAGCTCAGCGCCAGCTACTGGTCTGTAGATCCTATTGATGGGACCAGTAACTTCCTGCGCGGATCGTCATTGTGGGGGATTTCTGTTGGCTATGTGCAGGATGGTGAGCCGGTTATGGGCGTGATCGTCCATCCCGTTTTAAACCTCATGCTGAGCGGTGGCAAAGAGAGAGGTGTTTATCTGAATGGTGAACCCTTTGAACGGCCTGTGATCGCCGGGGGGCTTAAAACCGTGGCGATTGGCGACAGTCCATCATGGGATTTCACCCATCAGCTCTGTATTGAAAAGGCCTATCGGGACGACGGCTGGAATGTTGTGCGCTATCGCTGTGCCACCGTCGGTTTAACCTTTAGCGTGCTGGGTTACGTCGACGGTTATCAGGAATGTTTTAGCAGCATGTGGGACGTTTCTGCGGGCTATGCCCTCTGTAAAGCGGCGGGACTGGATGCGCATCTTGCCGGCACACAGGAAAAAAGCAGCACACATGTGAGTGTCGGCACGCCCGAAATGAACCGCCTTTCCGCCCGGTTTATCCCTTATCCTCGTTTTACGCCTGCCTGACCACGCATTTCCCCGGACTAACCTTATCACTGCATTTCAGGACAGCGTTTCCCCGCTGTCCTGCCCGCTGTGCGCGCTCTGTGAGAGCATCTTAACCCTCTGAACTTAATATTAATCACAATGCATTAAAATAATTAGCGCGTTAAACATACGATTTCAAATAAACCTTACATTAGCCTGTTATATATAGGTTTTAAAAACTTAATAAATTCTTAACCTCTCTGAAATTGCTTCAATTCCCTACGCCAAATTATTATGCATCTCGCATTAATTAAGAAATCCCTGGCATTTTATGACGGAGCAGACCACGTGAACACGCTAGAAATCCACAATGCCATGCTGACATTTGACGATTTTGTCGCGCTGAACGGCATTTCACTGCAGGCCAAAAAAGGGCAATTTGTTTCCCTGCTTGGCCCCTCTGGCTGTGGCAAAACCACGCTGCTTAAAGTCATTGCCGGCTTTTACAGTCTTGATAGTGGCGAAGTACTGATCCACCAGCAGGACATGCATCATGTCAAACCTGAACATCGCGACACGGCGATGTGCTTTCAGTCCTATGCGCTTTTTCCTCACCTATCCGTTGCTGAAAATATCGGTTTTGGCCTCAGGCAGATGAAGATGGCAAAAACGGACATTCACGATCGCGTAGCGCAGACCGCTGCTCAGGTATCACTCAATGCGCATTTGCCTAAACTGCCGGCGCAGTTATCCGGTGGTCAGCAGCAGCGCGTGGCGCTTGCCAGAGCGCTGGCTGTGCGTCCGGAAATCGTGTTGTTTGATGAGCCGCTGTCAAATCTGGATGCCAAATTACGCGACAAGGTACGACTGGAGATCAGACAACTTCAGCGCTCCCATGGATTTACCGCCATTTATGTTAC
Organism: Pantoea sp. Cr_R13; assembly: GCF_029222565.1. NCBI lineage: Bacteria > Pseudomonadati > Pseudomonadota > Gammaproteobacteria > Enterobacterales > Erwiniaceae > Pantoea > Pantoea sp. Cr_R13. Next base: position 201,938 of record NZ_JARHXL010000015.1, read on the forward strand.
CCATGACCGTGCAGAAGCCCTGTCGATGTCTGACGTTGTGGTGGTCATGAATGCCGGAAAGATCGAACAAATCGGTACGCCGGATGAGATCTATTATTCGCCGGTAAACCGCTTTGTCGCCGGTTTTGTCGGTCAGGCTAACGTGATGGAAGCCCGCGTACTGGACGGAGACAGCAGCAGCGGTATTTATCGTATTGCGTGTGTCATGGGCGAAATGGAAATACACAGTCACCAGCCGCCCGTCTCGGACAAGGTCTATACCTTCTGGCGTCCTGAGGATGCCCTGCTGAGCGAACAGGACACGGGGAAAAACACCCGGGCTTTTGAGATCGGTGCCGTGAGTTTTCTTGGCAATATTTCTGAACTCCAGGTTCATCCGATTGGGCATGAAGAAACAGACTATCAGTGGTGTATCCAGTTGGTCGGCAAAAACCCCATACAGGAAGGTGATCGGGTTAACTTCTCCATTGCGCCAGACAGAATCCGTTTTTTACAGGAAAGCTGTTCATGAAAATGCGCAACCGCAACAGGCTTGGCTGGCTGCTGGTTTTGCCTGCCGTCGCGCCGGTCGTGCTGACGCTGGTGCTGATTGTCATCATGGCGCTGGCGCAGTCCGTTGGCCTGTTTAATTTTGGCGCGCCGGCGCATTTCACACTTCAGTACTGGCAAACCATCCTGAACGACAGTCAGCTTTGGCGCGCGACAGGCTACTCACTCAAAATTGGCGTCATCAGTGCCGTTCTGTCCGTCGCGCTGGCGCTCCCGCTGGCTCTGTGGCTGAGAAAGCCCTTTCCCGGCTCAATGCTGATGGGCGGTTTACTTAAAGCCCCGCTGATGGTGCACGGACTGGTTGCCGCGCTGCTGTTTATCAATCTGATTTCCTGGCAGGGTTTTATTAACCTGGGCTTGCTGAAGCTGGGGATCATCTCTCACCCCATCAGGATGCAAAATGACCGCTGGGGAGCTGGCGTAATTATTTTGCAGGTCTGGAAACAGCTTCCCTATGCGCTGCTGATTATTACCGGCAGCCTGCGCGCGATTGGTGACGAAATTTTTAATGCCGCACGGGATTTGGGTGCCGGCAGAGCTGCCCGGCTGTTACAGATCATTCTGCCTTTATCTATCAAGTCCGTTCAGGTGTCGCTGGTGCTGATTTTCATCGGTGCATTAGGTGACTTTTCATTCCAGGTCGTTGCGGGGCCGACCAGCGTGTTCTCTCTTTCGCAATACATGCTGCGCTTCCCCGAAATCAGCGCCCAGGGCTGGAATCTTGCCGCGGTTGTTGCCGTGATTTTAATGCTGGCGGCTTTTGTCGGTGCAGTCGTACTTGCCGCCCTGGCGAAGTGGCTACAACAAGCCGGAGAACAGCGATCATGAAAGCCAGAGAGACCTTATCCCCGCTGCGAATCGTCATGATGATCATTATCACCGCCCTGTTTATGCTGTGGCTGGTCATTCCCTTTATGTTGACCGTCCTGTGGTCACTGGTCGATAAAACCCATCCGTGGGCATGGCCAGATGCCCTGCCGCCGGTTCTCTCACTGGGCCGTTGGGTGGAAGTATGGACCACGACCGCGTTACCGCAGGCGCTCAGGAACAGCTATTTACTGGCGGCAACCGTCTCCGTCTGCACGCTGATGCTGTCTCTGCCTGCCGCGTGGGCGTTTGGCAGAATGTCGTTTACGGGCAAACATTTTTTACAGAATGCGATCTTATTGCCGCTTATCGTTCCGGGCTTTGTCGTGGCACTGTTTTTTTCCATGTTGCTTAACGTGGCGGGCATCCACAGCCGATTTGGCGGCATTTTGCTGGGGCATATTATTATCCTGATGCCTTATGCCGTGCGCATTCTGACCCTGTCGTTTTCGCAGATACGCCAGGACACGCTTGATGCGGCACGGGATATGGGCGCTTCGCTGATAAACCGTTTTTTAGTCGCCTGCCTGCCTACCATCAGACCGGGAATATTTGCCGCATTAATTATTGTTTTTACGTTATCAATAGAAGAGTTCGCCATAAGTTTCATTGTTGGCTCACCCGATTTTATTACCGTCCCTGCCATTCTCTATTCTTATCTGGGTTATAACTTTATTCGACCCAATGCGGCGGTTATTTCTTTAATGCTGGTTGTGCCAAATGTCATTTTAATGCTGATTGCAGAAAAATTACTGACAAGAAATCCTGTCGCCGCCTTTGCAGGAAAAGGCTGACAGTCTTTAATTCGCGTTATTGGGGAAACATATGTTCAGACTCGTTGCTGCAATATTATTGCTGGCTGGGGCTTATTGTAGCCAGGCTCAGGATTTAACCACGATGAACTGGGAACAGATTGTCGAACAGGCGAAAAAAGAGGGGGAATTAACCTGGTATCAATGGTATTACCAGGACCGTTTAAAAGAGCAGGTCAGCCTGTTTGAAAAACAGTACGGTATTAACGTTACCCTGTCTGAAGGCACACTTCAGGGCAATATTAATAAACTCATGGCAGACCGGGGACGGGATTCGGGTGACATTGATCTGTTTTCGATTGGCGGCGGGGCCTTCGGGACCGTATCACCTCAGAAAACGTTTTTTGGCCCGATTAATACACTGCTGCCGGCAGGCAAAACCCTGAACTACACCATTGAGGGAACGGACAGTAAAGGCTATGGCGTGGCATTTTGGGGCAACCAGACCGGTCTGGCCTACGATTCGCGCCGCCTGAAAGAAAGTGAGTTACCGCGAACACTGCCGCAGATTACGGCCTTTCTGCAGCGTCATCGTCAGGAATTTGGCTTCAACGTTGAAAACGGCGGATCCGGCCCGGCCTTCATTGAATCGGTGACGCGCACACTGGTACCGGGTTTTGATTTCACGAAAGGCGATGCGGATCTAAAAAGCCTGACGGCTCTGCAGCCAGCCTGGAACTGGTTCAAACAGCAGCGCCCCAACTACATCATTACGGCCTCCAATGCCGACAGCGTCACCCGGCTGGTCAGCGGTGAATTCCTGCTGGTCCCCGCCTGGGAAGATTATCTGGTGGGATTAGAAAACCACGGTGAAGTCCCGAAAACGATCCGGCTCTATATCCCCGATTTCGGCATGCCCGGCGGCGGAAATATGGTGGCAATACCTGTAAACGCCCCCCATAAAGCGGCAGCGTTGCTGTTTATCCACTGGCTGACGCTGCCCGCCACCCAACGGCTGTTTCAGCAGGTTTATGGCATTACGCCTCAAAACAAAGACGTAAATCGTGATGCCGGGCTGATCAACAGCAAAGAGCGTATCCATGGCACCCAGTTCATGCCAAAACCGCTGGGTGATGAAGTCAGAACCGAATTTTCTAACCAGGTTTTGCTCAGGTAGACCTGCGATATAACCCTAACAGAAGGTAAAGCCAATAATGTCGACCCAAAAACACCCTGCACGTGTAGTGAACTCCCGTCTGATTGCCCATCGGGGAGCCCCACTGCTGGCACCGGAAAACACGCTACCTTCGTTTCTGGCGGCGGTGGAACACGGCGCAACGTGGATAGAGGTGGATGTCAAACTCACCAAAGATATGCACCCGGTCATTATTCATGACGATTCCGTAAACAGGACAACGAATGGCAAAGGCTATGTGGCGAATCTGACCCTGGATGAGATCCGGTCGCTGGAGGCTGGCGTATGTTACGGCCACCTTTTTAAGGGCGTGAAAGTGCCTACGCTGGCTGAAACAGTCGGCTTTGTACTGGATAAAGGCGTCGGGCTGCAACTGGAAATCAAACCCACCTCCGGGCAGGAAGTGGAGACGGCGGAGATTGCGATCGCTCAGTTGAAATCACTGTGGCCAGCAAGCGAGAAGAAATTATTCATCAGCAGTTTTTCTGAGATTTCGCTGCAGGTTGCCGCAAGGCTTATGCCTGACGTACCGCGCGGGCTGGCGGTTTGCGTCCCGCCGAAAGACCCCGCGGCGCTTCTCGCCAGAACAGGTTGCCAGATTCTGCATTTCCTGGGTGACTTCGCGACGGACGAAGACCTGGCGCGACTGGCCCGTTCAGGTATTGAATTCGCGATTGCCACAATCAATGACCCGGTTCTTGCCCGGAAATATATTGATGCGGGCGCGCAAACCGTATTAAGCGATATACCCGACTTAGTCTTTTAATAAAAGATCACCAGGAAATACGTTACCAGAATGCAATAACACCAGGGAAAGTCATTATAAAAAATGGCCATAACCTTTATGGCCGATATCATCATTTCATGATTTAGCGATTAAACAATACGAATGTGAGATTGAAATAAATACCGTCCTGAGCGGTAACCTCCTCATGCTTCAGCTAACTGAAAAGGGCAGATGATATGCACAATAAAATAAAAACAGCCGTGCCGTATGCAATGTTTTTTATAGTCTCATTCTCTGCATGCTCCGCCGGAATTTATAATAAAGATGGAAATAAGCTCGACCTGTACGGTAAAGTCGATGCGCGCCATGTTTTCTCAGATAATATTGCAGAAGATGGCGACAACTCTTATGCACGCCTGGGTTTTAAAGGTGAGACGCAAATTAATGATCAGCTTACCGGTTATGGTCAATGGGAATACAATTTCCAGCTGAATCACAGTGAAGGCGGTAGCGACGCGCAAACGGGGAATGCCACACGTTTAGGGTTTGCCGGTCTGCAACTGGCTGACTTCGGCTCGTTCGATTATGGCCGTAGCTTTGGGGTACTGTATACCGCCTCCGCCTATACGGATATGGCACCGGTCTTCGGTTCCGGCACCATGACCACCAACGATAACTTCCTGTCAAAACGCTCAACCGGCCTCGCGACCTGGCACTCTCCGGACTGGAGTGGATTAAAGCTAACCCTGCAGTATCAAGGGAAAAATGATCGCGCAACCGCCAGACTGGCTAACGGGGATGGTTACGGTGCTGGCCTGACTTACAACATTACCGATGGACTGAGCCTTGCGGCGGCAGGGATGAAAGCAAAACGGACGCTGACTCAGCAAGCTGACGGTCAGGGAGACGATGCCACCGCCTGGGTAACCTCTGCAAAATATGATGCCAGCCAGGTCTATCTGGCCGCCATGTATGGCGAAGCCAGTGACGTTACGCCTTATGGACAGCTGGCACAGGTCGCTGACAAAACCCATAACGTTGAGGCAATTGCGCAGTACCAGTTCCTGAACGGTTTGCGCCCTTCAGTCGGTTTTGTCACGCAGCGTGGCGAAAACCTGCAGGGCGCAGGAAATTTTGCCGGGGGCAGCCAGACGATGCAGAAATATATTGCGGTGGGCACCTATTACTATTTCAACAAGAACATGCTGACCTACGTGGACTATCGCATTAACCTGCTGAAGGAAAACGACTTTACGCGTGCCACCGGCATTTCGACGAAAGACAGTATCGCGATGGGCCTGACCTATCAGTTTTAATCAGGCGGCCCCTGCCTGCACACAAGCTTTAACCTGTGTCGCTTCAATCCTGAAAATCGCTACTGTCGCGAGGCCGGCGAATGCCGGCTTTTTTTACGTCAGTCGCAAGAGGAAGGGTTACAGGGATGAGGAGTGCATGCCCAGGTATGCAGCCTGACGGAGGTTTTCCAGCCACTTAACATATGCCTGATCCCATAACGCCGCCGGCGTACCCGCCTTGCCAAGACCAAATCCATGTCCGCCTTTGCTGATTTGAATCAGCTCAACCGGCACGCGGTTGCGGCGACAGATGTCGCGCATCAGCTCGGTGTTAAACGGATTTGAGGTGTGATCGTCCTCGGCCTGCGCCAGAAACGTGGGCGGATATTGCCGGGTGACATAGTTCTGCACGGACCAGTTCGCCTCATCCTGCGGCGTGGCATTTTTGCCGACCATCATCAGATGGGTATTGGTGTGCTGATAAGGCGCTTCCAGGGTAATAACCGGATAGATCAGGCCAACACTGTCGACTTTCGGCACCACTTCATCCAGCGGATCGATGGCCGGATACGATGCAAAATCTGGCCGCGCCGCCGCCATTCCCAGCAGATGTCCACCTGCCGAGAAGCCCAGTGCATGCACTTTGCGCTCAAAAGATCGCACCAGCCGGATGGCACGCTGCGCATCCTGCAGCGGTGCCAGCCGTCCCGCCTGCCACTTCTCATGCGGCAACCGGTAGCTGAGCACATAGGCGGTATAGCCACTGGCATTGAGCCAGCGCGCCACCGGCCAGGCTTCGCGGCCCATACCAATCCAGCGATAACCGCCGCCTGCAGCGATTAATACGGCTTCACCATTGGGGTTTTCCGGTTTAAAGCGCTGAATGGCCGGACTGACGATATTTGACCAGGAACCGGTGCTGTTAATATTTAACTGGCCCGATGGGCCGCCGCCGCCGGGCGGATCATCCGGCCAGAGGGGAATAATGTCATCGCGGGCAAATAATTTGCCGGTGGTCATGGAGAGCCCGAGCGCTCCCGTGCCGAGAATAAAGCGTCGACGCGTAATCATAATGCCTGTTGTGTGAAGCCCGAAATGTCAGCAAACCGTTGCGGTAGGCTAAAGAAGTATGAACAAATGCAAGTCTGGTGCACTGGCTGGCGATTATGTACGCAATAGCCCCTGAAAAGCCATAAAAAAACGCGCCCGGCAGGCGCGTTTTTATTTCATTCCGTCTGGTTAATCTTCCTGCTGGAACTGCGCCATCACGGCCTGTTCACACTGCTGTTCGTTGACGCGCAGTTTGGCACGCTCATCGTCCCCCAGTTGCAGCCAGGCACTGGCCACTTCACGCGCAGACTCTTCGTCGAATTCGGGCTGATTCATCGCCGACGGTGACTGGCCGCCCGCCACGGTCGATTTCATCTGCTCAACGTAATGATCTGCAGTGGCGACCTTTTTCTCGCCGCTGACAATGTGGCACAACTGACTGGCGTAAACATTCTGCTCAGTGTCAGTGTCGTCCGCCGCCAGCGCGCTGCCGGTGGCGAGGATACTCAGCAGCACTATCTGAGTTACTTTCATTCTTAACTCCTGTTCGTTCGGGTTAAACCTTGCGCTGAAGGGCTTCGAGGCGCTTCTGACGCCAGTTCAGCAGCGGCGTCACGGTGGTGCCGTGAACCACCACGCTGCAGACCACCAGCGTTAACGCCATATTGGTCATAATTTCCATCTGCGGGCCTTGCATGCCGTGCGTCCAGGCATAGGCGATGTAGTTCAGACTGCCAATCCCCCGGATGCCCAGCCAGCCAATCAGCAGACGCTGCCCCAGCGGCAGTCCGGCCCGCACTGTTACCAGCCAGACGGCCAGCGGTCGCACCACCGCAAACAGCACCAGGCCAATCAGCACGCCGTAGATATTCCAGTGCTGCGCCAGTGTGACGCCCAGCACCACCATCATGCCAGCCGCCAGTAAACGTTCAATAGTATCGCCAAAAGAGAGGGCGTCGCCTACTACAAACCCAATCGATTTGACCATATTCGTGCCGCCCTGATGCGCCAGACGCATGTTGGGATTCACCAGCGCCTCAGAGGGCAATATACGCTCGTCGTCAGAGAGATCGTCCGGCTGATGGCGACGGAATACGCCCAGTTCTGCGCGGCGTAATCCCAGCCCGGCGGCAAAGGCAGCCAGGAAGCCGGAAGCACCCAGCCACTCCACCAGTGAATAACTCAGTGCTATCAGCGCCAGCGCCAGAAAATCATTGGGTGCGACATCACCATTGGCATTGCGCAGTCGGGTCGCCAGCATGCCGATCAGCTGCCCCAGAACAAACCCGATGACAAGACCGCCGCCAATCGCCCAGAGCACTTCGACCGCCCCCCAGTGCGCCAGCATCGCGCCATTCAGGTTTTCGCCATTGAACAGCAGCAGCGCCAGCATCAGCAGTGGTAATGCGGAGCCATCATTCATGCCCGCCTCGCTGGATATTGCCACGCGAAGTGAATCATCATCCTGCGCATCATTGACCGAGATTAAGCTCGCCAGGACAGGATCGGTCGGTGCGACAATCGCCCCAAACGCCAGCGCAATCGGCCAGTCTAATCCCACCAGGAAGTGTGCCAGCAGGGTCATCGCGGCGACGGTGAGCAACATGGCGGGAAAGGCCAGCTTCAGCCCGGTGTGCCAGCAGTTGTTCTGCAGCGGCTGACGCAGCTTGAGACCGGTGATAAACAGCGAGGCTGCCATGGTGATTTCAGTGATGTGGGCCACGGCTTCGGAATGGGTGACGATATCAAGATGGATAACATCAAATCCCCACGGGCCGCACAGCATACCCGCGATCAGAAACAGGCCAAATGAGGTGACTGGCCCCCGGTGAATCCAACCGGAAGCCAGCGACATCAGCAGCAGGAGACCGCCCGTCGCTGCTGTCCAGGCTAAAAAGTTCATAACACTCCAGAATATTTCGGGTTTATTAATAAGCCTGGCACATTTTTTGACGGGCGAGGTGTCAGTTTTTCAGGTGACGACTGGCGAAGCGAACCGCGACAGCGGCTGCACCGGCTAAGGTGGCGAGCGCAACCACGCCATTCCAGCCCCAGTGTGCCAGCGCCAGACTGCCCAGCGCCGCACCGGTAGCCATACCGATAAACACCACGGTAAACAGCAGGGCATTAAGGCGACTACGTGCTTCCGGAGCCAGGCCGTAGACCAGCGTCTGATGCGCCACCAGCGTGGCCTGTACACCTAAATCAAAGCCGATAGTACAGACGACTATCAGCGCCAGCTGTGCTGGCATGGGCAGTAATGGCAGCAGGAACATCAGCGCAAAAGAGATCGTTACCAGCGAGGCACCCGCCTGCGTGACCCTTGCCGGACCAATGCGGTCAGCAAAACTGCCCGCCAGCGGTGCCGCCATGGCGCCCGCTGCACCGGCTAAACCAAAGGCCCCGGCAACGGCACTGTCCAGATGAAAGCGGTCGCTAAGCATTAACGCCAGTGTCGACCAGAAGGCGCTGAAGGCCACTGACAGCAGACCCTGAGCCAGCGCGGCCCGGCGCAGCGTCTGGTGGTGGCGCCACAGATGCACCAGCGACAGCAGCAGGCGCGGGTAGCTTACCGAGGTGCCTGGTGTGAAGCGCGGCAGCACCCGCCACAGCGTCAGCGTAATCAGCAGCACCGCCAGCGCGGCAATCATATACATGGTGCGCCAGCCGAAATACTCCGCCACCACCCCACTGACCACACGCGACAGAAGGATGCCGACCAGCAGCCCGGTCATCACCGTGCCGACCGTTTTACCCCGGCTGCGTTCCGGGGCCAGCGCCGCCGATGCAGGCACAATATCCTGCGCAACCGTAGCCGTCAGGCCGGTGATAAAACTGGCAATCAGCAGCGCGCTGAGCCCACCGGAAAAACCACACAGCAGCAGCGCTGCCACCAGCAGTAAGCCCTTGATAAAGATAATGGTGCGACGGTCATGACGATCGCCCAGTGGCGCCAGCAGCAGAATACCCAGTGCATAGCCCGCCTGAGTCAGCATCGGCACCATACCGACTGCGCCAATGCCTGCGTTAAACTGTTTGCTGATGATATCCAGCATCGGCTGGCTGTAGTAAATCGACGCAACGCTGAGCCCGGCACCCGCGGCCAGGGTAAACACCAGCGGTGTGGAGAGCGATTCATTTTGAGTCTGGGTTGATATGGCTGACATGCTGTAATCCTCTTCATTTCGTACAACCATTAAAGCGCATCGCGGTTATACGCGGTAGACTGATATCAGGCAAAACAGTTATGCGTGGTACGTATGAACAACCCTAACAGCAGCGATCGCATCGACCTGATGCAGACCTTTATCCGTATCGTCGAGAGTGGCAGCTTATCCGCCGCTGCGGCCCAACTGGGTACGACACAACCCACCGTCAGCCGTCGGCTGCAGACCCTTGAGCAGCGGCTGGGGCTGAAGCTGATCCTGCGCACCACGCATGCGCTGAAACTTACCGATGATGGTGAACGCTGCTACGCCCAGGCGCGGCAGCTGCTGGCGACCTGGCATGCGCTGGAAGATGAGCTGACCGGCGCCAGTGCCGATCCGGTCGGTACACTGCGGGTTCGTGCCCCGCACGCCTTTGGTCAGGATCAGCTGATCGCCCCACTGGTGGACTATCTGCATCGCTATCCCCGGCTCAATATTGAGTGGATGCTGAACGATCGCACGCCCGACTTTATGGCCGAGAATGTCGACTGCGCCATTCAGGTCGGTGCGCCAACCGATCCCTCGGTGGTGGCGGTTCTGCTGGCCGAAGTGCCGCGCATTGTGGTGGCGGCCCCGCACCTGCTGGCACAGTATCCGCCCATAGCGCAGATTGAACAGCTGCGTGATCTGCCATGGCTGGCCCTCACCAGTTTTTACCGTAACGAAGTGGCGTTGCAAAAGATTGACGATGGCCAGCCGGTGAATCTGGCGATTACGCCACGGCTGAGTAGCGACAGTTTGTATGCGGTGCGCAAAGCGGCGCTGGCGGGCATGGGTGCGGCCATTGTCTCCTCCTGGGCGGTACAGGAAGATTTAGCCGATGGCGGCCTGGTTCAGCTGATGTCTGCGTGGCAGGCACCGCCGCTGCCGGTGTGGCTGACTTATCCCTGGGCGAGTTACTACCCGGCCAGGCTGCAACACTTTTTTGCGATGATTAAAAAGGTGATGCCGCAGCTGGCGGGCACGCGTCCGGCGTCGCAGCCAGCAGGTCGTTCAGGGAAAACAGATCGGAAAGGATAACGCAGGGGCCCGCGTCAGCGGGCCACCAGGGGGATACTTTACTTTTTATCGTAGCGCGACATTTTGTCCAGCCAGCCCATCACAAAGGCAGAGAGCACAAAGGTCAGGTGGATAATCACGTACCACATGAGTTTGTCGTTTTCGACATTACGCGCTTCCATGAACACCCGCAGCAGGTGAATCGACGAGATGGCAACGATGGAGGCAGCGACTTTGTTTTTCAGCGAGCCGGAGTCCATCTTGCCCAGCCAGCTCAGCTTCTCTTTGTCTTCGTCAATGTCGAGTTTAGAGATGAAGTTCTCATAACCCGACAGCATCACCATCACCAGCAGGCCGCCAACCAGCGTCATGTCTACCAGTGAGAGCAGCAGAAGAATCAGATCGTTTTCCGCAATGCTGAAAATGTTGGGCAGCAGGTGGAAAATTTCCTGGAAAAATTTAATGGTCAGCGCCAGTAATCCCAGCGAAAGTCCAATGTAAACCGGAGCCAGCAACCAGCGCGATGCATACATCAGGTTTTCGGTAAAACGTTCCATACAATCCCACGAATAATCAAACAGGACCGGCAGTATAACTGATTAACTGTGAAGTTATTTCAGCCCTTCGTCAGAAATTTCAGGGGCGGGCGGCAGCGGCAGCGAGAGACGAAATGCCGCGCCACCTTCGGGCCGGTTTTCGGCCCAGATCTGGCCGCCATGGCTCTCGATAATGGTTTTACAGATCGCCAGACCCAGCCCGACGCCCGGCACCGCCGACTCTTTATTGCCGCGCCAGAACTTTTCGAATATCCGGGTTAAATCCTCTTCGGCAATGCCAGGTCCGCCATCCCAGACCGCAATTTCCAGTCGTGATGCTGCACGCCAGGCGCGGATGCCGCGTGGCGCGCTATTACCGGCGTACTTCAGGCTGTTCTCTATCAGGTTAGTGAAAACCCGCTCCAGCAGCGTGCTGTCCCCTTTGATCAGCACGATGTCATCCGGCAGGTCGAGCTGGACCTCATGCCCCTTGAGCGAGGGTGCCATGCTGCTCAGCGCCCCACCAATCACCTCTTCCAGCGCCAGCCACTCTTCCCGCAAATTGAGGCCGCCCGACTGAATGCGCGCCATATCCAGCATGTTGCTTACCAGCCGGATGGTACTGAGCGTCTGCTCGCGAATCTGGCTGGCCTGCGGCACATATTTTGAGTTGTCATTGGCCAGGTCAAGCATCAGCATTTCTGCCTGACCAAACAGTACGGTCAGCGGGGTGCGCAGGTCGTGTGACAGCGCCGACAGCAACGCATTGCGCAGCTGTTCACGCTCCGCTGAGAGACGGGACGCTGCCTCGCTATGTGACAGCGCCATCCGCTCCAGGGCATTGGCGATCAGCACCGTAAAGGTTTCCACCAGCCGCTGCTGCTCAGGAATCATCAGCTGACGCAGGTTCTGCGGCTCCACCACCAGCAATCCCCGGCAGTGCGCGCCGCTTTTCAGCGGCAGGATCTGATAAGGCACTGCCGGTAAGGTATCGGTGCCCGCGCCTGCAGGCTGGCCTTTGCTGTAACTCCATTTAGCAATCGCGCGATCCGGCTCGCTGGCCGGTAACGCATCGCCCACCGCTTTCAGCTCGCCCTGCTCATCGGGCAGCAGCAGCAGGCAGCGCGCCTGTAACGTGGCGTCGAGCACCCGCTGGCTGGTGGCGGCGATATCCTGCGGCGTCAACGCGCTGCCCAGCGATTTCGCCATCTCATAGAGCTGACGCGCCCGCTGCTCACGGTAGCGCGCCACCCGCGCCTGATAGCGCACGCCTGCCGTAAGATTCCCGACTATCACGCCGACCGCCAGCATCACGCCAAAGGTCACCAGGTATTGCAGGTCGGAGACCGCCACCGTGCCGGTGGGGGCCACGAAAAAGAGGTCAAAGGCGACGATATTCATCACCGTGGCAATCACCGACGGCCAGCGGCCATAGCGTAGCGCCACGATCACCACCGCCAGCAGGTAGATCATCACGCAGTTGGCGGGATCGAAATTGATCAGCACCGACTGCCCGGCGGCGGTCACCAGGATGCAGAGCACCAGCGCCATCATCACGCCGCGCAGCTGAATGCGCCATTTTTCGCTGTTAACACGACCATCCGGCAGCGGATGCGGCGCATCCTTCAGTGGCTCATCCAGCGCCACGACCAGCAGATCGAGATCCGGGCCAAGCTGGCCCAGCCGTTCAGCAAAACTGTCACGCCGCCAGCGCCGGAGCGGGCGACGGCCGGTGACGATTTTGCCCAGATTGTGTTCGCGGGCATAACCCAGCACCGCTTCCGCTTCATCCGGTTCAGAAAGGGTGGCGGTTTCCGCACCCAGCTCCTGTGCCAGCTGCAATGTGCGCAGGATGGCCCGTCGCCGTGCTTCCGGCAGCCGGTTGAGCCGGGGCGTTTCAACATAGACCGCGTGCCATTCGCTACCCAGTCGCGCCGCCAGTCGGGCTGCGGTGCGCACCAGCTTTTCACTGCCGCTGTCGTCGCCAATACAGAGCAGAATAGCGTCGCGGGTGTGCCAGACCCGATCCCGGCCCTGCTGATCGCGCCAGGCGCGCATCTGATCGTCTACCCGGTCGGCGGTGCGGCGCAACGCCAGCTCACGTAAGGCAAACAGATTACCTTTGCGGAAAAAGTTTTCGATGGCGCGCTCAGCACGATCGCCAATATAAACTTTGCCCTCTTTCAATCGCTGCCGCAGATCGTCGGGCGGCAGATCGACCAGCACCACTTCGTCGGCACTGTCAAAAAAGGGATCGGGCACGGTTTCACGCACCTGAATGCCGGTGACGCCGCCGACCACATCGTTGAGGCTTTCAAGATGCTGCACGTTGACGGTGGTCAGGACGTCGATACCCGCTTCCAGCAGCTCCTCAATATCCTGCCAGCGCTTGGGATGGCGCGAGCCCTTAACGTTGGTGTGCGCCAGCTCATCCATCAGGATGACGGCAGGATGGCGGGCCAGTGCGGCATCGAGATCAAACTCTGCATGACGCGAACGGCCGGTCGCGCGACGCGGCAGCAGGGTTAATCCTGTCAGCAGCTGTGCGGTTTCCGGCCGTTCATGGGTCTCTACCACGCCAATCAGCACATCCAGACCCTGCGCACGCAGCCGCTGTGCCTCCTGCAGCATGGCGTAGGTTTTGCCGACGCCAGCACAGGCACCAAAGTAAATTTTCAGCTGTCCGCGATGCGTTTCGCGGTTAGCCTGCAGCAGCGCGTCGGGATCGGGACGCTGGGGTTCGTGGTTCATCGCTTCCTTAACACCATTACAGTTCGTTGAGCGCCATATTCAGCTGCAACACGTTGATCGTCGGTGTGCCGAGGAATGGCATCAGTGGACGATGCGTCATCTTTTCAATCAGCGCCTCGACCTGCGCCACCGGCACCTTGCGGCTGGCGGCGACACGCGGCGCCTGCCAGAGCGCGGCCTCTGGCGAAATATCCGGGTCCAGCCCGCTGGCTGAGGCAGTGACCAGCTCGACCGGCACGGCAGCCGGTGCCTGCGGGTTCGCGGCCCGCAGCGCAGCGACGCGGTCGGCTACCGCTTTATCCAGTGCCGGATTACTGGCGGCCAGGTTGCTGCCGCCAGAGGAGAGCGGGTTATAGGGTTTATCGCCTGTGGCTGAAGGACGGCCCCAGAAATAGTTGGGCTGGGTAAAGTTCTGGCCAATCAGTGCTGACCCGCGCGCCACGCCATCTTCCTCCAGCAGCGAGCCGCTGGACTGGGACGGAAACAGCCATTGCGCCAGACCAGTAGTAAGCAAAGGATAAACCACGCCGGTGACAAGCGTAAGCAGCAACAACAGTAAAATTGCCGGACGTAACTGACTCATTTTTCTCTCCTCAGGCCATGCCTGAAAACACTAACAGCAGATCGATCGCTTTGATGCCGACAAACGGCACCAGCAGGCCACCCAGACCATAAATCAGCAGGTTGCGGCGCAGTAGCGCAGCGGCGCTCAGTGGGCGGTAGCTGACGCCTTTCAGGGCCAGCGGGATCAGGAAGACAATCACCAGGGCGTTAAAGATCACCGCCGACAGGATTGCGCTGGCGGGCGAGTGCAGCTGCATCACGTTAAGCATGTTGAGCTGCGGATAGGTCGCCGCAAACGCCGCCGGGATAATGGCGAAATATTTCGCCACGTCGTTGGCGATACTGAAGGTGGTCAGCGAACCGCGCGTCATCAGCATCTGTTTACCGATGTGCACCACTTCCAGCAGCTTGGTCGGGTTAGAGTCGAGGTCGACCATGTTGCCCGCCTCTTTCGCTGCCTGCGTCCCGGAGTTCATCGCCACCGCCACATCCGCCTGCGCCAGTGCTGGCGCATCGTTGGTGCCGTCACCGGTCATCGCCACTAAACGGCCTTCGGCCTGATACTGGCGAATCAGCGCCAGTTTGGCTTCTGGTGTAGCCTCTGACAGGAAGTCATCCACGCCCGCTTCTGCGGCAATCGCTGCGGCGGTCAGTGGGTTATCGCCGGTGATCATCACCGTTTTAATACCCATTTTGCGCAGTTCGGCAAAGCGCTCTTTGATGCCGCCTTTCACGATATCTTTCAGCGCCACCACACCCAGCACATTTGCGCCTTCTGACACCACCAGCGGCGTGCCACCACTGCGAGCCACCTCTTCCACCTGCGCATTCACTTCGGCAGGGAAACGACCATGGTTCGCTTCGATATGACGACGAACGGCATCGACCGCGCCTTTGCGGATCAGCCGGTCCTGCACGTTCACGCCACTCATGCGGGTCTGGGCTGAGAACGGAATAAAGCCGGCGCCCATGCTGCTGAGATCGCGTTCACGCAGATTAAATCGCTGTTTCGCCAGTACCACGATGCTGCGACCTTCCGGCGTCTCATCGGCCAGCGAGGCGAGCTGCGCGGCGTCGGCCAGTTGCTCTTCGCTGACGCCTGGCGCGGGCAGGAACTGGGTCGCCTGACGGTTACCCAGCGTGATGGTGCCGGTTTTGTCCAGCATCAGCACATCCACATCCCCTGCGGCTTCCACCGCACGACCGCTGGTCGCGATGACGTTTGCACCCAGCATCCGGCTCATCCCCGCCACGCCAATCGCCGACAGCAGGCCGCCGATAGTGGTCGGGATCAGACAGACCAGCAGTGCCACCAGTACCGTGATGCTGACCGGCGTGCCGCCCCATGCCGAGAACGGCCAGAGCGTCACGGTCGCCAGCAGGAACACGATGGTCAGTGATACCAGCAGGATGGTCAGGGCGATCTCATTTGGCGTTTTGCGGCGTTTTGCGCCTTCCACCATGGCGATCATCCGGTCAAGGAAGGTTTCGCCCGGGTTGGCGCTACAGGTGATCACCAGCCAGTCAGAGAGAATACGGGTACCGCCCGTCACGGAAGCAAAGTCACCCCCTGACTCACGGATGACCGGTGCAGATTCACCGGTAATGGCGCTCTCATCCACTGAGGCACCGCCCTCCATCACTTCACCGTCACAGGGAATGATATCGCCCGCTTCTACCAGCACCGCGTCGCCTTTGCGCAGCGCATCGGCACTGACCTGCTGCCACCCGGCACCATAGCGCGCCGCTGAGAGTTTTTTGGCAAAGCTGGTCTTTTTGACGCCTTTCAGGCTGCTTGCCTGGGCCTTGCTGCGCCCTTCTGCCAGCGCCTCTGCCAGGTTGGCGAACAGCACGGTGAACCAGAGCCAGACCGCAATCGCCCCGGTAAAGCTGGCGCTGCCGCTGATGCGTCCGGTCAGCATGCCCACCGCCAGCAGCGAGGTGAGGATGCTGCCGAGGTAGACCACGAACATCACCGGGTTACGGAACTGCACCCGAGGATCGAGCTTTTTCACCGCATCCCAGGCCGAGGTACGCAGCAGAGCTGCGTCAAATAACGCCTGTTGTTGACGACTCATGAGGATTGTCCCTGAACAAGTTGCAGATGCTCAGCCACCGGGCCCAGCGCCAGAGCAGGAATAAAGGTCAGTGCACCCACCAGCAGCACGGTGCCGATCAGCAGTGCAATAAACAGCGGACCGTGAGTTGGCAGTGTGCCGTTACCTACCGGCTGCACTTTTTTCACCGCCATCGCACCGGCAATGGCCATCACCGGGATGATGATGCCGAAGCGGCCCAGCAGCATGCAGACAGCCAGTAACAGGTTCCAGAACGGCGTGTTGGCACTCAGTCCGGCAAAGGCACTGCCGTTGTTATTGGAAGCCGAGGAGACCGCGTAGAGCACTTCACTGAAGCCGTGAATGCCCGGGTTTGCCATCGCGCTGCGCCCGGCGTCGGTCATCATCGCCAGTGCGGTGCCAATCAGCACCAGCGCCGGGGTAACCAGAATCGCCAGTGCGGTCATTTTCATTTCCCACACATCGACTTTTTTACCCAGGAACTCCGGGGTACGGCCAATCATCAGTCCGGCAATAAAGACCGCCAGCAGTACAAACAGCAGCATGCCGTAGAGGCCGGCGCCAACACCGCCAAATACCACCTCGCCCAGCTGCATCAGCCACATCGGCACCATGCCGCCCAGCGCGGTAAAGGAGTCATGCATGGCATTCACCGCACCGCAGGAGGCAGAGGTGGTGATGACCGCGAACAGGCTGCTGTTAAGGATGCCAAAGCGCGTCTCTTTGCCTTCCATATTGACGGCGCTGTCGGCTCCCAGCTGGAGGAAGTGCGGGTTGCCCTGCAGTTCGGCCCACATCACGACGGCGGCCGCCGCCACAAACATCAGCGTCATCGCCCACAGCAGCATGTGGCCCTGACGACGGTCACGCACGCTTTCGCCAAACGCGAAGCAGAGCGCTGCCGGGATCAGGAAGATGCTCAGCATCTGCACCAGATTCGTCAGCACCGTCGGGTTCTCAAACGGATGGGCGGAGTTGGCGTTAAAGAAGCCGCCACCATTGGTACCCAGCATTTTGATCGCTTCCTGCGACGCCACCGGTCCCATCGACAGCGTCTGCTGCACGCCTTCCAGCGTGGAGAAGCTGTGATAAGGCGAGAAGTTCTGGATGCTGCCCTGACTGACAAAAAACAGCGCCATCAGCAGGCTGATCGGTAGTAAGACGTAGAGCGTGATGCGGGTCAGGTCTCGCCAGGCGTTACCCAGGGTCGCAGAGCTGCGATTGGCGAAGCCACGGATCAGCGCAAAGGCCACGGCGATACCGGTCGCGGCAGAGAGGAAGTTCTGCACCGTCAGGCCCACCATCTGACTGAAATAGCTCAGGGTGCTCTCGCCACTGTAAGACTGCCAGTTGGTGTTAGTCACGAAGCTCACAGCAGTGTTCAGCGCCAGATGCCAGCTCAGGCCTGGCAGCTGCTGAGGATTCAGCGGCAGCGAGCCCTGCAGCAGCAGCATAGCCAGCAGCACCACGAAACCCAGCGCGTTGAACAGCAGAATCGCCAGCAGGTAGTGCGGCCAGCGCATGTCCGACGCCTGCGCGCCCAGCAGTCGCCACAGTGGCGTTTCCAGGCGGGCAAACACCGGCTTGTCCGCTACTAACGAGGCCAGACCCCGTCCGAGCGGCTGCGCCAGTACCATCAGCAGCACCAGATAAAATGCGATGAGTAAAAAAGCATTGGCCGCCATCAGAAGGCCTCCGCATTTAACAGGGCATAGATCAGATAGCCCAGTAACAACACCACCAGCACAATGCCGGTTATTACGCCCACGCTCACAGGAACCTCCAGAGGATTGGATTTATGGCTTAGCTTGCGCGGAGGCGTATAAAGACGGGGTTAAAATGCAGCGGGCGGGCGTAAAAATAGTGTAAAAATGGCGAAAAATCAGGCGACTTCCAGCGCCCAGATACGATTAAGATCGACGTTACCCCACAGCTTGCTGTCTTCTGCACCTACAATGCTGTCGGTGCAGAAGCTGTCGCCGAGGTCGAGCTCTTCCGGTTTCACTTCACGCTGAGCGTGCAGCGACCAGAAAACGTGCACACAGGGACGCATCAGCGATTTCTCACCCGCTTTCACCACTAACGCCACCCGGCCAGAGGCAAGACGCACCAGCGATCCCACCGGATAGATACCAATGGTTCTGACGAAGGTGTGCAGTAATGCAGGGTCGAAATGCCCGCGCCAGCTCAGCATCTGATGCATCGCCTCTGCTGGCGTCCAGCCGTTACGATAGGAGCGGGTCGAGGTGACGGCATCATAGACATCACACACCGCCGCCATGCGGGCGTAGAACGAAATCGCCTCGCCTTTCAGGCGGTGCGGATAGCCGCTGCCATCATATTTTTCATGATGATGAAGAGCGATATCGAGCAGATCGTCGTCAGCGTTGGCCTCTATCAGCATCTGCGTGCCGACCACCGGATGCTCACGCATCACCCTGAACTCCTCTTCAGTCAGCTTGCCCGCTTTGTTCAGGATCGCCAGTGGCACAGCCGCTTTGCCGACATCATGCAGTAAACCGCCCATGCCCACCCGGCGCAGCTGCTGCTCATCCAGCCCAAGTTTTTTACCCAGCGCAATCATCAGCCCGCAGACCGCCATAGAGTGCAGATAGGTGTAGTCATCATGATTTTTCAGCCGCGCCACGCTCAGCATGGCGGAGGGTTCACGCGTGATCGATCCTGCGATTTCATCCACCAGGTCCATCATATAATCGAGCTTCAGGCCGTTACCCAGCCGCGCTTCGTTGAACATCGCCCGCACTTTCGGCTTGCCCTGCTGAAAGATCTGCTGCGCCTGATCCATTTCCTGAAAAAACGGAGTGCGGCCAATGGTTCTTTTTGCGACCGTGGTGGCGATCGGCGTCTGAACCGATCGATCGAGGTCGATCCAGAGCTGGCGGATCCCTTCGCTGCGTAGCGTGGCAATTTGTCGTGGATCGGTGATCAGCATCTGATTATGAATGCGCTGGTCTTTTATCCACCAGACTTCCAGCTTGTGGATAAACATCCCCGGGCGCAACTCATCAATGGTAATCAGCTTAATCACGCTATCACTCCTTAACATTAACGGTTGGGATAAGGTGATATCGGCAGCCGGGCTGATTTTCTTCAGGCTGTTTTGTGCGAAGCGTGGGGTCGGGAGAGGGATCAGAGGAGAGGCGAACTCTTCAGACAGAACGATAAATCGGTGTTCAGGTCCAGACTGAGCGGGACAACAAATCCATAATCATCCATGGAAGATTATGGATTTTCCCTTAACAGCCAGATCGTTAAACGGATTATTTATGACTTGATGGATCGTCTTGAGTGCAAGAGCAAAGATTCGAACATTCTCAGTCAGTGTGACGAAACCACTCGTAACCCTAAACAGTAGTTTTTGCGTAACTCAATAGAATTATTTATATTTATGACGCATATTTTTTGCTTACCAATGGTACTAATAATAGGATAATAACCCTGTTTTAAATGACGGAGAATGGATGCATGGCGAAGAACTTAGCCCCCGGATATTGTGTAGTGGAACGTCCCGGAACACTTGAATATCAGGCGCGGGAACTGTTCAGAGATACACGTTCACCCGCTACCAGCCTGTTTATGAAACTTAATGCAGATACGCCGTATCTTAAGCCAGGGCAAATCCTGATTGTGGCTGACTCCGATACATCCCCTCAGCTTACAATGCAGATGCTAACAACGCTCCGTCAGGCTAAGAATAAAACTAATGCGGCATTGATTGGTGTGAACGACGATGACGCCAGTTTTATGCAAAAACATTATGGAACGATTGCCGCACTGACAGGTGCTGGAGACAAGATTTTTAGCACTCTAGGAGATGCGGGTGAAAAATATTTTAATGCTATTGAACAAACTCTGAAAAAAATCGAAGTCAGCTACCAGAATCAGTTCCGCACGCAGGGTTCTCTGATAGGCCAGCAGTTCTTTGTTGAACGCAATCAGCTACTACAGCAGCTTAAAGAGCTGGTCAATAAGCCGCTGTTAAAATCCCTTGCACGGTATACTGTAAAATTCCAGCAGTATGACAATATGAAGCGCGCATTAAATCTCTCCAGCCGCTCGATAGTGCATGAATGGTCTACTGTTGGAATAGGTGGCATTCCAGGGTATTCATACTATGTCGGTAATGCAGCCAGAGCTGCGCGTTTTTTAAAGACTGGCGGACTCATCGGGATTGGATTCGCTTTTGCAGGCACGACTAATGATGTGGTTGATGCATGCAGCAAAGGGCGCGAGGATGAATGTGGGAAGATTGCCGTTAAAGACTACTCAAAGTTTGCTCTCACTACAGGTGGAGGGATGTTGGGTGGTGTTTGGGGCAGCTCTGCCGCGTTAGCTGGCTGTGCGGCTATTGGAATAGCAACAGCGGGCGCTGGTGGTGTTGCATGTGCAGTTGTAGGGTCGGTCGCCGGTGGTGTTGCAGGTAGTTCAGGCGTCGAAACTATAATTAATAAAGTTGCAGAATATTATGATAACTAATAAATTGCTGGCTGGTACTTCATTATTTTTTGGTGGGCTGGGATGCGGCCTTCTGATTCTGTCGCTTATAATATATTTAATTAAACGACAGGATTATTATAACCTGGTCTCTTCTTACAGAGAGAAATATAATTTCCCCGGCCCCTGCTCCTTTTATTATACGACTGGCTTCTTCGGAGTTTTTCCGGTTTTACGGTTTTTCATAAAATTAAGTCGCAGGCAGAAAATAAGCTACCTTGCCATCAATGATCCTGGCTATGATTTCTTTGAAAAGAATAAACAGAAGATATCTCCCTGGATGAAGATTTATTCTTTTTTTTGGTTTGCCGCTACCGCATGCTATATCTTATTTGCTATCTTTGGACTGCTTTTACCTTAACAGTTAATGGCCCAACTAAGGGCCTTTCTTTAGATCCCGCCAGCCCAACCGAAACACAGTAAACGTTTTTTCGATATTCTCAATCAGCTGCGGTGGCAGAAATTTCCCTTTGATCAGCACTTTACATTGCTTTAATGCCATCTTCTTTCTCCTGATTGTTAAATGATGCCGGGCGTCCGGTCTCTTCGCCGACACGTTCAATCGGCCCCATCACCAGCAGGAACAGCAGCGCCGCGACTACGCAGTGTGCCGCCACAAACGCCAGTCCAATGCTGTAGCTACCGGTCAGCCCAACGATGATGCCGAACAGCAGCGGCGTGGTGAAACCGGCAATATTGCCGATGCCGTTAAAAATGGACCCCGCCAGACCCACCGCCTCTTTGGGTGCGGTATCACTGATCACCGTCCAGGTGCCTGCGCCAGCCGCGATGCCTTTACCAAAGAAGGCGAAGGACATAATTGCGATGATGCCGCCGTTACCGGGAATAATCGCCGCCAGCACCAGGCTGGACGCCATCAGCATGCCGACGATATAGGGCGTTTTACGCGCCCAGGAGACGCTCCAGCCTCGGGCGATTAACTTGTCTGACAGGTAACCGCCAATGATGCCGCCCAGAAAACCGAACAGCGCTGGCGCAATAGTGGCGAATCCCGCTTCCATGATGTTCATGCCGCGCGCCTGCACCAGATAGATTGGAAACCAGGTAATAAAGAAGTAGCTGAGCGCAATGATGCAGTACTGACCGAGATAGGCGCACCAGAGCATGCGATTGGTGAGCAGCTTTCTGAACATCGCTTTGCTGACCGGTGGTCGTGCTTTCAGCGTCTGCGCCGCATCGATATCCACCAGCGCGCCACCGTCGACAATGTGGCGCAATTCACTTTCCGATACGCCGGGGTGGTTACGTGGCTCGCGCATCCAGGCCGCCCAGACCAGGACCGCCACCAGACCGATGCCGCCCAGCACAAAGAATGGCCATTCCCAGCCAAAGCGCGAGACCAGCCAGCCTGAAAGCGGCGAGAAGATAGCGACAGCAAAATATTGCGCCGAGCTGAACAGCGATGATGCCCGTCCCCGCTCTGCGCCCGGAAACCACATAATGACCACACGTGCATTAGCGGGAAAGCTGGGTGCCTCTATGAGTCCCAGCATAAAGCGCAGTCCAAACATCAGCATCAGCGCGCCGGTCATGCCGCTGGAGAACTCGCCCACAAATCCCATCGCCAGCGTTGAAACTGACCAGAGCGCCAGTGTAGCGCCATACACTTTTTTGGCCCCGAAGCGGTCAAGCAACAGTCCGCCAGGAATCTGACCGATGACATAGGCCCAGCTGAAAGCAGAGAGGATCAATCCCAGCTGGATCGCTGACAGACCGAACTCCTCTTTGATTGCCGACCCGGAGATCGAGAGGATCGAACGGTCGGCGTAAGCCACAACCGACAGAAACAGGATCAGGCAGAGGATCCCGATGCGGACATGGGTCGTCCGTTGAGGCGTTTGTTCTTTAGGCATGAGCTGAATTCCTTAAAAAGCGGCAGGTTGCGCCACGAGGTTTTTTTCAGGAATAACGCTGAGAATTCCCGCTTCTGGAAATATAGATAGGAGGCTAACGATGGGTCACTGTGCAGATGTCAGGATCGTCTGGCCCGATTGAACGGTTTTCTGACAATCCTCACAACCGCCCGTGCGGCACTGCACAAAAGCGCGAAAAGCTGCGGCTCACTACTGCAGAGTGTGCACCAGGTCGGGGATTTCCCCCGCGCTGATCGCTATGACGAGGCGATTTCACGGCAAAATGTGGCGGCGCTAGCAAGAGTGAAAAGGACCGGTTGTCAAACCTGATGGCAGTTTCTAATCTGCAAATGATCCTGCTTTTCCATTTTTATAATAAATGAAAATTCCATTCTATCCGGTAACCTCGGGAGCCTCTAATGAAAAAACATACATGGGCAATACTCTGTCTGCTCTCTCTTTCAACACCGGCGCTGGCTGAGAAGATAGGTGTCTCAATGGCCTATTTCGACCAGAACTTCCTGACCATCATCCGCCAGTCGATTGAGAAAGAGGCTAAAGTGCGCCAGCTGGATGCGCAGTTCGAAGATGCACGTGGCGACGTAGGGCGTCAGACCGACCAGGTGCAGAGCTTTATCAGCGCCGGGGTGGATGCGATTATTGTCGACCCGGTGGACTCTGCCAGCACGCCAGCCCTGACAAAACTGGCGCAGCAGGCTCATATTCCACTGGTCTATGTTAACCGCTCACCGGGCGATAAAACCCTGCCGCCAGGCGTGGTGTTTGTTGGCTCTGACGAACGCGAGTCAGGCACGTTGCAGATGGAAGCGCTGGCAAAGCAGGCCGGTTACCGTGGCAACGTTGCCATCATGATCGGCAACCTCAGCGATGCGGGCGCGCTGCAGCGCACCAAAGATGTGGAGCAGGTGGTGGCGAAGTATCCCAATATGAAAGTGGTGCTGAAGCAGACCGCTAACTATGCGCGCAATGAGGGGATGGATTTAATGCTCAACTGGCTGTCGAACGGTGAGGATATCGATATTGTCGCCGCGAACAACGACGAAATGGCAATTGGCGCCACGATGGCCATTGCTCAGGCGAAGCCGAAGAAAACCATTCTGGTGGGCGGGATTGATGCCACGCCGGATGGCCTGAAAGCGCTGGCCAGCGGTAAACTGGCCGTAACCGTGTTCCAGGATGCCGTGGGTCAGGGCAAAAAATCGGTTGATGTGGCGCAGCAGATGATCAAAGGCCAGAAGGTAGATTCTCACCAGTGGATCCCGTTTGAGCTGGTAACGAAGCAGAATATGCAGCACTACAGCAATAAAAATCCGTAATGCAACATGGAGCGGCAGCGATGCCGCTCCGGTTATCACTGCTCGTGCAGCAGCTTCGCCATCATCACCACGTCGCGGAGCTGACCGTCGCGGAGTGCCGCCTGCCGCATCACCCCTTCCCGCTCAAAGCCCAGCCGCTCATAGAGCCGCAGCGCCCGTTCGTTGTCGTGAAACACCTCCAGCTCCATACGTGTAATGCCCAGCCAGTTGCGGGAGTAGTCCATTGCGGTGCGGATCAGCCGCTCACCGACCCCGCGACCGCCGAAATCGGGATGGACTCCCAGTCCAAAACTGATGCAGTGGCGGGTGCGCGGCTTGTTATCGACAAACAGCGTCAGCTCACCGACCAGCTCACCATCAATTTCTGCCACAAAGGCGATAAACCCCTCGGCGTCCATTCGGGCAATTTTTTTCTCCCAGGTCGCAACGCTGGGAAATGGCAGTTGCAGTGTCCAGGGATAGACATCGGGATGACTGTAGAGGCGCTGATAGGCGGCAGCATCCTGCGGTTCCCGTGCCCGAATAATGATTTCCATATTTTCTCCTTTTAGCCGAACGGGGTTCATGCACTAAGCTGTAGCTCTTTACCGGACGGAAAGAGTATCGCTATGTTGTATCGTCGTTTTGAGCGTTTTATCAATATATTTCATGACGCACCCACCGATTCGCCGCCCTCAACGGTCTGGTCGTTTTACCTCTACTACCTGCGCCAGGTCTGGCCCAGTTTCGCAGCACTGCTGGTGGTGGGGCTGGCGTCAGCGCTGATCGAAGTGTCGCTGTTCAGCTATCTGAGCCGCATTATCGATATGGTGAACCACTCCACACCCGCCAGCCTGTTTCAGGATAACTGGCCGATACTCCTGTGGATGGGGGCAGTGGCGCTGATTCTGCGGCCGATTTTTATCGCCCTGCACGACATGCTGGTTCACCAGAGCATCAGCCCGGGTATGACCAACCTGATCCGCTGGCAGAATCACAACTATGTGCTGCGCCAGAGCCTTAACTTCTTCCAGAACGATTTTGCAGGTCGTATCGCCCAGCGCATCATGCTGACCGGCAGTTCACTGCGTGATTCCGCGGTGCAGCTGGTCGACGCTATCTGGCACGTACTGATCTACGCCGTGACGTCCTTGGTGTTGTTTGCCGATGCCGACTGGCGGCTGATGATCCCACTGATTATATGGATGGTCGCTTACAGCGCCTCGCTGCGTTTCTTTGTGCCGCGCGTCAAAGCCCGTTCGGTGGTCTCTTCAGAATCGCGTTCGAAGCTGATGGGCACCATTGTTGATGGCTATACCAATATTGCCACCATCAAGCTGTTTGCCCACAGCGATCTGGAGCGTAAGTATGCGCGTGAGGCGATGCAGGAGCAGACGGAAAAAACTCAGCACGCTGGCCGCATGGTCACCAGCATGGATCTGACGCTGTCAGCACTGAACGGCCTGCTGATTGTCTCAACATCCGCGCTGGCGCTGTGGTTGTGGAGCCAGTCGCTGATCAGCGTCGGCGCCATTGCGCTGTCGACCGGTCTGGTCATCCGCCTGGTCAATATGTCTGGCTGGATCATGTGGGTCGTCAATGGCATCTTCGAAAATATCGGTACGGTTCAGGATGGCCTGAAAACCATTGCGCAGCCGCTGAGCGTGCAGGATGCGCCGCAGGCTAAACAGCTTAAGGTGACGCGCGGCAACATCCGATTCGAGGATGTGCGCTTTGACTATGGCGGTGGCCGTCAGGTGATTAACGGCTTTAATCTCGACATTAAACCGGGCGAGAAGATTGGTCTGATTGGTCCTTCGGGGGCCGGTAAATCGACGTTAGTGAACCTGCTGCTGCGTCTTTATGACCTGAACGGTGGACGGATTGTGATCGACGATCAGGATATCGCCGCGGTGACGCAGGAGAGCCTCCGTAGCCAGATTGGCATGATTACGCAGGACACCTCGCTGCTGCACCGTTCGATTCGGGAAAACCTGCTCTATGGTCGCCCTGACGCCAGCGAGGAGGAATTACAGCTTGCGATTCACCGCGCCCGCGCCGATGAGTTTATTCCGCTGCTCTCCGATTCACTGGGCCGCACCGGGCTGGATGCACACGTGGGGGAGCGCGGCGTGAAACTGTCGGGTGGTCAGCGTCAGCGTGTGGCGATTGCCCGCGTGCTACTGAAAGATGCGCCGGTGCTGATCATGGATGAGGCCACCTCGGCGCTGGACTCCGAAGTGGAAGCGGCGATTCAGGAGAGCCTGGAGTCACTGATGGAGGGTAAAACCGTTATTGCGATTGCACACCGCCTGTCGACCATCGCGAAGATGGATCGACTGGTGGTGCTGGATAAAGGCGGTATTGCTGAGATGGGCAGCCATCACGAGCTGCTGGCGCAGAACGGTCTGTATGCCCGTCTGTGGCAGCATCAGACCGGTGGCTTTGTCGGCATCGATTAATCGCCGCGTCGATAGGGTAAGGCGTCGCGTGCTTCTTCCGCCCAGCCGCGCACGCCTTCCCGCTCCTGCACCAGAAAATCGGCCACGGCATCGCGCAGGCCGGGATGCAGCAGATAGTGCCAGGAGTGGGTAATCTGCGGCTCAAAGCCGCGCACCAGCTTGTGCTCGCCCTGCGCACCTGCATCAAAGCGCGTCAGCCCTTCATCCAGGGCTAAATCCATTCCCTGATAGAAACAGGTTTCGAAGTGCAGCCGGTCAAACTCCGCCAGACAGCCCCAGTAGCGGCCATAGAGCGAGTGGCTGTCCCGCAGATAAAAAGCCATTGCCGCCGGTTGCTGCTGTAAGCGGGCGATCACCACCACAATATTCTGCGGCATTCGTTCCGCCAGCAGACTGAAGAAGTCGCGCGTGAGATAGGGCCGCTGACCGCGCACCGCATAAGTGTTGGCGTAACAGGTATAGACAAAATCCCACTGATCTTCGCGCAGCTCATCACCGCGATAGCGGTCAAACACAAAACCGCTCTGCGCCACCTGTTCACGCTCTTTACGCAGCTGTTTGCGCTTGCGCGACATCAGCGTGTCCAGGAAATCCTGAAAATCGCGGTAGCCACGGTTATGCCAGTGATACTGACAACCGAGCCGTAAGAGCCAGTCGGGCTGATCGGCCAGCAGCGCGTTAGCCTGCGCATCGGTAAAGTTGATGTGCGCGCCGCTTAAGCCTTGCTGCAACAGGCTTTCCGGCAGGGCTGAAACCAGCTGAGACGCGGCAGAGGCTTCTCCCAGCAGGCGTGCACCGGTGACCGGGCTGAAGGGTATCGCGCCCAGCCATTTCGGGTAGTAGCGGATGCCGGCGCGCTGGCTGGCATCCGCCCAGGCGTGATCAAAGACATATTCGCCCTGTGAATGGCGTTTGCGGTAGCCCGGCAGCGCGGCGCGGGTCACGCCCTCTTCCCGCCACAGCAGATGGTCAGGCTGCCAGCCCGCCTCAAACCGTACGCTGCCACTCTCTTCCAGCGTCAGCAGAAAGGCGTGGCGCAAAAATGGCTGGTCATCAGGCAACAGCGCATCCCACTCGGCGGCCGGAATCTCCGCCAGTGACGTCAGGTGAATCAGCGACATGAAATACTCCAGTGAACGTCGGGCAGAGAATCAGTCAAGCAGGTTTTCCGCGCCAGCGAAAGGGTTAAGGCACGCAAAGTGAAGGCTGCATCGCCTGGCCACAGCCCCTATACTGCGACTTTACCTCCTCAGGACTTCGCCATGGATCGACTCGATTGTGACCGGATGTTTGTCACGGTGCTGGAAACCGGCAGCTTTTCTGCCGCGGCGTTGCGTCTCGGCACCAGCAGCAGTCAGGCATCAAAACTGGTTTCAAAGCTGGAGCAGCAGCTCGGCGTGCAGCTGTTTAAGCGCAGCACGCGCGCGCTGTCGCCCACCGATGTCGGACGCAGCTATTATGAGCGGGTGAAGAATCTGCTCGATGCCTTTGAGGCGCTGGATGCCAGCGTGCGTGAAAGTGCGACGACGCCCACCGGCAGGCTGAAAATCAGCGCACCCGGCTCCTTTGGCACGGCGGTATTGTCTCAGGTGCTGGTGACGTTTGCCCGGCGCTATCCGTTGATTGAGCTGGATATCAGCTTTTCAGACCGGGCCGTGAACATCGTCGATGAGGGTTTTGATATGGCGATCCGCATCGGCACGCTCAGCGACAGCAGCCTGGTGGCGCGCAAGCTGAGCGAAGTACATGTGCGTATCGCCGCATCACCGGTCTATCTGGAGCAGTTCGGCACGCCGCAGCACTGGCGTGACATGGCACAGCATCAGTGCATTATCGACACCAATTTTCGCGATCCCTGGCACTGGCCGTTTACCAGCGGGGACGGCAGCAGTGAAATTGTGACCGTGCCGGTGCGTGGACGTTTGCGCTTCGCCAATACTGAAGCCTGTCTGCAGGCCGCCATCGCCGGTCTGGGCATTGCGCGTTTGCCCGGTTTTATTGTGGCCCCGGCGCTGCAACGTGGGGAGATTGTCCGGCTGCTGGAAAACTTTGAGACGCCACCGCTAGGCTTGTTTGCGGTTTATCCGCCCGCCCGTCATCTGCCACATCGGGCACGCCTGCTCATCGACTTCCTGGTGACGCATTTCACGCACGCTCCACCGGCGTGATTTCTTCCATATTGGAAGAAATCATTGTCTTACAGACCCGATTATCAGTCGTTTAGTCATCAGTTAAGCTGCTTCTCTCACCACAGAGGAGTTGCGCGATGTTAGTAGAAGGCAAATGGAGTAGTGACTGGCATCCGGTGCAGGCTACCGATAAACAGGGCGGATTTGTTCGCCAGACATCCGGTTTCCGGCACTTTATCAGTAGCGATGGCTCGACTGAATTCGCCGCCGAACCGGATCGTTACCACCTCTATGTGGCGCTGATCTGCCCGTGGGCGTCACGTGCACTGATGGCCCGCAAACTTAAAGGACTGGAGTCGCTGATTAGTGTCACGGTGGTTGAGCCGCAGCTCGAGGCTCAGGGCTGGCGCTTCGGCACGTTTCCCGGCGCACAGCAGGACCCGCTGAATAACGCGCAATACCTGCATGAAATCTATACCCGTGTCGCGCCCGATTATACCGGTCGCGCCACCGTGCCGGTGCTGTGGGACAAGAAAACCGGCACCATCGTCAATAATGAGTCCGCTGACATTGTGCGCATGTTTAACAGCGGCTTTGGCGATCTGGCCGATAACCGCATCGATCTCTATCCCGCCGCGCTGCGCCAGGAGATTGACGCGCTGAATGAGAGTCTCTATCCGCGTCTGAATAACGGTGTTTATCGTGCTGGCTTCGCCACCACCGCCCTCAGCTATCAGCAGGCATTTAATGACGTCTTTAGCCAGCTCGATGAACTGGAAGCCCTGCTCAGCGATGGTCGCACCTTCCTGCTGGGGGAACGGCTGACTGAATCCGATATTCGCCTGTTCGTGACGCTGATTCGCTTTGACGCCGCCTACCATGGCCTGTTCAAATGCAACCTGCGCCGGATACGCGACTATACGCTGCTGAATCGCTATCTTAAGAGCATGTTATCGGTCTCCGGGGTACGTGAAACGGTCAGTATCGATCACATCAAACAGGGTTATTACTCGATCAAGGCGCTGAATCCGAACGGGATTGTTCCGGCTGGCCCGGATATGAGTGAATACAATTTGTAAGGGCATAAGCTAAAGGAGCAATGATGGCAAAAGCACTGGTAATTTTTCTGCATGGCGTGGGCAGTAACGGCGACGATCTGGCACCAATTGGCCGTCACTGGGCGACGCTGTTGCCGGATGTGATTTTTGCCTCTCCCAATGCGCCTGAACGTTTTCCCGGTGGTTTTGGCTGGCAGTGGTTCAGCCTGGCGGACATCACACCTGAGAACAGGCCTGCCCGTGTTCGGGCAGCACGGGCGGCATTTGATGCAACCCTTAGCGAGATTATCGCGCAGCACGGCTTCGCGGAACGCTGGCAGGATGTGGTACTGGTCGGCTTCTCGCAGGGATCGATCATGGCACTGGATGCCCTGGCGTCAGGCCGTTATCCGCTGGCTGGCGTGGTCGCCTTTTCCGGGCGTCTGGCGGTTGACGGTGAATTAACCCCGCAGGCTCATGTGCCCGCGCTGCTGATTCACGGTCAGGCCGATGAAGTGATCCCGTGGCAGGAGAGCGAATCTGCCGCAGCACGACTCCGGGCCGCACTGGTGCCGGTCGACGCGCGCTTTGAACCCGCCACCGGCCACACTATTTCCGCTCAGGGTGCCCTGCACGCCGCCGGATTTATCGGCCAGTGTTTACAGGATTAACCCCAGTAGCGGTTTAACGCCTGCCAGGCATGACGTGCTGCGACGTCGGGCGGCAGGCGTTTCAGCGTATCATTAAAGACTTCGATGCCCACCGGCCCCTGATAGCCCGCACTTTTCAGCTTATCGACGAAGCGTTCAAC
The DNA here is from genome assembly GCF_029222565.1 of Pantoea sp. Cr_R13. Taxonomy (NCBI): domain Bacteria; kingdom Pseudomonadati; phylum Pseudomonadota; class Gammaproteobacteria; order Enterobacterales; family Erwiniaceae; genus Pantoea; species Pantoea sp. Cr_R13. The sequence continues at coordinate 232,654 of NZ_JARHXL010000015.1, forward strand.
ATCAATAATGCCATCGCCGGGCAACTGACGATGGTGTTTTGCCATCGCCATCAGGCTCTGCTTATCCTGCGCGGGAACCGCGGCCATATCACACAACTGCACTTCATAAATACGGTCGGCAGGAATGCCGTCCAGCTGCGAGGCGTCACCGCCCAGTGCGCAGATATGGAAAAGATCAACCACCAGCCCGATATTGGGCTGATCGAGCCGCTGCAATCGCTGCCACGCCAGCGGCAGCGTATTGTCCACGCTGCACCAGGCCATCGGCTCATACATAATGCGCATGTTGTAGCGTGCAGCTTCAGAGGCCATCCAGCGCAGGTCATCATCAATCTGGTCGGCGCAGCAATCTTCACGGGTGCTGGCCGGTGCCTGAATTGTGTCGCAGCCCAGCGTCCGGGCAATCTGTATAAACTGGCGCAGCTCTTCGCGCTTCTGGCACCGTAGCGCACCAGGTGCGCCGGTAAAATCGCGCAACACCTGCAGATTAGTAAAGCCAGGCCCCTTCAGTGCGCTGATCTCAGCCAGTGCTGCTGCACCGCCCTCGTACGCGTCAACATCCTCGCGCCAGATCTCGACCTGATCAAAACCGGCGTCGCGCGCCGCCTGCAGTTTCTGGTCGGGTTCACCGTTTAACAACACCAGGTTAAGGAAGGTAGGATTGGTTCGCATGGCTCGGCTCCTTAATCGTCCGGAATAATCGGTGACGTTCAGCGTTACGCCCGCAATAGCCATGCGGGCGTAAAACCTGAAACAGTATCTACCTCTTAAGCGTTAAGACAAGCGCCGATTAGCCCAGTAGCGTGACCAGCGCAAAACCCGCAAACGCCATCAGCAGTGAGCCGATCACATGCACCAGCGCGCTGGCCATCGCCCACATATATTTTCCGGTCTGAAGCAGCCCCATTAATTCCGCGGTAAACGAGGAGAATGTTGTCAGGCCGCCGCAAAGTCCGGTGACGATCAGCAGTTTCCAGATCGGGTCCACGTCGGGATGGCGGACAAACCAGGCCATCGCCCCGCCGATCACCAGCCCGCCGATCAGATTCACCAGCAGCGTGCCCGGCGGCAGATTGGGAAAGAGCGCATTAAAACGCATCGCGAACAGCCAGCGCAGTACACAGCCGGCAGAGCCGCCGATCATCACAGCCAGTAACGGTTTAAACATGTGTTGCTCCTGATGACAGAGTAATGCCGGGCTGAGGAGGGAAAGGCAGAGATAAACTGCGCCTGACGCCTCAGCTCCCGCGAAAGGATTGAGTGTCAGGCGTCATCAGCCGGTGTTAAGCCCACCGGCGGTTGGGAAAGGTGGCACGCCATCACCTTGAGCCGGTGATAATACGACGCCCGTTTCAGGCTGGCAAGCGTGTGCGCATGGCGGATGAATCGCTTGACGCCCTGCCCGCTGGCGGGGTAATGCTGAGCGTTTACAGCCTGTTGCGGAGAGCCTATGCGTACCCTGATTTTTGATACTGATATCGGCGTGGATGATGCCTTTGCGCTGGCTTATGCGGCGCGGACACAGCATCTGCTGGGAATTACCACGGTGTCTGGCAACGTGGCGGTGGGTCAGGCGGTGAAAAATGCCCGGCTGTTCTGCGACAAAATGGCGATTAATGCGGAGGTCTATCGCGGCTGTTCACGGCCGCTGGCGCTGGCACCCTCTGCGCCCGCCAGGCTGCACGGTGAAGATGGGCTGGGCGATGCGTTTGATAACGCCTGCAGCGATGAGGCGCCAGGCGCGGTGCAGTTTATTATCGACAGCGTGCGGGCGCAGCCGCATCAGATCACCCTGGTGGCGATTGGCCCGCTGACCAACATCGCCACAGCCATTAATCAGGCGCCGGATATTATTCCGCTGGTGAAAGAGCTGGTGATCATGGGCGGCGCGTTTGGCACCGATGGTCACAGCGGCAACGTGACACCCTTCAGCGAATTTAATATCTGGAAAGACCCGCATGCCGCCGATCAGGTGCTCGCCTCGGCGCTGAACGTGGTGGTCATCCCGCTGGATGTCACGCACAAGGTACTGATCAGCAGTGATGAGGTTCAGCGTCTGAACCAGCCGGTTTTGAGCGCTATCTGTCGTCCTTATCTGGCTTACAGCTTGGCAAAAGAGGGGTTTGCCGGTATGGCGCTGCACGATACCCTGGCAGTGGCGTGGCTGACACTGCCGCAGGCCTTTACCCTCACTGAAAGTCCGCTGCGGGTCATCACCGAAGGCATCGCCTGCGGTCAGACTGTGCGTAAGCTGAGTCCACTGGCGTCGCGCGATGATCCCTTTGCCGGTCTGCCCTCCCAGCGTATCGCGCTCGGCGTGGATGCCGACGCGGTGCGGGCGCACTTCTTTGAGACCCTCACCGCGCCCTGAAACGCCGCGTTAGCGGTCGAAATGAATCACGCCTTTGATCAGTTCGCGATTATTGATGACTTGCGACTCAAAGGTTTCATCCAGCGTGGAGAAAGCCAGGTGATGATTCAGCATCATTTCAGCACGCAGCTGGCCGCTGGCCATCAGTGCACTTACCCGATCAAAATCTTCGCGGGTGGCATTGCGGCTGCCCATCAGCGTGGTCTCTTTTTTGTGAAATTCACTGTCAGGGATAACCAGATCGCCTTTGTGCAGGCCGACATAGACGATTGTGCCGCCGTGCCGCATCAGGTTAACCGCATTGTTCATCGCCGCCGGGCTGCCGGTGGCGTCGATCACTTTCAGCGCCAGACGACCACCAAACTGATCCCGTAGCGCGCTGTAAAACGCCTCATCCGCCGGATTCAGTGCCGCCAGACCCAGCTGATCAGCGACATGCTGGCGACGGAATTCGCTGGTGTCCGCCACCACGACCTGCGCGCCACTGGCGGCGGCAATGGCGGCGACACCCAGCCCAATCGGTCCGGCACCCACCACCAGAACCTGCTCATCCGCCACAATGCCTGCACGACGCACCGCATGGGCGCTGATGGCAAAGGGCTCAATCAGCGCGGCCGCTTCCGGGGCCACCTCATCCACCGCCAGCAACGTGCTGACCGGCACGCTTAAGTAGTCGCAGAAACCGCCATCCTGATGCACGCCTATCACCGAGATCTGTTCACAGCAGTTGGTCTTGCCACTCTGGCAGGCGTCGCAGCGCAGACAGGAGATGTAGGGCATTAACGCCACCCGCTGGCCTGCCTGAAAGCCCTCGGCGCCACTACCCAGCGCCACCACTTCCGCACAGATTTCATGGCCCAGCACCCGTGGATAGCTGAAGAACGGCTGATTGCCGGACCAGGCGTGGATATCCGTGCCGCAGATTCCGGCGGTGAGAATTTTAATCAGCGCCTCGCCAGCGGCAGGCGTGGGGGTGTCGCGGGTGGCCCAGACCATCTTACGTGGTTCAGCGATGACCAGTGCTTTCATTGTTGTCATGGTGATTCTCCGGTTGTCCTGCAGGCAGTTACGGCGAATCCTGCCTGATGCGCAGCGTTCGTTTACGGGAAGTGTGAAGCACGGCGATTTTTTTGGGCTTTGAATGGTTTTTAATGCATTAAAAACCGGAGAGTCAGATGAGCCGCAGCCAGAATTTGCGCCAGAACGTCATCAACCAGATGCTGGAGAGTATCGCTCAGCGACATATTCGTTCGCCCCTGCCACCGCAGGCGGCGCTGGCGGAGATGTTCAATATCAGCCGGACCACGGTGCGACATACCCTGCACTATCTGCATCAGTGCGGCGTGCTGGATAAAGTGGATCAAACCTACGTTATCGTGCGTGATCCCCGCGATGAGGACAGTTTTAGCGCCTTAACGCCGCCGATTGAGCAGCAGGCCAGTCACTTTGAGCAGATGTTTTTTAATATGATCAATCAGCGGCAGCTGGTGCCCGGCGACACCTTCAGCGAGCTGCAACTGGCGCAGCAGGTGAAAGTCAGTCCGGTTGTGGTGCGCGAATTTCTGCTGCGCTTTATGCGCTATGACCTGCTGGAGCCGGTGAAACGCGGTCAGTGGCGCATGAAAAAATTCACTCAGGATTATGCCGAGAAGCTGTTTGAACTGCGCGAGATGCTGGAAACCCACGCCCTGAGCCGCTTCCTGAATCTGCCCGCCAGCGATGAGCGCTGGGTGCAGGCGCGGGATCTGCTGGATCGTCACCGATCCATGCGCGACACCATCGCCAGCAACTATCGCCACTTTGCTGCGCTGGACCGTCAGATGCATTCGCTGATTTTATCCGCCGCCAATAATCCATTTTTTAATCAGTCGCTGGAGATCATCTCAGTCATCTTTCACTCGCATTATCAGTGGGATGAAAGCGATCTTAAGCAGCGTAACATTGTCGCGCTGGAGGAGCATATGGCGATACTGACCGCGCTGATTGGCCGTCAGGATATTGATGCGCTCTGTGCATTACATAACCATCTGGCGACCGCTAAAACCTCAATGGTGCGCTCAATCGGTCAGTACAATTAAAAACCGATTAAAAACCACAAAGCATTAGCTCCCGCACGATTCAGAAACATCTTTGCAACATCCTTAACCCTTTGCTCTTAGTCTCGACTGCAACGTCACGGCGGCCTTTTGCCGCTGCGCGCAGACCCCTTCTCACCATAACGATAAGTACCCAGTTTCGGGAGAGTGCAATGGAAAAGACCTCAGTAACCGGTCGCGACAGCGTGACCGGCGACACGCCACCAGGCCAGGATTTCGTGCCAATGCGCAGCGATGTGGTGCGTTCACCGCGTATCCGCAAAGTGCAGATTACGGCGATGCTGCTGTTGCTGTTCGCCGCCATCATCAACTATCTGGATCGCAGCTCGCTGTCGGTCGCGAACATGACCATCCGCGATGAGATGGGGCTAAGCGCCACCGAAATCGGCTTCCTGCTTTCTGCTTTTTCGCTGGCGTATGGCCTGGCGCAGTTGCCGTGTGGCGCGCTGCTGGATCGTAAAGGGCCGCGCATTATGCTCGGCATCGGCATGTTTATCTGGTCGCTGTTCCAGGCCGCCTCGGGTCTGGTGCATAACTTTACCCAGTTCATCCTGGTGCGCATTGGCCTGGGTATTGGCGAAGCGCCGATGAACCCGTGCGGCGTGAAAGTGATCAACGACTGGTTCAACATTAAAGATCGCGGCATGCCAATGGGGATGTTTAATGCCGCTTCAATGATTGGGCTGTCGGTGGCCCCGCCGATTCTGGCGGCGATGATGCTGGTGATGGGCTGGCGTGGCATGTTTGTCACCATCGGTATCCTCGGCATGTTCCTCGCTATCGGCTGGTATATGATTTACCGCGACCGGGATAACAACACCCTGAGCGCCGAAGAGATCCACTATCTGCAGGCGGGCAGCGTGGCGTCGCGGAAAGAGCCCATCAGCTTCAAAGAGTGGCGTGGCCTGTTTAAGCAGCGCACCATGTGGGGCATGATGATTGGCTTCAGCGGCATCAACTACACCGCGTGGCTCTATATCGCCTGGCTGCCGGGCTACCTGCAGTCCACCTATCATCTCGATCTGAAAAGTACTGGCCTGCTGGCGGCGATTCCGTTCCTGTTTGGTGCAGCGGGAATGCTGCTGAATGGCTATGTGGTTGACTCGCTGGTGCGTCGTGGCTTTAACGCCGTAAAAACCCGCAAAGTCTGCATCGTTAGTGGGATGCTGCTGTCAGCCGGATTCACCGCCGTGGTGACCCGCGCGACCGACACCACCAGCGCCGTGACGCTGATTGGCATGGCGCTGTTCTGTATCCACTTCGCCGGGACCTCGTGCTGGGGATTGATCCACGCTAACGTCACCGCCCGCATGACCGCTTCGGTCGGCAGCATCCAGAACTTTGCCAGCTTTATCTTCGCCTCGTTCGCGCCAGTGATCACCGGCTGGGTGCTCGACACCACCAAATCGTTCAGCCTGGCGCTGATGATCTGTGCCTGCGTCACGCTGGTTGGCGCACTCGCCTACCTGCTGCTGGTGCGCCAGCCCATCACCGACGGCGAATAATCGCAGGACGGCGTGGCGGCTACGTCAGCGCCGTCAGCGTGACGCCATGTTTTGCACCGTAACGTTTAATACCTGCCATCACCTTCTCTGAATTAAGCGGAGGCGGCGGTGGCAACAGCGGTGCCCGTTCACGCAGCGCCGAGTCGAAGCGGGCAAACGTCGCGAAGTCACGCGGGTAGCGGGCTTCATCCACACCAATTAAAACTCCCTCGTCACGCGCATGGGACAGCAGCGCCCGCCAGCGATCAATCTCCGCCAGCCCGATACTGTCGGTACCATGAGAAAAGAGCATCATATCGATGTTACGGAATGGCGGCTGTTTTTCCAGGAAACGTTGCAGCGCTAATGCCGAGGATTCGCTGCTAAAGCTCAGCCAGAACGGAATCGACTGCTGCTGCTGCGTACACCACGGATCCATCAGCAGGAAACTGTCCACCGTCAGCCGGGCCGGTAAGATTCCCGCCGCCAGATACCAGTCGCGGTAGATCTCCGCCACCACATAACTCATTGCTTCCGGATTCTCGTAGCGAATCTCCATCAGCTTCCAGCTCTGCGCTTCGGCAAGCTTTTTCAGCGGTGCGATCAGATAACCATCCAGCCCCCACTCCGCTTCCGGCACCCGGTCGGTAATGGCTGGCGGCGTCCAGCGCTCACGATCCACACCGTAACGTGCCAGATATTCCGCCACGCGCGGACCGCCCTGCATAAACTCTTTTTCGCTGGCTCCGCCCGGCGCACCAAACTGAAAGAAAGAGCGATCGCTGGTGCGCGTTACCGGCCATTGCTGGGTGCAGTGATTGATAAACAGCGTGGAACCGGCGGGCAGACTGCCCATCAGGAATTCGTTAAAAGCCAGCGGCAGTTCGCGCAGTTTCAGCCGGAAATAGCGCATCTGGTCGAGCATCAGGCGATCCTGATTCGGATCGTGCATGTGGTGAACCGCCAGCCGTGGCCAGGCAGCCAGCAGCGCGGCGGCCACCTCTTTACCCTGCTCAAAATTCGCTTCTGCATCATCCGGATCGTTACTGGCGGCGCGCACCGGACAGAGAAACGTCTGCGGCAGCCAGGGCACGTTCATTGCCGACGCCAGATGTACCAGCGCGCCGTTCGACGAACCGATAAAGGCCGCCGGATAATCCTGCTGTGGGTACTCACTCACCATCCATTCAGCAATGCCTTCTATATCCAGCTCACCCGCCTGGCGCAGGCTGATGCCTTCTGCCATGCCGCCCAGCGCATAACCCCACTCACGTAGCCCGGTCGGCAGACGATTCAGCGAGGGCAGTAACCGGTCAAGCGTCGGTGACTGGCTCGGACTGGCGAAGGGACGATCGTGAAGCGCATTTGCAAGCGCCAGAAGCATGGCGGCAGCAGAGTCAAAACGGGCGATGCCCTTGGGCGGTTTACTCATGCTGATTCTCCTGCTGAATGCGCGCCACGAACGGGCGGATGGCGTTGCAGAAACTCCACGGATAGACGTAGTGCAGCGTGTGGGTACCATCGCGCAGCGTCAGACGTTCGCTGCGCGGCATCAGCGCGGCGAGCTCATCCAGCCAGCGTGCCGGGCAGACTGGATCACGCGAGCCACGCAGCAGCAGTGTTGGCGCGTTGATGTAAGTGAGGCGATGCTCAATATGGTCGCGCATCATGACGCGTAATGTGCCGAACGCGCGCCATAGCCCGGCCTTGGCGTAGTCGATGCGCGCCAGCGAACCCGGCGAGCGATGCTCCTCCAGACCACGATTGCGCCAGTTGCGCCAGAACTGGCGTGTCAGACTGCGCGCATGGCGATCCACCGTCGGCCCTTGCAAGACCAGCCCCGCTACCGCCTGCGGATATTTCACCGCCAGCGCAGCCAGAATCTGGCAGCCAAACGCATTGCCCACCCAGATGGCACGCTGAAACCCGTTGTGCTGCAGCCAGAGCCAGAGCGCATCAGCCTGCTGATCCACCGTCATGATGGGTGCGGAAGGTGGCAGCGTGCTGGCCCCAAAACCAGGCAGATCCGGCACCAGTACGTGATAGTCGCGGCCCAGTGCCAGTGCGAGCGGCTCCATCGCCCGGCCCGACATCACCAGCCCGTGAATCAGCACCACCGGCAGTCCCTGATCCTCATTAGGTGTGACACGCGTAAACATGCGCCAGTCGCCCACCTGCTGGAAATAACCCGCCAGCCCGGCGTGGTGACTGCGCGGCAACACCGGCGGCGTCTGCTTCAGTTGCTGCCAGCGTTTCATACCCCAAAGCGTAGCCGCTACACCTAATCCCACGCCTGCCACAATCGCTGCCTGTTTTCGTCGATGCTTCTGGATCATCCGCTGCTCCTGATTTGGGGAGGATAATTCAGTGTAGGACGGGATTGGGTTGAAGGCGGGTTAATGGTGGGTTGAAGGTTTGGCGTAAGAGGTAATTTCTTAGAGAATGGCAAAATTTGCTGTGTAGCGTCGCTTGCTGTTTTGCGGACAACATGACCCCGACCGTACACTATATTGCAGATGGCAAGTAGCGCACTGCTGCATAATCCTGTTTACGAGTGCTTCGCGCTTTAGAGCTGGATATCAGACATAAAGAGTAGTTATCAGAAAGAGTGCCCTTTGCGGGATTTTTAGTGCCATTATCAGGTAAAGTTATTTAAGCTACACAGGTAATTTTAAGGATAAAAGTCTATGAAATTGAACGAAAAGGCGCTGCTGGATTCCGGCTTTAACTATGCAGATCTTCAGAAGCTTAAAAACAACATTGCTAACTATGGCGGCTCTCTGGATTCGGTTATCCATGACCTTGCTAACCGCTTTATTGCTGCAAAGTGGATTACTATCGTTGCCTTAGCCATTCTCGTTCTCACGTTAGTGCTGGCATCCTCAGATACCAGCATCACGCTCACAGGTACACTTGCAATTGTATTACCTTTTATATGGTATCTAACGCCAGCAACACTTGCCTATAAGGCATGGCGCTATCGTAAATTAACAACTAATTCTTAACAGCGCCCTTAACAGATATAAGGTCAAATATGACTTTGGCCGTAACACCATAACCGACTATGTGCATTGTGAGTTTGGCGCGGCTCATTGTGTTAACTTTTCGGAAATAATCGGATGGCATGTATCTGAATAAACGCCAGGTTCCGGGGCGCCTGAAGAGGCCAAATACGGTATAAGCATTTGCGACCAGCGAGACTGATTTATAGACTGCCAGCCCGCTGTTTGGACTGAACCCCATAAATTGAGCGGAAGACATGGCAGCATCAGCCACTAAACCTTCGGTGTTTTTTATACCCATAACGTAGTTCGAAAATTCTTTGCTTATGCCGTTAGCGCCGTCAATAACCAGCACTGCACCGGCCAGAATACCCATAGGCGTCATAGAACCTATAAGGGTTAGGCCAGTAGCTATTTCGGCACCGGCCATAACAACATTTACAGCAGAAATCACATACCCAACGATTTTATTGTTTTCCTTAACAAACTCCACTTTGGCGTAGAGTTTCGCAGCTTTCATGCGCAGCATTCTGTCCTGCTCCTGAAGGTTTTCCATTTCTATCCGCAAATTTCTAATACATGCCACGCACTCTTCGTCAGATTTTGCACGTCGTGCAGCGGCAAATTCCTTCTCAATGAGATCTCTAATCTCCTGAACGAAATTTACCTGAGTCATGCCATTTGAAAGATGGGCCGAGGACACATGATTAGCCGTATTGATCAGCTTTCTGGCCTCAAGATTAATCATTGTTTCAGCCCAGTGCTTATTTCGGCCTGAGCGCATCATATCGAGCAATGCTGCATCCATTTATATTCTCCCTGAACATTATATCGCCGATAAGACCTCATATATTCAGCTATAAGCCGTCGATTACGAAAGAATTAAGCTACATGAGATAGCATATTAAAGGATGACCTATCAGAAAAAATTTACAACTTAGAGCGGCACTAAATCATGACACTTTTGCCATGATTCTCACGTTGACGCAGAGACAATCAGCATGAAATCGAAAACCAGGTTACATAAACAAGGAATTACAACCAGCACATAACGCACGGCTGCAAAGGCGTCATTTTGTCGCCAGAAAGTGTTTTTAGCGGAAAGACAACAAGAAGAGTGGCAGAAGCAGATTAGACGCACCAGGAAGTGCAAAACGCGGGTTTACTCAGAAGAAAGCAAAAGCAAAAGGTGATAATCACAGGTCGATCCCTGACCGCGATTATCGAGGGTTTCTTGCGGGGTGCTTAGTACATGGCACCCGGCGGTACGTGTTTGAACGTCTCAACATAAGCGCGGAACACGTGTTTAATGATGCGTTTCATAAAATGCCTGATTCAAATTTAGTTGAACATATACTGAAAAAGTATAGCCGCTGTGCGTTTTAACAGCAAATAAATTTGAAGCAGATCACAAAAATACCGCTTTTATGTGCAAAGGCCCTAGGCGGTGTAGCCAAGATGCTGCAACAGAATGGTGGAGCCGACGGCGATTAACACCACGCCACCCAGTACTTCCGCCCATTTGCCCAGTACCGGACCGATAAAGCGTCCGACTAATACGCCGGTCGTCGCCATCACTGTGGTGGCGGCACCAATGGTCAGCGCGGTGGTGATGATATTCACCTGTAAAAAGGCCAGACCAACGCCGACCGCCAGTGCATCCAGGCTGGTCGCGACGGCAGTGGTCGCCAGGACCATAAAGCCATGACTTTGCGGGGCTTCACAAGGTTCTGCGACGGCTGTCTGACGAAAACCTTCCATCATCATACGGCCACCCAGAAAGGCCAGCAGGGTGAAGGCAACCCAGTGATCCCACGCCATGATGTAACGACTGGCCGCCAGGCCAAGTGCCCAGCCAATCAGCGGGGTCAGCGCTTCAATAGAGCCGAAGATCAGACCGGTACGCAGCGCTTCTTTAAAACCAGGACGATGCAATGTGGCACCTTTGCCCAGCGCAGCGGCAAACGCGTCCATCGACATACCCAGCGCAAGAATTAAAGTGGCAATAAAGGTCATGATTTATTCACCTGGGGCGAAAAAGCGGCAATTCACGCTGAATTCACCACACAAAGTGTTCAGTTATGAAAAAGTGGGCGCAGTCTACCACGCAAACCTCAAGATAAAAAGACAGTAAAATCAGGGATTTAAGTATAGCAAAGGCTATAACTCTTATCATTCGCTATGAATGGCGCTAAGTCGATGGTGGCAAAGCATTTTCTGGCCGTTTTCCCTGCCCTGCACTACGCCGTGTGGGCGGATTGCCGCACACCACCATTGAACCCTGTCGGCGATTACCGGAAAATGCCGGGCTGATAAATATGGGAAACCGGTTATGAATAGCCCTTTTGAAACGTTGGTTGTGCCTGGTGGCATTTTGCTGCTGGGCTTTCTCTCGGCGCTGCTGCTGCCCGCGCCCGCTTTTAGCGTGACAGTAGCGCAGCATCTGTTGCAGATGTTCCATTTACAGGATCTGAATCAGCTCTACACAGTGGTGTTTTGCGTCTGGTTTTTGCTACTGGGCGCCATAGAGTTTTTTGTTATCCGCTTTGTCTGGCGTCGCTGGTTCAGGGGCTGACCGCCTGCGCATCGACCAGCGCTTTTAGCCGTTCAGCGCTGCGCGCGTAACCTTCACGCGGCAGATGCGCCGCACCCAGTACCAGACCCGCACCGCGCTGCCCGGCCTGCTGATACCAGACCGACAGCGGCGAGGGGGCCATGCCCCACTCCACCGCCTGCTGCGCAATGGCCTCATCCGGAGTACCGGCGGGTAAGCGGACAATCACCGCCAGCCCGGCGCGTTGCAGGTCGGGAAAGTAAGGATGGAGCGCCGCGATCATCTGCTCCAGTCGCTCATGATAAACGCGCTTCATGCGCCGCAGATGCCGCATAAAGTGTCCGTCCCGCAGAAACTCCGCCACCGCGTTGTGTAACAATCCTGAGGATGCAGGCGAAAGCAACGCGCAGACCTCACCGAAGCGCGCCGTCAGCGCCGGCGGAACCACCATAAAACCGAGCCGCAGTTGCGGCGTCAGCGTCTTGCTGAAGGTGCCGATGTGCAGCACCCGCCCTTCACTGTCGAGCGCGGCAAGTGCAGGAGCCGCGCGATTACCGGGCTGAAGCTCGCCGAGATAATCATCTTCGATAATCCAGCGCTGCTCCCGGCTGGCCCAGTTCAGCAATTCATGACGGCGTACCAGACTCATGGTGATGCCAAGCGGCGCCTGCTGTCCCGGTGTGACCAGCGCGAAAGCGGCATCCGGCGCGCGGAAAATCCCGGTCGACACCTGCAACCCTTCGGCATCAACCGGCACGGCAACCGGCGTGACGTGTAGCGCTTCAACCGCGCGACGTGCCACCCAGAATCCGGGGTCCTCCAGCCAGGCCTTTTTGCCCTGAAAATTCATCGCCAGCCCAATCAGGCCCATCGCGCCCGCATAACCGCTGGTGATAATGATCTGATCCGCCTGACACCGCAGGCCGCGTGCCACCGCCAGGTAGGCCACCAGCGCCTGACGCAGCGCTAAGCTGCCGCGTGGATCGGGATAACTCGCCGGTCTGCTGACCTGCATGCGCGTCTGACGCTGCAGGATGCGCAGCCAGACTTTTGCCGGAAACGCATCGCTGGCCGGAATGCCCATCTGAAAGGTCAGCGGTGGCGCTTCATACTCTTCAATTCCATCAGGATGGAGTGACTTGCAGTTGGCATCATTGCCGGCCGGTTTTAACGGTGGTAATGGGCTGACGAAGGTGCCTGCTGCGCCTCTGGCCTGCAGAAACTGTCCATCAACCAACATGTCATAGCTGGCACGCACGGTGCCACGTGCCACGCCGAGCTGCGCCGCCAGATCGCGGCAGGAAGGTAAACGCGTACCAGGCTGTAAACGCCCTTCACTAATCGCCTGTTCAATCAGCAGTCGCAGCTGCTCGCTGAGCCCCCGTGATGCACCGCGTTGCAGTGTCAGCGTAGAAAGCGGCGATGGGCCAGTCAGACTCTCATTTTTTGGCACTTTATCTGCTCCATTGAAAGGCCGAAAATCACCTCATCAATCCCAGGAGGCAATAAGATGAGCGAACGTATCGATTTTCATAGTGCAGCACCGACAGGCATGAAAGCGCTGGGCGGCGTATACAGTTATCTGGCACAAACCGATCTGCCACTCACTTTACTGGAACTGCTGTTCCTGCGCATTTCCCAGATTAACGGCTGCGCCTACTGCATTGATATGCATACTAAAGCGCTCAATAAATCGTGTATGAGCTGGGATAAGATCGTGCTGACCCCAGTCTGGCATGAATCGGGGACGCTGTTCAGTGACAAAGAGAAGGCCGCTCTCCACTGGGCTGAATGCCTGACGCTGATTGCTCAGCAGGGTGCGCCAGACGCCTGCTATGCGGCACTGACAGCCGGGTTCAGTGAAAAAGAGATTGTCGATCTGAACATCGCGATTGGCCTGATGAACACCTATAACCGCATGGCGATAAGTCTGAAAAAGCTGCCTGCCAGCGCGAATCAGTCATAGGTGAATCCGATGCGCGGGCCGATGCCCACGCATTTTCACACTCACAAAAATGTAACATTATTTTTACACAAGCGGCTGTTAAGGCCCTGCCATCCTGATTCCTGTTATTCCTTACTGCGCAATAAATCGCTAAATTTCAGCTAATTAAATAATTCCGCACTGTTCACATCCTTTCCGGCACTGCACCAGCATGGGGCTTTTCCGCAACATCCGCTTTTAGTTAACTCACTGACTTCACTCTAAAAAATCACTAATACGCCGCGCATCGTGATGATTAATTCTTATGCTGAATCATTTCTGCATTTAAAAAATAAACTAATGTTTAATTCAGATGCGAGAATGTTATATTCGGATGACTAAGCATAACGTTCAGTTAACGCGTTATCACCGCTTTAACCCTATACCTGAGACTTAACCTTTGAGAAATAGCGCAACGCGCTCGTAAGAAGCGTGACTATTTCGCCTGCGAAACTGTTGGGCTTCAGGTCAACAGAAGAGGAGATGTCGCCTCATGAGCAATTCAGCTGTAAACCTTGCGCTCGCGATGAGTGCCATGGCAAAGGACACCACTACTGCGCAGGAGCGCAAAGACGTTGACGTGCTGCTGATTGGTGCTGGTGTGATGAGCGCTACCCTCGGTGCATGGCTGCAGGATTTAGAGCCGGACTGGTCCATCGAAATGGTGGAGCGGCTCGATAGCGTGGCCGAAGAATCCTCCAACGGCTGGAATAACGCGGGCACCGGTCATGCGGCGCTGGCGGAGCTGAACTATACGCCTCAGCAGGCGGATGGCAGCATCGACATCTCTAAAGCGATAACGATCAACGAATCGTTTCAGATTTCCCGCCAGTTCTGGGCTTATCAGGTTCAGAAAGGCAACCTGCGCAATCCCAAAAGCTTTATTCATAGCACGCCGCACATGAGCTTTGTCTGGGGCGACGACAATGTCGACTTCCTGCGCAAGCGCTTCAAAGCGTTGCAGAAAAGCACTCTGTTCCGCGGCATGGCCTACTCCGAAGATCCGCAGCAGATTGCCCGCTGGATCCCGCTGGTAATGAATGGCCGTGACCGTCGCCAGAAAGTGGCCGCGACCTGGACAGAGATGGGCACCGATGTGAACTTCGGTGAGATCACCCGTCAGCTGATCGCCTCGTTAGAGAAGAAAGCGAATTTCCAGCTGCGTCTGCGTCAGGAAGTGCGGGATCTCAAAAAGCTTGCAGATGGTCGCTGGCAGGTGACGCTGCAGTGTCTGAACAGCGGCACGCGTCGCACGCTGACGGCGAGCAAAATCTTTATTGGTGCGGGTGGCGCGGCGTTACCACTGCTGCAGAAAGCCGGTATCCCGGAAGCGAATGGTTACGCCGGTTTCCCGGTAGGCGGTTCATTCCTGGTCACGGAAAACCCGCAGGTCGTTGCGCAACACATGGCTAAGGTTTACGGCAAAGCCAGCGTCGGTGCGCCGCCGATGTCCGTGCCGCACGTTGACACCCGCGTGCTGGATGGCAAGCAGGTGCTGCTATTTGGCCCGTTCGCCACCTTTTCGACCCGGTTCCTGAAACAGGGATCATTGATGGATATGTTCACGTCCTTGAACAGCAGCAATATGTTGCCAATGGTTAAAGTGGGGCTGAAAAGCTTCGATCTGGTGAAATACCTGATGGATCAGGTATTGCAAAGCGACAGCGACCGGATGGAGGCGCTGCGTGCTTATGTGCCGCAGGCGAAGCAGGAAGACTGGCGCCTTGTCACAGCGGGTCAGCGTGTGCAGATTATCAAGAAAGATGAGAAAGAGGGCGCCGTGTTGCGTCTGGGCACCGAAGTGGTCGCCTCGCAGGATGGTACGATTTCCGCTCTGCTGGGTGCCTCGCCAGGCGCCTCAACGGCGGCACCCATCATGCTGGAGCTGCTGCACAAGGTCTGTCCTGAGCAGATGGCTTCACCGGAATGGCAGAACAAAATCCGTGCGGTGGTCCCCTCCTGGGGACGTAAGCTTAATGGCGACGTGGCGCTGACAGAAAAAGTGTTAGCCGAGACCAGTCGTGTTCTGCAGCTCGACTATTCGCCGGTTACGCCGATGGCGGCCAACGATGAAGGACGGGAAACCGCGTTCGTCGTCGGCAAGTAATACAGTGCCGTTGATAAAAAGGCTCCGCATAGCGGGGCCTTTTTTATTGGGCGGTTGCCTGGTCGTCCTGAGGATTCTCTATTAGGGTTAAGGCATCTTTTAGCCGAACGATCAGGAGGAACCCGCATGTCTTACTCCCCTGCGTCACCCGAATTTACCCTGCTCGACCGCTACTGGCGGGCAGCGAACTATCTCTCAGTTGGACAGATTTACCTGATGGATAACCCGCTGTTGCGCGAGCCACTCAGGCCGGGACATATTAAACCGCGTCTGCTGGGTCACTGGGGCACCACGCCAGGTCTGAATTTTATCTATGCCCACCTCAACCGTGTTATCCGCAAACAGAACCTGGATATGATCTATATCTGCGGGCCAGGCCACGGCGGTCCCGGCATGGTGGCGAATACCTGGCTGGAGGGCAGCTATAGTGAGATTTATCCGCACATCTCGCAGGATGCGGCGGGTATGCAGCGCCTGTTTAAACAGTTCTCCTTCCCTGGCGGCATTCCCAGCCACGCGGCACCGGAAACGCCGGGCTCAATTAATGAAGGCGGCGAGCTGGGCTATTCGCTCTCTCATGCCTTTGGTGCGGCCTTCGATAATCCCGATCTGGTGGTGCCGTGCGTGATTGGCGACGGCGAAGCGGAGACCGGGCCGCTGGCCTCCAGCTGGCACGGCATCAAATTCCTCAATCCTGAACGTGACGGCGCAGTGCTGCCGATTCTGCATCTTAACGGCTACAAGATTGCTAACCCGACGCTACTGGGCCGCAGCAGCGATGAGGATCTGCACCAGCTATTCAGCGGCTACGGCTATGAGCCGCTGTTTGTCTGCGGGCATGAACCGGAAAAAATGCATCCGCTGATGGCGGAGACGCTGGATACCGCCTTCAGTAAGATCGCTGCGTATCAGCGTGAGGCGCGCAGCGGCAACGCCAGCAACGACGTGCCGCGCTGGCCGATGATTATCCTGCGTAGCCCCAAAGGCTGGACCGGCCCTGAAACGGTCGACGGCAAGAAAGTGGAGGATTTCTGGCGGGCGCATCAGGTGCCAGTCGCGGCCTGTCGTGAAGATGAAGGCCATCGCCAGATCCTTGAAACGTGGATGCGGAGCTATCAGCCCGACGATCTGTTTGATGAACAGGGTCGCCTGAAGCCGGAACTGCAGGCGCTGGCACCGGAAGGCGATAAACGCATGGGGGCTTCGCCATATGCCAATGGCGGCCTGCTGCGCCGTGAGCTGGATGCACCTGACATCGCGGAGTTTGCCTGTGATATCAGCGAGCCAGGCACGGAGATAGCGCAGGCCACAGAGCATCTGGGGCGCTATCTCAGCGTGTTGTTCCAGCGTAACCGCGATAATTTCCGCCTGTTTGGCCCGGATGAAACGGCCTCTAACCGCCTGACGCCGGTCTTTGACGTGACCAGCCGCACCTGGCTGGAACGAATAGAGCCGTACGATGAGCAGCTGGCGCGGGATGGCCGGGTGATGGAAATCCTCAGTGAGCATCAGTGTCAGGGCTGGCTTGAAGGCTATCTGCTGACCGGCCGCCACGGGCTGTTCAACTGCTATGAAGCTTTTATTCACATCGTCGATTCGATGTTTAACCAGCACGCTAAGTGGCTGAAAGTGACGCGCAAGCTGGGCTGGCGTAAACCGATTTCGTCGCTGAATTACCTGCTCTCTTCGCACGTCTGGCGTCAGGACCACAATGGCTACAGCCATCAGGATCCGGGCTTTATCGATCATGTTGCCAACAAGAAAGCAGACATCGTGCGCATCTATCTGCCGCCCGATGCCAATACGCTGCTTTGGGTGGGCGATCACTGCCTGCGCACCTGGGACCGCATCAATGTGATTGTGGCGGGCAAACAGCCTGCGCCGCAGTGGCTGGATATGGCCAGTGCCGTGACCCATTGTGAAGCGGGTATGGGCGAGTGGCGCTGGGCGGGCACCACGCCGGCACATGACCAGCCAGATGTGGTGATGGCCTGCGCCGGTGATGTCCCAACTATGGAGACGATGGCGGCGGTCGATCTGCTGCGTGAGATGCTGCCTGAACTGCGCATCCGCGTGGTGAACGTGGTCGATCTACTGGCACTGCAGCCGGAAGATCAGCATCCGCATGGCAAATCTGATGCGGAGTTCGACGCGCTGTTTACCCAGGATAAACCGGTGATTTTTGCTTTCCACGGCTATCCGACGCTGATACAGCGCCTGACCTATTCCCGAACCAACCACCGCAACTTCCATGTGCGCGGCTTTAACGAAGAGGGAACCACCACCACGCCATTTGATATGACGGTACTGAACGAGCTTGACCGCTATCATCTGGCGCAGGAGGCGATTCTGCGCGTGCCGGGCCTGGCCGACGCGCATCCTGAGCTGCTGGAGGATTTACAGCAGCGTCTGGCGGAACATCATCGCTATGTCCGTGAGCATGGCGAAGATTTGCCGGAGGTGCAGAACTGGAAATGGCCGTCGGCCACTGCACCGGGTGTGCCCGATTAAGCGGCCAGCAGCGCGTCGGTCAGCATCCAGACGGTGGTCGCCACCAGCGACAGCGCCATCAGGCTGTTAAACAGCTGGCGCTTCCAGGCAATCTGCAGATGGCTGCGCAGGCGATCGCCCAGTGCTGCCCAGATCAGGATGCAGGGCAGATTGAGCAGCATAAAGCCGATCATCACCGTCAGGACGCCGCTGCTGCCGCTGTAGAGCAGCGCGACGTTGGTGGCCATCAGCCAGGCCTTGGGATTGATCGCCTGGAAGCAGGCGCCGCCCACCATCGTCATAGGCTGAGGACGGGTACGCACTTCGGGTGCGGCAGCGCGAAAAATTTTCCAGGATAACCACATCAGATAGGCACAGCCTGCCAGCGTCAGCGGCAGGCGAATCGCCGCCATCCAGTGCAGCAACACCTCCAGCGCCATCCCGGCAATCACCGTCTGCACCGCACAGCCCACCAGAATACCGAACACCATTGGCAGGGTGCGCCGCATACCAAAATTGACCCCGGAGGTCGCCAGCAACAGATTGTTCGGGCCTGGCGTAATTGACATCACGGTAACGTAACTGAAGAAAGAGGGATCAAGCATGGTGACTCTCCTGAAGGTAGACAGAGTTCTATGCTACGGCGGGGAAAGAGATGGTAACAGTGACACAAAATCACTATTGTTATGGTTACAGTTATCGTTAACAGAAATTGTACCCATTCAGGCCGGAGGCTATTGTGTCCCTTGCTCCCACGACCGAACAACCGCTCTATCAGCAGCTGGCAGAAAGCTTCGCTGAGGCCATCCATCAGGGCACGCTGAAACCCGGTAAACGCCTGCCGGCGATCCGCCGTGTT
This sequence comes from Pantoea sp. Cr_R13, assembly GCF_029222565.1. Lineage (NCBI taxonomy): Bacteria > Pseudomonadati > Pseudomonadota > Gammaproteobacteria > Enterobacterales > Erwiniaceae > Pantoea > Pantoea sp. Cr_R13. The sequence continues at coordinate 251,601 of NZ_JARHXL010000015.1, forward strand.
GCGCAGTCACATCAGGTCAGCGTTAATACGGTGCTGAATGCCTGGCAGATGCTGGAAGATCGCGGGCTGATTGAGGCGCGTCCCCAGTCGGGCTATTACGTGCGTGGCGTATTGCCTGCCGTCACCCGTCACGGTCAGCATAAGACACGGGTGCGCGACCCGAGCAGCGGCAAGCTCGACCTGATCGATAAGGTGTTTGCGGCGCAGAATCATCCCGACTACACCAATATCTCACTGGCCTGCCCGCAGGACAGTGAGCTTTTCCCGGCGGCACGCATCGCCCGGATTACCGCCTCATTGTTGCGTCGTGATCCCAACATGATCGGTCGCTATGCGCTTCCGCCCGGTAGTGAGCGCTTACGGGAGGAGATAGCGCGACGGGCGCTGCACGCCGGACAGACAATTACCGCCGATGAGATCACCCTGACCCACGGCTGCATGGAGGCGCTTCAGCTGGCGCTCAGAGCAGTCACGCAGCCTGGCGACTGCGTCGGGCTGGAGTCGCCGACCTACTTCTTCCTTTTCCCGCTGCTGGCCTCGCTCGGCCTGAAAGCACTGGAAATCCCCACTGACCCGCAGCATGGGCTGTCGCTGGATGCACTGGAGATGCTGCTGCAGGAGCAGCGTATCAAGGCGCTGATTGCGATGCCGAGCGCGCAGAACCCGCTGGGCTGCGGCATGTCACTGGAGAACAAAAAACGGCTGGCAAAGTTAGTGAATACTTACCACGTTCCGCTGATAGAAGATGGGCTGTATGACGAGTTGCAGTTCGACTGGCCGCTCTCACCCGCCGTGAAAGCCTTTGATCGCGATGGCTGGGTGATCTACTGCACCAGTTTCACCAAAACCGTGGCACCCGATTTTCGTATTGGCTGGACCGCCGCAGGCCGTTTTCATGATGCGATTGCCCGACTGAAAGCGGTCTCCTCAATGGCTGAATCTGCCCTGCTCTCCGAAACGCTGGCGGAGTTTCTGGCTTCCGGCGGTTACGACCACCATCTGCGCACGCTGCGCCGTCGCTACGCGGCTAATCTGGATGAGGCGCGGGGTCTTATCGCCCGCTACTTCCCGGAAGGCACGCGCGCAACACTGCCGCGCGGTGGCTTCGTTTTCTGGGTTGAGCTGCCGGGCGGCGTGAATACCACCGAGATGTTTGATCGGCTGCTGCAGGAGCAAATTTGCGTTACGCCTGGCGCGCTCTACTCACTGAGCGAGCGCTACAACCATGCGCTGCGACTCTCCTGCTGCTATCCGTTTGATGCGCGCTACAGCCGGGCGATTCAGCGCGCAGGCGAAATCGCCTGTGAGCTGGCAGGAATACCGTGCGGTGAGGCTCAGGGTGTGCCGTTGCGGCCCCAGACGGTATAGCCGCGACGTTCAGTCAGGCGCTCGTAATAAGTCCGCACCGCAGGGTAATCGGGATGGTCGAGCGGGGTCTCAAACCAGCGGTTCACCGCCAGGCCAATCGGAATGTCTGCCAGCGTGAAATTACGTCCGGCAACATAGCGGCCGGTTTTTTCCAGCTGCTGATTGAGAATGCTCATGGTGTGCGCCCAGCCTTTACTGGCCGCGGCCAGCAGACGCGGATCCTGATGAGCCGGGGAGTTTCGCACCAGCGACATAAATGCGTAGCGCCATGAGGTGTTGAGTTCGGTAGCTTGCCAGTCTATCCACTGATCGACAGGCGCTCGCGTTTGCGGATCATGAGGATAGAGCCACTCGCCGCCATAGGCGTTCGCCAGATAGCGCAGAATGGTATTGGATTCCCACAACACAAAGTCATCATCTTTCAGAACCGGCACCATCGCATTGGGATTCAGTGCCATGAATTCGGGTAGGTGGGTTGAGCGGAAGCCATCGCCCCACTCTTCGCGCTCAAAATCAAGGTCAAGTTCGTCACACAGCCATAGTACTTTGCGCACGTTGATTGAGGAGGCGCGTCCCAGGATCGTTAGCATTCAGAGTCTCCGGTAAAATCTTTAACTTATTGATAACGCTGTTAGCTGTTATAAGCAATCATCCGGCAGAGAAAAGGCCACACTGAACCCAGAGCAAGGAGTCACAATGAAGGTCGCGTTTAAGCAAGTCGATGTGTTTACCTCATCCGCCTTTAATGGCAATCCGCTGGCGGTGATCATGGATGCTCAGGGGCTAAACGACAGCCAGCTGGCGGCAATTGCCCGCTGGACGAACCTGTCGGAAACTACCTTTGTGCTGCCGCCGCAGCACGAAGAGGCGGATTATCGGGTGCGTATTTTTACCGTTGAAGGCGAACTGCCGTTTGCCGGTCATCCGACGCTGGGCACCGCACATGCGCTGCTGGAGGCGGGCTGGCCTACCCGCACGCCGGGTGAAATCGTGCAGGAGTGTGGCGTCGGAAACGTGACGGTGAAGATAGGTGAGGCGGGCGAACTGGCATTTGCCGCGCCGGCGGCCACCCTGATGCCGTGGCAGGATGCGCTGATGGGGAACGCTTTAAACAGCGACGCGTTCGATCTGACGCAAAGCCCGACGGTGGTCGATATGGGGATTCGCTGGCTGCTGGTACCGATGGTCAGTGCCGACGCTGTGCTGGCGCTGCAGCCCAATGTCAGCGATTTGCAGCGTCTGGTTAAGCATGCGGGTGTTTCGGGAGTGATGCCGTTTGGCCGGTTGCCTGAGGGCGAGCCTGAGCAGTATGAAGTGCGTGGCCTGCTGGTAGAAAATGGCAGCCTGACCGAGGATCCGGTGACCGGCAGCGCCAATGCCTGCCTGGCGCGTTACCTGGCCATGGCGGGTGAAACGACGTCCTATCGCGTTCGCCAGGGCACAATCCTGCAGCGTGCCGGTCGGGTGAACGTGACCTTTGCCGGTGAGACCATCTGGATTGGCGGCAATACGGTTACCGTCATCGACGGCACTATTACGCTGTGAAAAGCGGCGGCGTCGTGTTTTCAACGACGCCGCCCGCGGTTAAATCCCCTGCCCGCCTGAAGCCTCAATCCGCTGCGCGGTGATCCAGCCGGTTTCGTCACTGAGGATCGCGCTGATGGCGTCGCCAATATCATCCGGCAGTCCGACCCGACCCAGTGCCGTCAGTCCGGCTATCTGATCGTTAATCTCGCGGGTATCACGCACCCGGCCACCACCAAAGTCAGTCTCTATCGCGCCAGGTGCCAGGATATTGACGCGAATGCGCCGTTCGCCCAGCTCTTTCGCCTGGTAGCGCGTCAGGACTTCCATCGCCCCTTTCATCGACGCATAGGTCGAGGAGCCAGGGTAGACCAGCCGGGTCAGCCCGCTGGAGATGTTCAGGATGCGGCCACCGTCATTGATCAGCGGCAGCAGCTTCTGGGTGAGAAAGTAAGGCCCTTTAAAATGCACATTCACCAACGCATCAAATTCCGCCTCAGTGGTGTCGGTAAACGGCTTGTAGTGTCCGTGTCCGGCATTGTTCACTAAATAGTCAAATCGCTCCCGTTGCCATTGCTGCTGCAGTGCCTGTTTCACCTCTCCGACAAAGCGGTCAAACTGGCCGGTTTCGCCGACATCCAGCGCCAGCGCCACGGCGCGCCTCCCCATCGCTTCAATTTCCTTTACAACCGCCTGCGCCTCATCGGCATGGCTGCGGTACGTCAGAATGATATCGGTGCCTCTGGCAGCAAGTTTTAAGGCTCCATTACGGCCTAAACCACGGTTTCCACCGGTAATTAACGCCACTTTCTGATTCATCGCTCACACCTGTTGAAAAATTGAACACGGGTTAAGGATATTCGCGAATTATTGATCTATAAACAGGGTTAAACGCGCATCACTGTTTCAATAAAAACAACAATCGGTGAACAACATGGACAAAATTCACGCAATGCAGGTCTTCGTGCGGGTGGCAGAAATGGGCAGTTTTACCCGCGCAGCAGAAAGTTTAGGTGTGCCGAAAGGCAGTGTATCCCGGCAGATCCAGGCGCTGGAGAATCAAATGGCAACACGTTTGTTGCATCGCACCACGCGCCGGGTGCAACTCACCCAGGATGGATTAGTCTATTACGATCGCTGTCTGGATTTATTGTCGATGATTGACGATATGGACAGCCTGTTTCAGCACGAACCCGCCTCGCTCAGCGGTAAACTCCGGGTGGATATGTCCGTTGCAATGGCCACCGGTTTTATCCTGCCACGGCTGCCCGAATTTTTGCAGCACTATCCCGGCATAGAGATTGAGCTGAGCAGCAGCGATCGTCAGGTGGATGTGATCCGCGAAGGGTTTGACTGTGTCCTTCGGATTGGCGAACTCAAAGATTCGGGGCTGATTGCGCGAAAAATTGGTACCCATACCTTGATCAACTGCGCCAGCCCTGGCTACCTTTCGCGGTTCGGCATGCCGACCCGTCTGGAAGAGCTGTCGCAGCATGCGATGGTGCATTACAGCCAGCAGCTCGGTCAGGCCTCACCCGGGTTTGAATATTTTGATGGCAGGCAGTGCCATTACGTTCATACCGGCGGCGTGGTGACGGTGAACAGCACCGAAACCTATCGCGCCGCCTGTCTGGCGGGCTTAGGGATTATTCAGGTGCCTGCCGCCGGCATTCAGACATTGCTGGAAAGGGGTGAGCTGGTGGAAGTGCTGCATCGCTTTCCCGCCAGGCCGATGCCGATCCATCTGCTCTATCCGCACCGGCGCAATGTGGCACGTCGCGTGCGGGTATTTATGGAGTGGCTGAGTCAGGTGTTACAGGAGTACGTCACCTGAGCGGCTATACTTTGATTTTAATGATAAACAGGACAGTGAAGGTCTATGACAGACAAGCAGGAAAACCCGCAGGATTTGCAGCCACAAAAGCCGCTTATCGATATTAAAACCGGCAACCACACCGTAGATGAATCTATTGTTCGCGTGTCGCGTTTCGCCACCTGGTTTCAGGCTATTCCGGCGGTGGCGCATTTCATTCGCGCCCTTGACCGCTTTAACGATCGGCTCGGCAGCCAGTTTGGCGCGGCGATTACCTATTTTTCGTTTTTATCGCTGATTCCCATTCTAATGGTGTCGTTTGCCGCCGTGGGTTTTGTGCTGGCATCGAATCCTGATTTGCTGACCGATATCATCAACAAAATCGTCAGCAGCATCAGCGACCCGACACTGGCAACCACGCTAAAAAATACGGTGAATACCGCGATTCAACAGCGTGCCACCGTGGGGATTACCGGTTTACTGCTGGCGCTCTACTCCGGCCTTAACTGGATGGGTAATCTGCGTGAAGCGATTCGTGCCCAGTCGCGCGACGTGTGGGAACGCAAACCGGATGACAAGGAGAAGATCTGGAAGCGCTATATTCGCGATCTGCTGTCGCTGGCGGGTCTGATGCTGGCGCTGGTGATTACGCTGTCGCTGACCTCGGTAGCCGGCTCTGCGCAGGCCTCTATCGTGAGTGCGCTGGGCCTGGATGGCATTGACTGGTTGCGGCCTGCCCTGACCATTATCGCCACCTCGATTTCCGTTATGGCGAACTATCTGCTGTTCCTGTGGATTTTCTGGATCCTGCCGCGTCATAAGCCGCGTAAGAAAGCGTTGTTCCGCGGCACTCTGCTGGCGGCAATCGGCTTTGAGGTAATTAAGTTTGTGATGACGCTGACACTGCCGAAGATGGCGACCTCGCCTTCCGGTGCCGCCTTTGGTTCGGTGCTCGGCCTGATGGCGTTCTTCTACTTTTTTGCCCGTCTGACGCTGTTCTGTGCAGCGTGGATCGCCACCGCCAAATATAAAGACGACCCACAGATGCCTGAAGCGGGCAGCGCGTCACGACACAAATCATCGTAATCCGTTAACAACAGCGGAAAATATCACCCCTCGGCTATTTTTTAATCAGATAACAGGATGAATTGCTGAGGGGTCACTTTTATTTAGCCCTTTCTTAGAGTATCCCGCCATATATCGTCCGGTTTACCCCGGTATCACCCGGTATTCGCAGCACCACAGAAATTATCCTCTTTTTGCCCTCTGAAGCCAGACGCGGCGCGGGTTTTCATCATTGAATGCGCCCTGGCAGATGCGTAAGATTCTTTGTCTGTATTTACAAATAAGAAACAGTTATGCAAGCCTCCCTCACAGACACACTCGACAAACAGCAGGATCCCACGCCGGTTAACTCACGCAGTAAAGTGGTGATTGCCTCGCTGGTCGGTACGGCCATCGAATTCTTCGACTTTTATATTTATGCCACGGCTGCGGTAATTGTTTTCCCGCACATTTTCTTCCCGCAGGGTGATGCCACGGTCGCAACGCTTCAGTCGCTGGCCACGTTTGCTATCGCTTTTATCGCGCGTCCGATTGGTTCAGCGGTGTTTGGTCACTTTGGCGATCGCGTCGGGCGTAAAGCCACGCTGGTTGCCTCGCTGCTGACCATGGGTATTTCCACCGTGGTGATTGGTCTGCTACCCAGCTATGAGACGATTGGCGTGATGGCGCCGCTGCTGCTGGCGCTCGCGCGTTTTGGTCAGGGACTGGGGCTGGGTGGAGAATGGGGTGGCGCGGCGCTGCTGGCGACAGAAAATGCGCCGGCGAAGAAGCGTGCGCTTTACGGTTCGTTCCCTCAGCTGGGTGCGCCGATTGGCTTTTTCTTCGCTAACGGGACTTTCCTGCTGCTTTCATGGCTGCTGACCGACGAGCAGTTTATGCAGTGGGGCTGGCGCGTGCCGTTTATTCTCTCTGCCGTGCTGGTGCTGATTGGTCTGTATGTGCGCGTTTCGCTGCATGAGAGTCCGGTGTTTGCCAAAGTGCAGAAAGAGAAGAAGCAGGTTCGGGTGCCGATTGCGGCGCTGCTGAGCAAGCATCTGACCGCCACGATTCTCGGCACTTTTATCATGCTGGCGACCTATACGCTGTTCTATATCATGACCGTCTATTCGATGAGTTATGGCACCACGGCAGCACCGGCGGGTCTGGGCATTCCGCGTAACAGTATGCTGTGGATGCTGATGCTGGCGGTGATTGGCTTTGGGGTGATGGTACCGATTGCTGGTTTGCTGGCTGACCGTTTTGGTCGTCGCAAGACGATGATTACCATTACGCTGATGATTATCGGTTTTTCGTTCCTGTTCCCGGCAATGCTTGGTTCAGGTTCACAGGCGCTGGTGATGGCGTTTCTGCTGCTGGGTCTGAGCATTATGGGGCTGACGTTTGGCCCGATGGGCGCGCTGCTGCCGGAGCTGTTCCCGACTGAAGTGCGTTATACCGGCGCATCGTTCTCCTATAACCTCTCCTCGATTCTGGGTGCCTCCGTTGCGCCTTATATCGCGACCTGGCTAAATGCCAATTATGGTTTGCAGGCGGTGGGACTGTATCTGGCGTCAATGGCAGTACTGACGCTGATCGCGTTGCTGGCCTGTAAAGAGACGCGTCACCAGACGCTTTATGACGTGTAATCCGGTTGGATGAAGGTCAGTGAAACCCGGCAGATGCCGGGTTTTTTTATGGCGCAGGCTTACAGAGTACAACCGCTCTGAAAGGCTAAACAAAGCATCGCCTTATGTTCAGTCGCCAGGCTCAGGGAGCAGGTTAGCTGTCTGTTTGAAGATCTTGCATAGTGCTAATGAGGCAGGGTGATTCTGGCAGCAATGAAGAAGCTTGATGGCACTGGCAACACGGGGAGAGCAGGAAAGCGTCCCGCGCCAGGGACGGCGCGGGCCGAGCATGCCAGGGATGGCGGGTTTTGCGTCTTTCCGATCTGACCGTATTGCCTGTGCAGACTCGATCTTACAGCGAAGCAGGCAGTGCAGGCACCGTTCCTACAGCGAACCTTCCAGGCAGTGTTCACAAACAAAAAACCCCGGCGAGCCGGGGTTTGTTTTGCTGAAAACTGTGAAGAGGTTTATTAGCCCGCGACAGCGATACGCTTCATGTCGGTCATGTAGCCACGCAGTTTGCGGCCAACGGTTTCAATCGGGTGCTGGCGAACGGCTTCGTTGACGTCACGCAGCTGTGCGTTATCAACCTGCGTGCCTTCAACCGCTTTACCCAGATCGCCTGGCTGCAGCGTGGTCATGAACTCTTTCAGCAGCGGCACCGCGGCGAAGGAGAACAGGTAGTTACCATATTCGGCAGTATCAGAGATAACCACGTTCATTTCATACAGACGCTTACGGGCGATGGTGTTCGCGATCAGCGGCAGCTCGTGCAGTGATTCGTAGTAAGCAGACTCTTCAATGATGCCGGCGTCTACCATGGTTTCAAACGCCAGCTCAACGCCCGCTTTCACCATCGCAACCATCACAACACCTTTGTCGTAGTACTCCTGCTCTTCGATTTTGCCTTCATACTGTGCGGCGGTTTCGAACGCGGTCTGACCGGTCTCTTCACGCCAGGTCAGCAGGTTTTTATCATCATTTGCCCAGTCAGCCATCATACCGGAAGAGAATTCACCAGAGATGATGTCATCCATGTGCTTCTGGAACAGCGGCGCCATGATGGTTTTCAGCTGCTCTGACAGCGCATAGGCGCGCAGTTTCGCCGGGTTAGAAAGACGATCCATCATCAGGGTGATGCCACCAAACTTCAGTGACTCGGTGATGGTTTCCCAGCCGAACTGAATCAGTTTTTCTGCGTAAGCCGGATCGGTACCTTCAGCCACCAGCTTGTCGAAGCAGAGCAGTGAACCCGCCTGCAACATGCCACACAGAATAGTCTGCTCACCCATCAGGTCAGATTTCACTTCCGCAACGAAGGAGGATTCCAGCACGCCAGCGCGATCGCCGCCAGTCGCTGCAGCCCAGGCTTTAGCAATCGCCATGCCTTCGCCTTTTGGATCGTTTTCCGGGTGAACCGCGATCAGCGTCGGCACACCAAAGCCACGTTTGTACTCTTCACGCACTTCAGTACCCGGGCACTTCGGTGCCACCATCACAACAGTGATGTCTTTACGGATGCTTTCGCCCACTTCAACGATGTTGAAACCGTGTGAGTAGCCCAGTGCAGCGCCATCTTTCATCAGCGGCTGAACAGCCTGAACCACAGCAGAGTGCTGCTTGTCTGGCGTCAGGTTAACCACCAGGTCAGCCTGCGGGATCAGCTCTTCGTAAGTACCCACTTTGAAACCGTTATCGGTTGCTTTGCGCCATGAAGGGCGTTTCTCCGCAATCGCTTCAGCACGCAGTGCATAAGCAACGTCCAGACCGGAATCGCGCATGTTCAGACCCTGGTTCAGGCCCTGCGCACCACAGCCAACGATAACGACTTTTTTGCCTTTCAGGAAACTGGCACCATCCGCGAATTCATCACGCGCCATGAAACGGCATTTGCCTAATTGCGCCAGCTGGTTGCGCAGGTTCAATGTGTTGAAATAGTTAGCCATGGGTACTCCAGTAAGGTTGTGTTTGCTTTTTTTGTTCAGGAACGGCGAATCATGCAGCGCCGCGAATGACCCCATCATATGACAGGAATTCTGTTGCTTAAATTGATATATTAACAACGTCACATTGCAATAAATGCAACACCACTCAGAGGCGACGCGCACATGGATTTACGGGATCTGAAACTGTTTCTTCATCTGGCAGAAAGCTGCCACTTCGGGCGCACTGCGCGTGCTATGCACGTCAGCCCTTCCACGCTGTCACGCCAGATCCAGCGGCTTGAAGAAGATGTCGGCCATGCGCTGTTTCTGCGTGATAACCGCACCGTGACGCTGACGGAAGCGGGCGAACGCCTGCGCCAGTTTGCCCAGCAGACGCTGTTGCAGTATCAGCAACTGCGCCATGTGATGGATCTTAACGGCCCGTCACTCAGCGGCGAACTGCGACTGTTCTGTTCTGTGACAGCGGCCTACAGTCATCTGCCGCCCATCCTTGACCGCTTTCGCGCTGAACATCCGCAGGTCGAAATCAAACTGGATACCGGCGATGCCGCGGATGCGGTGGAAAAAGTGCACTCCGGCGATGCCGATCTGGCGATTGCCGGGCGGCCTGAAACCCTGCCCGCCAGCATTGATTTTATGCCACTGGGGCTGATCCCGCTGGTACTGATTGCGCCTGCACTGCCCTGTGCTGTTCGCACTCAGGCCACACAGCCGCAGCCCGACTGGTCAAAAATTCCCTTTATTCTGCCGGTGCAGGGACCTGCACGGCGGCGTATCGATCTCTGGTTCCGTCGTCAGCGCATCCCGAATCCGGTCATTTACGCCACCGTATCGGGGCATGAAGCGATTGTCTCGATGGTGGCGCTGGGTTGCGGTATTGCACTGTTGCCGGATGTGGTACTGGAGAACAGCCCGGACCCGGTGCGAAACCGCGTGCTGCTGCTGGAGAATATTGACTCGGTTGCGCCGTTCGAACTCGGCATCTGCGTGCAAAAAAAGCGGCTCGGAGAGCCGCTGATCAGTGCTTTCTGGAGCCAGCTGTAATCAGTGGCCTGACAGGAAGAAGCGGAACGCCGGGTTCTGGCTTTCGTCATGAAAGTCGTAACCCAGATCGGTGAGATGCTCCTCGAAACGTGGCTCATCGCTGCCGAGTTCAAACGCCGCCAGCACACGACCGTAGTCGGTGCCGTGGCTGCGGTAGTGAAACAGCGAGATATTCCAGTGAGTGCCCAGCGTCTGCAGGAACTTCAGCAACGCGCCAGGTGCCTCCGGGAATTCAAAGCTGAAGAGCCGTTCACGCAGTGGCTTGGAGGGACGTCCGCCCACCATGTAGCGCACGTGCAGTTTCGCCATCTCATCATCTGAGAGATCGACTACCTGATAACCGCCGCTGGTGAGTTCGCTGATGATCTCACTGCGCTCTTCCACGCCACGGGTCAGACGTACACCCACAAAGATGCAGGCTTTGTCCGCATCGGCGTAGCGGTAGTTGAACTCGGTGATGGAACGTCCGCCCAGCGTCTGGCAGAAGCGCAGGAAGCTGCCCTGCTGTTCCGGGATGGTGACAGCCAGCAGCGCTTCACGCTGTTCGCCCAGCTCACAACGCTCGGAGACGTAACGCAGGCCGTGGAAGTTGACGTTGGCACCTGATAACACATGCGCCAGCCGCTCGCCTTTGATCTCATGTTGCTGGATATACTTCTTCATCCCTGCAAGCGCCAGCGCGCCAGACGGCTCCGCCACAGCACGCACATCTTCAAACAGATCTTTCATCGCCGCGCAAATCGCATCGCTGTCGACGGTAATGATGTCATCGAGGTAGGCCTGACAGAGCCGGAAGGTCTCGCTGCCAATCCGTTTGACCGCGACGCCTTCGGCAAACAGCCCGACGCGCGGCAGATCGACCGGATGACCCGCTTCCAGTGCGGCTTTCAGGCAGGCTGAATCTTCTGACTCCACCGCAATCACTTTGATTTGCGGCATCAGCTGCTTGATCAGCACCGCCACGCCCGCGGCCAGACCGCCGCCGCCAACCGGGACAAAGACCCGGTCAAGGTGCGCATCCTGCTGCAACAGCTCCATCGCCAGCGTGCCCTGTCCGGCAATGACAGCCGGATGGTCAAACGGCGGCACGAAGGTGTAGCCGCGCTGTTCAGCGAGCTCTATCGCTTTGGCTTTCGCCTCATCAAAGTTGGCACCAAACAGGAAAGCCTCACCGCCAAATGCGCGCACTGCATCAACCTTGATGTCTGCGGTCGCCAGCGGCATCACAATCAGTGACTTGATGCCCAGTTTCGTCGCGGAGAGCGCCACGCCCTGCGCATGGTTACCGGCTGACGCCGTCACCACGCCGCGCGCTTTCTGCTCTTCGTTCAGACCGGCAATCATCGCGTAAGCACCGCGCACCTTGAAACTGTGCACCGGCTGGCGATCTTCCCGCTTCACCAGAATGGTGTTGCCGAGCCGCGCTGAAATTTTTTCCATAACCTGCAGCGGCGTCACCTGTGCCACTTCATAGACCGGTGAACGCAGCACTGCGCGCAAATATTCGGCGCCGCCAGGCGCGTCAGGTAGCGGTTGAGACTCGGCCATTTTTAGCCTCCCAGCTTGCTCTTATCGCGGACGGCGCCTTTGTCAGCACTGGTCGCGAGTAATGCGTAAGCACGCAGCGCAAAGGAGACTTCACGCTGACGATTGACCGGCGTATAGGCCGCATCGCCACGTGCCTGCTGCTCTTCACGGCGGGCGTGCAGTTCGTTATCCGGCACAGCGAGTTTGATGCCGCGATTAGGGATATCGATTTCAATGGTATCGCCATCTTTGACCAGCGCAATGGTGCCGCCGTTAGCCGCTTCCGGCGAAGCGTGGCCGATAGAGAGGCCAGATGTGCCGCCGGAGAACCGACCGTCGGTGATCAGTGCGCAGCTTTTGCCCAGGCCCATCGATTTCAGATAGGTGGTCGGATAGAGCATTTCCTGCATGCCCGGCCCGCCTTTTGGTCCTTCGTAGCGGATGACGACCACGTCGCCTGCCACAACTTTGCCGCCCAGAATCGCTTCTACCGCGTCATCCTGGCTTTCATAGACTTTAGCCGGACCGGTGAAGGTCAGGATCTCTTTGTCTACGCCCGCCGTTTTAACGATACAGCCATCTTCGGCGATGTTGCCGTAAAGCACGGCCAGACCGCCATCCTGCGAGTAAGCGTTTTCGCGGGTGCGGATACAGCCTTCGGCACGATCATCATCCAGCGTGTCCCAGCGGCAGTTCTGTGAGAACGCCTGGGTGGTACGGATGCCTGCCGGGCCAGCGCGGAACATATCTTTCACCGCCTGATCTTTGGTCAGCATGATGTCGTACTGATCCAGCGTTTCACGCATCGTCTGCTGCAGAATATTACGGGCGCTGCTGTCGAACAGGCCTGCGCGATCCAACTCGCCCAGAATCGCAAAAACACCACCCGCGCGATGCACATCTTCCATGTGATATTTCGGGGTACTTGGCGCGACTTTACAAAGCTGAGGCACTTTACGTGACAGGCGATCGATGTCGGAGATATTAAAGTCGATGTCGCCTTCCTGTGCCGCCGCCAGCAGGTGCAATACGGTGTTGGTGGAACCGCCCATGGCGATATCCAGCATCATGGCGTTCTCGAAAGCGGCCTTGTTAGCGATGTTACGTGGCAGCATGTTGACGTCATCCTGCTCGTAGTAGCGCTTGGTCAGACTGACGATGCGCTTACCGGCATTGATGAACAGTTCTTTGCGATCGGCGTGCGTGGCCAGCAGTGACCCGTTGCCAGGCTGCGACAGGCCCAGAGCTTCGGTCAGACAGTTCATCGAGTTGGCGGTGAACATACCGGAGCAGGAGCCACAGGTCGGGCAGGCAGAGCGTTCGATCTGATCGCTGTCGGCATCGCTGACGTTCGGGTTGGCACCCTGAATCATCGCATCCACCAGATCCAGCTTGATGATTTTGTCAGAAAGCTTGGTTTTACCCGCTTCCATCGGTCCGCCGGAAACAAAGATCACAGGAATGTTCAGGCGCAGTGACGCCATCAGCATTCCCGGCGTGATTTTATCGCAGTTAGAGATGCAGACCATGGCGTCGGCGCAGTGCGCGTTGACCATGTACTCGACCGAATCGGCAATCAGTTCGCGCGAAGGCAGTGAATACAGCATGCCGCCATGACCCATGGCAATACCGTCATCCACCGCGATGGTGTTGAACTCTTTAGCCACACCACCTGACGCTTCAATCTGCTCAGCGACGAGTTTACCCAGGTCGCGAAGGTGAACGTGGCCAGGGACAAATTGGGTGAATGAGTTAACCACAGCGATAATCGGCTTGCCGAAATCGTCGTCGGTCATTCCTGTCGCGCGCCATAAGGCACGGGCACCCGCCATATTGCGGCCGTGGGTGGTAGTGGCGGAACGGTACTTAGGCATGCTCTATTTACTCCAGTAAGAATAAGCTCGCGGACGTCAGATGACGCCCGCGCTGTATCTGATTATGGGTTAACCGGATCTAACCAGCCCCATTTGTCTTCTGTTTCGCCAGTGAACAGACCAAAGAAGGCCTCCTGGATGCGTTTGGTGACCGGACCACGTTTGCCTTCGCCCACCTGAATGCGATCCACGCTGCGTACCGGCGTGATTTCTGCGGCGGTGCCAGACATAAAGACTTCGTCAGCCAGATAGAGCGACTCACGCGACAGCGTCTGCTCACGCACTTCAATGCCCATATCGCGCGCCAGCGTGATGATGGCATCGCGGGTGATACCCGGCAGTGCAGAGGAGGTGAATGGCGGCGTAAACAGCACACCATCTTTAACTTCAAACAGGTTCTCGCCAGCGCCTTCTGAAATCAGGCCATTGGTGTCCAGCGCGATACCTTCCTGATAACCGTGACGACGGGCTTCGCTGCCCACCAGCAGTGAGGAGAGGTAGTTACCACCCGCTTTCGCGGCGGTTGGCAGGGTATTTGGCGCAACGCGGTTCCATGAGGAGACCATCGCATCGATGCCGTTTTCCAGCGCTTCTGCGCCCAGGTATGCGCCCCACGGGAAGGCAGCAATGATCACATCGGTGGTGAAGCCGTCTGGCGGGTTCACGCCCAGGCCCACATCGCCAACAAAGGCCAGCGGACGGATATAAGCACTTTTCAGTTTGTTCACGCGGATGACTTCGCGGCACGCTTCCATCAGCTCATCAACGCTGCTTTTAATCGGGAAGCGGTAGATTTTGGCGGAGTCGTGCAGACGTTGCATGTGTTCGCGATGACGGAACACAACCGGTCCTTTGTGAGAGTCGTAGCAACGCACGCCTTCAAATACCGACGTACCGTAGTGCAACGCGTGAGACATGACGCTGACCTTCGCATCTTCCCACTTAACCATCTCGCCATTGAACCAAATAAAGTCTGCTTTCTTCGTGCTCATTGTTATTTCCTCTCGCGGCTACGCGCGGATTTGTTGTGTTGTCTGTTGTTGAATCTGAACGCATGCAACGTCGATCAATTTACTTAACTGCGAAGACAGTAAATCGACGGAGCGCTGGCTGGCAACGGTCATTTCAATATTAATGTTTTCTGCGTTGGCGACTGAGGCCATGTTCATAGAACAGACCTGAAAACCGCGGTGACGCACGACGCGTAAAATGCGCTCTAATATTTCAGGGCGGAAACGGGCTTCGATAGACAATTGATGCTGGTTCATACGGTTTTCTCCATCATGTTTGCATTGCTGGCACCCGGCGGTACCAGTGGCCAGACGTTTTCATGCTCATCTATTGCAACATGCAGGAAGTAAGGACCTTCGCTGTTCAGCAGAGCATCAAGGGCGGCGTCGACCTGATCTTTACGGGTAATGCGCTGGCCAGGAATGTTGAACGCGCTGGCCAGCGTGAGGAAGTCGGGATTATCGGACAGGTTGGTTTCGCTGTAACGACCATCAAAAAAGAGCTGCTGCCACTGGCGCACCATGCCCAGACGCTGGTTATCCATCAGTACGATTTTAACCGGCAGCTTGCCGCGCTTGATGGTACCCAGTTCCTGAATGTTCATCATGATGGAGCCATCACCCGAGACACAGATAACCGTATCTTCCGGGCGTGCAACCTGTGCGCCGATAGCGGCAGGCAAACCAAAGCCCATGGTGCCTAAACCACTGGAGGTGATGAAGTTCTCCGGCGCGCTAAATGCCATGTGCTGTGCCGTCCACATCTGATGCTGACCAACGTCGGTGGTCACAACAGTATTGGCCGGTTTGCGATCGGAAAGCTGCTTCAGCAACAGCGGCGCATAGATCGCTTCGCCTGGATGGTCATAGCGCCATGAGTGACTGGCTTTAAGCGCTTTCACCTCATCACGCCAGGCGTTGATGTGCAGCGGCTGACTCAGAGCAGGCAGCAATTCGTTGAGATCACCCTGCAGAGAGACGTGTGCGCGACGTAATTTGTTTAACTCAGCGGGATCGATGTCGAGATGAATCACGCTGGCGTGGGGGGCAAAAGTATCCAGCTTGCCGGTGACGCGGTCGTCGAAGCGTGCACCGACCGCGATCAGCAGGTCACATGCCTGTACGGCCAGATTGGCAGCTTTCGTGCCGTGCATCCCCAGCATGCCCAGATAGACCTCACTGTGTGGATCCACGCTGCCTAAGCCTTTCAGGGTAGCCACTGCCGGAATACCGGTCTCTTCTGCCAGCGCACGCAGTGCCGGAACAGCCTGCGCCAGACCGACGCCACCGCCAACGTAGAGCATGGGTTTTCTGGCCTGCGCCATCAGTGCACGTGCTTCGTGAATTGCCTGATGTGGCAGCGCGCTTCCCTCTTCTACCGGCACCAGATGCGGTGCGGGCTCACCCTGCGCAATCTGAATATCTTTCGGGATATCGACCAGCACCGGGCCCGGACGACCCGACTGCGCCAGCGCAAAGGCTTCCGCCATGATAGCGGGCAGCTCATCCAGCGACTCGACCAGGAAGCTGTGTTTGGTGCAGGCCAGCGAGAGTCCCAGAACGTCGATCTCCTGGAAAGCATCGGTGCCGATGAAGGCAGAGGTCACCTGACCGGTGATTGCCACAACCGGAACCGAATCCATCATGGCATCTGCCAGGCCCGTAATCAGGTTAGTCGCGCCAGGGCCTGAAGTGGCGATACAGACGCCAGTTTTGCCGGTTGAGCGGGCATAGCCAATCGCCGCCATCACTGCGCCCTGCTCATGACGACACAGTAGGTGTTCCACGCCGCCATCATAGAGCGCGTCGTATACCGGCATGATTGCGCCGCCAGGGTAACCAAATACGGTATTAACCCCCTGCGCGCGTAAAGCCTGAACTACCCACTGTGCACCTGTCATCGCTATTCTCCTGTGTCCTGACCGGAACAACAGAATTTTATGCTACTGTTCATTGTTTGTTCCTTGTGGATTTACTGATATTTCCTCGGGTCGAAAAAAAACCCCCGGACCTTTCGGTGCGGGGGTTTTTTCGGATTCGAGGCTTGATTTTTAAGCCTTTCTTTCTCCAAGCGTTGCCCCGCACGGTAGGTTAATAACCACCACCACGCTAATCACGACCAGGCTAATCACTTGTAGAAGGGCTTTCATGTGTTGTTCAATTCTTTTACGTGTTCGAAGTAATGCCTACAGAGTTATCATAGTCAGGGGTTATGGCACAACTTTTTTTACAGACTTTTTTTAACCACAGGCGCTGGATAACGACCTATCAATCTGTATTACAAGAAATAATTACATGATGATAATTATTCATCACTTTAGTGGCGTAATCATGTTTTGATGAATTTGCGCGCAGTTTCACAAGGTTTCAATACGCCTTGAAAAAAACGCTGATGAGCTTGACGATGGCTCGAACTGTGCTGATCATCCCCTCGCTTTCGTTTGACGCTGTCACCAGACTGGCGGCAACAAGGAGCGAGTATGTCATTATCAAAAGTTCTGACCCGGGCAGCATTAGGCGTAGAAGCCCCGCTGGTGACCATTGAGGCGCATATCAGTAACGGCCTGCCAGCGTTAACACTGGTGGGTTTGCCTGAAACCACCGTGAAAGAGGCACGTGAGCGGGTCCGCAGCGCAATTATCAACAGTGGTTTTACCTTTCCGGCAAAGCGCGTCACCATCAATCTGGCCCCGGCAGATTTACCCAAAGAGGGCGGGCGGTATGACTTACCTATGGCGATCGCCATTCTGGTCGCCTCTGAGCAGCTTCCTGCCGATAAGCTGACGCACTATGAGTTTCTGGGTGAGCTGGCACTCGATGGCGCAGTGTGCGGTGTACAGGGCGCGATTCCAGCGGCTATGGTGGCGATACAGGCTGGAAGGCAGCTGGTGCTCTCCGTTGAAAATCAGGGTGATGCCGGACTCATCCGTCAGGGGTTGTCGCTGGTCGCCTCTCACCTTAGCGAGGTATGCGCCTTTCTGCGTAATGAACTCACATTACCGACGGCCCAATACCCTGAACAGCAGGGCGACACGCCAGCTGATGATCTCGCTGATATCATTGGTCAGGAGCAGGGGCGCAGAGCACTGGAGATCACGGCGGCAGGCGGTCATAACCTGCTGCTGATTGGGCCACCTGGCACGGGTAAAACGATGCTCGCCACCCGACTGCCTGGCATAATGCCTTCCCTTAGCGATCAGGAAGCTCTGGAGTGCGCGGCAATCGACAGCCTGGTGAACAACAATACCCTGCACCGACAGTGGCGCACGCGGCCTTTCAGGTCACCTCACCATAGCGCATCTCTCTATGCTTTGATTGGTGGCGGATCATTGCCACGGCCCGGTGAGATATCCCTCGCCCACAATGGCGTACTGTTTCTGGATGAGTTACCGGAATTTGATCGCAAGGTACTGGACTCCCTGCGCGAGCCATTAGAGTCGGGCGTCATCGCTATTTCCCGTGCCCGGGCAAAAGTTACCTATCCGGCACGGTTTCAGTTGATCGCTGCGATGAATCCCAGTCCAACCGGGCATTATCAGGGACAACACAACCGCTGCTCACCCCAACAGGTTTTGCGATATCTCAGTAAGCTATCAGGCCCTTTTTTGGATCGTTTTGATCTTTCGCTGGAGGTGCCGCTACCGCCGAGTGGGATGCTCAGCGGTCAGCGCACCAGAGCGGAAGCGTCTGAGCAGGTACGTCATCGGGTGGTCGCGGCACGTAACATTCAGCTGGCCCGCACAGGCAAGATCAATGCGCATTTAAACAATGCAGAGATTATGCGCTGGTGTCAGCCTGCCAAAGAAGACGCGGAGTGGCTGGAGTCCGTGCTGGAGAAACTGGGTTTGTCTGTGCGGGCATGGCAGCGGATTTTGAAAGTGGCGCGTACCGTTGCCGATCTCGCGGGGGATACGGATATTAGCCGGTCACATCTGCAGGAAGCGGTCAGTTACCGTACAATAGATCGATTAATGATTCATCTGCACAACAGCCTGCAATAAAAAAAGGGGCTTTCGCCCCTTCTCTGTTAATCGTCGCTGTCGGTAAAGTCTTCAACGGTGTCCATCTGCGGTTTACCGCCAGAGAGCGTATGAAAACGCTTAGGACGCTTAATGCGGGTCATATACTTAGACCATACGCGCTCAGCTTCTGTTTGCGGCTCACGCACGCCACGACACACTTCAATAAACAAACGTTCTTCTTCAGTTACAGGCTCACGCTTTGATAAATCCAGCTCATTAAAAGCAAAACCGTGGCGTTCAAGAAGCTGAGCTTCTTTAATAGTAAAGTCACCGTGGCGTGAGAAACCACGCGGGTAATGTTTGTTATCAAAGAAACGATTCTCTGTTGAGAAGCTTTCCGCCATGTTACACGCTCCTGATTTTCTAATGCCGTGCTGTTAATGGCGCGGAGTATTAGATAGGCTTGACAGAGTGTAAAACAAAACATTTAAATCTATACGACAAACATTTTTTGGGAGAACGCTGTGGATACGGAATTACTGAAAACTTTCCTGGAAGTGAGCAGGACACGTCATTTTGGGCGTGCTGCAGAAGCACTTTACCTTACGCAATCTGCTGTCAGTTTTCGCATCCGTCAGTTAGAGAATCAGCTTGGCGTTAATCTTTTTACACGGCATCGCAATAACATACGTCTGACGGCGGCAGGAGAGCGACTGCTTCCCTATGCTGAAAGCCTGATGAGCACCTGGATGATGGCGAAGAAGGAGGTTTCTCATACTCAGCAGCATCATGAGCTTTCTATAGGTGCCAGTGCATCTCTATGGGAAGCCTATCTGACGCCATGGCTACAGACGCTGTATGAGAATCGGGAAAGCCTGCATTTAGAAGCGCGCGTGGCACAGCGGCATCTGCTGGTTAAACAGCTTCATGAGCGCCAGCTGGATCTGTTGATCACCACTGAAGCGCCTAAGATGGATGAGTTAACCAGTCAGCAGATTGGTCATATTTCACTGGCGCTGTTCTGCGCCCGGCAGAGCGAAAAGCGCGAGAAATATGATTACATTAAGCTGGAATGGGGAGCTGATTTTCATCAGCATCAGAGCTATCTCTCGGGGGCTGATGATGTGCCGGTGCTCTCCACAACGTCAGCGCATGTCACCCGTGAACTGCTGCATACCACCGGCGCATGCGCGTTTCTGCCGGACTTCTGGCAAAGTGTTTACAGTGAGTTGATGATGATTCCAGATACACCCGTTGCCGTTCGTCCTCTCTATGCTGTCTGGTTGCAGAACAGCGATCAGCAGGCACATATCCGCCAGTTGCTTAAATTCCCGATTCTGGTCAGGCAAAACAGCTGAATTTACGGGAAAAAGAGGTGAGCAGGGAAGATCAGAGGCCAGTTAGCGTTAGCTGGTTTTTCTTTTTTGCTTTTTTAAAGGCAAAAAAAATCCTTTGCCGAAGCAAAGGATCGTTTTCTGGCAGGGGCGGAGGGACTCGAACCCCCAACACCCGGTTTTGGAGACCGGTGCTCTACCAATTGAACTACGCCCCTAATAGGGTGGCGGAACGGACGGGGCTCGAACCCGCGACCCCCTGCGTGACAGGCAGGTATTCTAACCAACTGAACTACCGCTCCACCGATTCTTTCACGGTTCTCAGCAACCGGCTGAGAGCCGTCTGTTCCTGTTACTTTCCTTGTCAGGGGAAAAGGAACGAATTTGATGCCTGGCAGTTCCCTACTCTCGCATGGGGAGACCCCACACTACCATCGGCGCTACGGCGTTTCACTTCTGAGTTCGGCATGGGGTCAGGTGGGACCACCGCGCTAAAGCCGCCAGGCAGATTCTGTTCTCCGCGCCGCCCCTGAAGGCCGCGCAGATTATTATCCGGTACAGGCTGAAAATTGTGTCTCT
>NZ_JARHXL010000016.1:0-153836 GCF_029222565.1 Pantoea sp. Cr_R13
TTGTTCAAAAACGCTCCCGGCGTTTTTAGTACGCACCTCATCCCTGAGGCGCGCCCGTTGCCGGGCCAACGGCCGGGCCAACGCTTTGCGTTGTTCAAAAACGCTCCCGGCGTTTTTGTCCCTGGTCCGCGATGCTTTACTACAGGCATAAGCTCCCATCGCTTTGAATTCAGAAGCCGTCAGTCAGAATACCCGTTTTTCCTCTCCCTCAGCCGTAACGCCCCGTAATATAATCTTCAGTCCGTCGCTGTTTCGGCGCGGTGAAAATCCGGTCGGTCTCATCAAACTCCACTAACGCGCCCTGATGCATAAACGCAGTGTAATCTGACACGCGCGACGCCTGCTGCATGTTGTGTGTCACCAGCACCAGCGTGAAATGCTGCTTCAGTGTGGTCATCAACTCTTCAATCACCAGCGTGGAGATCGGATCCAGCGCGGAGGTCGGCTCATCCAGCAGCAGCACTTCCGGCTCAATCGCAATGGCCCGGGCAATCACCAGCCGCTGCTGCTGTCCGGTCGAAAGCGTCAGCGCATTCTGTGACAGCTGATCTTTGACCTCACTCCACAGCGCCGCCGCGCGCAGTGCCCGTTCACAGGCTTCGTTCAATACCCGTCGATCGCGCACACCCTGTAAACGCAGCCCATAGACCACATTCTCATAGATCGACTTTGGAAAAGGATTGGGCCGCTGAAACACCATACCGACCCGACGGCGCAGCGCGGAGAGATCCTGTCCGGGCTGCAGGATCGGCAATGAATCCAGCAGCACCTCGCCCTCTACCCGACAGTGATCAATCACGTCGTTCATACGATTAAAGCAGCGCAGCAGCGTCGACTTACCACAGCCTGAGGGGCCAATCAGCGCAGTAATTCTGTTTTTCGGCACCTGCAAAGAAATATCCTGCAGCGCCTGGCGCTCGCCATACCATAGCGACAGATGGTTAACGGTCAGCGCGATATCCGTGTCGGACGTCATAGTCATAGCCTGTTATTGAGTCATAAGACGATAGCGTTCACGCAGACGGTGGCGCAGGCCCATCGCCAGCAGATTAAGCGACAGAATAATCAGCACCAGCAATAGCGCGGTGGCAAACACCAGCGGCCGGTCAGCTTCAATATTCGGACTCTGAAACGCCAGATCGTAAATCTGGAAGCCCAGATGCATAAACTTGCGATCCAGATGCAGATAAGGAAACACTGCGTCGACCGGCAGTTCCGGTACCATTTTTACTACCCCCACCAGCATCAGCGGTGCGGTTTCACCAGCAGCACGCGCTACCGCCAGAATCAGGCCGGTCAACATGGCTGGCACCGCCATCGGTAACACCACGTTCCACAGCGTTTCCGCCTGGGTCGCGCCCAGCGCCAGCGAACCCTGACGCAGGCTGTTGGGAATACGGGATAAGCCTTCTTCAGTCGCCACAATCACCACTGGCAGCGTCAGCAAGGCGAGCGTCAGTGAGGCCCACAGCAAACCCGGCGTGCCAAAAGTGGGATTCGGCAGCGCGCTGGCGAAGAAGAGCTGGTCAAGGGTGCCGCCCACCAGCCAGACAAAGAAGCCCAGACCAAATACGCCATAAACAATTGAAGGGACGCCCGCCAGATTGACCACTGCGATACGCACCAGCCTGGTCAGCGCATTGCGTCCGGCATATTCGTGCAGCCAGATGGCGGCGATGACGCCCAGCGGCATCACCACCACCGACATCAATAACACCATCAGCACGGTGCCAAATATCGCCGGAAACGCCCCGGATTCACTTTCACCCTCGGCGGGTGTGTCACTGACGAAACGCCACAGCTGATGCAAAAAATGTCCGGTTTTGCCGGTCAGCGTCATCGCATTAGGTTTCCAGCTGTCGACGATTTCGGTCAGCGGGATCGCATGTTCGGTGCCCTGCACATCCCGCAGAACTAACACATCGCGCTGACTCTGCAGTTGCAGAGAAGCCAGTGTCTCACTCAGTTGATTGAAGCGGCGCTGTAAGGCAGCCTGATTGGCCTGATATTCCGATTCGGCCTGCAGATCAAAGTGCCCGGCAGCACGGTTTGTGGCCGCCTGCTCATCAAGCTCCTCACGCTGGCTGTTGATGCGCGCCATCCCGACCCGGCGAATCTGGTTAGCCTGCCGCACCAGCATCTGCACCTGTCCGAGCCGCTGATTCAGCAGGGCATCGGGATCCTGCGCAGTTAACTCTTCATTATCTTCACGCAGGCCAACAAACCAGCCATAAGCCTGGCCGTGGCTGCGGCGTTGCAGCACCATGATATCTGCTGGCTGGCTGACCTTCGCTGCCGTGCGACTGTAGACGACGCGGAAATCGGGTGCGTCCCAGTCACGGTTACCGGTTTTGATCAGATAGCGATTCACCTGACCACCGCTGTTACCCTGCTCATCGGCCGGGGCCGGAAAACGTCGCTGATGTTCCAGCGTTTCGCCCAGCAGACGTGTTTCGCCACCCTCAGGCTGACTGAACGTATAAAGGTCAACACGCTGCGGCCAGAAAGCGCGAACGCCCTGCCACGCCAGTAGGCCAATTAGCAGCGTAAAAGCCAGCAGGCAGACGGCGACGGCACCGGCGGTTAACCAGCGCCAGCGGTCATTCTGTCGCATCGCTTTCATGCCTGCTCCTCGTGCTGACTGTAGCGCTGACGCAGTCGCTGACGGATCAGCTCGGCAACCGTGTTAATCACCAGCGTAAACAGCAACAGCATCAGTGCACTGAGAAACAGCACGCGATAGTGGGCACTGCCCGCTGCTGCTTCCGGCATCTCAATGGCGATGTTTGCAGAGAGCGCGCGCAGCCCGCTGAACAGGCCACCTTCACTTTGCGGCGTATTGCCGGTCGCCATCAGCAAAATCATGGTTTCTCCTACGGCGCGTCCCAGACCGATCATCAGGGCGGCGAAAATACCGGCAGAGGCACCCGGCAGCACGACGCGGGTCAGTGTCTGCCAGGGCGTCGCCCCCAGTGCCAGCGAGCCCTGCCCCAGTGCAGCAGGCACGCTAAACAGCGCATCTTCTGAGAGGGTGAAAATCAGCGGCACCAGCGCGAAGCCCATCGCCAGCGCAGCCACCAGCAGATTGCGCTGCTCGTAATGCGGGAGCCAGTCACCGGCATCCGGTATAAACAGTGTGGGCAGCCACAGCGTCAGCAGCGTGACCAGCAGCAACAGCGGCAGCAGAACCATGACCTCACGTCCCGGCTGACGCCAGCGTGGTGGTAAACGCGCGCTCAATACGCCGCACAGCAGCAGCGCGCCTGCCAGGGTCAGCGGCAGCAGCAGCACACCCACCAGCGCCTGACCGATATGTGGCGCGAGCCAAATCCCGGCAATCAGCCCGACCACCACGCTCGGCAGCGCACCCATCATCTCAATGGCCGGTTTAACCCAGCGCCGCAGGCCTGGCGCCATAAACCATGCGGTGTACATCGCCGCCGCCAGCGCCAGCGGTGTCGCAAACAGCAGTGCTAAACTGGCCGCCTTCAGCGTTCCCGAGACCATCGGCATCAGGCTGAATTTGGCCTGATAGTTATCGCCGGCCGCAGTCGATTGCCAGACCCAGTCGGGTCCAGGGTAGTTTTCATACCAGATTTTTTGCCAGAAATTGCGCCAGGTGACGTCCGGCCACGGATTATCAAGCCGCAGTGTCTGCCAGCTGCCCGGCCGCTCAATCAGCAGGCTGTCGCCGTGGGGAGAGAACTGCGCCTGCACAATGCCCGGCGCCAGCTGACGCTGCAGTATCGGGCCATGCTGCTTGCTGGCGAACAGCCGAAGCATCCCCTGCTTACTGAGGGTCGCAAACACGCGACGTTGAGATTCCGTCACCAGAATCGTCTCGCCGTCGCTGTCGGCAAAGGTCCGGATTTGCTGCAGCCGTGGCCCCTGATCGCTGGCAATCGCAAACCATTGGGTGACGCCGCGGTTATCCTGAATCAGCAGGCTTTTACCCCCTACCAGTAGATGCAAACTTTGCGGAGGCTGCGGCAGCATGTGGGTCTCGCGCAACAGTGCCCGATCATCATCAAGTTGCCAGACCCGCAGCAGATTGCCTTCAGTGGTGTAGAGCAGATCGCCGGATGGCGAGAGTGCCAGCAGATCCAGCTGACGTTGCGGAAGCGGGATAATGGATGCCTGACGATCGGTGCCCAGCGTCAGCACCCGGAGTCCGGCCTCTGTAAGAGCAGCAATGCGCCACTGGCCCGCATGACGTGTCGCCAGCGCCATCTTCGTCACCGCGCCATCAGGCAGATGGAACGGTTTGTCACCCAGTGGAAAACGCCATTGCTGGTCGGCTGTCGGCTGCATCAGCGTTAGCGCGCCCTGCATATTCAGCAACAGTGTTTGCCCATCAGCACTCTGCACGGCGTCATCGGGAGCGGGAGTCAGGGTCAGCGCCGGTTCCGCAGGCTGTCCATCCAGCGGAATAAAACGGGCCGCACCGCGTGCGCTGATTCGCCAGCCGACACTGCCCTGATTGCCCATGGCTAAAGCGGGCGCACGATCCCAGAGCTGCTGGCTGGCCGCAATTTGCAGGCCCGGCGCATTAAATAGCGGTAATACCACGCCAATCAACCAGCAGAATAGCAGCAGCATCAGCAATAGGATCGCTACGCCACAGCAGGTGACCAGTCGCCGCGTCAGACGGTCAACGGCACGACGCTTACGATCGCTGAATTGGACAGGAATGTGGTTTGCGCTCATGCGGTTCCGGTGGCAGCCTGAAATAAGCCGCTATGTTGCCCGTAGCCGATTGATAAGACAACTCCTGGCGTTGGACAACGCTGCCATACTCTCGCCATAATGTTGGTGGATACTGGATCTTCAGTCCTGCAACCGCTAAATGGAGTGAGAATGGGTCAGGTAAAGCTTTATATTGAAAAAGAATTAAGCTGGTTATCCTTTAATGAACGGGTTTTGCAGGAAGCCGCAGACAAAAGCAATCCACTGATTGAGCGGATGCGCTTTCTGGGCATCTACTCCAATAATCTCGACGAATTCTATAAAGTGCGTTTCGCCGACCTCAAACGCCGCATTCTGATTGGTGAAGAGCAGGGTTCCGCCAGTACGCCACGCCATCTGTTTAAGAAAATTCAGCAACGGGTGATGAAGTCCGATCAGGAGTTTGATGCGCTCTATAACGATCTGCTGCTGGAGATGGCACGTAATCAGATCTTCCTGATCAACGAACGTCAGCTCTCATCCAATCAGCAGGCCTGGCTGCGCCACTACTTCAAACATGAACTGCGTCAGCACATCTCGCCGATCCTGATCACCCACGAGACCGACCTGACGGAATTCCTCAAAGACGACTACACCTATCTGGCAGTAGAGATTATCCGTGGTGACCATATTCAGTATGCACTGCTGGAAATTCCGTCCGACAAAGTGCCGCGTTTCATCAATTTACCGGCAGAGCCACCGCGTCGCCGTAAACCGATGATCCTGCTGGATAACATTTTGCGTTACTGCCTGGATGATATTTTCAAAGGCTTTTATGACTACGACGCGCTCAACGCCTATTCAATGAAAATGACGCGTGACGCCGAGTACGACCTGGTCACGGAAATGGAGTCGAGCCTGCTGGAACTGATGTCCTCCAGCCTGAAGCAGCGACTGACGGCGGAGCCGGTACGTTTTGTCTACCAGCGCGATATGCCCGACACCATGGTGTCGCTGCTGTGCCATAAGCTTTCCATCTCTAACCTGGATTCCATTTTGCCGGGCGGCCGCTACCACAACTTCAAAGACTTTATCGGCTTCCCGAACGTCGGCAAAAACAACCTGGTTAACCGCCCGCTGCCGCAGATTCGCCACATCGGCTTTGATGGCTTCCGCAACGGCTTTGATGCGATTCGCAATCGCGATGTGCTGCTCTACTATCCGTACCATACCTTTGAGCATGTGCTGGAGTTGCTGCGTCAGGCATCGTTTGACCCCAGCGTGCTGGCAATCAAAATCAATATCTACCGCGTCGCCAAACACTCCCGCATTATGGATGCGATGATCCATGCCGCCTATAACGGTAAAAAAGTCACGGTGGTGGTGGAACTGCAGGCGCGCTTTGATGAAGAAGCTAACATTTACTGGGCGAAACGCCTGACTGAAGCGGGTGTACACGTCATTTTCTCCGCACCAGGCCTTAAAATTCACGCCAAGCTGTTCCTGATTTCACGCCGCGAAGGCGAAGAGATTGTGCGCTACGCGCATATCGGTACCGGGAACTTTAACGAGAAAACCGCGCGACTCTATACCGATTACTCATTGCTGACCGCGGATGCGCGCATCACCAATGAAGTGCGCCGGGTGTTCAACTTTATTGAGAATCCCTATCGGCCTGTGACGTTCGATCACCTGATGGTGTCGCCACAGAACTCGCGCCGGATGCTGTATGAACTGATCGACACCGAAATTGCCAATGCTCAGCAAAATAAGCCCTGCGGCATTACTCTGAAAATAAACAATCTGGTGGACAAAGGTCTGGTTGATCGGCTTTATACAGCCTCGAGCGTAGGGGTAAAGGTCAATCTTCTGGTGCGCGGAATGTGCTCATTAATTCCTGACTTGCCTGGGATCAGTGAAAATATTCGTGTCATCAGTATTGTTGATCGTTATCTGGAACATGATCGCGTCTATATTTTTGAAAATGGCGGCGATAAAAAGGTGTTCCTCTCCTCCGCTGACTGGATGACGCGTAACATCGATTACCGCATTGAAGTGGCTGTGGCGATTCTCGATCCCCACATCCGGCAGCGTATACTCGACATTATTGCTATTCAGTTGAGTGATACGGTAAAAGCCCGCATCGTCGATAAAGAGTTGAGTAACCATTACGTCCAGCGCGGCAATCGTCGTAAAGTGCGCTCGCAGCTGGCCATCTATGATTACATCAAGAAACTGGAACAACCTGAATAAATCCTATGCCAATTTCTCATAAAAGTACGCCAAAACCCCAGGAGTTTGCGGCGATTGACCTGGGCTCGAACAGTTTCCATATGGTAATTGCGCGGGTTGTCGATGGTGCGATGCAGGTACTGGGCCGCCTTAAACAGCGCGTCCATCTGGCGGACGGGCTGGATGCTCAACACAACCTCAGCGAAGAGGCGATGGAGCGTGGCTTAGCCTGCCTGGCACTGTTTGCCGAACGCCTGCAGGGATTCAGTCCCAGCAACGTGACGATTGTCGGCACCCATACGCTGCGCGAGGCGATCAACGCCGAAACCTTCCTGCAGCGCGCTGCCGAGGTGATCCCCTATCCAATCGAGGTGATTTCAGGCCATGAAGAAGCGCGTCTGATCTTTATGGGTGTGGAGCACACACAGCCGGAAAAAGGCCGCAAGCTGGTTATCGATATCGGCGGCGGCTCTACTGAGCTGGTGATTGGTGAGGATTTCGAACCTCAGCTGGTTGAGAGCCGGCGCATGGGTTGCGTCAGTTTCGCCCAGCTCTATTTCCCGAAAGGGGAAATCAGTCGTGAAAACTTCCGTCGCGCCCGCTTAGCGGCTGCACAGAAGCTGGAAACGCTGGCGTGGCAATATCGTCTGCATGGCTGGCAATATGCGCTGGGCGCATCCGGTACCATCAAAGCTGCCTGCGAAGTGCTGCAGGCGATGGATGAAAAAGAGAAGCTGATTACGCCTGAGCGTCTCGAAAAGCTCTATGACGAAGTGATGAAACATAAATCCTTCTCTGCACTGAGCCTGCCGGGCCTGTCAGAAGAGCGCAAAGGCGTGTTTGTCCCCGGACTGGCGATTCTCTGTGGCGTCTTCGATGCGCTGGCGATTCGCGAGCTGCGCCTCTCCGACGGTGCGCTGCGTGAAGGTGTGCTCTATGAGATGGAGGGCCGTTTCCGCCATCAGGATATTCGCAGCCGCACAGCACAAAGTCTGGCTAACCATTACGCCATCGACAGCGATCAGGCTCGACGTGTGCTGGAGACGACCGAGCAGCTTTATCTGCAATGGCGCGATCAGAACCCAAAGCTGGCGAATCCGCAACTGGCTGCACTGCTAAAATGGGCGGCGATGCTGCACGAAGTGGGCCTGACTATCAATCACAGCGGCCTGCAACGTCATTCAGCCTATATTCTGCAAAACACCAACCTGCCGGGGTTCAATCAGGATCAGCAGATGCTACTGGCGGCACTGGTCAGATTCCATCGTAAAGCAGTGAAGCTTGATGAGTTACCACGCGTAACGCTGTTCAAGAAAAAGCAGTTTGTGCCGCTGATTTTTCTGCTGCGCCTGGGCACCCTGCTGAATAATCAGCGCCAGGCCACCACGCGTCCGGATGCGTTAACCCTGAAATGCGATGATGGCCACTGGACGCTGATTTTCCCGGCGGGCTACTTTGCGCAGAACAATCTGGTTCAGCTCGATCTTGAACGCGAGCAGGCTTACTGGAACGACGTCACCGGATGGAAGCTGATCCTCGAAGAAGATATCTGACAACCCGGGCGCCCCGCGCCCGTTTAACCGAATTGATGACTATGACACAACCAACCGCACCGCTTTCAGGCGAAAACTATTTTGCCGACACCTATGGTTTAACGCCGCCCCACTCCGAAGTGGTTGCGGCTCTGCCCCAGCTTAACGTCGGCAAGGCGCTTGATCTTGGCTGTGGCGTGGGACGCAATACGCTGTTTCTGAATCAGCACGGTTTTGACGTGACAGCGTGGGATCACAATCCGCAAAGCCTGGCGCGCCTGCAGGAAATTATTGCGCAGGAAAACCTCCAGGGTATACACACTGAGCAGCGCGACCTGAACAACACACGCTTTAATGGCGGCTTCAACTTTGTGCTGTCGACCGTGGTAATGATGTTTCTGCAGCCGCAGACCATTCCGCAGCTGATTGCCGACATGCAGGCCTGTACGGTCAGGGATGGTTTCAACCTGATTGTGGCGGCGATGAACACGGACGATATGCCCTGCCCGGCAGATTTCTCTTTTGCGTTTAAATCGGGCGAACTCAGCCACTATTATCGCAACTGGCACATCGTGAAGTACAACGAGCACCCCGGTCAGCTGCATCGTAAAGATGAAAACGGCAACCGCATCACTTGCCGCTTTGCAACGTTACTGGCGCAAAAAGCGAGTTATTGATCTTTATCTGCTGTTTTTTTCAACAGCGATTGATTTCATCAGGCGACTGTGACTAAATATTGCAGTCGCCCTATGATGGGCTCATTACAGGAACCACCCCGCGTGAACAGCGCTATTTCTCCCCGAAGACGTCAAAAAACCGGCACCATGACCCGCATTGTGCTGCTGATCAGTTTTATCATTCTCTTTAGTCGCCTGATTTTTATCCTGCCTGCTGCCTTCGAGCATCATCAGCAACAGAAAGCTATTCCTGAGCCTGTCACCGTCACATCAAATGATACGCGCTAGCGAATACTGATATTTCGCCTGAATTGCACTGAAACCTAAACGGAATCCAGATAACTGGACTCTTTTTTGCATCCCTTTTTCAGGCGAAACGCTACACTTCGTGCTGGTGCTTACAGACTAAGGGATCCAATGTGTCTGCCTCTCAATCTCAACGTTTAAGTGAAATACGTCATCGCATTCTGACGCTGCTGCTCAATGAGCACGATCTGGTTGATTCCCTGCTGGAGAAATCCGGCGATCTCAATCCTGAACAGCAACGTGAAAATGCGGCCCAGCGTGATGCGCTGGAACAGGATATTCAGCAGCTTCATGCCGCTGACCTCGCCGACATTCTTGAAGCCCTACCCGAAGAGGAACGTCAGGCGCTGTGGCGGCTGGTGCCGAATGAGCGGCGTGGTCACGTGCTGGTTGAAGCCTCAGAAACGGTCTGGGCCAGCCTCACCGAAGAGATGAGCGACCGTGATATCCTGCGCGCTATCCAGCCGCTGGACATTGATGATCAGGTCTGGCTGGCACAATATCTGCCACGTGACCTGACCGGGCGCCTGCTGGCAACCGTAGAGCCAGCCCTGCGCGCCCGTATGCTGGACATGGTGCAGCTCGACCGCGACCGCGTAGGCCGGGTGATGGATTTTAATATCCTGACGGTGCGCGACGATGTCACGCTGGCTACAGTGCAGCGTTTTCTGCGCAAACGTAAAAGCATGCCCGGCGGTACCGATAAACTCTTTATTACTAACAAAGACAATCAGCTGCTGGGCGAACTGCTGCTAACGGATATCCTGCTTAACAAACCTAAAACTCTGGTCAGCGACGTTATGAACGCGCGCCCGACCACCTTCCAGCTCAACGACAAGGCCGAAGATGCGGCCAGTGCCTTTGAGCGTTATAACCTGATTTCTGCTGCCGTCACCGACGCCAGGGGCAAACTGATTGGCCGTGTGACCATCGAAGACATTGTCGACCTGGTGAATGCCGAAAACGAAAGTAACATTCGTAAAATGGGCGGCATCAGTCAGGAAGAGGATGTGTTTGCCCCGGTGCGTAAATCAGTACGCAAACGCTGGGCCTGGCTGGCCATTAATCTCTGTACCGCTTTTATCGCCTCAAGGGTCATCGGGCTGTTTGAGGGAACCATTTCGCAAATCGTGGCGCTTGCCACTCTGATGCCGATCGTCGCGGGTATTGGCGGCAACACCGGTAACCAGACCATCACCATGATTGTGCGGGCGCTGGCCTTACATCAGGTGGAACCGGGTAACTTCTCGTTTCTGATTGTCCGTGAACTGGGTGTAGCGCTGATCAACGGCCTGTTCTGGGGCGGTATTATGGGCGGCATTACCTGGCTGATGTATGACAATATGGCGCTGGGCGGCGTCATGATGCTGGCCATGGCGCTGAATCTGCTGCTGGCCGCGCTAATGGGTGTACTGGTTCCGCTGGTGATGACCAAAATGAAGCGCGATCCGGCCGTGGGCTCCAGCGTATTGATCACCGCTCTGACCGATACCGGCGGCTTCTTTATCTTCCTGGGGCTGGCGACGATCTTCCTGCTGCCGCACTGATCAGGCGTGCAGGCCGTAACGTTGCAGCGACCCGTTGAGATTGCGCTGGCGCGTCACCTGTGCCAGCTCACGGGTCGCCACAGGCAGCGTGTAATTGCCGCGCTGGCTCAGCCACTCCAGCACGTCCGCTAAGTGCCAGATGGCGGTTTTACCGTCGTGCACCGGCAGTGGAAACGGCGGGCGTTGGCTGAGCATTAACTTACGCATATTCTGACGTGTCATGCCGATGATCTCGGCTACATCCGTCAATCCCACAAAATCAGGTGCCGCTTCTACCAGCGTGGCACCCGGTATAGCACGCAGCACATCCTCTTCTGCCTGTCTCAATACCTCCGTGGCAGAGTCAGACTCCCGGGTAAACTCCAGTGCAATGCGCCCTGGCATACCCAGACCAATCAGTGCATCATCACAGCCTGCTGCTGCCAGTGTTTCCAGCAACTCATCCACTGGCGCATGCCCTTCCGGCAGGCTAAACCGCAGTGTAAAACAATATTCCATATGCCTCTCCTTGTGCTGCTTCAGGACTTCAGATAGTGACAATTATCTACCACGCGCCGCAGCGCCTGGGCATGCTGATGTGCATTTTTCGGTGTGCTCCAGATGCAGGTCAGACAA
Source organism: Pantoea sp. Cr_R13 (assembly GCF_029222565.1). Lineage (NCBI taxonomy): Bacteria > Pseudomonadati > Pseudomonadota > Gammaproteobacteria > Enterobacterales > Erwiniaceae > Pantoea > Pantoea sp. Cr_R13. Next base: position 11,575 of record NZ_JARHXL010000016.1, read on the forward strand.
AACTCCCCACATCGGCACATCAACAGATTTTTCGGGCAGTACATTTTGCCCCAGGCATGATGACCTCCCGTCACGACCAGCCAGCCATGGGTTTCGGCGTAACGTAACGCCGTTTCAATCTCTTTATTGGGATGCCGCTTCCTTGCCAAGTGTGTCCCTATCCTGACGCTGAATGATTGAGTTGTCAACTGACAACCAGGGGAATATTTCTTAATGCGCCTCAGCATGCGCAGACTTTTTCTCGCAGTAAAACGGTCAGGGTATAAACTGGAAAACGTCACGCAAAAAATAAACCGCGCCAGCGAGAATCTGGCCGGACTCATGTTCAACAACGGAGGCAGGAATGTTTAAAGCAGAGGATTTTGTTCAGTCGAAAACCGGCGGACCTAAAATGCAGGTACTGCGCGTCGACGGCGACACCCTGTGGTGCGCGCGCGTTGATGATGCGGCAAAGAAAGAGATCGAAGTGAAAGCAGAGAGCGTCAATCTCTATCACGAAGAAGGTGACTTTGGCGTGTGCTGACGCAAAATGGCCCCTGGCGGGGCCAGACTGTCAGGGTTTGTCCTGCTGAAGGTTGTCATTGCCCAGACCACCGATAAACGGCAACCGCAGCCGGAACGGCGTAAAATCGAGTCCCATATTAAGCCCCAGCAGGTTCACTTCAAGTCCCTCTTCCGCGCCCAGCGTCACGCCCGCCACGCCCAGAATCGACACCTGCAAACCGCGCCCGGATGGCGGCAGCCCGATGGGATGCCACAGTGACCGGTAATCTTTGCCCAGCGCATTGGCGGGCAGATCCAGTTTTAAAGCCGGCACTTCACGGCCGATATGCGCCAGGAAGGTGTTGCTGTTCGGTCCGGGCCAGGCACGATAAGTTGTCGGCCACGGATAGGATTTAATGGCGGCTTCAATCTGCGGAATCATCGCCTCGGCTTCCGGTCCGCGATGCTCCACCAGCAGCCGGGGTTTTGCGCCATACCAGTAACCATCCGGCAGGTTGGTGTTGCGCCGGATTTTGTCGCCGCTGCCCCAGCTAATCACTTCGTAGCGGGTGAAACGCGTTTCACCTGCGCGCTTAAAGATGATCCAGGGATGCACCGCCACCCGCCCTTTCCAGCCATAGGTCGGCGCCGCATAGACCTGCACGATAGCCAGGTTATATAACGCACGCGGATCGGGCGCGATTCCGGCCGAATCCCGCCGGGCAGTGGCCCAGCCACCGGGCTGTGCGGTTTCGCCGTGACGCGTCGCCTGCGCAATGCTGGCCCCCAGCGACAGCAGTAGCACGGCAACAAAAAACAGGCTGAACACTTTCAGTGAGAGCATGACAACATTCCTGATGACGTAAGAATCACGAAACGCCTGAGTAGCAGGCGGTTACAGTAAGTGGTGGCTTTGGGATACGGATTATCGAAGCGGCGGATAAAAGCAGGACACAAAGGAAGTTAAGTGCAGGCTTCTATTGCAGGGAGAATAGCGTAATTTCCGGTAAAGTGAACAGAAAACCGCCAGTGATGGGGATAGATGTGCTGAAAGGTTAAAATGGCCCGTCTAAGTGGGGTTCAGGCAATAAAAAGCCCGCTGGAAGCGGGCTTTTTTGCATCAGCGCTTAATCGGCATAAGCTGGTTTATTCCCACTCAATCGTCGCCGGTGGCTTGCCGCTGATGTCGTACACCACGCGGGAAATGCCGTCGACTTCATTGATGATGCGGTTTGAGACGCGGCCCAGGAAATCATACGGCAGGTGCGCCCAGTGTGCGGTCATAAAGTCGATGGTTTCCACCGCACGCAGCGAGACAACCCAGTCATATTTACGCCCATCACCCATCACGCCGACTGAACGAACCGGCAGGAAGACAGTGAACGCCTGGCTGACTTTGTTGTAGAGATCCGCTTTATGCAGCTCTTCGATGAAGATGGCATCGGCACGGCGCAGCAGGTCGCAATACTCTTTCTTCACTTCGCCCAGCACACGCACGCCCAGACCCGGACCCGGGAACGGATGGCGATACAGCATATCGTACGGCAGGCCCAGCTCCAGACCAATCTTGCGCACTTCGTCTTTGAACAGCTCTTTCAGCGGCTCAACCAGGCCCATCTTCATCTCTTTCGGCAGGCCACCCACGTTGTGGTGTGACTTGATGACGTGCGCTTTACCGGTAGCTGACGCCGCCGACTCAATCACGTCCGGATAGATGGTGCCCTGTGCCAGCCACTTCACATCCTGCAGCTTCAGCGCTTCTTCGTCGAACACTTCCACAAAGACGCGACCAATGGTCTTACGCTTGGCTTCTGGCTCATCAATACCCGCCAGCGCATCCAGGAAGCGCATCTCAGCCGGCACATGGATGATGTTCAGACCGAAGTGGTCGCCAAACATATCCATTACCTGTTGTGCTTCGTTCAGACGCAGCAGGCCGTTATCCACGAACACACAGGTCAGACGGTCGCCGATGGCACGATGCAGCAGCATTGCCGTCACAGAGGAGTCCACTCCGCCTGACAGACCAAGGATGACCTTGTCGTTGCCAACCTGCTCACGCAGGCGTTCAACGGCATCTTCAATGATTTTGGCCGGTGTCCACAGTGCTTCACATTCACAGATGTCGATGATGAAGCGCTCAAGCATCCGCAGGCCCTGACGGGTATGTGTCACTTCCGGGTGGAACTGCACGCCATAGAAACGCTTCTCTTCATTGGCCATAATGGCAAACGGACAGGTTTCTGTGCTGGCAACGGTCACGAAGTCAGCCGGTATCGCCGTGACTTTGTCGCCGTGGCTCATCCAGACATCCAGCAGCGGTTTACCGGTGGCGCTGATTGCATCTTCAATGTCGCGAACCAGGGCACTTGGGGTCGTCACTTCAACCTGCGCATAGCCGAACTCGCGCTCGTTAGAGCCAGATACTGTGCCGCCCAGCTGCATCGCCATGGTCTGCATACCGTAGCAGACACCCAGCACCGGCACGCCTGCGTTGAAAACATATTCAGGTGCACGCGGGCTGTTCAGTTCTGTGGTGCTTTCCGGGCCACCGGAAAGGATGATGCCGCTAGGGTTGAACTGGCGAATCTGCTCTTCGGTGACATCCCATGCCCAGAGTTCGCAATAAACGCCGAGCTCGCGCACGCGACGTGCCACCAGCTGCGTGTATTGTGAGCCGAAATCGAGAATCAGAATGCGGTGCTTATGGATATTTTCCGTCGTCATTGAGGGGTTTCCAGAACGGTGACTTGATCAATAAAAGCGCCCGGCTGAAGCCGGGCGTGAAATCGGGATTATGAACCCATGCGGTAGTTCGGTGACTCTTTAGTGATGGTCACGTCATGCACGTGGCTCTCATTGATGCCCGCGCCGCTGATGCGAACAAATTCCGCTTTGGTGCGCAGGTCGTCAATGGTCGGGCAACCGGTCAGGCCCATGCACGAGCGCAGTCCGCCCATCTGCTGATGCACGATCTCTTTCAGACGGCCTTTATAGGCCACGCGACCTTCGATACCTTCCGGCACCAGCTTGTCAGCGGCGTTATCAGTCTGGAAGTAGCGGTCAGACGAGCCTTTGGACATCGCGCCCAGTGAACCCATACCGCGATAGGATTTGAATGAACGGCCCTGATAGAGTTCGATCTCGCCCGGCGACTCTTCGGTCCCCGCCAGCATTGAACCGACCATCACACAGGACGCACCCGCCGCGATTGCTTTGGCGATATCACCAGAGAATCGGATACCGCCGTCAGCAATCACCGGAATACCGGTGCCTTCCAGCGCAGTAACCGCGTCAGAAACGGCAGTGATCTGCGGAACGCCCACGCCGGTTACGATACGGGTAGTACAAATTGAGCCCGGGCCGATACCGACTTTAACGGCGCTGACGCCTGCCGCGACCAGCGCCAGAGCGCCTGCGCCTGTGGCCACGTTACCGCCGACGATTTCCAGGTCCGGGTATTTAGCACGGGTTTCACGGATGCGTGACAGCACACCTTCAGAGTGGCCGTGTGAAGAGTCAATCAGCAGCACGTCAACGCCTGCTGCGACCAGCGCATCAATACGCTCTTCGTTACCAGCACCCGCGCCCACCGCTGCACCGACACGCAGACGACCCTGCGCATCTTTACAGGCGTTAGGTTTACGTTCGGCTTTCTGGAAGTCTTTCACGGTGATCATGCCCAGCAGATGGAAGCTGTCATCCACGACCAGCGCTTTCTCAACGCGCTTTTCGTGCATCTTGTGCAGGACCACATCTCGCGCTTCGCCCTCTTTCACCGTCACCAGACGCTCTTTCGGCGTCATGACCGCAGAGACCGGCTGAGAGAGGTCGGTGACAAAGCGCACATCACGACCGGTGATGATACCCACCAGTTCGTTGTCGCGGTTAACTACCGGGTAGCCTGCAAAGCCGTTGCGCTCGGTCAGCACTTTCACATCAGCCAGAGGCGTGGTTGGCAGCACGGTCTGTGGTTCAGTGACCACGCCGCTTTCATGTTTCTTCACCTTGCGCACTTCGTCCGCCTGGCGTTCAATCGACATATTTTTGTGGATGAAGCCAAGGCCGCCTTCCTGTGCCAGCGCGATCGCCAGACCCGATTCGGTCACGGTGTCCATGGCAGCGGAGAGCATAGGAATGTTTAAACGGATATTTTTGGTCAGCTGAGTGCTGAGATCGGCCGTATTAGGCAGGACGGTGGAGTGTGCAGGGACGAGCAGAACGTCGTCAAAAGTGAGTGCTTCTTTAGCGATTCTTAACATGGCAATACTCCACCTCGGGTGATTGAGAATAGATAAAATATTGCCGCGGCATTATACAGGCCGTAATCGATTGCCTCCAGCATTATTTAAGAAAAACTCTTGATCCGCGCAGGCAGCAATGTAGTATCGATGAATTAACCTGCTGATTTGGAATTTGATCTTCGTCACATGTCGCTGCCACCCATCGCCAATATTTTTACCGTCAGCCGTCTCAATACGACAGTGCGTCAACTGCTGGAGAAAGAGATGGGTCTGGTCTGGATCAGCGCCGAGATCTCCAACTTCACGCAACCGGCATCCGGTCACTGGTACTTCACGCTGAAAGATGATGGCGCTCAGGTTCGCTGTGCCATGTTCCGTAACAGCAATCGTCGCGTCACCTTCCGTCCGCAGCACGGTCAGCAGGTACTGGTGCGTGCCAACATCACGCTCTATGAGCCCCGCGGTGACTATCAGCTGATTGCCGAGAGCATGCATCCGGCGGGTGAAGGCTTGTTGCAACAGCAGTTTGAACTGCTGAAAGCAAAACTGGCGACCGAAGGATTGTTCGATCCGCAGCATAAGCAACCACTGCCGGAACCGGCACGCCAGGTCGGGGTTATCACCTCTTCCACCGGCGCGGCACTGCACGATGTGTTACGTGTGCTGCATCGCCGTGATCCTTCGCTGCCCGTGGTGATCTACCCCACCGTAGTTCAGGGTGTTGATGCGCCCGCGGCGATTGTCCGTGCAATTGAAATCGCCAACCTGCGCAATGAGTGCGACGTGTTAATCGTCGGACGCGGCGGCGGTTCACTGGAAGATCTGTGGAGTTTTAATGACGAACGCGTAGCACGCGCCATTTTTGCCAGCCGCATTCCTGTCGTCAGCGCGGTCGGTCACGAAACCGATGTCACCATTGCTGACTTTGTTGCCGATTTACGCGCGCCCACCCCTTCCGCCGCCGCTGAAATTGTCAGCCGTAACCAGCTGGAGCTGCTGCGCCAGTTGCAATCTCAACAACAGCGGCTGGAGATGGCGATGGATTATTACCTGGCGCGGCAGCAGCGGCTTTATACCCGCCTTGAGCATCGTCTGCAGCAGCAGCACCCGCAGTTGCGTCTGGCTCGCCAGCAGACCGCCCTGTTCCGCCTGCAACAGCGTCTGGGTGAAGCGATCGAAACCCGTCTGCGTCACGCAACACGTCAGCAGGATCACCTGTCCCAGCGACTCAATGCTCAACAGCCGCAGCAGCGCCTGTTCGAGGCGCAAAAGCAGCTTCAAAACTGGCACTATCGCCTGCAGCAGAGCATCACTCAGCAGCTTAACAGCAACAGGCAGCACTTTGGTCAGTTGGTGGCGCAGCTGGAAGGCGTCAGCCCGCTGGCGACGCTGGCGCGTGGGTTTAGTGTGACCACCGATACCACCGGACAGGTGGTGAAGAAAACGGTACAGCTCCAGAGCGGCGATCTGCTGCGCACCCGTCTGGATGATGGCTGGGTTGAAAGCCAGGTGACACAGCTGTTACCTGAGAAAAAACGCCGCCGCAAAACCGCGTCCTGACGCTGACGCTTGCTGTCAAATCACACTTTTCCCTCACCGCTGGTCTTATGAATAAGGTTTAACCAGACTGGCGGGTCTATACTTTTTGGTACATTCATGATGCCAAGGAGTTCCAGATGGCTTACTGCGTTATTCCTCCCTATATCCTTCGCAAAATCATCGCACACGGTTCCGGTCACCAGCAGGAGCAGGCGCGTCGCACCCTGACTCACGTTCAGCACCTCATGGCGGAACACTGGCAAAAGCCGACCGGCGTAAAAACCGCGGCGGGTGGTCATGTGGATCGTGAAATTTATGATGCGCAAAGTCAGCAAACGCTGCCGGGTAAACTGATTCGTCAGGAAGGTCAGCCCGGCAATGACGACGTGGCTGCAGAAGAAGCCTGGGACTATCTTGGCGTAACCTATGACTTCTTCTGGCAGGCTTATCAGCGTAACTCGCTGGATAATCAGGGGCTGAAATTGCTGGGTACCGTGCACTACGGTGAGAAATACCAGAACGCTTTCTGGAACGGCCAGCAGATGGTATTTGGTGATGGTGACGGCGAAATCTTCAATCGCTTCACCATTCCGATTGACGTGGTGGCGCACGAGCTGGCGCATGGCGTCACTGAAAACGAAGCCGGGTTAATCTACTTTGAGCAGTCTGGCGCGCTGAACGAGTCGCTGTCGGATGTCTTTGGCTCGCTGGTGAAACAGTTCAGTAAAAAACAGCGCGCCGACGAGGGCGACTGGATCATCGGTGAAGGTCTGCTGGCAAAAGGAATTAACGGGCGTGGTTTGCGATCGATGTCTGAACCTGGCACTGCCTACGATGATCCGATGCTGGGCAAAGATCCGCAACCGGACCACATGGATCACTTCGTGAAGACCCGTGAAGATAATGGTGGGGTTCATATTAACTCCGGCATTCCTAACCGGGCCTTTTATCTGGCGGCTAAAGCACTGGGCGGTTATGCATGGGAACAGGCGGGATATGCCTGGTACGACACCGTGTGTGACGACGAACTGCCACAGAATGCGGACTTTAAGACCTTTGCCCGCTTCACCATTGAGCATGGTAAAAAACGGTTCGACGCGTCGGTCAGCAGTGCTATTGAACAGGCGTGGAAGGAGGTTGGCGTGCTATGAGTGACCTGCCTGAACTCACTGATGATGCCACCATCATCGTCGCGCGTGAAGGCGGCATGGCCTTTATTCCGGGGCTGCGCGCCGAACGTCGTTTTATGCTGGGTGAGCTGCCGGCACCGGAAAAAGAGCGCGTCTGTCATGCGCTGGAGCAGGCAATGCCGCTGGGCGAACCCGAGGAAAAAGCTGCGCAGGTGGGCAGTGGCGATCAGCGCTATTTCCGCATCCAGATTCAGTATGCCACCCGCCGCGAGGTGGGCACCATTGTGTTGCTGATTCCGGAACAGGTGGCACCAGCTGAGTTGCAGGCGCTGTGGCGCGACGGCAAATAAAAAAAGGGCCGACAATGTCGGCCCTTCTCGTTATGCGTTGTTACTTGCTGTCTGGCAACGCGTACGCAATCACGTAATCACCACGGTCCGGTGACTGACGTGCGCCACCTGCCGAGATCAGGATGTACTGCTTACCATCTTTCGGTGAGACGTAGCTCATTGGGCCGCCCTGACTGCCCACCGGCAGACGTGCTTTCCACACTTCTTTACCGGTTGATGCATCAAAGGCGCGCAGGTAGTAATCCTGTGTACCGGCGATGAACACCAGGCCACCCTGCGTTGCCAGCGTCCCACCCAGTGTTGGCATACCAATCGGCATTTTCACGCGCATTTTAATACCAAACGGACCGGTATCCTGCACCGTGCCGACCGGCACCTGCCAGACGATTTTCTGTGTTTTCAGATCAATCGCCGACAGCGTACCAAATGGCGGTTTCTGACAAGGGATGCCCAGCGGTGACATAAAGCGGTTCTTATTCACAGCATAAGGCGTGCCTTTCAGCGGAACCGCACCCATACCGGTATTGATCGCTTCGCCACCGTTGCTGCCGCGCGCCGTTTTATTGGTATCCGCCGGGATCATCTGAACCCACAGGCCCAGACGCATGTCATTGACGAACAACAGGTGATTGTTCGGATCGATCGACATGCTGCCCCAGTTCATCCCACCCAGTGAACCCGGGAAGCTCAGAGACTTGTCAGTGTCTGGTACGGTGAACAGACCGTCATAGCGCATCGATTTGAAACCAATACGGCAAGCCAGCTGGTCAAACGGCGTGGCACCCCACATGTCAGACTCTTTCAGCGTCTGGTTGCCGATCTGCGGCATACCGATCGAGTGTGGCTGCGTTTTGGTGTACTGCTCGTTCGGGATATGACCCTGCGGCATCGGCAGTTCTTCGACTTTGGTCAGCGGCTTACCGGTCATACGGTCAAGCACGAAGATCATGCCCGTTTTGCCGCCAATCACCACCGCTGGCGTGGTGCTGCCATCTTTTTGCGGGAAGTCGATCAGGCTTGGCTGCATCGGCAGGTCAAAGTCCCACAGATCGTTATGTACGGTCTGATAGACCCACTTCTCTTTACCGGTGGTGGCATCCAGCGCCAGCACCGATGCGCCATATTTGTGATCCAGCGCGGTACGGTTCGCACCCCAGAGGTCAACTGACGAACTGCCCATTGGAATGAAAACGGTGTTCATTGCCGGGTCGTATGACATCGGCGCCCATGAGTTTGGCGTACTGCGGGTATAATCTTTGCCCGGCATCAGTATCGCATTCGGGTCAACATTGCCTGGGTCAAACGCCCAGCGCATTTTGCCAGTAATCACGTCAAAACCACGTAACACACCACCAGGCATATCGGTCTGTACGTTATCTGCAACACGGCCACCCACCACAACGGTAGTACCGGCCAGCGTTGGCGCAGATGTCAGCTGATATTGTGGGTCCGGTGCCTGACCCAGGCCCGCTTTAAGATCTACGATGCCGTGATTACCAAAGTCTTCACAGAACTCACCGTTATCGGCGTTGATCGCAATCAGACGCGCATCGATGGTATTCATCAGAATACGACGCTGACAGCTGTCACCGGCTGGCAGGACAGCGGCCGGAACAGGTGATGATCCCGGTTTATCAGGCTGTTGCAGCGGTTTGGTTGCATCAAAGTAAGCCAGACCACGGCAGCGCGGCCAGACTTCAGCCTGGGCGTTGATTTCACGTTTCCAGATCTGCTTACCCGTGTTGGCTTCAACGGCGATCACGTTGTTATGCGGCGTACAGAGATAAAGGGTATTGCCAATCTGTAATGGCGTCTGCTGATCTTCTGCGCCGTTACCGGTCGGGCTGACTGGGGTATCACCCGTGCGGAAGGTCCACGCGACCTGCAGATCTTTCACGTTGTCGCGGGTGATTTGATCGAGTGCCACAAAGCGGCTGCCCTGAGGAGTGTTGCCGTAGTTATCCCAGTCTTTCTGTTGTTTCGCTTTGTCTACCGGGATCAACGGTAACTCTTCGCCCGTAGCCGCAACGGTAGGATGAGGCTGGAACATCTGCACCAGTGTTGCCACCATGCCTGCCGCCAGCACTGCCGCGAACGCGTAAGAAGGTTTCGCCAGTGAGTGCTTACCTTCGTGCTTACGCAGTGAAGGCCAGATCAGGAAAGCCAGCAGCGTCAGTCCGGCTGGAACCATCAGACGCGAGACCAGTGGCCAGAAATCCAGACCTGCGTCAAATAGCGACCAGATCAGGGTGCCAGCAAAGACCAGCAGGAACAGAACCACTGCCGAAGATTTGCGACGGAAGAACTGGATTGCGGAGAGGACAGTAACAATACCCGCAATTAAAAAGTACCAACTGCCGCCCAGGGCAACCAGTTTACCGCCGCCAATTGCAAAAAACAGACCGGTGGCAAGCAGCACCAGTCCGAGCAGCATGGATGCTATTCCCAGCCCCTTTCCGGAGCGGGAGGATGTTTCAGCCATAACACTTACTCTCCTGAATAAACAGAGCGCCCGGACAGAGGCCATCCGGACTCCGGCGCGTTAACAGGTGCGCGTGGAGCATCGCTCGGTTTCAAATCGAATATAAACAGACCCGCGTCCGTGAGAATCTGTGGGCCGGAAGAGCACTGATGTGGCTGACCCCTCCCACGACGCGGCAGGATTGTACCACCTGGTACGTTACAGAGTGAACATATCTAACCGGTTTGTTACGGCGCAATAGCATTTTTGCTACAAAAAGGGCCGGGCGTCGCGGTGGATTCTCAGACAGATTAAGCGTAGCTGAAAGCGGCGTTAGTGACCTGGCGGCTGGAACAGTACGCGCTTGCGGGAGATCAGACCATGTCCATTGCGGCAAAAGTAGTCCACTGCGCCGCAGGCTTTGAGTACGTCAAGCGGCTGGTGACACTCAGGGCAACAGGGTTTCGCGGGATAATGCGCACCACAGGCACTGCAGATAATTTCACCGTTGCTGAGCGACAGCGGTTGCTGACATTTATCACACATCACCATCATTTTCTTCTCCCTGCCTGATGAGTTCAGAGCAAAAAAAAGAGGGCCAGATGGCCCTCATTTTGTTAACGCTTATTCTTTTTCATATGCGCCATCAGACGTTTACGTTTACGCTGCTGCGTTGGCGTCAGCAGGTTACGTTTGCCTTCATAAGGGTTATCACCCTCTTTGAACTGAATACGAATTGGCGTTCCCATCACGTTCAGTGATTTACGGAAGTAGTTCATCAGATAGCGTTTGTAAGAATCGGGCAGATCCTTCACCTGATTACCGTGGATCACTACGATAGGCGGGTTATAACCACCGGCATGCGCGTATTTCAGCTTAACGCGGCGACCGCGTACCAGCGGCGGCTGGTGATCGTCTGCAGCCATGTTCATGATGCGTGTCAGCAGCGAGGTATTTACGCGTCGGGTCGAGCAGTCATAAGCTTCAGTGATCGACTCGAACAGATTACCCACGCCGCTGCCGTGCAGCGCAGAGATAAAGTGGATACGGGCGAAATCGATAAAGCCCAGACGGAAGTCCAGCGTCTCTTTCACTTCATCACGCACTTCCTGCGACAGGCCATCCCATTTGTTGACCACAATCACCAGCGAGCGACCACTGTTGAGAATGAAGCCAAGCAGTGAGAGATCCTGATCGGAAATACCGGCATGCGCATCAATCACCAGCATCACCACGTTGGCATCTTCAATCGCCTGCAGCGTCTTGATCACCGAGAATTTCTCTACAGTGTCAGAGATTTTGGCACGCTTACGGACACCGGCGGTGTCGATCAGAACGTATTCACGTCCATCGCGCTCCATCGGAATATAGATGCTGTCGCGGGTGGTGCCCGGCATATCGTAGACCACCACGCGGTCTTCACCGAGAATGCGGTTGGTAAGCGTTGACTTACCTACGTTTGGACGACCAACGATAGCCAGTTTGATCGGCAGGCCCGTCGGGTCGAAGTTTTCTTCTTCCTCTGCGGCTTCCTGCTCAGCAATCTCGTCAGCTTCTAAAGCAGCCCAGTAAGCCTGGTTCTCTTCTTCTTCCGTAAGCTCGACCGCTTCAACTTTTTCCATCCACGGCAGCAGCGCCTCTTCAATCAGGCTGCTCACACCACGACCATGCGAGGCCGCAATGGCGTGGATTTCGCCCAGACCCAGTGAATAGAAGTCAACAATCGCCTGATCCGGATCCATTCCGTCAGTTTTGTTTGCCACCAGGAAGGTCGCTTTCTGACGGGAACGGAGATGCTTCGCAATTTGCTGATCGGCGGCCATCATGCCCGCACGGGCATCCACCATAAACAGCACAACATCGGCTTCTTCGATCGCCAGCAGTGACTGTTCAGCCATCCGCGTTTCAACACCCTCTTCGGTGCCGTCGATACCACCGGTATCAATAACAATAAATTCGCGCCCTTCCACTTCGGCGCGACCATATTTGCGATCGCGAGTCAGTCCAGGAAAATCCGCTACCAGCGCATCACGTGTGCGTGTTAAACGGTTGAATAGCGTAGATTTTCCCACATTGGGACGCCCAACCAGCGCGACCACAGGTACCATAACAAAATGCCTCAATAAAAAATTAATCGCCCGAATGGCGAGATTATAACGGCTCTGGCCGTTAAGTTCAGGCTTAAGGCGCAAAGAATACCATGCCTGACTAAAAACGAAACGGCCCCTGATTAAATCAGGAGCCGTCGGAACGGAGGATTTCACCTGCCAGACGTTTACCCATTAACGGGTAATCGCATAAACCTCACCGTCTTTGGACTGGATCAGCAACTTGTCGCTGGCGACCACCGGCTCGGTCTGGAAGCCTGAGCTATCCAGTTCCTGCTGCGCCACAAAACGTCCATCCGTGGTGTTCAGCCAGTGCAGATAGCCTTCGCTGTCACCGACTATCAGATAACCGTTGTAGAGCACCGGTGAAGTCAGGTTGCGATGCAGCAGATCGCTTTGACGCCAGATGGCAACACCGCCGTCAGTGTTAAGAGCGATCACACGATCGTCCTGATCGACCAGATAGATACGGCCGGCATCAACAATCAGATCCTTCACACCGCCGATTTCGCGTTTCCACAAAATCTGACCTGAACGCAGATCCAGCGCCGACAGATTGCCATTGTAGGCCAGTGCATAAACGACGCCGTTAACGATAACCGGTGTGGTATCGACGTCATTAAGACGGTCAATCTCTGTGGCACCGCTGACCTGAGAAATACGCTGCTGCCAGATCAGCTGTCCCTGGTTCATTGCCACGGCACTGACACGGCCGTTGTCGCCACCGACAATTGCGCCGCCAAAGGCCACAGCCGGCGCAGATTCACCGCGCAGAGACAGTGCTGGCATATCCAGGTTGACGCTCCACTTCACCACACCGCTGCTCTGATCCAGTCCCTGCAACATGCCGTTGCTGGTATGAATCAGCACCAGACCATCGCTGACCACCGGACGTGATAGCGCTTCACCGGCGACTTTCGTCTGCCAGGCCACGCTACCATCGCTGCTGTTCAGGGCAAAAACCTGGCCGCGTTCGCTGCCAACATAAATGCGGTCGCCATCAGCCGTCAGGCCACCTGATAGCAGGGCTGAAATATTTTTCGAGAAGAAGCCGGTTTTCTCAGAGAGATCGACTTTCCACTTTTCTTTACCGTCTGCGGCATCCAGTGCTTTGACGATACCAAAGCGGTCGGCAGCGTAAACCGTATTATCCTGCCAGGCAGGATGCAGATTTGAGTAGAAATCACCCACACCGTCACCGACCGAGGTGCTCCACACTTTCTGTGGCGTGAACTGGTTTTCGACCTTCGGCAACGGGGCCATTTTTACTACATCTTCTTCGCCGCTAAACAGCGAACAACCGCTGAGCAAAGTGACTGAAATCAGTCCCGGCAGCAGGTATTTACGTAATTCCATGCGCTCTCTCTTGACTGGCTTAGCTTAAGTTATTCATCTTCATCTGCATCATTTGCTTCAATGCCGGAGAGGCGTCAGATTCAACCCCTTTACTCCAGGCATCGCGCGCGCCCTGCTTGTCGCCTTTGGTCAGCAGCGCTTCGCCGCGAATATCGGCCACAATGGCTGTCCAGCCATCACCCTTCACACCGTCAAGGGTTTTAAGCGCCGCATCCGCTTGATTCTGTTGCAGTTGAATGCGTGCCAGGCGCAGGTTAATCACCGCCTGCAGATTGGCATCTTTGGTATCTTTCAGGCCGTTTTGCAGCAGTGATGCCGCGTTATCAAGCTGACCGGCGTCAACGTACTGCTTCGCCAGATCCATCGCGGCCAGTGCACCGTAAGTGTTGCTGTTTTCACTGGCAAAACGGTTTACCGCTTCCAGCGTTTCCGGCTTGCCTGCCTGCATGGCGCTGGTCAGCTGCTGATACTGTGCGGATACCGATTTCGCCGTATCATCCTGATGACTGCTCCAGTAACGCCAGCCACCCAGCGCAGCAATGCCGATCACTACGCCAATGGCTAACGCTTTGCCATTGCTGGCAAAAAAGTTGCGCAGCGCGTCGGTCTGCTCGTTTTCATTGCTATACACTTCCACGCAATCCCTCTCCTTTCTATGGTTGGTGCTGTGTCACGCTTACTGTAGCAGCGTACGCAATACAGCAGCAGCCTCTGCCTGATCCAGTGTTTGCTGCTCGCCACGGCGCAGATCTTTAATCACGACCTGACCGGCTTTAACTTCATCCTCGCCTAACACCAGGGCAACGCGCGCGCCCCACTTGTCAGCACGGGCGAATTGCTTCTTGAAGTTGCCGCCGCCAAAGTTGGTCATCAGCCTCAGTTCAGGCGCTTCATCACGCAATTTCTCAGCCAGCTGCATCGCAGCAGACTGCACGCCCTGACCTGAAGCGATAACATAGACATCCACATTGCTCGTCGGTTCAAATTCAGGATTAACTGCCTGAACCAGCAATACCAGACGCTCCATGCCCATAGCAAAGCCAACGGCAGGTGTCGCGCGACCACCGAGCTGCTCAACCAGGCCATCATAGCGACCGCCGCCGCATACCGTGCCCTGTGAACCCAGGCTATCCGTCACCCACTCAATCACGGTGCGGTTGTAGTAATCCAGACCGCGCACCAGACGCTGATTGACGGTGTAGCTGATCCCGGCATCATCCAGCAAGGCACACAGGCCGCTGAAATGTTCACGTGATTCATCATCCAGATAGTCGCCAAGCTGTGGCGCATCATTCAGCAGTTGCTGAACGTCGGGATTTTTACTGTCGAGAACACGCATCGGATTGCTGTACATGCGGCGTTTGCAATCCTCGTCCAGCACCTCTTTGTGCTGTTCAAGGAAGGCGACCAGCGCATCACGGTAGTGAGCACGCGCTTCCAGCGAACCGATAGAGTTAAGTTCAAGGCGAACGTGCTCAGAGATACCCAGGGCTTTCCACCAGCGGGCATTCAGCATGATCAGTTCAGCATCGATGTCGGGTCCCTGCAGACCAAAGACTTCGACGCCAATCTGATAGAACTGACGATAGCGGCCTTTCTGCGGACGCTCATAGCGGAACATGGGACCCATGTACCACAGACGCTGTTCCTGGTTGTAGAGTAAACCGTGTTCGATACCGGCTCGCACACAGCCTGCCGTGCCTTCCGGACGCAGCGTCAGGCTTTCACCGTTGCGATCGTCAAAGGTATACATCTCTTTTTCAACCACGTCGGTGACTTCACCGATGGCGCGCTTAAACAGTGGGGTTTGCTCTACCAGCGGTAAGCGAATTTCGCTGTAACCGTAGCTCGCCAGCGTCTGCTTGAGAACGCCTTCAATCCGTTGCCAGAGGGCAGTATCCGCAGGCAGGTAGTCGTTCATCCCGCGAATCGCCTGAATATTCTTCGCCACGTTAGAATCTCTTAATGCAAAAAAACCTGTCCGGCATCATACCTTATGAGGATGAAACCGCACAGGTTCAGTCAAAAAAGTCACGCACGCAGACCGCGCGCGCCATTATTTTTCCAGATGCTGCACATCAATACGGCGGCTGGCATCCAGCATCGACGCTTTGGCGCGAATGCGCGCTTCCAGCTGATCGATCATGTCATTGTTGTCGAGACGATCGCGCTGACGCACGCCATCTTCGTAGAAACCACTCTTCTTGCTGCCGCCGGTCACGCCCAGCGTAGAGAGGGTCGCTTCACCCGGTCCGTTGACGACACAGCCGATAATGGAGACATCCATTGGGGTGATCAGATCTTCCAGACGCTGCTCCAGCGCGTTGACCGTGCCGATAACGTCAAATTCCTGACGTGAACAGGTTGGACAGGCGATGAAGTTGATCCCGCGAGAGCGAATGCGCAGTGATTTCAGGATATCGAAACCGACTTTGACTTCTTCAACCGGGTCGGCCGCCAGCGAGATACGCAGCGTATCGCCGATCCCTTCTGAAAGTAACAGGCCGAGTCCAATCGCAGATTTTACTGCGCCTGCGCGTGCGCCACCCGCTTCGGTGATGCCGAGATGCAGAGGCTGTTCGATCTGTTTCGCCAGCAGGCGATAAGATTCAACGGCGAGGAAGACGTCAGAGGCTTTTACGCTGACTTTGAATTGATCGAAGTTAAGACGGTCAAGATGATCGACATGGCGCATGGCTGATTCCAGCAACGCCTGCGGCGTCGGCTCGCCATACTTTTCCTGCAGATCTTTTTCCAGTGAACCGGCGTTCACGCCAATTCGAATCGGAATATTGTTGTCGCGTGCGCAGTCGACCACCATACGGATGCGCTCATTGTTCCCGATATTACCGGGATTGATGCGCAGGCAGTCGACGCCATACTCGGCGACTTTCAGGGCGATGCGGTAGTCAAAATGAATATCTGCAACCAGGGGGACATTCACCTGCTGTTTGATCAGTCTGAATGCTTCTGCGGCATCCATGGTAGGCACCGAGATACGAACGATGTCGACACCGACTCGCTCAAGGGCTTTGATCTGATTTACCGTCGCTTCCACGTCAGTGGTGCGGGTGTTGGTCATCGACTGAACAGCGATTGGCGCGCCGTCACCGACCGGCACCTTGCCGACGTAAATGCGTTTGGATTTACGGCGGATAATGGGTGCTTCGTTATGCATATTTCTTCTCCACAATTGCCCGGTACGCGATACGCTGTTATTGCGCACCCAACGTCAGGCGAGCAACCTGGTTATTACGGATAAAACGACTTAAATCAACGGGCTGATTCTGATATTGCACCTGAACCGCACGAGGCGCGCCAATTTTCAGACGATACGGAGGCGTTCCTGCGAGGCTGAGTTTACCACCACTACGCTGAATGCCGCTGAACAGTTTTTTGCCGGTCGCGTCACTGACTTCCAGCCAGCAGTCGGCGTTGAAGGTCATGACCACCGCATTAGGGTCAGCAGCCGGCTCATTGACCGCAGCTGCACCGACGGGCAGCGGAGGTGCCGCGCTGGTTGTCGGCGTCGTGGCTGCTGGAGCAGCCGCTGAGTTGTCCACTGGCGCCTGGCTCGGCGACACTACAGCATTGCTGGTGTTGTCCGGCTGGGCGGTGGTCGCGCTATTGCTGGCGGTGGCGGCCGGGGCCGCACTCGCCGGCGCACTGGCTGCGCCGCTGTTACTGGTCGTGGTGGTATTGCTTTCGTCAGGCGCGGCAGGTGCCGCGCTATCACCGCTGCTTTCACCCAGCGGAATCGACTGACCATTATCACCGCTGCTACTGCTCTGGTCGGTCATCGGCACCAGATCGTCCTGAGACGCTTTATGGTTCTGCCACCACCAGGCGCCTGTCAGCCCCACGACCACAAACACCACCAGCCAGGTAAAAATCATTAACCAGCCGTCGCGTTTCTTGCGGCGTTTGCCCAGTGAAAAACTTTGCATCGGCTCAATCTTTGAAGACCGAATCGGTGTCTGCTTCGCCATCATCGGCAGCAGTTCCTCTTCAGGAATATGCACCAGACGCGCGTAAGAGCGAATGTAGCCGCGCAGGAACGTGGAAGCTAAATCAGCAGGTGATTTGTCCTCCTCGATGTCACGCACGGTAGAAAGTTTCAGGCACAGGCGTTCAGCGACGTTCTGCTGCGTCAGCCCCATCTGCTCACGGGCCAGACGCAGGCGTTCACCTGTTGATTGTAATGCAGAGTTTTCTTGAGTGGCTTCAGTATTCATTAGCTAAATAACGCTGGTACTGTATCGATTGCGGAAAACGTCGCGCTAACCGGTCGCCATAACGTGAAACGTCAGCGGCATTTCCCTGTAGCGCGGCGAAACGTAAGTGTAACGCCAGACTTCGTGCTGTTTCAGGCAGCTGTTGCTGGTAAACACCAAGCAAAACCTGCGCCTTCGACAGATGGTTATCTGCCAGCTGCTTTTCAGCTTCAGACAGCAGCGAGTCAGCTTTACGCCTGTCAGCATCAATGGCCTGACGTAACGCCCTGCGGGCAGCAGCAACATCGCCAGCCTGCAGATAACAAAAACCTGCCAGTTCAAGCGCGTCATTGCGAGCATCAAACTGCTGTGCTGCGCTTGCCCGACTAAACTGTTGATGCGCTTCGTCATACTGCCTTAAAGCGCAGAGAAACGCACCGTAATTGTTAGCAACAAAACCATTATCCGGCGCCTGCTGCTGTGCCAATATAAACCGTGCCTGCGCCACTGTCTGATTACCCTGCTTCAGTGCCAGCCGTGCCAGCGCAAGCGAGACCCGGTAATCCTGTGGCGCAGCGGCCTGTGCCCGTAGAAAGTTTCGCTCAGCCGCGGCAGCGTCGCCACTGGCCAGATAGTGCATCCCTAACTGCAGGCGCACCTCTTCTGCACCGGGTTCACGCGGCTGGCTGACACACCCGCTTACAACAAACAGCGCCAGCAACACTGCAGGTAATCCATTACGCATAATCGTTTCCCTCCGTTTGACGTTGACAGGCTGCAGCCTGCCACGGGTCATCACGTCAGAAAACGCGCGATTTCAACCTTCTAGAGAGGCTTCACAGATATGGCTTCACCCGCCATTTTGATGCGCATCGTCCGCTTGGTACGGTCAATGACTTCGCCGGCTAACTGACCGCAGGCGGCATCAATGTCGTCACCACGGGTTTTACGCACGATGGTGGTAAAACCATAGTCCATCAAAACTTTGGAGAAACGATCGATACGGCTGTTAGAGCTACGGCCATAAGGCGCGCCCGGGAAGGGGTTCCACGGAATCAGGTTGATTTTGCACGGTGTTTCTTTCAGTAATGCGGCAAGTTCATGCGCATCATCAGTGCTGTCATTGACGTGATCCAGCAGGACGTACTCAATGGTCACGCGTCCCTGGTTGGCGTTGGATTTAGCGATGTAACGCTTAACTGCGGCCAGGAAGGTTTCGATGTTGTACTTTTTGTTGATCGGCACGATGTCATCACGCAGCTTGTCGTTTGCTGCATGCAGCGAGATCGCCAGCGCCACGTCGATCATATCACCCAGTTTATCCAGCGCAGGCACGACGCCTGAGGTGGAGAGGGTTACGCGACGCTTCGACAGACCAAAACCGAAGTCATCCAGCATGATCTCCATCGCCGGAACCACGTTATTGAGGTTGAGCAGTGGCTCGCCCATACCCATCATCACCACGTTGGTGATAGGACGCTGGCCGGTGATTTTGGCTGCGCCGACAATTTTCGCCGCACGCCACACCTGACCAATAATTTCTGACACCCGCAGGTTACGGTTAAAGCCCTGCTGTGCGGTCGAACAGAATTTACACTCCAGCGCACACCCCACCTGTGAAGAGACACACAGCGTGGCGCGATCGCCTTCCGGGATATAGACCGTTTCCACCAGCTGGTCGCCCACGCGGATAGCCCATTTAATGGTGCCGTCGGTGGAGCGCATCTCTTCCGCCACTTCTGGCGCGCGGATTTCCGTCAGCTCCATCAGCCGGTTACGCAGCTTTTTGTTGATGTCGGTCATCTGCTCGAAGTCATCACAGCAGTAGTGATAAATCCACTTCATGACCTGATCGGCGCGGAAAGGCTTCTCGCCCAGCGACAGGAAGAATTCCCGCATCTGCTGACGGTTGAGATCCAGCAGGTTTATTTTCTGGCTTTTGGGAGAAACGACAATGGGGGAAGCGGACGCGGACGTCTCAATCTGTTCGGACATAATATTCTCTGGCCTCGTTGTTACACGTTATGGCGCTGTTCAGGGATAGGTGAAAAAATTGCGCCTTCATTAAGCGATGTCAATGAAGGCGCAATATTGTACAACATCTGCGTCCTGATAACAGGCGGGAGTGACCTCCCCTACGCAGATTTTTGTAAAGCCGCTGTAACGTTTATCGCCGGGCGATTAACGGGTACGTGGGCAGATTTCGTTTTCGCCGAAGAAATAAGCGATTTCGCGGGCAGCGGATTCAGCAGAATCTGAACCGTGGGTCGCGTTTTCGGTGAAGCTGTCAGCGTAGTCAGCACGCAGTGTGCCAGCCAGTGCGTTTGCCGGGTTAGTTGCACCCATCAGGTCACGGTGACGCTGAACCGCATTTTCACCTTCCAGCACGGATACAACAACCGGGCCAGAGGTCATGAATTCAACCAGACCATCGAAGAATGGCTTGCCCTGGTGCTCAGCGTAAAAGCCTTCAGCCTGCTCTTTGCTCAGCTGCAGCATTTTTGCGCCAACGATTTTGAAGCCAGCGCTTTCAAAACGGTTGTAGATAGCACCAATCACATTTTTAGCGACGGCGTTTGGCTTGATGATAGAAAAAGTACGTTCGATTGCCATGATGACCTCTGTCTTGACGTTCTGAAGAAACCGGTGGCGTCCGCCCCGGTTAAGAAACGGCGCCGATTATAGGGGCTGAGTGCGGCATTGCCTATCAGAGATCCCCAATTTGTTGAAAATTCTTGATCTGAGTCGAGGCAGGCGCGCCATAGTTATGATTTAGCGCAAAAAATCGTCAGCCCCGAGTGAAGGTGACTGAGACAAGTTGCCCCTCTTCATCCATTACCACCAGCTGATACTCGCCGGGATGATCAAGATGCAGCGACAGGCTGTTCGCCGCGTTTTGCGTCATCAATGGCTCACCATTCAGGAACCACCAGCGCTGCGCGCCCTGCCCTCCCTGCACCGCGACCGGGATCGTCAGCGTGCTATTACCCGGCAGCGGTTTAACGATTTGCCGCTCAATAACGCCTGTGACAATCAGTGGTGCGCTACTGCCCTGTTGTAATGGCGGACAATGGGTATCGACAGGCGGTAAGCGCTGCGCCCGCCGCTCCTGAGGCGGCAGCCACGCTTCCAGCGGCAGCGGCCAGACCAGTCGTTCGTGGCGGGTGGCGCCGGGGCAATCTGCTGCGACGCGCAGTCCCTGCGCATTTTGCCAGTAGCCCGCGCGTAATCCGCTAAGGCTCTCCTGACCGGGCGCCAGCAGTGTTGGCGGCAACGTATCGGAAGCGACCCAGCTTTGCCGACGCTGGCGGCAGTTTTCATCTCCGGCAGGCAGCGGCTGACCACCAGGCCAGCATATGGTCGCGACCGTTACCGAGGCCGGACGTGGGTCGACCGGCACGTCACGCCTGCCGAGACGGCTCATCAGCACGCTGTTAATCTGATTCATGACTGGCACGGCAGAGGCGAAACCAAACTGCCCGGCAACCGGAGTCGCATCCGGCCGCCCCACCCAGACGCCAATCAGATAACGGGGATTGATGCCCACCGACCAGGCGTCGCGATAGCCGTAACTGGTGCCGGTTTTCCAGGCCAGCGGCACCACATCAGGTACGCTGCCATTACCGGCCGGTTGCGCTTCACCCGCCAGGATGCGCCGGATGATCCACGCCGATGCGGGTGAAAGCAGCGGTCGCTGCTGCAAGGGTTGATCGGGCGTCCAGCGCAGTGCAGCGGCATTGCCGTGACGGGCAAAGGCGCTATAAGCCGCCACAATTTCATCCATGCGGGCACCGGTGCCGCCAAGAATCAACGAAAGATTGGGTTCCGCACCGGGCGGGAAACGTAAATTCAGACCCACATTGCGCAGACGCGCCGCAACGTTTTTCGGTCCCAGCGCCTCCAGCACCTGTACAGCCGGCAGATTCAGGGAGCGTACCAGCGCATCGCTGGCGCTGACCGGCCCGTGAAAACCGGTGTCGAAATTGCCTGGCCGGTAATCGCCAAAGCGACGCGGCACATCCTGCAGCAGCGATTCGGCATGAATCAGCCCCTCATCCAGCGCCATTCCGTAAACAAAAGGTTTTAACACCGAGCCAGGCGAGCGCACGCTGGCGATCATGTCCACATGCCCAAACCGACTGTCATCGGTAAAGTCAGCCGAACCGACATAACCCCGAACCGCCATGGTGGTGTGATCGACCACCAGCATCGCCAGCGAGGTGCGCGGCGGAAGCTGGTTTTTAACGTTCAGCGCCAGGCTTTCCAGCTCGCGCTGCAGTGAAGGATCGAGCATGGAGACAATCTTGTCGCTGTAACTGATCGACAGTAATCGCCGGGCCAGCAGTGGCGCCATCTGCGGCATCTGCCGTGGCGGCAGCCAGACTGGCTCCTGACGGATTTCCGCCACCTGCTCAGCGGACCAGATGCGGTATTCCGCCAGCCGATCCAGCACTTTATTGCGTGCCGCTTCTGCCCGCTCTGGCCAGCGATCGGGCCGCAGTCGGCTGGGTGCCTGCGGCAAAACCGCCAGCAGCGCTGCCTCGCCCGATGTCAGCTGTGATGGGGATTTCCCCAGCCAGCTCCAGCTTGCCGCGCCCACCCCTTCCAGCGTGCCGCCAAAAGGCGCACGGTTAAGGTAGAGCGTCAGGATGTCACGTTTGGAAAGGTGCCATTCAAGCTGCAGCGCCCGCCACGCCTGGATTAGCTTGCCCCGCAGCGTACGGGGTTGCGGGTCGATAAGGCGTGCTACCTGCATGGTCAGCGTGCTGCCACCGGAAATAACGCTTTGATGGCGCAAATCCTGCCAGGCCGCACGCACCAGCGCCAGGGGATTGATGCCGGGGTGATACCAGAACCAGCGATCTTCGTAGGTGAGCAGCGCCTGCAGATAAGCCGGAGCGACCTCTTCTGGTGTGACGGGATAGCGCCAGATGCCCTTGCTGTCCGCAAAGCGCCACAGCGGCGTGCCGTCGCTGGCCACAATCACCCGCGCAGGCTGCACCTCTTTAAGCGGCAGCGGGAACAGCCGATCCAGTCCCCATGTCGCCAGCCATAACGCCAGAAAAAAAAGCGGCAGCGCGAGCCACCGCTTTTTAATGGCGCTGATGTTAATCACGCCCTGCATCACTTACTGGATATGCAGCTGCGGCGGTGTACTGCCGGTGGCGCGCCACTCCGGCACATACATCGACTCCACCTGCGGCGGTGGCATCAGATAGCGACCCGGCGTGACCGCCCGGGCCAGGTAGACCAGCGTGGCGGGACGATAGGTATCCACCGCCAGTGCCGCGACGAATCGATCGTCACGGAACTCGATGTGTTTGATATCAGCCTGCTGCATGTCACCCATGCTCTCCTTCAGCGCATCCGCACTGTCACCGAGGCTGGCGCTGCTATCCGCCAGATTCTGGTTTTCCAGCTCCAGGCCGGCAGGCAGCAGATCCACCACCAGCGCATCGCTGATGCTGCGTTTCGAGGAGACCGTCAGACGAACCACCAACAATTCCCCGCTGCGCAGATTACTGAGATCGGCAGCTTTGCCATCCAGGGTGAAAGATTCACGTTTTATCCCGAGCACATTACTCTCCGGCTGAGGCGCGGCCAGCGGATAACCGGTGACATCCAGACGACCATACAGCGGCGCGTTGCCCGGATTACCGATGGTTAGCCCCTGCAGCAGTTGCTCAGCGCCCAGCCCTTTATTCAGCGGTGCATCGCCCTGTAACGGAGCTGGGTTACCGGACAGCTGCGCCTGCCAGCTCCCGCCCTGCGCCTGCTGTAAGGTATGCGCAGCCAGATAAAGCGCGTTATTTTCCTGGGTCGAGAACCAGCGTTTTCCCCTGACCTCTTTGGAGAGCGACAGCAGCAGACTATTCTGCAGATCAGGCTGCAGCTTATTCTCTGCTAACAGGGCAATCATCATCCCCTCATCGCGCACCGTGCTGCCATAGTCGCCGTACCACGCTTTGTCCGAGCGGGTCAGCGTGGCACCCTGCATGATCGCAAGCGATGCGCGTTGCCCGTCCCCCATCAGCTTCAGCGCGACACCCAGCTGCATCAGCGCCAGTCCGGAGCGGGCTTTCTCACGCTTTTCATACAATGCACGCAGCGCACCCAGTGGCGCGCGCTGCTGACGCGCCAGCACCAATCCGGCGTAAGCCTGCACGCTGAACTGCAGCGCAGCGTTGTCGTCACTGCTGCCGCCGCTGATCTGTGCGGGATCCTGCAAGTAGCGCAGCAGCCGTGCGTTAGCACGATCAACCACATTATCTGGCAGCGCATAGCCCGCCTCACTGGCGCGCAGCAGGAAGTCCGTTACATAAGGCGTCAGCCAGAACTCCTCTTCACTCTGTTTATCCCACAGCCCGAAACTGCCGTTGGCCCGCTGCATGCCCGCCAGACGAGCAATGCCAGTGTCGACGGCGGCCCGTCGCGCTTCATCGCTGCTGGTTTTAATGCCCATAGCAGTTAGCTCAGCATGGCTGGTGTAGAGCGAAGGCCAGAGCCCGCTGGTAGTCTGTTCCAGACAGCCGTAGGGATAGGCATAGAGCGCACTGATATAGCTGGCGATATTCAGCGGCGGACGATTGCTCAGCGTGAGTTGTCCACTCAGGGTCTGTGCATCCAGGCCGGTCAGCGCCGCTGCCGCGATCTGCCAGGGCTGATCGGGATTGATAACGGCATCAAAGTTCAGCGTCAGGGCAGGATAAGGCGGCCGGACGCCGATTTTCCACTGCTGTTTGCTGGCCTTAACCTGTTCACCCGGCAGGTTCAGACCGGAAATCTGTACGGCAATCTCGCCATCACCAAAGCCGGTTTTCGCCGTGACCGGAATCTGCAGTGTGGTACGAGCGCCTTTGGCCAGCGTCACGCTCTGGCTGGCCGCACCGGCCAGATCGACTAAGCCACTGCTGGCCACATCCACTTTCAGAGTTTGCGGCAGATCGGTCAGGTTCGTGAGATCGAGCGCCAGTGATGCCGAGTCGCCGCTGGCAAGGAAGCGCGGCGTGGCCAGTTCGCTGATCAGCGGCGCCGCAACCACCAGTTTGCGCTCTGCCGCGCCGAAGCTATCGTCGCTCCAGGCCTGGGTCATCAGCCGCAGTTCGCCGTTAAACGCCGGGATCGGTAGCGTAATCGTCCCGTTGCCCTCTTTATCCAGCGTTACCGCCTGCAACTGTTGCGCCACGATATTCACATGCGTTACCGGCTTTTTACCGCCGCGCGTCATCGATTCATCTTCACCATCACCACCAAAACGCAGCGCCGCCAGTCGGCCACCGCCTTCGATCAGCTGACCAAAGACATCGTACTGATCGACGTTGTAGCGTTTACGGCCAAAGAAAGCCTGCCACGGATCGGGCGTTTTAAAATCTGTGACGCTCAGCACGCCACTGTCCACGGCTGACAACAGTACATTCACTTTTTCAGGCAGCGGACCGCCGTCACGACCGGCGTGAACCCTGACCGTCAGGAGTTGCTCAGGACGAATTTTATCGGGTGCATCCAGCGTCAGGTTTAAGCGGCGCGCCTCTGTCGCCATCGGCAGGTGTAATAGCCCCACCGCGCGTTTTGGCGTTGCGCCACTGACCTTATCACCGTCACGCACCACGATAGCGCTGAAGTAGAGATCGTGACGCCGCCAGCTCTCAGCAACAGGGACATCCACTGTTGTGCCGCCCTCAGGTACAGTCAGCGGTTGCCACCAGAGCGTGCCGCTGCTCGACTCCACCATCAGGTAACCTTTACCGGCTGCCGGGGAGTCAACCTGCAGATGCACGGTGTCGCCCGGCTGGTAAGCCGCTTTGTCCAGCTTCAGTCTGACCTGATCCGGACGCAGTGCGCCCGTGCCGTTGGTGTTGTCCTGCCAGTCATAACCGGCCTGGAACCGCACGCTGCTGACGATTTTATCGCCCGCCTGCACTTCCAGCCGGTAGTGGCCCCACTCAACCGGGAAGCTGACTTTGGTGCTGCCGTCAGCCGGAACAGAGATAGCGCGTTCATCTTCCTGCAGGTCTTTGTCGCCATACTGCGACTGCCAGCCTTCGCTGTCCGAGAAGCTCCAGTAGTAGTCACGGCGTTCACGAATCAGGCGCACATCCAGCTTGTCTGCCGCCAGTTTCTTGCCCTGACTGTTGGCATAGACAATATCGAATTCGGCCAGGCTCTCTTCCGGCACGGTAGGCTCATCGTGATAGCTGTCACTGCGGTAGTCATAAACGGCCTTGTTACCGAACAGCGGCCGGATACCCGGCAGAGCTTCAGCAGGCCAGATGGCCTGGGTAGCGCGTCGGGTGACCGGACGTCCACCGGTCTCCAGCAGGCTGGCCTGCAGGATCAGGTTGAGCGGAGAGTGCAGCTGATCCCACTGACTCTCTACCGAAAGCTGCGCTTTACCGCTGGCGTCGAGTTTGAGATCGACCTCATCCAGCGTGCGCTTTAGCCCCTCTTCGGTAATGTCACCAAACTGGTAGCCCGGCAGTACAGCCACCGCTTCGCGTGCCGGTCGCAGATAGAGTTGTCCCTGTAACGTGTTACCCGCCGCCGGTGCGCCATAGAGGTAACGCCCCTCAATACCAAACTCAACGGGGGCATCAGCAGGCTGCGGCTGAGGGTCATTTTTCAGGGTTAACGCCATGCGCTCCGGCAGAAAATCCTCGACGTGGAACGTCCATTCACGCTTGAGGTTATCGCCGGTATTGAGTCGCAGTATCCAGTTGCCGGTCATGGCAGATTCGGGCAGTGCCAGGCGCTGCTGGTAGAGGCCCGCCTCAGGCTGCCAGACAAAGGTCCGCATCACCTGGCCATCGGGCTGCATCAGTTCTGCTTTTATCGGCTGGGCGGGCAACGGATGTCCGTCGGCATCACGCAGCAGCGCATTGACGATGACGATTTCGCCCGGGCGATAGATATCGCGCGGCCCAAAGACAAACAGCTGTTTGTCATACCCCTGCGGTCCGGCAACCGGAAACTCCGCGAGATCCAGCGCCGGACGCGACAGGTCAATCATTGAGGTCTGTTCACCCTGCACGGCCAGCAGGATCTTGCCTTTTTCATCCGCCTTGAGGCGCAGATGACCGGTGTTGTCACTGGTGCCGCTTTGCAGCACCTGCCCTTTGGCATCCAGCAACCTGACGCTGACGCCGGAAAGTGGCTGGCCGTTTGCCAGGCTCTGGGCGAACAGTTCAAATTGAGTCGGGAAGCGATGCAGTGAGAGGCCAATGTCGCTCAGGGTGAAAAGTGTAGCGGGCTGGCTGTAGCGATACGTTCCGGCCTGCTTCATCACCGCCAGATAAACGCCCGGCTGCTGAAGCGCGGTAATGTCACTCATCGGCAACTGCAATTTTTCACGGGTGTTGCGCGCCGGATTAAGCTCAAAGCGACCGGAATAGACCAGCTGACTGCTTTTCAGCAGATCCTGTGACTGCCAGCTGGAGAGGTTATTGCCGTAATTCCACTGCGAGAGAAACTCTGCCAGGCCGGCATTCTTAATGCGGAAGAAATCGACATCGACCTGGTTCACATTCAGCGCCAGCACCGGCAGTCCCTGCGTGATACGCAGCGGCAGCAGTGAACCGCGACTGGCAAACCCCACCATCGGCTGGATATCACTGGTGGCGATTTTCTGGCTGTAATCGGCGGCAAGCGTTTCACCGCTGGCCGCGCGCAATCCTGCATCCACCGTGACGGTGAAGTGACGTGAGGGTTCAGGATGACGGAATCGCAACGTTTTGCGGTTAGCGGAAAGCTCCCAGCCGCCATCCACCCGGCCCTGTTTGTCCTCCGTCAGCCTGACTTTTTGCGCGATATCCTGTTTGTCATCCAGCGGCTGACTGAAGGTTAAGACCAGCGCAGCGGCACCGTCGATCTGCAGTTCTGAGAGATCGATAATGGTCAGCGGTTTGCTGACCTGAGCCGTTGAGGGTGCCTCTGCCGCCTGAAGAGGCAAAACAGGTAACAGGGTTGCTGACAGCAGTGAGCCACCGATCAGCATGCTGAGCAGCAGTCGGGTGTTGCGTTTCTTCATGGTAGTTCCTTCACCGGGACGCAGGGAGTGTCGTTTGATTACGCCGCGCAATTTCATATCAATGCTCGCATTTAATCAACGCTTCTCTTGAGATGGTGCGCACATTCCCTGACACTGGTATGACAGATTGCTGAGAAGAGGTTGTTATGACGACGCCACTGTTTGTGTCCGCCGACTGGTTACAAGAGCACTACAACGATGAGCGGCTTCAGGTACTGGATGCACGTTTGTTGCCACCCGGAATGGAAGCGGTTCGCGATATCCAGGCTGAGTATCTGGCGGGTCATTTACCTGACGCCCCTTACTTTGATATTGAAGCCCTTTCCGATCACACCAGCCCTTATCCACATATGCTGCCGCGTGCCGAGACCTTTGCCGTCGCGATGCGCGAGCTGGGCATCAGCAGTGATAAGCATCTGGTCGTTTATGACGAAGGCAATCTCTTTTCCGCTCCCCGCGCCTGGTGGATGCTGAAGACCTTTGGTGTGGCTCAGGTGTCGATTCTGGCCGGGGGATTGCAGGGCTGGAAAGCGGCCGGTTTTGCGCTGGCAAGCGGCGAAGTGAATCTGCCGGAAGGTGAGTTTGAAGCCCACGCGGATGAAAGCCGGGTGAAACGCCTGACGGATGTGCTGCTGATCAGCCATGAAGGCGGCGCACAGATTGTTGATGCCCGTGCTGCCAATCGTTTTAACGCTGAAGTGGACGAACCGCGTCCTGGCCTGCATCGCGGCCATATTCCCAACAGCCTGAACGTGCCGTGGAATATGCTGGTTGAGCAGGGAACACTCAAGCCGGAAGCGGAACTGCGCAGAATTTTTGCTGACGCAGGTGTCGATATTTCCCAGCCAGTGGTCGCTAGCTGTGGCTCAGGCGTGACGGCGGTGGTGTTGATTCTGGCGCTGACCGCGCTGGGCGCACGGGATGCCACGCTGTATGACGGATCCTGGGGCGAATGGGGCAGCCGGGACGACCTGCCTATTGCGAAATAAAAAACAGGCGGCTCATGAGCCGCCTGTTTGTATTGAGTGCGTCAGATAATCCGCTCACTGCCCTTGAAGTCACGCAGGAAACTGCCCCAGCGACGTTCATAGAAGGGTGTGATGTGGGCGGTAAAGAAGTGGCTGATGCCGCGATCGTTCGGCATCACTTCACAGATATCCACCGGCGCATCGTCTGGCAGCGTATCCGTTGCCACACTGCCCGCCGCCTGGATGATCGCTTCAATGTTGCTGTCCGCTTCAATGCCAATCAGTAAATTAGGTGCTTCGTCTGCCCGTTCACGAATGCTGGCAATAAATGCCCGACGCACCTGCTTATGCTTCGTGAACAACTGAGTCAGCGAGTCGATCATCTGTGCAGGCGGTTCAGCCACCTCAGAGAGCAGCAGTGACTGCCCGCCTTCCAGCACGGTTTGCTGACTTAGCGCACTGCCCTCTTCCGCCAGCAGATGCGTGATCTCCGCTGCAGTGAACTCTTTGCCGGAAGGCAGTTTAGGATTGAGAAACAGCGTCTCGCCACGCGTCATCGCAAACAGCGTCCGTACCGGCAGACGCAGCCAGGATTGCTCACCGCTTACCGCTTCACTCATCGCCTCTTCTGACGTGAAAAAAGGAATAATGCTGCTGCCATCCTCTTTTTCCCAGTGCTGAAGATCAACGGGCGTGCTGGCATCAAACTGTTGCGTGGTACTTTCGCCCGGAACAAAGACGTCAGATTCCAGCAGCAACTGGAAAAACTCGGGCCGATGGGCAGGCTCAGTCGCCGCCAGCTTCAGCACCTCTTCAAGACGGTTCATAGTTTCCCTCTGAACGTTTCCCTCTGAACAGCGGCAGCATCAGCCACCGCTGAGATCGGCTTATTTCAGTAACAGATTGGCGAGGGTACGCACGCCCAGACCTGTTGCACCTGCCGCCCACTGATCAACGGCGCCTTTGCGATAGGTCGCAGAGCAGTCGATGTGCAGCCAGCCCTGCTGATAGTTGCTGACGAAGTGTGACAGGAACGCTGCCGCGCTGCTGGCACCTGCCGCATGAGACGGGCTGGCGATATTATTGAGATCGGCAAAGTTAGACGGCAGATGGCTGCGATGGAATTCGGCCAGCGGCAGACGCCAGAAAGGTTCGTTCTCACTCACCGCGCTGCCCATCAGCGACTGCGCCATTACATCATCAAAGGTGAACAGCGCATGGTAATCGTTGCCCAGCGCTGTTTTAGCCGCGCCGGTCAGCGTTGCGGCGTCAATGATCATCGTCGGATTCTGCTCGCTGGCGTCGATCAAACCGTCGGCCAGCACCAGGCGGCCTTCCGCGTCGGTGTTCATCACTTCAACCGATTTGCCGTTGCGATAGCGAATAATGTCGCCCAGCTTGAAGGCGTTGCTGCTGACCATGTTATCGGCGCAGCAGAGGTAGAGTTTGACGCGCTTGTTAAGACCGCGCGAAATCGCCATCGCCAGCGCGCCAGTCACCGTCGCCGCGCCGCCCATGTCAGACTTCATGGAGTCCATAAAGCTGCTCTGCTTCAGGCTGTAGCCGCCGGTATCAAAGGTGATGCCTTTACCGACCAGGCAGGCGTAAACCGGCGCATTCTCGTCGCCGGTCGGGTTGTAGTCGAGCGCCAGATAGACCGGCGGACGATTTGAACCGCGTCCCACAGTATGCAGGCCCATATAACCCTGCACCCGCAGTTCATCGCCTTTGGTAATACGATAGCTGACGGCGTCACCGCCCACTTCACTGATCAGATCGACGGCATTGTGCGCCAGCTGCTCCGGCCCCAGATCTTCTGCAGGCAGGTTAATAACGTTGCGCACCCAGTCGATGATTTTCAGACGGCGATCAAACTCCGCCTGCTCATGTTCGCCCAGTTCAGGCCAGTCAACCTGACGCTGGCCTTTCGGGCCACGGAAGCCCTGCCAGAATGCCCAGCACTGCTCAAGGTGCCAGCCTTCGCCGGTCAGCGCCACATGGCGGATGCCCTGGCCATCGATTTTATGGGCCGCACGCTGAATGGTATTCAGCGCATCTGCGCCGGTCAGGTGCAGTGTCATGCCGCTGTCGTTGCTGCTGAGAATCGCTTTTTCGCCCCAGCGCGCATCGGCGGGCTGGCTGCTAAGCGTAATGTTCATCGGTTGTGTGGTCATCGAAAAGCTCCGTAATCGTTATCTGTTTCATCCAGCCTGATTGTTATAACGGCTTTAATAAGATGTTAAATGTAATTCACAGAGAGACCTGATAACAGATTCCGCCGGGCGTTGCCAGCGAAGTGCCCATATTGGCGCAGTTTCCGGACTATCGCCGGGTATCAGGATTTCATTAAGGCCCGCAGACGGGTCACTGACTTCCGCACCAGTGCAATGGCGTAGTCGATCTCTTCTTCCGTCGTGAAGCGTCCCAGCGAGAAGCGAAGCGAACTGTGCGCCAGTTCTTCACTCAGGCCCAGCGCGCGCAGGACATAGGAAGGCTCCAGGCTGGCGGAGGTACAGGCCGACCCGGAAGAGAGCGCCAGGTCTTTCAACGCCATGATCAGTGACTCACCCTCAACATCAGCGAAACTGAGGTTAAGAATGTTCGGTGCACTCTGCTGCAGATCGCCATTAAGGGTAACGTCCGGCAGCGCGCTGATGCCCTGCCACAGGCGATCGCGCAGCGCCTGAATCCGCGCCATTTCAGTTTTGCGCTCTTCGGCGGCAATACGATAGGCTTCACCCATGCCGACAATCTGATGCACCGGCAAGGTCCCGGAGCGCATTCCGCGTTCATGTCCGCCGCCGTGGATCTGCGCAGTGATCTGCACGCGCGGTTTACGCCGTACATAGAGCGCGCCAATGCCTTTCGGGCCATAAAGCTTGTGGGCAGAAAACGACATCAAATCGACCGGTAACAGGCTGAGATCGATGGGCAATTTGCCAACGCTCTGGGTGGCATCAACATGGAACAGAATCTCACGCTCACGGCAAATTTCACCAAAGGCGGCAATATCCAGAATCACCCCGGTTTCATTGTTTACATGCATCAGAGTGACCAGAATCGTGTCGTCGCGCAGCGCCGCACGTAACTGGTCAGGCGAGATAATGCCATTGGTTGCGGGCGTCAGATACGTGACATCAAAGCCTTCACGCTCCAGCTGCTGGCAGCTGTCGAGCACCGCTTTATGTTCGGTCTGGCTGGTGATGATATGTTTGCCGCGTGCCTGGTGGGCATGGGCAGCGCCTTTGATCGCGAGGTTATCGGATTCGGTGGCGCCAGAGGTAAAGACGATTTCGCGGGGATCGGCGTTGACCAGTTCGGCGATCTGATTACGGGCAACATCAACCGCTTCTTCAGACTGCCAGCCAAAACGGTGCGATCGCGAGGCCGGATTACCGAACGTGCCATCCAGCGTCAGAAACTGCATCATTTTGCTGGCTACACGCGGATCGGCCGGCGTGGTGGCGGCATAATCCAGGTAAATCGGTAATTTCATTGCGCTACAGCTCCGTATAAAAAATCATACGTCTTTATAGCAGATTCGGCCCTGACCGCGTTAGCAGTAAGGGCCGCAACAGCGGGGATCAGGAGGCGCGTTGGTTAACGTTAATTTCCTGAGAACGCGGGCTCTGGAAGCGACGATTATCGATCGCATTCTGACGATCGGCCACATCCAGAATCTCCTGATTGTTCACCAGCTCAGCCAGCGTAATATTGTTCAGGAATTCACTGATGCGCACACTCAGATCGCGCCACAGCACGTGAGTCAGGCAGCGCTCGCCACCCTGACAACCTTCTTTACCCTGGCATTTGGTCGCATCAACTGACTCATCCACGGCGGTAATCACTTCACCGACAGAAATGGTGCTGGATTCTTTACCTAACAGATAACCGCCACCCGGACCACGCACGCTCGAGACCAGACCATTTTTACGCAGTCGGGAGAATAACTGCTCCAGATAGGAGAGCGAGATGCCCTGACGCTCGGAAATATCCGCCAGCGGGACCGGACCTTCATGGGAGTGAAGGGCAACGTCCAGCATTGCAGTAACGGCATAACGTCCTTTGGATGTCAGTCTCATAGCGTGTGACCTCAATAGCGTCCGGTTATCGGAGGATTAGCAACAGATGCGCTGAAGTCTGCCATTCCCGAGTAATTTGGTCAACTATTTAACCTGGTAAATTAGTCAGGTATTTAACCTGGTAATTTACTCAACTATTATCTGCTTCTTTTTTCTCGTTTTTACGCTTTTCAAACGATGAAAGCATGCCACGCAGGATGTTGAGTTCATCACGTTCCGGGCGTGCGCGGGTGTATAAGCGACGCAGTTTACTCATCACCTGACCCGGATTAGCTTCACGGATAAAACCGCTGTTCAGCATCATCTGCTCCATATGCTGATAGAAGCGTTCAAGGTCATCCACCAGCGGATAAGGGGATTCTTCATACTTCGGTGCCGGGCTGGCCTGCTCCTGCGACTGTAACCACGCCATGCGCACTTCATAGGCGATAATCTGCACCGCCATCGCCAGGTTCAGCGAACTGTATTCCGGGTTAGCCTGAATCGCGACGTGATAATGGCACTTCTGCAACTCTTCATTGGTCAGGCCAACACGTTCACGACCAAACACCAGCGCAACAGGTGCCTGCTGGCCCTCTTCCACGCTCTTCACGCCACATTCACGTGCATCCAGCATCGGCCACGGCAGCGAACGGGAACGGGCGCTGGTGCCAACGACCAGACTGCATCCGGCGATCGCCTCATCCAGCGAGTCGACGATTTTAGCCTCGCCGATAACGTCACTGGCACCGGCGGCCAGGGAGATAGCCTGTGAGTCAGGCTTGACCAGCGGATTAACCAGATAGAGGTTAGTTAAGCCCATGGTTTTCATGGCGCGCGCAACGGAGCCCATGTTACCGGTATGAGACGTCTCAACCAGCACGATACGAATATTTTGCAACATGATTAGGGATACTCAGAAACGGGTCAGTAAAATCAGTAGGGCGAATATTAACATAAAGCAGGACATTTACCGAACACACTGCTATACTCCGCGCCGTTTTCCCCGTTCTTTAACATCCAGCGAGAGATACCGATGCATCCAATGCTCAACATTGCCGTGCGCGCAGCGCGCAAGGCCGGAAATTTAATTGCCAAATATTATGAAACCCCGGACGCCGTCGAAGCCAGCCAGAAAGGCAGCAACGACTTCGTAACGAATGTTGACCGCGAAGCAGAACGCCTGATTATCGAAATTATTCGTAAATCTTATCCGAAGCACACCATCATCACTGAAGAAAGCGGTGAGCTGGCGGGCGAAGATCAGGATGTTCAATGGGTTATCGATCCGCTGGATGGCACCTCTAACTTCATCAAACGTTTACCTCACTTTGCTGTTTCGATCGCTGTGCGCATCAAAGGCCGCACTGAAGTCGCCGTTGTTTACGATCCTATGCGCAATGAACTGTTCACCTCTTCACGTGGTCAGGGCGCGCAGCTGAATGGCTACCGTCTGCGTGGCAGCACGGCACGCGATCTGGATGGCACCGTTCTGGCAACCGGCTTCCCGTTCAAAATGAAGCAGCACGCGCCTGCTTACATGAACATCATGACCAAACTCTTTACCCAGTGTGCTGATTTCCGTCGCACCGGTTCTGCTGCGTTGGATCTGGCTTATGTCGCTGCCGGTCGCGTCGATGGCTATTTTGAGATTGGCCTGAAGCCATGGGATTTTGCCGCGGGCGAACTGCTGGTGCGTGAAGCGGGCGGTCTGGTCACTGACTTCACCGGTAACCACGGCTATCTGCTGTCAGGTAACCTGGTTGCGGGTAACCCACGTGTAGTGAAATCGATGCTGTCGAATATGCGTGATGAGCTGAGCGAAGCATTAAAACGCTAAGTTTCAGTACAGAAAAAGGCGGCTATCAGCCGCCTTTTTTGTTGCCTGTTATTCAGTGATGATTAACGACGTTCGTGTGCCAGCACCTGACGAGGCTGAGTACGACGACCTACCATACCCATCACACCGGCCAGTACGGCTTCGATGATCAGCAGAATCAGTGCATACCAGCTTGCTTTAGCGGTTGCAGCCGCGGCTTTCTCACCGGCTTCACGCGCTTTCTGTTCAGCCTGCTGTTTCAGTTCCTGGTACTTCTGAACGGCCTGCTGATAGTTCTGCTCAGTTTTAGCGACAATCTGATCCACTTCCTGATCGCTTTTACCGGTACGCGCTTTAATAATATTTTTCAGCGCATCACGGTCGGCTGCCTGCAGAGTATCTGAATGACGATCCATCACACCTTTTACCCAGTTAGTCAGATCAGTATCAGCTGTCTGCGGATGATTCGCGGTGTTGCTAGCCTGGTTTTCTGCATTCTGCGCTTCTTTATTTGCGTCCTGCTTCAAATTCTCGGGTTGTAATTCCGGCTTGCCTGTCTGACGTAATGTCGTTTCCAGTTCGTTCTGCAGGTTATCTAAATTAATATTATTCTCCTGCAGCTTTTGTTTTGCCATTTGAGTAACCGAAGGCGCTGCAGCGGAAATACCACTCCCCAATGCCTGGAAACCTGAACCCACAATATTCATTGCGCCGCCTAATACACTGGTCGCCAGTGCAATAGCCAGGTAAATAGTGAAAATTGTGCTAAGGCCAAACATCAATAAACCGTGCAGGGCCCCTTCGCGCTGAGCCAGTCGCCCGGCAACATAACTCCCTGCCGCCATCGCAACCAGCATTTCAATGGCTGTCCAGACCAGTGCGCCAGTACCAAGGCCGTCGAGAGGATTCTGTTCTTTCATCGGATCAATGGTGGTGGCACCAATGGCTGTTCCCAGCAATGTCAGAATGATATGAACGATTAAGGCACAAATAACACCGGCAAAAACGGCGCTCCAGGAAATACGCTTTAAAGGTAATCCTGCAGGTCCGGTCGCCAGCGTTTCGGTGTAGCCATTATTAATACGGGTATCAGCCATGAAATATACTCCTCGCAATAAACAGAAAGCTGTCTTGATCTTTTATCATGCCGACGGCGGAATGCCGTTTTGGTATTAACAGCGTAGACAGGGAATAGTGATTTCACCACTGAACTACTCAGATAAAAAATTAAAGTGATGAAGCCTCAGATAATTAGCGAGGTAAAGATAACAGCGGAAATTTTATTCCCGCTGCGCTTTTAGTCAGAAAGGTCGAATTCCGCCGCCCAGCGTTAACCGGGCAGACTGCCATAATGCAATACCCACTACGATTAATATCAGGCTACCAGTCAAAGCCAGAATGGGAATCAGAAGTTGCGTGATGCCAGCACCAGCACGAGGCTGCGCCAGTCGTTGTGCTACCGAGCGCGCCTGCTGTACCAGCAAACCAATTGCGGAAATAGTCAGGGCCGTGCCCAGTGCCATTACCGCAGCAGAGAGAATGCCCCAGCCATAAACACCAATCACTTTGGCAAACAGCAGCATCATAATCGCGCCAGAACAGGGACGTAAGCCCATCGACACCACAACCAGCATCTGAGTTTTCCAGCTGATGTTGCCATTCATCTGCTGCGGCGTCGGCAGATGTGCGTGGCCGCATCCGCAATGCTCGTCATGCTGATGCTGCGGCTGGAAAGCACGAAATACCGGAGCGGGTCGTGGGCGCACTGCCAGCCACAGCGCACACAGCGCCCGATACCCGATCATCACACCCAGCCCGATCACCAGCAGATAACTGCCCTTTTCAATCCAGAAACTGCTGAGATGCAGCTGACGCGATGAGGTTTTCAGCAGCACCAGCATCACCGTGACCAGCACAATCGCGACCGATCCCTGCAGCAGTGAGGCAAGCAGCGTCAGCCTGATACTGGTTCTGACGCGGCTCGGATGGGTCGCCAGAAAGGTCGCGATCACCACTTTTCCGTGGCCCGGTCCCAGCGCGTGCAGCACGCCATAAAGCAGGCTGAATATCACCAGCGATATGCCTGCCTGGTGTGGCTGCTCCGCGACCTGCTGTAACAGCTGAGTCATCTGCCGGTGCAAATCTTTCTGCCACAATACGCTCTGAAGCAGAATCTGCGACCAGTAAAGCCAGACCAGCAGTGCGCCGCCAGAGAAGAGTCCTGCTATCAGCCAGAGTGGCCAGAGTGGCCAGAGTCGGGTGGCCCAGGAAGGCGTGGAGATTATTGACATTTCAGTACCACCGTTTGTGCGAACTGGCGGCCTAAATCCATCTCTTCAGCCGGGGCATCCGCTTTGTCCAGCGACAGCGCATACTGTTTCAGTGAGTCGTTGGGTTTGGGCGTATTGAGGGTAAACCGGCAACGCGTCTGCAGTGCAGGCGGCAGCGTTAAAGCACCGGGATTGTCGTAAAACATATCGACGAAATAGGTGGGATCAAAAGTCAGGATCTCAAAGCGCTGTCCGGTCAGCTTCGGGGGTTCCGCCAGCGGCAGAATAAATTCCAGCACCGCTTTGTGGCCGTTTCGCGAAAGGTTATATTCCGTTGGCAGATTCAAAAACTTTACCCGCTGTTGGTTGTGCCAGATTTCTGAGAAGTAGTGCTGGCCCAGCACGTTTGCCATCACACCCGCTGCCAGCTTTTTCCACACTACAGTGCCAGGTTTCGCGTCGCCCGCGTCATACAGCAGATCGGCGGAGGTAATCTCATCCATGGTCCAGGTCATCTTCAACCCGGTAAAGGTGTCATCCTTCACCACCAGTTCCGTTTTCATATCAATGAAGCTGTGAGGGTGTGCCAGCACAGCCGGACTTAATACCATTAACAGAGCAAAGAGTGCGCGTTTCATAATGTTATAAAGTAACGTTCCCGACGAAAAGAATCTATAAGTAACAAAATTTTGTGACCCGCCTTAAACCTCTGGCAAATAAACCGCGTAAACCGCGCAGGCGCTGAACGGGTTGACTATTCTTAGCTCAAAATAGCCTGCTGGAAATCTGATTGATGAGTTCTGCTACCCCTTTGGCACCACTCTTCTCCCGTTCACAGCGTCAGTGCCATCTTTTATTGCTGCTGTTTCTGCCGACACCTTTGCTTACGCTTGAAAAAGTCTGCCAGCTGAATGGCGTCGATCCTGACGTTGCCCGACAGGATATCGCGGATGTGGGCCATGAGATACAGCGATATCACCAGCTGGAATTGCATCAGATGGTGGATGGCAGCTTTCGTCTTCATGGAACTGAGCTGGATCGGCGCCTCTGTCTGCTGCATAACCTGCGACGCAGTCTGCGTTTATCGCAGGACTTCGTCTGCGAACATTTTGCCGCGCCTCTGCGTCAGCGCCTGAAAGTCATGAAGATTGAGAAAGCGCTGTGGGATGAGACCAATTTACAGGCACTGA
This sequence comes from Pantoea sp. Cr_R13, assembly GCF_029222565.1. Lineage (NCBI taxonomy): Bacteria > Pseudomonadati > Pseudomonadota > Gammaproteobacteria > Enterobacterales > Erwiniaceae > Pantoea > Pantoea sp. Cr_R13. The sequence goes on from NZ_JARHXL010000016.1 coordinate 49,792, forward strand.
TTCAGCACTGTAGCCTGCGCCTGAAGCGTGACTTCAGCGAACGTGACCGGCTGTTTCTGCAGATATTCATGAAGTATGGCTTGTGCCAGCGTCAGCCGGTGCTGTTCAGTGAGGCGCAATGTCTCTGGCTGCAGCAGAAGCCTGAGCGGCAGGCCGCTGAGGATGTGATCTACCACTGGCGTAAACGCTGCCATATTGCTCCGCCCGTCAGCGAAGCAGATTTCTGGACGCTGCTGTTCAGCCAGATACATACGCCGGTCGTGGACGCGATTGCGCATCCTGCTGAACAGCAGTTAATGAATGCGACTCAGCAGCTGATTGATGATTTTGAAGCCTGTGCCGGGATTACCTTTGCTGACCGCAATGAACTGCTGCACCAGCTCTATCCGCATCTGGCGCAGGCGCTGGATCGCACCCATTTCAATATCGGTATCGACAATAGCGTGGCACTGGATGTCAGCCGTCTCTATCCGCGTCTGCTTCGCACCACTCAGCAGGCACTGCAGGCTTTTGAGCAGCACTACCGCATCGCTTTTACACCGGAAGAGGTGAGTTTAATTACCATTATTTTCGGTGCCTGGCTGATGCAGGAGAGTGCGCTGCAGGAAAAGCAGGTGCTGATCCTGACCGGCGACGATGCCGATCTGGAACAGGATGTAGAACAGCAGATTCGTGAGATCACGCTGCTACCAATTAATATTACCTATCAGGACGTGAAACTGTTTCAGCGGGAGGGCGCGCCACGTGATGTCGACATCATCATTTCGCCCTACCCGACCTCGTTGCCACTCTACTCTCCGCCGCTGGTGCATGCGGAACTGCCGCTGACGTTACACCATCAGCAGCGTATTCGTTATTTACTGGAGTCGTAGCCGGGCCGCAGAAACAGCGCGGGCAGTGCCACCAGTGCCATCACCCAGAACAGATGCCCCTGCAGATGGGCGAAAAGCACGCCGCAAATCATCGTCATTATCGCAATGCCACCGCCCATCGCCAGCGCGGAATAGAGCGACTGCAGTCGGATGACTTCCGCCCCCTGACGCGCCGCGATAAATCGCATCGCTGCCAGATGGCAGACGGTGAAGCTGCCACAGTGGAGAATTTGCGCCACAATCAGCAGCGGCAGCGCCGTTGTCGCCCCCATCAGACCCCAGCGAATTAGCGCGCAGATGCCCGAAAGCAGCAGCAGATCGCGCGCGCTCCAGCGGCGGAACAGCCGGTTGCTCATGGCAAAGACGACAATCTCTGCCACCACGCCAAGCGACCAGAGATAGCCCACCGTCGAGGCGGAATAGCCGCTCTCCTGCCACCAGATAGCACTGAAGCCATAATAGGCGGCGTGTGCGCCCTGCAGCAGTGTCACGCAGAGCATGAATCGCCATACCGCATTCTCGCGCAGTAACGCCCGCCACTCCTGCCATCCACCGCCCGCAGGGCCCTGTCGCTCATGGCCCTGCGGTTGTGTGACGGGTGTCAGCATCATGCCCGCCAGCATAGAAATGACGCCAGTGGATAACAGCATCAGAATTGCGTTTGAGGACCAGGCGCTGACCAGCACGCCGGTTAACGCCGAGCTGATGACAAAGGCCAGCGAGCCCCACAGCCTGACCGGCCCGTATGCCAGCCCAATCTGCTGTGTCCAGGTGGCGGCCAGCGCATCGCTGAGGGGAACCAGCGGTGAGAAAAAGAGGTTAAAGCCAATCATCACGGTAAGCAGCCACATCCACTGCTCGCCCACCCAGAAACCGGCGGCAAACAGACAGGTCATCAGCGCCAGCAGGCGCAGCGCCGTAATCAACCGTGATGGATTTTTGACCTGAGAAGCGATAAGCAGACTGCCGACAAAGCGCGCGACCATGCCACACCCGAGCAGCAGGCCAATCTTTTCAGCATCAAGGCCGGTGCCTTTCAGCCACACGCCCCAGAATGGCAGATAGATGCCGTAACAGAAGAAGTAAGTGAAGTAGCCCAATCCGAGCCATCTGGCGGAGCCGATTGCCATATTCCCTCCAGTAAATTTGCTGCCAGGCAGCATAAACAGGCGTTACTCTGGCAGAGCACTGCGGAGCAGGCAATAAAAAAGGATGGCAATTGCCATCCTTTTTGTACTGTCTTACAACAGGTTAGCGATTAAGCGTAGACCGGCAGACGGCTGCAGATATCCAGCACTTTCTTTTTGGTGCGCTCAATGGTGGCTTCGTCATTGACGTTATCCAGTACATCAGCGATCCAGCCAGCCAGCTCACGCACGTCTGCTTCGTTGAAGCCACGACGCGTAACGGCAGGTGTGCCGATACGGATACCCGACGTCACAAACGGGCTTTTCGGGTCGTTCGGTACGCTGTTCTTGTTAACCGTGATGTTGGCACGGCCCAGCGCGGCATCTGCTTCTTTACCGGTCAGGTTTTTGCTCACCAGATCGATCAGGAACAGATGGTTATAGGTGCCACCGGAAACGATGTCATAGCCACGCTCAATCAGCACTTCAACCATCGCTTTGGCATTTTTTGCCACCTGCTGCTGGTAGGTTTTGAACTCCGGCTCCATCGCCTCTTTGAAGGCAACTGCTTTACCCGCGATAACGTGCATCAGAGGACCGCCCTGGCCGCCCGGGAAGACAGCAGAGTTCAGTTTCTTGTAGAAATCTTCGTCGCCGTTTTTAGCCAGAATGATACCACCGCGCGGACCCGCCAGCGTTTTGTGGGTGGTGGAGGTCACGACGTGCGCATGGGGAATCGGGCTTGGATAAACGTCTGCGGCAATCAGGCCGGCAACGTGGGCCATATCGACAAACAGCCAGGCACCCACGCTATCCGCGATTTCACGCATTTTCGCCCAGTCGCAGACGCCAGAGTAAGCTGAGAAGCCGCCAACGATCATTTTTGGCTTGTGGGTTTTCGCCAGTTCAGCCAGCTCGTCGTAATTGATTTTTCCGGTCTCATCGATACCGTAAGCAACCACGTTATAGAGTTTGCCAGAGAGGTTAACCGGTGAGCCGTGAGTCAGGTGTCCACCGTGCGCCAGGTTCATCCCGAGGATAGTATCGCCCGGCTGAAGCAGCGCCGTATAAACAGCGAAGTTAGCCTGTGAACCTGAGTGTGGCTGCACGTTAGCGTAATCAGCACCAAACAGCGCTTTTGCGCGGTCAATCGCCAGCTGCTCAACGATATCAACGTACTCACAGCCGCCGTAGTAACGTTTGCCCGGATAGCCTTCAGCGTATTTATTGGTGAGCTGAGAACCCTGTGCCTGCATAACACGCGGGCTGGTGTAGTTTTCAGAAGCAATCAGTTCAATGTGCTCTTCCTGACGCACTGTCTCCTGCTCCATTGCCTGCCACAACTCGGCATCGTAATCGGCAATGTTCATATCACGCTTTAACATCCGGATCTCCTGACTCAGCTAACTTTCTGACGGTATTTACCCCCCTTCAGGGGCGAAGGCCAACAGTGTAAACCGTTTTAACAGGTGAAGGTAGGGTGAACCGCCTCTTTTTACGCAAACGATTGGCTGGCGACTGGCAGCGCTTTTTTACACCTTTTTAGGCTGTTCAGCCGTCACATTTTTTCTCAACGATGTGACGGCGTCGTCTGTTGATGCACTAAAAAGTTGCCACATGTGCAGCCAGAAAGTTTCCCGGGTTATTTACACCACAGGCAAGGCGGCTATAACATGCATTTAAAATACATGTTTAATAAGAGGCCATTGATATGCTTGATGCACACACCATCGCCACCGTTAAATCGACGCTGCCTGCCATAGCCGCCTGCGGTCCAAAGCTTACCGCACACTTTTATGACCGCATGCTGTCGCACCACCCTGAACTCAAAAACGTCTTCAATATGAATAACCAGCGCAATGGCGATCAGCGCGAAGCGTTGTTCAACGCTATCTGCGCCTATGGCGCGAATCTGGAGAATCTGGCCGTGCTGCTGCCTGCGGTAGAAAAAATCGCGCAGAAACACACCAGCCTGAATATTCAGCCTGCCCAGTACGCCATCGTCGGTGAAAATCTGCTGGCGACCATCAAAGAATTGCTGAATCCCGGTGACGAGGCGCTGGCTGCGTGGGGCCAGGCCTATGGCGTCCTGGCGGATGTGTTCATCAATCGGGAAGAAGAGATCTATAGGGCCACAGAGCAGCAAACCGGCGGCTGGCGCGGCACCCGCCCGTTTCGCATCAGCGCAGTTGAGCAGCAGAGCGAGGTGATTAAAAGCTTTACCTTCACGCCGGTGGATGGCGGCCCGGTAGCCGCTTTTAAACCGGGTCAGTATCTGACAGTACACCTGCAGCCTGCCAGCTTCGAGCATCACCAGATTCGTCAGTACTCACTGACGCATCTCAGCAACGGTAAAGCGTATCGTATTGCGGTGAAACGCGAAGCGCAGGGCACGGTCTCCGGCTGGCTGCATCAGCATGGCAAAGTGGGTGATGAGCTGATGCTCGCCGCACCGCACGGCGACTTCTTCCTGGAGGTCGATTCTGGCACGCCAGTCGCGCTCATCTCTGCGGGCGTGGGTCAGACGCCGATGCTGGCGATGCTGCATTCACTGGCAGCCAGCGAGCATCGCGCACCGGTCAGCTGGCTGCACGCCGCAGAGAACGGCAAACAGCATGCGTTTGGCGAGGAAGTGAGTGCCACTGGCGCGCAGCTCGCCGATTTTATCAGTGAGGTCTGGTATCGCGATCCCGCTGCTGAAGATACCGGTCGCTATGACACGCAGGGGCTGATGGATATCAGCAAAATGGCTGCACGATTAGCGTCATCCGATACCCACTTCTATCTCTGTGGACCGCTACCCTTTATGCAGCATGTGGTGGCGCAACTGCGCGATGCCCGCGTGGCAGATGCACGCATTCATTACGAACTCTTTGGCCCGCACAAAGGGATGTAAATCTGCTACTAAGTTCAGGCAGCAACAGACAGCTTCAAAGCGAAGGGAACTCGGGCAGAAGAGGAAAGCGTCCCGCGCCATGGACAAAAACGCCGGGAGCGTTTTTGAACAACGCAAAGCGTTGGCCCGGCAACGGGCGCACCTCAGGGACGAGGTGCGTAATCGCGCGGGCCGAGCGTGCCATGGATGGCGGGTTTTGCGTCTTTCCGATCTGACCGTGTTCCCTGAGCAGGCACATTCTCGCAGCCAATAGCACCCGTTTTCCCGACATAAAAAAGCCCGCAGTGCGGGCTTCTTTATGCGGATAACGAGACGATCAGATCGCCTCTTCATCCTCTTCGCCAGTACGGATGCGCACCACGCGCGCCACGTCGAAGACAAAGATCTTACCGTCACCGATTTTGCCGGTCTGCGCGGTGCGCATAATGGTCTCGACGCAGGTATCAACGATATCGTCGCCCACCACCATCTCGATTTTCACTTTAGGTAAGAAATCGACCATATACTCTGCGCCGCGATACAGCTCGGTATGCCCTTTCTGGCGACCAAAGCCCTTTACTTCACTCACGGTCATCCCGGTGATGCCGACTTCCGCTAAGGCTTCACGAACATCATCGAGCTTGAATGGTTTGATAATCGCATCAATCTTTTTCATGTCAGACCCTTTTTCACTCCCTCCATGGTCAGAGGGTTTATCAAGTATAAATGTTGCTGGCGCTGTCGGGCGGTAATATCCGGGATTCTTCAGGTTGCCGCAAGCGCTGTCAGATTATGCTGACCGCACCCATTCTGATTCGGGCCTGAGCAGGCAACCTGCCGGTATTACGTCGCAGCCTCCGCTACTCTTTGAAATCACTGGCATCCAGTTCATGGCGAGACAGCAGCTTATAGAACTCCGTGCGGTTGCGTCCAGCCAGACGTGCGGCGTTGGTCACATTGCCTTTGGTCATCTGCAACAGCTTACGCAGATAGTTCAGCTCAAACTGATTACGCGCCTCCGCAAAGGTCGGCAAGGCGCTGTTCTCGCCGCTCAACGCCTGCTCAACCAGCGCATCACTGATCACCGGTGATGAACTCAGCGCCACGCACTGCTCAATGACGTTTACCAGCTGGCGCACGTTGCCTGGCCAGCTCGCGGCCATCAGACGCTTCATCGCATCAACGGAAAAACTGCGAATCTGCGGTTTATGCCGTTCCGCTGCCTGGCGCAGCAGATGATTGGCCAGCAGCGGGATATCTTCTGTGCGCTGATGCAGCGCGGGTATTTTCAGATTCACCACATTCAGACGATAGAAGAGATCCTCACGAAACTCTTTCTTCTCCATCGCCTTCGGCAGATCGCGATGCGTGGCTGAAATGATTCGCACGTCGATTTCACTATCGTGGTCGCTGCCCAGCGGTCTGACCTTACGCTCCTGCAACACCCGCAGTAACTTAACCTGCAGCGGCTGCGGCATATCGCCAATCTCATCCAGGAACAGCGTACCGCCGCCTGCCGCTTTAAATAACCCCTCACGCGCACTGACCGCACCGGTAAAAGCACCTTTGGCGTGGCCGAACAGCTCTGATTCCAGCAGCTGCTCCGGCAAAGCGCCACAGTTAATCGCGACAAAAGGCTTGCCGTTACGCGGGCTGGCGGCGTGAATCGCCTGCGCCAGCATCTCTTTGCCGGTGCCACTCTGACCATTAATAAGTACGCTGACATCCGACTGCGCCACCATGTGCGCCTGCTCCAGCAGCTTTAACATCAGCGGGCTGCGGGTGACGATCGCCTCGCGCCAGCGGTCATCACTGACCGGTGCCTGCTGTGCCAGCGCCTCATCAATCGCTTTGTAGAGCGCGTCCCGATCAACCGGTTTAGTCAGGAAGCTGAATACGCCCTGCTGTGTAGCGGAAACAGCGTCCGGGATAGAACCATGCGCCGTCAGGATAATCACTGGCAGACCGGTGTGGCGCTTCTGGATCTCGCCAAAGAGCGCCAGCCCATCCATCTCATCCATTCGCAGATCGCTTATCACCAGCTCAATCTTCTCTTTCTGCAACAGACGCAACGCTTCGGGTCCGCTGCCCGCAGTGGTGACCTGATACCCTTCGCTGCGAAGACGCATGCCCAGCAGCTTCAGCAGACTGGGATCGTCATCCACCAGCAGCAATTTTGCCGCTTGTCTGACCATCATTGCTCCTCATCCTGCGGCAGCGCTGTACCATGACTGCTGTCAGAAACATCCGGGGCTTTACGCGATGAGAGCTGCCGCTCAATGTCAGTCAGCCGCTCCAGCTTATGCTGCGTGTCACTGAGCTGCTGCTGTTGTTTAACCATCTGCTGGCGTATCGCCTCAAGCTGACTATCGCTGCTCTGTTGCAGATGGGCATAACGGGTGCGCGCTTCACTGAGGTCAAGCTGCGCGGTCTGGTTGCTGCGCCACAACTGAATAAGCGGGCGCACAGACTGTGGAAAATCAGCGCTGTAACGATCCAGGGTTTCCACATAGCGACGACGCTCAACTGGCGTGACGTTGCCATTAGACATCAGCACGCCCTGTTTAAAGGCGCGCGACCAGTTCTCTGCCGGCCAGCGATGGGCTTCGGCTCTGGCTTCTGCAGCAGAAAGGCGCTCAGCACAATCGATCGCCCGCATCCAGTAAAGGGGATTATCCAGCGCGGCACTCTTCTCTATCGGCCAGAGATCATTGCAGCGGGTCGCCAGATAATCAGCAATGCTGACCTCGGGTTCCGCTACCTGATGGCCTGACGACAGGGATGAGGTGGCCGGGGAGGTCGTACATCCGCTGAGGAGCAGCGTCGTCAGCGTGCTTAACAGCAACGCGGGTAAATATTTCATCAGTCAGACTTTCCCGGCAGTGGTGTTCAGTTCAATTCGAAAACAGACGTCAGCCTGCTCACAGGGGACCAGCGTCAGGTCGCCGTGCATCCGGCGCAGGCAATCTTTGGCAATACTCAATCCCAGCCCGCTGCCTTTTATCGGTCCTTTGCGCTGCTGGCTGCCCTGGAAGAACGGTTCGAAAATCATTGCCTGCTCTTCCGGCGGAATCGGCGTGCCGCTATTCGCAACCTCAATCCAGATCCGATCGCCCTGCTGCTGACTGCGCAGCCAGATGGTACCGGATTCGCTGCCGTAGTTCACGGCGTTCGAGTAGAGGTTATCAATGACCCGCATCAGTAACGTCGGTTCAGCAAGACAGTGGCTGACCTCAAGATTAACGACCGTCTGCATGAGTTTGGCGCGCGCCGAGAGCGCATGTGCATTGACGACGCCCTCCACGATCGCTGCCACGCTGACCGGTTCCAGCTGGATTGGGCCATCCGCCAGTTTGCGATTGTAATCGAGCAGTTGTTCAATCAGCCGCTGCAGATGGCGGCTGCTGCTGTCGAGAATAGTGACCACCTCTTTTTGGTCGGCGTTCAACGATCCGGCGACTTCATCCGCCAGCAACTCAGTGCCTTCACGCAGGCTGGCCAGCGGCGTTTTCAGTTCATGTGAAAGATGGCGCAGAAACTCATGACGCTGAGATTCCAGCCATGCAAGCCGTTCGCTGAGCCAGACGATGCGCTGTCCCAGCGAGCGTAACTCGCGCGGGCCACGAAAAATCACGCTGTTACCCAGCTCCCGCCCTTCGCCAAGCCGGTTGATCATCCGCTCAATGCGCTTGACCGGCCCGATAATCATGCCGGTAAACAGCGTCATCAGCGCGAGACTGATGATAAACAGAATCAGCGCCTGCCAGCCAAAAAACTGGCCGCGATCGGCGATTTCACGCTGCAGCTGTAAGCCACGCGAAAAGACCACTTCGCGCGTGTCCTGCACCATCTGCGCGTTAGTGGCAGAAAAGCGATCCAGCGCCTCTGCGGCGGGTGTAATGGGATTGCCATTATCACATTTCAGTGGCGTCAGCAGCGGCAGAGTCGCCTGCAAGGTCTGAAAGGCAGGCAGTTCGGGCAGACTGGCGCTGTGCGAGCTCAGCATCTGACTGTAGCGGGTGTACTGCGTCTGATAAAGGCGCGACAGCGAGGCATCATCCAGCACGCAATATTGACGGTAGCTGCGCTCCAGCTCTACTGCCGTTCGTGCCATTGCCTCACTTCTGCGCACATCGGTGAAGGTGTTGCGGTTGGTATCTGCGGCCTGTTCACTTAACGCAGAGAGACTTTCCCACGCCTGCCAGGCCAGTACCAGCAACGGTAGCAGCACCAGAACAAACGCCATCAACACCAGCTGACGCAGAGAACGGGGAAATAAACGCCATTTTTTCACGCAGACGCTTCCTTGAGATTTACTGTCTGGATGCTAGCGGACTCTGACAGCAGAAGAAAGGTGTGGTGGGCAGAAAGAGAAACAAAAGAAAACGGCAGGCTCAATGGCCTGCCGCTGGCACGACGCGTGGTGCATCGCGTAAGAATGGGTGGAGCCTTACTCAACGTTACGTCCGGTGTTTGATAACGCAAGCGATTATCGGTCAGGTGGACGGCAGGCTCCGTTTGGTGCGTCATTCGGACTTTATGAGCTCTTATCCGCTTCGCGGGGCAATCATAAACAGGTGAATGAGCAGCTGCACAAGTATAGCAAGTTTCATGCCAGAAAATAAATCATTATATTTTTCAGCAGATTGAACGAGCTGTTCCAATGACACCTGCGAAAAGTCCGATGTAGACAGCGTCAATGTGTCTCCGCAAGGCGACATTAAATCACCCCGGATACCCGCTCATTTAAAATCAATGAGATAGGTGTCGCCATAAAGAGACAGTGCAATATCCCCTTTGTCGCCATTTGCCAACAGCGGCGTAAAAAAGAACAGGAGGCACACCGGCCTCCTGTTCATTTCAGCGGATTACATTAACCCAGCTGTCTGCGCGCATTGCGGAAAATGCGCATCCACGGGCTGTCTTCGCCCCACTCTGCCGGATGCCAGGAGTTGCTGACGGTACGGAAAACACGCTCCGGATGCGGCATCATAATGGTGACGCGACCACTTTCGTTGGTCACGGCGGTGATGCCGTTAGGTGAGCCATTCGGGTTAGCCGGATAGGTTTCTGTCACCTTGCCGAAGTTATCGACAAAGCGCAGTGCCACCAGCCCTTTCGACTCCAGCGCCGCCAGATGCGTCGCATCACGCACCTCAACAAAACCTTCTCCGTGCGAAACCGCGATAGGCATATGCGAACCGGCCATGCCGTCCAGCAGCAGTGACGGACTGGCAGCCACTTCGACCAGGCTAAAACGCGCTTCAAAGCGTTCAGACTGGTTACGCACAAAGCGCGGCCAGAGATCGCTGCCCGGAATCAGTTCACGCAGATTGGACATCATCTGACAGCCGTTACAGACGCCCAGCGCCAGGGTCTGCGGACGGTGGAAGAAGGTTTCGAACTCATCGCGAACACGCGGGTTGAACAGAATCGACTTCGCCCAGCCCTCACCGGCACCCAGCACATCACCGTAAGAGAAGCCGCCACAGGCAACCAGCGCCTGAAACTCTTCCAGACCGCGACGCCCGGCCAGCAGATCGCTCATGTGAACGTCAATGGCGGTAAAGCCAGCACGATCAAAGGCAGCGGCCATCTCCACATGGGAGTTCACGCCCTGCTCACGCAGCACGGCGACGCGTGGACGTGCGCCCGTCGCGATCATCGGTGCCGCCACATCTTCCTGCGGATTAAAGGTCAGATTGACGTTGAGACCAGGATCGCTGTCGTTTTTCTTCGCTTCATGCTCCTGATCGGCACACGCCGGGTTGTCGCGCAGGCGCTGCATCTGCCAGGTGGTTTCCGCCCACCAGGTGCGCAGCGTATTGCGGCTTTCACTGTAGACCGCGCTGTCACCGGAACGGATCACAAAGCGATCGCCTGGCTGCGCGCTGCCCAGCAGATGCGTGGAAGCGGCAAGACCGTGATCGGCCAGGATCCGCTCAACGGCATCGCGATCGGCGGCGTTGATCTGAATCACCGCACCCAGCTCTTCGGTGAACAAGGCCGCCAGCGTATCGCTGCCCAGCGAGGCGATATCAACGTCAATGCCGCAGTGACCGGCAAAGGCCATCTCGGCCAGCGTCACCAGCAGACCACCGTCAGAGCGGTCGTGGTAGGCCAGCAGTTTCTGCTCAGCCACCAGCGCCTGAATCGCATTGAAGAAGCCCGCCAGCTGGGTGGCATCACGCACATCGGCAGGTTTGTCACCGAGCTGGCGATAGACCTGCGACAGCGCGGTTGCGCCCAGCGTATTCGCGCCGTTGCCGAGATCGATCAGCAGCAGCAGGTTGTCCTGATCGGCCTGCAGCTGTGGCGTGATGGTGCGACGGACATCTTCGACGCGTGCAAACGCAGTAATCACCAGCGACAGCGGCGAAGTCATCTCGCGCTGTTCAGTGCCTTCCTGCCAGCGGGTTTTCATCGACATCGAATCTTTACCGACCGGGATGGTGATCCCCAGCGCCGGGCAAAGCTCTTCGCCGACCGCTTTTACCGCCGCGTATAAACCCGCATCTTCACCCGGATGACCCGCAGCGGACATCCAGTTAGCGGAGAGTTTCACGCGCTTCAGCGAACCAATCTGCGTTGCCGCCAGGTTGGTCAGGGCTTCCCCCACCGCCAGACGACCCGACGCTGCGAAGTCCAGCAGCGCAACCGGTGAACGTTCGCCCAGGGCAAAGGCTTCGCCGTGATAGCTGTCGAGGCTGGCGGTCGTCACCGCACAGTTGGCCACCGGGATCTGCCACGGCCCGACCATCTGATCGCGCGCCACCATGCCGGTCACGCTGCGGTCACCGATGGTGATCAGGAAGGTTTTTTCCGCCACGGCAGGCAGATGCAGTACGCGATTTACCGCGTCAACCAGCGTAATGCCGTCACGCTGCAGTTCGGTGCCCTGCGCCTGCTGCGTCACTACATCCCGCGTCATCTTCGGCGTTTTGCCCAGCAGGACATCCAGCGGCATATCAATCGGCTTATTATCGAAATGGCTGTCTTCCAGACTCAGGTGCAGCTCTTCAGTGGCTTCACCAATTACGGCAAAGGGTGCGCGTTCGCGCTGGCAAATCGCCTCAAACTGCGCCAGCTGATCGGGTGCTACGGCCATCACATAACGTTCCTGTGATTCGTTACACCAGACTTCCAGCGGGCTCATGCCTGGCTCATCACTCAGGATGTCTCGCAGGTTAAACCGGCCACCACGACCACCATCGCTGACCAGCTCCGGCATAGCATTGGAAAGGCCGCCTGCGCCCACGTCGTGGATAAACAGAATCGGGTTCTCATCGCCCAGCTGCCAGCAGCGGTCGATCACCTCCTGACAACGGCGCTCCATCTCCGGGTTATCACGCTGTACAGAGGCGAAGTCGAGATCGGCATCAGACTGACCCGAGGCCATGGATGAGGCCGCGCCGCCGCCCAGGCCGATGTTCATGGCCGGACCGCCCAGCACCACCAGCTTCGCGCCTACGGTGATTTCGCCTTTCTGCACGTGATCGGCACGGATGTTACCGATGCCGCCCGCCAGCATAATCGGCTTATGATAGCCGCGCAGCTCAGTGCCGTTGTGGCTGGTGACCTGCTCTTCATAGGTCCGGAAGTAGCCATTCAGAGCCGGACGACCAAATTCATTGTTAAAGGCAGCGCCGCCCAGAGGGCCGTCGGTCATGATCTCCAGCGCGCTGACAATGCGGGCTGGTTTGCCGAAGTCCTCTTCCCACGGCTGTTCAAAGCCAGGAATACGCAGGTTAGAGACCGAGAATCCGACCAGGCCCGCTTTTGGCTTGGAGCCACGACCGGTTGCGCCTTCATCACGGATTTCACCACCAGAACCGGTGGCCGCGCCTGGCCACGGCGAAATCGCCGTTGGGTGGTTGTGCGTTTCCACCTTCATCAGAATGTGCGCAGCTTCCTGATGCCAGCGGTACTCGCTCTCTCCGGCGTCAGCAAAGAAGCGGCCAACCTCTGATCCTTCCATGACGGCGGCGTTATCTTTATAGGCAGAGAGCACGAAGTCCGGCGTCTTCTCCATCGTATTTTTGATCATTTTAAACAGCGACTTTGGCTGTTTCTCGCCGTCGATAATCCAGTCGGCGTTGAAAATCTTGTGACGACAGTGCTCAGAGTTCGCCTGCGCAAACATATAGAGTTCAATGTCGTTGGGATTACGACCCAGTGCGGTAAACGCCGCCACCAGGTAGTCAATTTCATCGTCTGCCAGCGCCAGACCCAGGGAGATATTGGCCTGAACCAGCGCCTGACGGCCCGCACCCAGCAGATCGACACTTTTCACCGGCTGCGGTGTGTGGTGCGCGAACAACTGCTCAGCCTGCGCCAGGTCACTGAAGACCGTTTCCATCATCCGATCGTGCAGCAGTGTGCCCAGCGTTTGCCACTGCGCTTCGGTCAGCTGGGGAGCCTGTACATAGAAGGCCAGGCCGCGTTCCAGACGACGGACCTGTGGCAGGCCGCAGTTGTGGGCGATATCGGTTGCTTTGGATGACCAGGGCGAAATGGTACCAGGACGCGGTGTTACCAGCAGCAGACGACCCTGTGGAGCATGTTCAGCAAGAGAGGGACCATATTTCAGCAGACGTTGCAGACGGCTCTGTTCGTCAGCGCTTAAAGGCGTACTGACATCAGCAAAATGGATGTACTCAGCGTAAATATCACTCACCGGCAGATGAGCGTCCTGAAAGCGGGTCAGCAGTTTGTTTACACGAAATGCCGACAGGGCGGGCGAACCACGCAGAATTTCCATTAATAAGTCTCTCGTCAGGGCGCCGGGCGACGCAAATTGGGCGCAACAGGGAAAACGGGGCGTATTATAGAGAAAGCGACCTCGCGACGAAACCGTTTGCGCACAATTTTTGGCGACCCGGATTTGCCTGAAATTTGCGCAAAAGCTGCTATAAAAGTTGCTCAGCGTGATTTTGTTGCGCAAAATGCCCCTCGCTCTGGGAGTTCAAAGAAGATAAATACTGCCTTTAAAAGACAGAGGCCTTAGAGCCAGCGAGAGATAACTATTTGAAACGCCTAAAATTTAATTATCTGTTTATCGGTCTGGTTGCCGTGCTGTTAGCGTTAGCGCTATGGCCATCCATTCCCTGGTACGGGGGTGGGCAGGACCAGATTTCACAGATTAAATCGCGGGGAGTGCTGCGTGTCAGTACCATCAACTCCCCATTGACTTACTACACAGTTAACCAATTACCGGCCGGTATGGACTATGAGCTGGCAAAACGTTTCGCCGATTATCTGGGCGTCAAACTTAAGGTGACGGTTCGTCCTAACCTGAGCGATCTGTTTGATGACCTTGACGATGGCAAAGCCGATGTGCTGGCCGCCGGGCTGAACTATAACAATGAACGCCTGACGCGTTATCAGACCGGGCCAGGTTACTACAATGTTTCGCAGCAGCTGGTCTATCGCGTGGATAAGCCGCGCCCTAAAAACCTCGGTGACTTAAAGGGGCGGCTAACGGTTGCGGCGGGATCGGCTTACCTGTCAACGCTGAAGAGCGCGCGTTCTAATCAGTTTCCCGATCTGGACTGGGCGATCTCCACCGATCAGAGCCCTAAAGCCCTGCTGGAAGCGGTAGCTGATGGCAAGCTCGACTACACGATTGGCGACTCCGTCACCATCGCCCTGTTACAGCGCATTTATCCGCAGCTGGCGGTCGCGTTCGACGTCACCGATGAAGAGCCGGTGACCTGGTATGTGCGGCACAGTGATGATGACAGCCTGAATGCGGCGATGCTCGACTTCTTTAACGGGATGGGAGAAGAAGGCGCGATGGCGCGGCTGGAGGAGAAATATCTCGGCCACGTTGGCACCTTTGATTATGTCGATACCCGCACTTTCCTGCGGGCCATCGACAATACGCTGCCCGACATCAAGCCGCTGTTTGAGAAGTACGCCACCAGCATTGACTGGCGACTGCTGGCAGCGATCTCCTATCAGGAGTCGCACTGGAATCCGCAGGCCACCTCCCCTACCGGCGTACGCGGCATGATGATGCTGACGCGTAACACCGCGGAGAGTCTGGATGTGGGTGATCGTACCGATCCCGAACAGAGCATTCGCGGCGGCAGTCAGTATCTGCAGGATATGATGGCGAAGGTGCCACAGAGCATCCCGGAAGATGAACGTATCTGGTTTGCGCTGGCGGCTTACAACATGGGCTATGCCCATATGCTCGACGTCCGCAAGCTGACGGCACGCCAGGGTGGCGATCCGGACAGCTGGGCGGATGTAAAGCTGCGTCTGCCGATGCTGAGTCAGAAGCGTTACTATACACAGACGACGTATGGCTACGCCCGTGGGCATGAAGCTTATAACTACGTGGAGAATATCCGCAAGTATCAGCTAAGTCTGGTGGGTTATCTGCAGGAGCAGGAGAAGCGTCTGAAGCAGCAGGCGGAAGCCCAGGCCGAACTGGCGAAGGGCTATCCGGCGGTTGAACCAAAGATCGCGATGAACTAACCCTGGCGCTGCGCCTGACGCAGCGCTTTTTTCTGCTCGCGACGCATACGGAAAAAATCGCTCAGCATGGCGGCGCACTCTTCAGCCAGCATGCCACTGTGCAATTCAATCTGATGATTCATGCCAGGGTGGCCCAGCACATCCAGCAGCGATCCCGCCGCGCCACTTTTAACATCGTGCGCACCATAAACCAGACGCGTTATGCGGCTGTGAACCATAGCACCGGCACACATGACGCACGGCTCCAGCGTCACGTAAAGCGTGGTATCCAGCAGACGATAATTTTCCAGCACTTTACCGCCCTGGCGCAGAGCCATGATTTCGGCGTGCGCCGTCGGGTCGTGCTGACCAATGGGCCGGTTCCAGCCTTCGCCAATCACCTGGTCGTTCTGAACCAGCACCGCGCCCACCGGCACTTCGCCCTGCTCCCACGCCCGTCGCGCCAGACCAAGCGCATGGCGCATCCAGTACTCATCTTGTTGTTTCACGCTGACCACTCCGGGCGACTAAAAAGCGGCGCATTATAGCGGCCTCATCGGTCCTTTAAAAACTTATTCCAGCTGTTGCAGTTCACCCGCCGGGGTCACGCGCCAGCGATGCTGACAGAAAAACAGCAGCGGGTTGTCCTGTTTGCTGTCGCTGTAGCCGCTGTAAAGCTGCAGCGGCGTACCGATTTTCTCTTCCAGCTGCGCCACTTTCTCATGGCCAAGACAGCGCATCGCCAGCACCCGCCCACCCCAGCCGCGCTGCATCTGGCTCGCAATCATCTTCACACGTGGCAGAAACGCGGAGTCGTAATAGACCTGCTCCACCAGCGACTGTGGCGATCCGGTGATCAGCCAGACGTCAGCAT
The DNA here is from genome assembly GCF_029222565.1 of Pantoea sp. Cr_R13. Classification (NCBI taxonomy): domain Bacteria; kingdom Pseudomonadati; phylum Pseudomonadota; class Gammaproteobacteria; order Enterobacterales; family Erwiniaceae; genus Pantoea; species Pantoea sp. Cr_R13. Next base: position 66,004 of record NZ_JARHXL010000016.1, read on the forward strand.
CATCACTGCTGAGATAATCCGTCAGACGCTGCTGCACCACCGGGAACGCTTTCACGCGCAGCCGGAACCACTGCGCAAACTCCGCTTCGAGGCGCAGCAATGTCTGCTCAGAGCGTCCAAAGGTAATTGACCAGAGCAGCAGGCTCATGGGCCAGCGAGCCGCGCGGCCTTTAAACAGCAGGCCGATACCGACCACCGGCAATATTGGCACCACCAGAAGCAGATTAAGCGGGCGGCGACGCAGCAGATAGCGCATAAACGTGCCGAACATGTCCTGCTGGTGCAAAGTGCCATCCAGGTCAAAAAATACGATGCGACGTTGTGTTCCCCTGGTCAAACAACTCTCCTTTATGGCTGGTTCTGGAATGATAAAGAGTAGTGTAGCCATCATCAGGCGGTACGGCGATGACTGTCATTTTTAATTCCGATGACTACAATGCCCGATGAATAGTTTATTCTTCATTGATTATCCCTGAATGACGAGGATTGGGCATGAGTTCTTTGCTGCGCATTCGCCAGCTTTATCCACGACTGGCGTTGAACGAACGTCGGCTCGCGGATTTTTTACTGTCGCAACCCGATCGGGCGCGTCACCTGAGTTCACAAAAACTGGCGGAAGAGTCCGGCGTCAGTCAGTCGAGCGTAGTGAAGTTTGCTCAGAAGCTGGGCTATAAAGGTTTTCCGGCGCTTAAGCTGGCCCTGAGTGAGTCACTGGCGGACAAGGATGCCATTACCGTGCATAACCATATTCTGAGCGACGACCCGCTTAAAATGGTGGGTGAAAAGCTGCTGACAGAAAAGCTTTCAGCGATCCGCGCCACCCTGGATATTAATAGCGAAGAGAAGCTCAACGACGTGTTACAGCTGCTGAAAAATGCCCGCCGTATTTTACTGGTGGGCATCGGCGCCTCGGGCCTGGTGGCGAAAGATTTCTCCTGGAAGCTGATGAAGATCGGCATTAATGCGGTGGCGGAACAGGATATGCACGCCCTGCTGGCCAGCGTGCAGGCGATGGGGCCAGGCGATGTGCTGCTCGCCATCTCTTACACCGGTGAACGGCGAGAGATCAATCTGGCCGCGCAGGAAGCGGTTCAGGTGGGCGCAGATGTGGTGGCGTTCACGGGTTTTACGCCGAATACCCTGCAGCAGAGTGCCGGTTACTGTCTTTATACGGTGGCGGAAGAGCAGAGTACCCGCAGCGCGGCGATCTCCTCAACCACGGCACAGCTTGCTCTGACCGATCTGCTCTTTATGGCGCTGGTGCAAAACGATCCAGAGCGCGCGTCCAGCCATATTCGTCACAGTGAAGCGCTGGTGAAAAAGCTGGTCTGATCAGCGTCAGCACGTATAATACCCGCGCTTTTTCTGTTGGTATCAGGTGGGTAAAATGGCGCTGTTGATTACGTCCAGATGCATTAACTGCGATATGTGTGAACCGGAGTGCCCGAATCAGGCGATTTCACTGGGCGATGCGATCTATGAGATTGATGTCAGCCGCTGCACGGAATGTGTCGGGCACTATGAGCGGCCAACCTGTCAGCAGGTCTGCCCCATCGACAACACGATTATCATAGACCCACAGCACACCGAATCTCGCGATGCGCTGTGGGAGAAGTTCGTGCTGCTGCACGGCTAGCTTTCAATGATTACCGTGGCGCAGGCGTAGTGACGCTCATCGGCCAGCGTCACGTGAACGTGCTTAACGCCCAGCCTCTCTGCCACGTCAGCGGCATGCTGAAAGAAGCGTAACCCCGGTTTTCCCAGCGCATCGTTGTAAACTTCAAACTGATTAAACGCCAGACCACCGCGAATGCCGGTGCCAAAGGCTTTTGCTGCCGCCTCTTTAACCGCAAAACGTTTGGAGAGAAAGCGCACCGGCTGCTTGTGCGCCTGATACTGGTGCCATTCGGCTTCACTCAGCACCCGACGCGCCAGCCGATCGCCGGAGCGCTCTATCACCCCGGCGATGCGTTCAATCTCAACGATGTCCGTACCTAATCCGAGAATAGCCATTAGCGACGGGCTTCACGCAGCAGTTGCTTCATCTCTTTAACTGCATCCGGCAGGCCACTCATTACTGCACGCCCGATAATCGCATGGCCGATGTTCAGCTCATGCATTTCCGGCAGCGCGGCAATCGGCAGCACATTGTGGTAGGTCAGACCATGACCGGCGTTAACTTTGAGCCCCAGGCTGGCAGCAAAAGTCGCGGCATGGCGAATGCGCGCCAGCTCAGCGTCACGCGCCAGTCCCTCGGGTGCCTCGGCGTAAGCGCCAGTATGGATTTCGATGTAAGGCGCACCCGTGGCAACGGCGGCTTCGATCTGGCGGTGATCGGCATCAATAAACAGCGAAACCAGAATGCCAGCATCCTTCAGCAGTCGCACGGCCGCGTTCATCTTCTCCTGCTGTCCCGCCACATCCAGTCCGCCTTCCGTTGTCACTTCCTGGCGCTTTTCCGGCACCAGGCAGCAGAAATGGGGCTGAATGTCACAGGCAATGCCGATCATCTCATCGGTGACCGCCATCTCCAGATTCATGCGCGTCTGAATCGTGTCACGCAGAATTCGCACGTCGCGATCGGTGATGTGACGGCGATCTTCACGCAGGTGCACGGTAATGCCGTCTGCGCCTGCCTGCTCGGCGATAAACGCCGCCTGTACCGGATCGGGGTAGTTTGTCCCACGCGCGTTACGCACCGTGGCAATGTGATCGATATTGACGCCTAACAGCAACTCAGCCATGACCATCCTCACTTCTTTTCCATCGTGATGTTGAGTGTACCGCGCAAATATAAACAGGCGGTACGACCAGCGCTATTCTTCTGCCTGTTCGGGCTTTTGCTTCGGGATAAACTGGCGGAACAGCTCCTGACTTTTCAGCGGCTTGCCACCAAGATAAGGCTTCAGGGCGATGCGCGTAAAGCGCTTCGCGGCACGCAGGGTGTCGGCATCCGGAAACTCTCGCTCACACAGGGCGTGCAGCTCCCGTCCGGTAAAGCTGCGATTGTTCACCACCAGGCTGGCGATAAAACCCCGCTCTTCGCGATAGCTGTAGGTCATATTGTCGCTGACCGGCTCGCCGCTGCCGGCGCAGTGCAGGAAGTCGACGCCGTAACCCAGGTGACCGAGCAGCGCCAGTTCAAATCGTCGCAGTGCCGGTTCGGGCTTACCGTGTGTTGAGGCTAACGCCTGAAGACAGTTGAGATAGTCGAAGAAGAGTTCCGGGAAGGGAGATTCCTGCTGCAATACGCGTGAGACCAGCTCATTGACGTAGAGACCGCAGTAAAGCGTGATGCCGCTGAGCGGTAAAGCCAGCGAGACCGCTTCGGCATTGCGCAGGGTTTTAACTTCCCCGCGCCCGCTCCAGCGAACCAGCAGCGGGGTAAAAGGCTGTAACGCGCCTTTCAGGTTGGAACGCCGGGAACGCGCGCCCTTGGCCAGTACCCGAACCCGTCCTTCACTTTCGCTGAACAGGTCGAGCAGCAGGCTGGTTTCGCTGAAGGGACGACTATGCAGCACAAAGGCGCGTTGCCAGCCTTCCATTGAATCAGAGATCGTCTGTATAACCCAGGCTGCGCAGTGCACGTTCGTCATCTGCCCAGCCGGATTTCACTTTCACCCACAGTTCGAGATGCACTTTCGCTTCGAACATCTCTTCCATGTCCCTGCGCGCTTCGGTTCCGATGACTTTGATTTTGGCGCCTTTGTTGCCAATCACCATCTTCTTCTGCCCTTCACGCTCAACCAGGATCAGACCATGGATATCGTAACCGCCGCGTTCGTTGGTAACGAAGCGCTCAATCTCAACCGTGACAGAGTAAGGCAGTTCAGCGCCCAGGAAGCGCATCAGTTTTTCACGGATCATCTCTGACGCCATGAAGCGCTGTGAACGGTCAGTGATATAATCTTCCGGGAAGTGATGATCGGCCTGTGGCAGATGCTTGCGGGTAATCGCCGCAATGGTATCGACGTTTTTGCCACTCTCAGCAGAGATAGGCACGATATCGAGGAAGTTCATCTGCTGGCTCAGGAACTGCAGATGCGGCAGCAGAATGCTTTTATCCTGGATATTATCGACCTTGTTGATCGCCAGCACGACCGGCACTTTGTTGTCGCGCAGTTTGTTTAAGACCATCTCGTCATCTGGCGTCCAGCGGGTGCCTTCAACCACGAAGATCACCAGCTCTACGTCACCAATCGAACTGCTGGCTGCGCGGTTCATCAGACGGTTAATGGCACGCTTCTCTTCCATGTGCAGACCCGGAGTATCGACGTAGATCGCCTGATATTCGCCCTCGGTGTGAATGCCCATGATGCGGTGGCGCGTGGTTTGTGGCTTACGCGAGGTGATCGACACCTTCTGCCCCAGTAACTGGTTCAGTAAGGTGGATTTACCGACGTTTGGTCGGCCAACAATCGCGACAAAGCCGCAATAAGTAACGTTTTCGCTCATTCGAATCCTGAGTTGTTCAGCGCCTGATACGGCGCTGAAAAAGTGCTATTTGAATCGTGTGTCATTCAGCGTCTTCTGACGCCGGGACAGAACTGCCAAAGGGTGATTCACTGTGTGCCGCTCCGGCACGGTCACCCCGACAGACCTATTCGAGACCTAATTTTATCAGCGCCTGTTCAGCTGCTGCCTGCTCAGCTTTACGACGGCTGGAGCCGACGCCGACGACCGGCTCGGCCATGCCACTCACCTGACAGTGAATGGTGAATTCCTGATCATGGGCTTCGCCACGCACCTGCACGACCAGATAACTTGGCAGTGGCAGATGACGTCCCTGCAGATACTCCTGCAGACGCGTTTTCGGATCTTTTTGTTTGTCGCCAGGACTGATTTCGTCCAGACGGCTCTGATACCAGTCAAGGATCAGCTGTTCTACCCGCTCAATACCGCTGTCGAGGAAAATGCCGCCAATCAGCGCCTCGACCGTATCGGCAAGAATAGATTCACGACGGAAGCCGCCGCTTTTAAGCTCACCCGGTCCCAGACGCAGGCACTCGCCAAGATCAAATTCGCGGGCCATTTCAGCCAGCGTGTTGCCACGCACCAGTGTGGCGCGCATGCGGCTCATGTCACCTTCATCAACCCGCGGGAAGCGGTGATAAAGGGCATTAGCGATCACATAGCTAAGAATTGAATCGCCAAGAAATTCCAAGCGTTCGTTATGCTTACTGCTGGCGCTGCGGTGAGTCAGGGCCTGCTGTAACAGTTCCGAATGAGTAAAAGTGTAGCCCAGTTTGCGCTGAAGCTTGTTAATCAGGATGGGGTTCATGCGATTCCAGTTCTTTGTTGCGTCTGTGACTCTGCATACCAAACGGGGCTGGCAATCCAACACGTTCCGTTTGGTGTGCAGTGGCCTCCCTGAGGAGGCCACCCGAATTGCCTGTTAATCAGACAATGTTGTTAGTGGATACCGCCGATGCGACTGAATCGCACGCCGGTAGGCCACTGGCCTTCTTGTTTCTCAAAGCTCATCCAGATAGCGACCGCTTTACCGACCAGATTACGCTCCGGGACAAAGCCCCAGTAACGGCTGTCGGCGCTGTTATCACGGTTGTCGCCCATCATGAAGTATTGTCCTTTCGGCACGACCCAGCTCGACTGCGGCTGACCCGGCTGCTGATAATACATGCCTGCCTGACTCTGCGCTTCGTTTACCAGCAGAATGTCATGCGTCACGTTACCAATCGTCTCTTTGCGGGTGGCCAGGCGCAGACCTCCGCGCATAGTATCGCCCTGCGGCACCTGATAAAAACCGTTGCCGGTTTCGTTGCCATCAAAACCGCTAAAGGTCTGAATAAAGTTGCTTGGCTCAATATCGGTGTACGTTACCGCCAGCGCTGTGTCACAGGCTTTGTCGTCGTTGCAGGTCGGTTTTACCGTCAGGGTTTTGCTGTAAGGATCATAGATGACTTTGTCGCCCGGCAGGCCGATAACGCGCTTAATATAATCCAGGCTCGGATCTTTCGGGTATTTAAATACCGCGATATCGCCGCGCTTCGGCTGACCGGTTGGGATCAGCGTCGTCTGGGTAATCGGATCTTTGATACCGTAAGCGAATTTCTCCACCAGGATAAAGTCACCAATCAGCAGCGTTGGCATCATCGAGCCAGAGGGAATCTGGAACGGTTCGTAGATAAACGAACGCACGATGAACACCACCGCCAGCACCGGGAACACAGACGCGGTGGTCTCAACCCAGCCTGGCTTGGCAGCAACCTTCGCCAGCGTTTTGCTGTCGAGCGCGTTGCCGGTCTGGGCCTGAACCTCAGCCTGTTTAGCGCGACGCGCAGGTGCCCATTTAAAACGATCTATTACCCATACGATGCCAGTAATCAGCGTCGCTATCGCCAGAATCAGGGCGAACATATTAGCCATTGGAAATCCTTATTTGCTGTCCTTACCGACATGCAGAATGGCGAGGAACGCTTCCTGTGGCAGCTCAACGTTACCAACCTGCTTCATACGCTTCTTACCGTCTTTCTGTTTCTGCAGCAGTTTCTTCTTACGGCTCACGTCACCGCCATAACACTTGGCGAGTACGTTTTTACGCAGCTGTTTAACCGTTGAACGCGCGATAATGTGGTTGCCGATGGCAGCCTGAATCGCAATATCAAACTGCTGACGCGGGATGAGATCTTTCATTTTCTCAACCAGATCGCGTCCGCGATAAGGTGCGTTGTCGCGGTGAGTGATCAGCGCCAGCGCATCCACACGTTCAGAGTTAATCAGTACGTCAACGCGCACCATGTCTGAAGGCTGGAAACGTTTAAAGTTGTAATCCAGCGAGGCATAACCGCGCGAGGTTGATTTCAGACGGTCAAAGAAGTCGAGTACCACTTCTGCCATCGGAATTTCGTACGTCAGTGCCACCTGATTGCCGTGGTAAACCATGTTGGTCTGCACGCCACGCTTCTCAATACACAGCGTGATGACGTTGCCCAGATACTCCTGTGGCAGCAGCATGTGACATTCCGCAATCGGTTCACGCAGCTCTTCGATATTGTTCAGCGCAGGCAGCTTAGATGGGCTGTCAACATGAACGATCTCGCCACTGGTGGTCACGACTTCATACACCACTGTCGGCGCGGTGGTGATCAGGTCGAGATCGTATTCGCGCTCCAGGCGCTCCTGGATGATCTCCATGTGCAGCAGGCCAAGGAAGCCGCAGCGGAAACCAAAGCCCAGGGCAGTTGAGCTTTCTGGCTCATAGAACAGCGAGGCATCGTTCAGGCTCAGCTTGCCGAGCGCATCACGGAACGCTTCATAGTCGTCAGAGCTGATTGGGAACAGACCGGCATAAACCTGCGGCTTCACTTTTTTGAAGCCTGGCAGCGCTTTGTCTGCCGGGTTACGCGCGGTAGTCAGGGTATCGCCCACCGGCGCGCCAAGGATATCTTTGATGGCGCAGACCAGCCAGCCGACTTCACCGCAGTTCAGTTCATTACGATCGACACGCTTAGGGGTGAAAATCCCCAGACGGTCAGCGTTATAAACCTGGCCGGTGCTGAGCACTTTAATCTTGTCGCCTTTACGCATGGTGCCATTTTTCACACGCACCAGAGAAACAACGCCCAGATAGTTATCAAACCAGGAGTCGATAATCAGTGCCTGCAGTGGACCTTCCGGATCGCCTTCCGGCGGCGGAATGTCACGCACTAAGCGCTCCAGCACTTCGGGTACGCCGACGCCGGTTTTGGCTGAGCAGCGCACGGCATCCGTTGCATCGATGCCGACGATATCTTCAATTTCCTGCGCGGCACGATCGGGATCGGCAGCAGGCAGGTCAATTTTGTTCAGAACCGGCACCACTTCCAGATCCATCTCCATCGCGGTATAGCAGTTCGCCAGTGTCTGCGCTTCAACACCCTGACCGGCATCCACCACCAGCAGCGCGCCTTCACAGGCGGCCAGTGAGCGGGAAACTTCATAAGAGAAGTCTACGTGGCCTGGGGTATCGATGAAATTGAGCTGGTAAGTTTGGCCGTCCTTCGCGTGGTAATCGAGTGTCACGCTCTGGGCTTTGATGGTGATCCCACGCTCGCGCTCCAGATCCATAGAGTCGAGAACCTGCGCAGCCATTTCACGAGCGGTGAGTCCGCCACAGATCTGAATCAGACGGTCAGAGAGCGTAGATTTACCATGGTCGATATGAGCGATGATGGAGAAATTTCTTATGTGCTTCATTTATTGGGATATCTTCGCTTAAAATTCAGTTGAAAACCTGAGCACAGACACATTCAGGAAGATCGCTCTTTACCCACAATCCTGTCAGCCTCATTAATGACGACGCATATTACACTGTTAACGCCGCGCATAAAAGAATGGAACGTGGTGGAAGCGAAACAGATATCTGCGCAAAGCAGAATGGACAAAGGCCGCGAGATGCGCGGCCTGGACGTACGTTACGCTTCGCTTTCAACACGCAGCGCATCAGGAGGCAAGGCAATGCTCAGAATGACCGGCTGAAAAGCTTCACGGTCGCCAAATTTCATTGAAACACCTTTAGCAACAATAAAACCGCCGAGGCCGCCCAGCAGCGCACCGCAGGCCGCTGCCAGATCGCTATTGAACAGCGCCTGAAACAGCCCGGCCACCAGGAAAAGACCAGACAGCGGCGTCATATAGACCAGCAGTGCTGAACCGAGCAGGCTGCTCTCTTTGATGCCGAGCTCGATGCGTTGTCCAGGTTGCAGCGGCTTACTGCTGGCGATTTGCATCACATGGGCGTTTTTTGGACCGAGTTTATTCAGCATATGACTGCCACAGCCTTTACGCGCATGGCAACTGTTGCAGGACGTTTTTGCTTCGGTATGCAGTGTGGCGATGCCATCCTGCCATGCCACTACGGTGGCCCATTCTCTCATCATTTTTGTGACCCCAGGTCAATGCTGTCCGCAATACGTTTTGCGGTGGAGGGCGGTAATTCGCCAATCACTGCAATTTCGTTATTATTGCGCACAACGGTCTGGACCGTACGACGTCCAGTGCGCAATGTCTGCGTCAGACTGGTTTTATCGGCTGGCGTTACGTTGATTGCGAAACTAAACAGCCCATCGCTGTAGAGCTTCGACTCCATATTTTTGTTCAGCCCCGGCAGTGTACGGCGATTCTGCGACACCAGTGACATGCCGGCAGGTATCCAGCCAGGTTGCCAGGTAAGCGTAACTGCATCCCCTTTCGGCACGGATAGCGACGGAGGCAGATTCGCTTTCTCCAGTCCCTGCATCAGATTTCGCACCCCTTCATCCACCGCAAAGCTGATCACGCGGAACTGCTCCAGCGTTTCGCCATCACGATCAAGCAGGTCGATTCGCAACGGCAGTTTGGTGTCCACATCCAGCCAGACCACATAGCTGTAACGGGTGCCATCACGGGAAACGATACGCAGCACATCACACATTTGATCGGCAATGCGGGAGCGCCCTACGGTAATAAAATCGTAGGCTGAGGCAAGTTTGGTGAAGTCAGCAAAAATTACCGAGGGCAAGGCATCGATAATATGATTGCCGGGAAGCGAAAAGGGATCGAGGCCGGGTTCGAAGTAGCTGATATCGTTGCCACGCTGGATAACTTCCCGGCGAGGCCCGTCCATCTGTAACAACTGCGCGAATATCCGGTTATCGATCACAGCGTGACGATAACGCAGCGATTCAATGCCGATGCGCGAGACGTTGATATAGGCGTATTCGTAGTTGAGGTTCTGACTTGCCAGCTCCATCTGCTGCAATAACGCCCCGGACGCGGTAGTTTGCGCCGGGGCGGCAGATGACCATAACAGACTGCCTGTCAGCAGGCTAACAGCATACCAAAGCGGCTTCATTACTGCTGCTGCTGTCCTAATGATTGGTTTCCGGGAACATCAACCTGCGCCTGTTTTGGCGCATTGGTTTCAATCTGCAGCTGGTCAGCATGCAGACGACGTTGCAGTTCATAGTCCTGCAGCATCGCATTTACGCGACGACGCTGGTCCTGAACCTGCTGGTTTGAGCTGTTTGTATCAAACGCATCTGACGGCACACCCAGGCTCACCGGCGACGCTTTCCCCATCATCGGCATGGTATTGAATACCGGAGAGTCAGAGGTTTGCGTGGCACTGCCTGCCGGCTGATTGTAGTGCTGAACACCCACGATCACGGCCAGTGAAACGCAGGCAGCCACACCCACCTGAGTCAGTTGCGCAGCCCATGGACGCGCTTTTTTCCAGAACGGCATTTTTTCCCAGCGGGAAGGCTCTGGCTGAGCTTCAGGGATCAGCGTAGTGACCGAACGTTTAGGTTCTTTTTCGATGGCAGCAGCGACGCGCGCAGAGATATCGAAATGCAGGACATCGCCTGTATCACCACGCATTGTATCGCGGATGAGATGATAGCTCGCCCAGCTTTTCTGTAATTCTGCGTCCTTAGACAAGGCGGAAAACAGCTCGTTATCTAAGGTCTCACCATCCATTAAAGCGGAAAGTTTTTCTTTCTGCATGCCTATGTACCCTTCCAGTAGCCGTTATCACTAACGTTGGATAAGCGGTTGAACTTTGTTATCAATGGCCTCTCGCGCACGAAAGATACGTGATCGAACAGTGCCTACCGGGCAATCCATAATGACGGCGATCTCTTCATAACTCAGACCGTCCAGTTCCCTGAGGGTGATTGCCATACGCAAGTCCTCAGGTAGCGCCTCGATGGTACGAAAGACAATTTGTTTCAATTCGTCAGACAACATTAAGTTCTCAGGGTTCGAAATTTCTTTTAATGCACCCGCACTTTCGAAATTTTCTGCGTCAATCGCATCCACATCGCTGGATGGCGGACGTCGCCCCTGAGCAACCAGGTAATTTTTCGCTGTGTTAACCGCAATGCGGTACAGCCAGGTATAAAACGCGCTATCGCCCCGGAATGAGTCCAGTGCGCGATACGCTTTAATAAACGATTCCTGTACTACATCAGGGACGTCGCCCGAGGGAACATAGCGTGAAACCAGACTCGCCACTTTATGCTGGTAACGAATTACCAGTAAGTTGAACGATTTTTGATCTCCCTTCTGTACCCGCTCGACAAGGACCTGATCCGTTAACTGCTCGCTCATCCGAGGTAATGTCTCCCCAAATTTTTCATATGCAAAAGTAACTGCCAGCACATCTCATGTTCTGAGCAAGCATGCGCTTAGAGTTGTGATGTGGTGCGAAGTTCACTTCTCGCCCTGATATTTAACACGCCAATAGCCATTACACAGGTTGTTCGTTTTCGTTCAGTGTCAGGCGCGTAAATCGCAGGCAGAGTAACCTATGACAAGAGCTTTTTCATCATTAAATCCTTTAGGTTTAATAAGTTTGCTATAAAAAACCACCTCGTTAGCAGCCCGATTTTAACTTACTGATTATAGGTAACTTTGAGAAATTCACTGCCGAATAGCGTGAGCTGATGTTTAAAATACTTCACAGAAACCCCTATTGCGCTTATGCTCAGACGTATTCTTGTTTAGTAAATTAAACATTATGATGAATGTGACCCCGGATTATGAGTGCGATGTATTAATTGTTGGCAGCGGTGCCGCCGGTCTGTCGCTGGCGTTAAGGCTGGCGAAGCATTGTCAGGTGACCGTACTCAGTAAAGCGCAGGTGAATGAGGGTTCAACGCTCTATGCCCAGGGCGGTATTGCTGCGGTGTTTGATGAGACGGATAGCATTGAGTCGCACATCGAAGATACGCTGATTGCTGGCGCAGGTTTATGCGACCGTGATGCTGTCTCGTTTATTGCCAGTAATGCGCGGCATTGCGTACAGTGGCTGATCGACAACGGCGTCGCGTTTGATCTCGACCCGCAGGCAGCGGGCGATATGCGCTATCACCTGACGCGCGAAGGCGGCCACAGTCATCGTCGCATCCTGCACAGCGCTGACGCCACCGGTCACGCGGTTGAAACCACGCTGGTGAGTCAGGCGCTCAGCCACCCCAACATCCGGATTCTCGAACGTACCAATGCGGTCGACCTGATTCTCTCAGATAAAATCGGCCTGCCGGGCACACGCCGGGTGGTCGGTGCGTGGATCTGGAACCGCAATCGCGAGCGGGTCGAAACCTGTCGGGCACGAGCCGTTGTGGTCGCCACTGGCGGTGCCGCCAAAGTCTATCAATACACCACCAACCCCGATATCGCCTCCGGTGATGGCATCGCCATGGCGTGGCGCGCGGGCTGTCGGGTCGCCAATCTGGAATTTAACCAGTTCCACCCAACCTGCCTGTTTCATCCGCAGGCGCAGAATTTCCTGTTAACCGAAGCATTACGCGGTGAAGGTGCCTGGCTGCTGCGTCCCGATGGCAGTCGTTTCATGCCCGATTTTGATGAGCGTGCCGAACTGGCTCCGCGCGATATCGTCGCACGGGCCATCGATCATGAAATGAAGCGGCTGGGTGTCGAATGTATGTATCTGGATATCAGCCACCAGCCTGAAGAATTTGTTCGCGCGCACTTCCCGATGATCTATGAGAAGTTGCTGACGTTTGGCTTTGACCTGACCAAAGAGCCCATCCCGATTGTGCCTGCCGCACATTACACCTGTGGCGGTGTCATGGTCGATCAGCATGGTCAGACTGACGTCAATGGGCTCTATGCCATCGGTGAGGTGAGTTACACCGGCCTGCACGGCGCTAATCGCATGGCTTCGAATTCACTGCTGGAGTGTCTGGTTTATGGCTGGTCCGCGGCAGAAGCGCTGATCAAAACGCTGCCCGCCATTGAAGCCGTTACTGCATTGCCTGCATGGGATGAAAGCCAGGTCGATGACGCTGATGAGCGCGTGGTAATCCAGCATAACTGGCACGAGCTGAGGCTATTTATGTGGGATTATGTCGGTATTGTCCGCACGACCCGGCGTCTGGAACGGGCGTTGCGCCGCATTAACCTGCTTCAGCAGGAGATCGATGAATATTATCGCCATTTCCGCCTCTCCAATAATCTGCTGGAGCTGCGCAACCTGGTGCAGGTCGCTGACCTGATGGTACGCTGCGCGCTGGAGCGGAAAGAGAGCCGTGGCCTGCACTTTATCCGCGACTACCCGGATTTACTGCCAGAGGCGCTGCCGACCATTCTGACACCGCCGGGCTACATGAAGAGGTAAAACTCCCGCGTCAGGCTGCACCACTCATCGGAATAGCGGGTGTCCGGCGCGCGGATGGCCAGACGCTCCAGTAACGTTTCACCGGCCTGCGGTGACAGAGCCAGCACAACGCGATGTGGTGGACGATGGGCATATTCCGCCACGTCCAGCCGGAAACGCAGATGCCAGCCATCCGCCTTAGCCAGATCGATAAACGCCTGGCCGGAAGCCGAGGGCAGCACCACACAGAACATCCCCTCCTCTTCAATCAGTAACGCGGCACTGCGTAAGAGCGTCTGATGGTCGAGCGAAGCCGTCGAACGTGCGCTGTCCCGCGCCGCGGTAGAGCAGGCCACGCCCGGCGCGAAATACGGGGGATTGCTGACGATAAGCGAGTAACGTTTATCACACTGCTCAGCCCAGCCGGCGATATCCTGCTGATGCACCCGAATACATTCGGGCCACGGCGACTGCTGCACATTCTCCTGCGCCTGCCCTGCGGCTTCCGGTTCTAACTCAACCGCATCGATTTCAACCGGCGACGGCGTGCGCTGTGCCAGCATCAGCGCGATAAGCCCGCTGCCGCTGCCAATATCCAGAATGCGCCTGACACCGGCAACGGGCGCCCAGGCCCCGAGCAGAATGGCATCGGTGCCCACTTTCATCGCACAGCGATCGTGTGCGACAAAAAATTGTTTAAAGGTAAATCCGTTCTTGTTTAACTGTGGCCGTTCACGCGGCTTATCCTGCATCATTCGTCACTACCATCGTTTTTTCCTGCCGTACGGCAGCGCATGAGTGTAACGTGACGACAGAGGGAATTCACGCGACAGACACCCCCAGGCGCAGCCGAAACGGATTAACAGATGAAGATTCAGTCTGATCTGTCTATAATCAGCGCCCCAAACTGAGGTAGACCATGACAGTAACCACATTTTCCGAACTCGAACTCGACGAAAGCCTGCTACAAGCGTTGCAGGAAAAAGGCTTTACGCGCCCAACAGTGATCCAGGCTGCTGCAATTCCGCCCGCACTGGAGGGTCGTGACGTTCTGGGTTCGGCACCTACAGGGACCGGGAAAACCGCCGCGTATCTGTTACCGGCGTTGCAGCACCTGCTTGATTTTCCGCGCAAGAAATCCGGACCACCCCGCATCCTGATTGTGACCCCAACACGCGAACTGGCGATGCAGGTTGCCGATCATGCGCGTGAACTGGCGAAACATACCCATCTGGATATCGCCACGATCACGGGCGGCGTGGCTTACATGAACCATGCCGAAGTGTTCAGCGAAAACCAGGATATTGTCGTCGCCACCACCGGCCGACTGCTGCAGTACATCAAAGAAGAGAACTTTGACTGTCGCGCCGTAGAAACCCTGGTACTGGATGAAGCGGACCGCATGCTTGATATGGGCTTTGCCCAGGATATCGAAACCATCGCGGCTGAAACGCGCTGGCGTAAGCAGACCATGCTCTTTTCCGCCACGCTGGAAGGCGACAACATTCGCGACTTCGCCGAGCGTCTGCTGAACGATCCGGTAGAGCTGGAAGCGGACCCGAGCCGTCGTGAGCGCAAAAAAATTCAGCAGTGGTACTACCGCGCTGATGATCTGCAGCACAAGACAAAATTACTGATTCACCTGCTGAAACAGCCGGATGTGACGCGCTGCATCGTGTTCGTGCGTAAGCGTGAGCGTCTGCATGAGCTGGTGAGCTGGCTGCACGAAGCGGGGATTCGCAGCAGCTATCTTGAAGGCGAAATGGTGCAGGCGAAACGTAACGAAGCGATTAAGCGCCTGAGCGAAGGACGCGTTAACGTGCTGGTTGCTACCGATATCGCGGCACGTGGCATTGATGTTGAGGATGTCAGTCACGTCTTTAACTATGACATGCCGCGCACCGCAGATACTTACCTGCACCGCATTGGGCGTACCGGTCGTGCGGGCCGTAAAGGCATCGCCATCTCACTGGTTGAAGCGCACGATTTCGTCCTGCTGGGCAAAATCACCCGCTATGTTAACGAGCCTATCAAAGCGCGTGTGATTGATGAGCTGCGTCCGGAAACGCGTGCGCCAAGTGCCAAAACCACGGGAAAACCGTCGAAAAAGGTACTGGCCAAACGTGCAGAGAAGAAAGCCAGCGAAACTGAAAAACCGCGGGTGAAAAACCGTCATCGTGATGCCAAAAATGTCGGCAAACGCCGCAAGGCTAGCGGCAGTACGCCAGCTAACGAGAATGCGGAATAAATCATCGCCGTCATAAAAAAATCGCCTCAATTGAGGCGATTTTTTTTATCTGATAATCAGTAACAGCCCTTTCACACTGTTTTTCATGCCAGCGCGTTTTCTTTAAGGCGCGAGCATAACAATGCCGGGCAGTAAACTTCTTATCTCGTTAATTATTAAGCTAAAGATTGCTGTGTGCGCTTTGCGCTTATTTTCATCACCTGATTAATCAGACTGCTTAAAGACTTTCAGTAAAGGTACGGGTGATGACGTCGCGCTGCTGCTCTGGTGTCAGTGAGTTAAAACGCACGGCATAGCCGGAAACACGAATGGTCAGCTGCGGATAGTTCTCAGGATGTTTAACCGCATCTTCCAGTGTTTCACGACGCAGAACGTTGACGTTCAGATGCTGTCCACCTTCAACCCGCACCTGAGGTTTAATTTCAACCGGCACTTCACGCCAGGCAAATTCGCCCAGTTCGCTGAGCGCGACAACCTGGTCTTCTTCATAGCCCGCTTTTGCACACAGGCAACGCGCCTGGGCTTTCTCTTCGTCCAGCAGCCAGAATGAGTTCAGTAACTGTGAGTTGTTTGATTGCGTGATCTGGATACCCGTGATCATGATTGCGTCTCCCGAATAAAACGTGAATACATCAAATTTGAGGCCCCGGTATAGCACTCTTTATTCCAGGCCTCTTTGACCTGTATCAATACGAATCAGGCATTCAGGCGGCTTTAACGCTAACCCGTTGATCTCAAAACCGCTGCCATTCAAAAATAGTTTGTATTATTAAAATTATTTTTGCCTTCAGGTCGACAGCAGGAACAGCTAAGCTTACGGCACTAACGTTAAGGGAGTTGAACATGGCTGAAAAGCTGACCTGGCACGACGTGCTGGCTGAAGAGAAAGAGAAACCCTATTTTATTGAGACGCTGAAGCAGGTCGCCGATCGGCGCGCCGAGGGTGTAACAGTCTATCCGCCGCAGAAAGATGTGTTTAACGCCTTTCGCCTGACAGAACTGGGCGACGTCAACGTTGTGATCCTGGGTCAGGATCCCTATCACGGGCCGAATCAGGCGCATGGACTGGCTTTTTCGGTGCTGCCCGGCGTTCAGGTGCCGCCCTCACTGCAGAATATCTATAAAGAGCTGGTACAGGATATTCCCGGCTTTGAAAAGCCCAACCACGGCTTTCTTGAGAGCTGGGCTAAACAGGGCGTGATGTTACTCAACACAGTGTTAACGGTTGAAGCGGGTAAAGCCCATTCTCATGCACGATTCGGCTGGGAGACCTTTACGGATAATGTGATTGCGGCGATTAACCAGCACTGTAAAGGGGTGATTTTTTTACTGTGGGGTTCGCATGCCCAGAAGAAAGGCAGCATTATTGATCGCAAGCGCCATCATGTGTTGCAGGCACCGCATCCCTCGCCGCTTTCCGCGCATCGTGGCTTTTTCGGCAGCAAACACTTTTCGACCACCAATGAACTGCTGAGCGCAGCCGGTAAAAAACCGGTGGACTGGACGCCGGTCTTACCGGATTAACGCCAGAAAGCACACGGCCGCGTCAGTGCGCGGCCGTGTGACAGGATTCAGGCGTTGAATCAGCTTTTAGCTTTAGAAACCGCCACCATCGCCGGACGCAGCAGGCGACCATTCAGCGTATAGCCACGCTGCATCACCAGCATGACATGGTTAGGTTCAAACTCTTCAGATTCCATCATCGACATTGCCTGATGCACTTCCGGGTTAAATGGCACGCCCGTTTCACCTACCACTTCAACACCGAATTTACGCACGGCACCCAGCAGGCCTTTCAGGGTCAGCTCAATCCCTTCGATCATGGATGCCAGCTGCGGGTCTTCTTTGTTTGCCACTTCCAGCGCACGTTCCAGGCTGTCGATGACTGGCAGCAGTTCGTTGGCAAACTTCTCCAGCGCAAATTTATGCGCCTTCTCAACGTCCATTTCGGCACGACGACGAATGTTCTCAACTTCAGCCTGCGCACGCAGCTGGGCATCGCGCACACCGGTTTGCGACTGCGCTAATTCAGCTTCGAGCTGAGCAATACGCTCATCACGCGGATCCACCTCTGCTGCTGTCTCCGCTTCCTGAGGTTGCTGCTGATCCTGCTGAATTTCGTCTGAGACTTGCTCGTTTGGGGTGTTCTGTTCTTTACTACTCATGAATTTCTCCGCGTTTTGCACATTCATTTCGCTGGTTGGCTTATTATGGGGATTGGTATGACGGATTCAAGGGAACCTATCACATTGCCTTGCCGTTTTGGCTTATAAGGAACACCGACCAGATGAACAAACACTTTAACTGCATTGGGATTGTGGGTCATCCGCGCCATCCCACTGCGTTAACCACGCATGAGATGCTCTGGCGCTGGCTGACGGCCAAAGGTTATCAGGTGATCGTTGAGAAGCAGATTGCCCAGGAGCTGTCGCTTCACGACGTACAGACGGGCACGCTGGCGGAGATTGGTCAGCAGGCTGATTTAGCCGTCGTGGTGGGTGGTGACGGCAATATGCTGGGCGCAGCGCGGGTGCTGGCGCGTTATGACATCAAAGTGATCGGCATTAACCGCGGTAATCTCGGTTTTCTCACTGACCTCGATCCGGATAACGCACAGCAACAGCTGGATGAGGTGCTGCAGGGCAACTATTTCGTCGAGAGCCGCTTTCTGCTGGAAGCGCAGGTGTGCAAATCTGACTGCTCGCCCCGTATCGGCTCTGCCATCAATGAAGTGGTGCTGCACCCTGGCAAAGTGGCACACATGATCGAATTTGAAGTTTACATTGATGAAGTGTTCGCCTTTTCCCAACGCTCAGACGGGCTGATTATCTCAACGCCCACCGGCTCTACAGCTTACTCACTCTCGGCGGGCGGCCCTATTCTGACGCCGTCACTGGAGGCGATTGTGCTGGTGCCGATGTTCCCGCATACGCTTTCCGCACGGCCACTGGTGATCAACAGCAGCAGTACAATCCGTTTACGCTTTTCTTCACGTCGCAGTGACCTCGAGATCAGCTGTGACAGCCAGATTGCGCTGCCCATCCAGGAGGGCGAGGATGTACTGATTCGCCGCAGTGCCGGTCATCTTGATTTGATCCATCCTAAAAACTACAGCTATTTCAATACGCTGAGTTCGAAACTGGGCTGGTCAAAAAAATTGTTCTGAAAACCGGCCTCGCCTCTTTACTGGATAAAAAACCAGTTTATACTGTATGAAAAACCATATGTGTTTATTCATACAGGTGAACCTATGCTGGCCCAACTGACCATCAGTAATTTCGCTATCGTTCGTGAGCTCGACATTGATTTCCAACGCGGCATGACAGCTATCACGGGTGAGACCGGTGCCGGCAAGTCTATCGCCATTGATGCGCTGGGATTGTGTCTGGGCGGTCGTGCTGATGCCGACATGGTGCGTCAGGGAGCCAGCCGGGCTGACCTCTGTGCCCGCTTCCAGCTTAAGTCCTCCCCTTCTGCCCAGCGCTGGCTGGTCGATAATCATCTGGATGAGGGCAACGAGTGCCTGCTGCGCCGGGTGATAAGCGCTGACGGGCGCTCCCGTGGCTTTATCAATGGCACAGCCGTGCCGCTCTCTCAGCTGCGCGACCTCGGCCAGTTGCTGATTCAGATCCATGGTCAGCATGCCCATCAGCTTCTGCTAAAACCTGATCATCAGAAACATCTGCTGGATGCCTATGCCGGTCACGACGATCTGCTGCAGCAAATGCGCGCCAGCTATCAGACCTGGAATCAGAGCTGCCGCACCCTGGCGCTGCATCAGCAGCAGGCGCAGGAACGCGAATCACGTCGCGAGCTGTTGCAGTATCAGTTGAAAGAGCTGAACGACTTCGCACCGCAGCCGGGTGAATATGAGCAGATCGATGAAGAGTACAAGCGTCTGGCTAACAGCGGACAACTGCTGTCGACCAGCCAGCAGGCACTGCAGCTGTTAGCAGACAGCGATGACACGAATCTCAACAGCCTGCTCTACACGGCGCGTGAGATGATTTCTGAACTGACTTCACTGGATGAGAAGCTGAACGGCGTTCACAATCTGCTGGAAGAAGCCGCCATTCAGTTGACCGAAGCCAGCGATGAGCTGCGTCACTACTGTGACAGCCTGGATATGGACCCTAACCGCCTGTATGAGCTGGAAAAGCGTATCTCACGTCAGATCGCGCTGGCCCGTAAGCATCACGTTACGCCGGAAGGCCTACCCGAACTGCATCAGCAATTGCTGGCAGAAGCGGAGCTGCTCTCACAGCATGAAAGCGATCAGGAGAGCCTGCAGTCACTGGTGGGTGAACATTATCAGGCTGCGCTGAAAAGCGCAGAGCAACTGCATCAGCAGCGCAGCCACTTTGCTGACGAACTGCAGCAGCTGATCACCCAGAGTATGCATCTGCTCTCTATGCCGCACGGCCAGTTCAAGATCGCGCTGACCTTTAATCCGGATCAGCTCACGGCAGACGGCGCGAGCCGCGTCGATTTCCAGGTCACCACTAACCCAGGCCAGCCACTGCAGCCTCTGGGCAAAGTGGCTTCCGGTGGTGAACTGTCGCGTATCGCGCTGGCAATTCAGGTGATTACTGCGAAGAAAATGGAAACACCGGCGATGATTTTCGATGAAGTGGATGTCGGCATCAGCGGCCCGACCGCTGCCGTGGTCGGTAAACTGCTGCGTCAGCTGGGTGAATCGACCCAGGTGATGTGTGTGACTCACCTGCCGCAGGTGGCCGGTTGTGGTCATCAGCACTTCTACGTCAGCAAAGAGACCGATGGCGCAATGACTGAAACCCATATGCAGCCACTGGACAAGCGGGCGCGTCTGCAGGAACTGGCGCGACTGTTAGGCGGCAGCGAGGTCACACGCAATACCCTGGCCAACGCAAAAGAACTTTTAGCCGCATAGCCGCGCACTTTTTTAACCCTCCGTGGTCATATGCTTGCTCTGTAGAGGTTTCCAACAGCGAAAAGGTTTATTATCATCGGCACTTATGTCGCCAGAGTAATAAAGCCTGCCGCAGGCAGAGTTCAGATTTTGATGGCAAGAAAGCCGCCTTTAAAAGGCGTTTGGCCCCGGAAAAGGAATGTATAGATGCGCTGTAAAACGCTGACTGCCGCGGCAGTAGTAATGTTGATGATGACCGCCGGATGTTCCACCTTAGAGCGCGTGGTCTACCGTCCTGATATCAACCAGGGGAACTATCTCGTTGCCAACGATGTGGCCAAGATTCATACCGGTATGACACAGCAGCAGGTGGCTTACACGCTCGGTACGCCGATGATGAAAGATCCTTTTGGCAGCAACGTCTGGTATTACGTTTTCCGTCAGGAGCCTGGTCATGAGGGCGTAAAACAGCAGACGCTGACGCTGACTTTTGATGGTAACGGCGTTCTGACTAATATCGACAACAAGCAGAATCTGTCACAGAACAACGACTGATTGCCCGTAAGATTGTCAGAAACAACAGACAGCAAAAAGGCGCACTGAGCGCCTTTTTTATGCCGGGTATCCGCTGTATCTGATGGGATAAGGGCTTATTTTTTGCTTTCTGCCGCTCGTTCTGCGCGCTGCCGGCGTAACTCTTTAGGATCGGCAATCAGCGGACGATAGACTTCGATACGATCGCCCTCATTCACCACATCATCCAGCTTCACTGGCCGACTGTAGATGCCGACCTTGTTACTGGCGAGGTCAATCTCACGACGCAGTTCAAGTAGTCCTGATTTGAGGATGGCCTGTTCAATCGTGCTGCCCTGCTCCACTTTCACATAAAGCTGATACTGCTTTTCAGGCAAGGCATAAACCACCTCGACGGAGATATCAGGCACGGTAAACCTCTTTGGCGCGCTGTGTGAAAGCCTGCACCATGCTGTTGGCCAACTCTTTGAAGATCCGTCCAAAGGCCATCTCTACCAGCATGTTGGTGAACTCGAACTCCAGGCTTAACTCAACCTTGCAGGCGTCATCGCCCAGCGAGACGAACTTCCAGCCGCCAGTCAGCTTGCGGAACGGACCATCAACCAGTTGCATATGGATGCTCTGGTTATCTGTCAGGGTATTGCGGGTGGTAAACGTTTTGCTGATGCCCGCTTTCGACACATCCACAGACGCCGTCATCTGATTCTCAGACGCATCCAGCACGCGGCTTCCGGTGCAACCCGGCAGGAATTGCGGATAGGCATCCACATCATTTACAAGTTGGTACATCTGCCCGGCACTAAACGGGACCAGCGCCGAACGACTAATCTGAGCCATAATGGTTCCTGTTCATCACAAAACCGCTGAATAATAGCATTTTCAGCGATTAAACAAAAATGTCCCCGAGTGAGGGTGTGCTAGAATATCCCGTTTCCTGCCGCCCCGCTGGACTGGGGATGCGATAACCGACTAAGTGATGTAAAATACGCCGCACTATGACAAAGAAAAAAGCACACAAACCCGGTTCTGCCACTGTTGCCATGAACAAACGCGCCCGCCACGAGTACTTCATTGAAGAGGAGTATGAAGCGGGATTGTCGTTACAAGGATGGGAAGTTAAGTCACTTCGTGCCGGTAAAGCCAACATCAGCGACAGCTATATTCTGCTGCGCGATGGCGAAGCCTTTCTGTTCGGTTCAACCTTTCAACCCTTAGCCGTTGCCTCCAGCCATGTGGTCTGTGACCCGACGCGCAGCCGAAAGCTGCTGCTGAAGCAACGTGAACTTGATTCACTGTATGGCCGCGTTAACCGCGAAGGTTACACCATCGTGGCGCTGTCGCTGTACTGGAAAAACGCTTGGTGCAAACTGAAGATTGGTGTTGCACGCGGTAAGAAAGAGCACGACAAGCGCGACGATATCAAAGACCGTGAATGGAAACTGGATAAAGCACGTATCATGAAGAATTCAAAGCGTTAAGCACTGGATTTTGATTTGTTTTGTTGCTAGTATTTGAAGTTCTGGGGCTGATTCTGGACTCGACGGGATTGTGAAGCCTTAGGAGCATGCCGAGGGGCGGTTTGCCTCGTAAAAAGCCGCAAAAAAATAGTCGCAAACGACGAAAACTACGCTTTAGCAGCTTAATAACCTGCTTTTAGCCTTCTCTCCCTAGCTTCCGCTCTTAAGACGGGGATCAAGAGAAGTCAAACCCAAAAGAGATCGCGTGGATGCCTTGCCTGGGGTTGAAGCGTTAAATCCAATCAGGATAGTCTGTTAGTGGCGTGTCTGTTCGCAGCTAACCGGCGAATGTAAAAACTGACTAAGCATGTAGTGCCGACGGTGTAGTAATTTCGGACGCGGGTTCAACTCCCGCCAGCTCCACCAAAATTCTTCAAAGATGGTTCCAGTGCCATCCGCAGAAGTCCTGAAAGCCCGCACGGCAAAAGCCCTGCGGGCTTTTTTGTGTCTGTAACCTTCCGAGGCGATCCGCCTGAATCCAGAGATAATTGGTACACGTTTAGGTACACGCTATAATGTGGGCCAAAAACGTGTACCAATTATGGACGGAAACCAGTCATGGCGCGGATGACACGCCCCCTCACCAACAACGAAATCCTCAAAGCTAAGCCTCAAGAAAAAGACTTCACTCTGCACGATGGTGACGGGCTTTTCATGCTCGTGAAAACATCAGGTAAGAAGCTATGGCGTTTTCGCTATCAACGGCCAAATAGCAGCAGCCGCACAAATCTCAGCCTTGGCTCTTACCCTGCCCTGACGCTCGCTGTTGCACGCCAGATGCGTGACCGATATTTTTCGCTGCTTGCGCAAGGGATCGACCCGCAAAAACAGCAAGAGGAAGTATCAGAGCAACGGCAAATTGAGCTGGATAGCATTTTTTCAGTTGTTGCCGGAAGGTGGTTCCAGCTTAAGAGCAAAAGCGTTACCGAAGATTATGCGAAGGATATTTGGCGATCGCTGGAGAAAGACATCTTCCCTACTATCGGTGAGATTCCTGTTCAAGCGCTCAAAGCCAGGACGATTGTTGAAGCACTAGAGCCAATCAAAGCTCGCGGCGCACTTGAGACTGTTCGCCGGTTAGTGCAGCGCATTAACGAGATTATGATTTTTGCAGTCAACACAGGGTTGATTGATGCGAACCCTGCTTCTGGCGTTGGTATGGCTTTCGAAAAGCCAAAAAAACAGAACATGCCAACATTACGACCGGAAGAACTGCCAAAGCTAATGCGTTCATTGGTGATGTCCAATCTCTCAATCACTACTCGCTGTTTAATTGAGTGGCAACTTCTTACGCTTGTAAGACCATCAGAAGCCTCTGGTACTCAGTGGACTGAAATCGACTTCGATTTAAACCTATGGGTTATTCCAGCAGAGCGCATGAAGGCCAAGCGCGAACATGTCGTTCCTTTATCGAAACAAGCTCTAGATATTCTTGAGGTTATGCGGCCTATCAGTTCTAACCGACAATATGTTTTTCCAAGCCGAAACAATCCCAAAGAGCCAATGAATAGCCAAACTGCGAATGCGGCATTAAAGCGAATAGGTTATGGCGGTAAGTTGGTTGCTCATGGTCTGCGTTCCATAGCGAGCACAGCGCTCAATGAAGCCAGCTTTAATCCTGATGTTATTGAGTCAGCTCTTGCACATTGCGATAAAAACGAAGTCAGGCGAGCCTACAACCGTTCTACTTATCTCGAACAACGTAAAGACATGATGAGTTGGTGGGGCACATTCACTTATAAAAGTTAGCCCAACATGAAGGGAAACCAATTGCGCCCAGGAATCACACAAAGATGCCAGCGCGCAATGCTATCCCCGCCACGCCTGCCCGCTTTATGCACCGCTTTTCATGCAGGTGCATGCTATGGGCCGGGCCGCGCTCTGTATGGCCAGAATGGGAGAAAGCGGTACATGATTTTGCATGCAGATCCATGCACGCTATGCATGCACGGCTCTTTACAAAGCGGCTCGCCAGAAAAAAGGCTTCAGTAAGACAAAGACAGGAATAAAAAAAGCCGCTGGATATGCAGCGGCAGTGTGAGGGATTAATGAATCTGGCGGAATGCAGAACCATAGCGGCCCAGCGTCTGGCGTTTTCTTGCTGGTTCCGGTGATGGTACTGGTATTTTTTCCGGCTGCGGCGGTGCGGTGATCACCTTTGTGATGCTCTCATTCGTCTTGAAAGTACAGGAGCAGTCGAGGTTAGTGCACTGGTGATAACGCTCTTTTACCTGCTCTGACATATAGCGGCTCGATTTGGTATGTGCCGCGCTTTTACAGCAGGGACAGTGCATCATTTCTGGCTGCCCTCCTGAAGTTTTGCACGCTGCGTCCGGATTGATTCAGCCAGCTTCTGCCGGCGCATAGGATGGCGGTAAAGCTCCATATCAATACCCGTAAGCGGCGGGCGATATAGACCAATATTCTCCAGCAGCGGAGCCTCAATTAGTATGCTGTCTGGCAGAGCAGCAGCCGCCCGCGTCAGCGCTTCACCGACCAGATAAGCCACGTCCTTAATACTATCCCGGTCGTCTCCGGCAAACGTCGGGGAAAGCTCTTCACGACGGAGACGCATCTTAATGGCCCACAGCAGCGACGGACTTACGTTACGCAGGGCTGACTGCCAGTTCGCATCCGCGAACCCGGTAAAAGCCTCCCGGTGCGATTCAACATACTCTTTACCACTTCCGCAGCATTTCAGCATCGCCTCCTGCTTATCCAGAGCCAGCTCTTTAAGCAGCCCGCCGAACTCATCGGCCAGTTCACGGCTGGTGATGCGCTGAGAATGTTCGGCGCGCAGCTCGTCAGTGAGATTGCCTCGCAGGTTACGGAAGCTCGTGCGCCAGTTGCTCTCGGCTTCCTTTCCAGCCTTGATGGCTGCCTGCTGCTCTTTTTCACAGCGGGCAATATCGGCGCAGATGCCGTTATAGGCTTTCATTCTTTCGGTATGTTCGGCGCGGGCTTTCTCGAAGCGTTCCAGTGATACAGGTTTCTGTTCAGGCATGGTCATGGTTGTCTCTCATCTTCTGTAAAGGATGAGGCCATTCTGTCGTTTACCACAGGACAGTGCATTTCATTGCTTTCCGCCTGTCGATGAACAGACAAGGGCACAACCGGTGCGAAACAGCCCCTTAAGAGATTATATTTCTTATATAACTGTTCACTGGTATTCACTGAGATAAAAAAGATAATAAATACAGTAGTTAAGGCAGTGAACACTTTAAAAATAAGTATTCACGGAGTATTCACCGGTGTTCACATTCGCTCAGTAATAAGTTTTTTTTGGCGAGCGTTATTCAACGTTATTTCCTTTTAATGATGGAATTTTGATAGTTCCGTACCTCTTTAACTTTTACTGACTGCACTTCACTGCATCACACTGCACCAAATTAAACAAACTGCTTATTTTTCAGGCTAACTTAAGTGGTCACAAGCCAAAACAGGGTTGTTTACACAGCAAAAAATATTCTCAAAATAGGTGGTTACCTGAAGACACTACCGTAACCGGACAGCACCGGCCGGACTCATAATGAGGTAATACCATGCATACATTTTCATCTGTACCGGCCCTCGCCATCCCGGTAACCCGCGATACCGTTTATCCACGTGATCGCTTTATGCGTCTGCCGGAAGTCATCAGCACCTGCGGCCTGTCACGTTCGACCATTTACGATTTAATCAGCCGGGAGCAGTTCCCCTCGCAGATTTCACTTGGCGGTAAGAACGTCGCCTGGCTGGCATCAGAGATTGACGGCTGGATGCAGGCCCGCATCGCGCAGCGTGCTGGAGATGCAGCATGATTACGCTTAATTTCGGCACGAAAACTTACCCCCTCACCCGCGAAGAAGCCGCCTTTGTCGCGGAAAGCCTGACGGCAGCGGTGAGCGGCAAACCCGCCACGGCACCGGCTTTCACCAGCGAGATGCATGGTCATATTTCCGTGCTGAGTCAGAAAGCGAAGCCTGCAAAGCGAAGCGCAAAGAAAGAGGACGGTGAATTCCGATCAAATCCGCAACAATCCGATCACGTCCTGACCGATTGCTGAGGAAAACGCCCCGATGTGTGAAAAAAGCCTTTTCTCTGGCGAGCGATCGTTATACAGTTTTCGCGCTGCAGCAAAATCGGCAGCCGGGCGTAGGAACCCGAGTTACTTCAAGGCGACAATACACGCGCCATGCGTGTTTTTTTATGTCGTTGCCTTAGTGCACCAGCTTTCAGCGTGGCGGTCTGTGAATCGTCATGCCTATCAGGCAATGGTGGCTCAGGCGGGGCAGCCTTCGGGCTGGCCGGTGTCCTTGAAGGCCGGTATTCCTACCCCCGTCTGGGCTACCACCATAGAGTGTAGGAACTCCGGTGGTAGTTATTACAGCTACTTCAAGGAGACTGCCATCTTGGCTACGGTTACTGACACCGCTCATCCCCAATTCACCTTTATTTTCGCCGCCGTGCACCGCACCGATCGCGCTGCCCGTCCCTGCATGCTGCGCTATGCGGCAGAAGACGAGCGCACAGCTCGTGCCAATTTCATTCGTGATTATGTTCTATGCTTTGCTGGCCGCGTGCCGGTAATGGCGGTGGCTGCATGAATACTCTTGCCGCTCGCAGCAACAGCACCTATTCAATTCCACACGCCGATTATCTGCGTCTGCTACATGCTCATTCCGTCGGTGTAACAGTGCTTGATATGTTCGATTCCGTTCATTGCCTCAGCGCTCAAAGCTGCGTACCAGACAGCGCCGCGCTGGCCTCGGTCGTCGCCCTGCTCACCGACCAGCTCGGTAAAGTCGTTGAAACCTGTGAATCTCGCATGTTAGCCACGGAGGCCCGCCATGATGACCGTTAATCACTCCTGCCTGCCCGTTGAGATACGCACCGCCGTTTACCGCCGCGCGCTGGCGCAGGGCTACCTGAACGCATGTAAAAGCCTCGGCATCACAGTCTCCGCCACGCTTGATGAGTTGCAGATGACCATTGCCCTTGAGCTGGAAAGCTTCTATTTACGCCGTCACGGCCCCGATGCGGGCATGGAGATGGCCTGCACCATGCTGGGCGATATGCTTGAGCCTGACCTGCTGACCGCGCCGCCGCGCCTGACACGACTTGGCGCAACCATGATGGATGAACTGTTTTGCAGCCAGCTTGCCGCGACTCGCCGCGCCACGTTGCACTAAGGGAGAACCAGCAGGTGAAACACATTGTCTCTGACACGGTAAAAGCGGCCGCCGGATTCTGGCCGCAACTGCTGCCCGCGCTCGGCATCAGCATTCACGCCAGCGGCAGACACGGCGCATGCCCGGTTTGCGGCGGCAAAGATCGCTTCCGTTTTGACAATCAGGACGGGCGCGGGACGTGGCACTGCAACCAGTGCGGAGCCGGTGACGGCCTGAATCTGGTAGAAAAGGCGTTCGACGTCAGCGCCAAAGAGGCGGCGCTCAAAATTGCCGATTTGCTCGGCGCACTGCCACCGACATCAAAAGTTGTACCGGTGAAGACAGAAATGAATGCCGTTGCGCAATCCGACGCCGCCGCACGGGCGCAGAAACTGATCGCCGCCGCCGTCAGCCGCACGGATAACGCCTACTTATTGTCAAAAGGGCTGCACAGCACCCACGCGTTAACGCTGGCTGCCGGTCTGCGCTGTGGCGGTATCAGTTTTGCAGTTGGCGATCTGCTTGTGCCACTGACCGACGAAAGCGGTAACACCGTTAACATCCAGCTTATTAGCGCGGCTGGCGACAAGCGCACCCTGCCCGGCGGGCAGGTGAAAGGCGCTTATCACCTTGCGGGCGAACCTGACAGCAAAACGCTGTGGCTCACCGAAGGTTATGCAACCGGCCTGACGGTTCAGCGTCTCACCGGGCAACCGGTTTATGTTGCGCTCAGCGCAAATAATCTGACGTCACTTGCCGCACTGCTGCGTAAAGCAAATCCAGATGCTCTGATACTGATTGCAGCCGATCGCGACGACAACGGCACAGGCCAGTTAAAGGCAGAGGAAGCCGCGAAAGCCTGCAAAGGCAAAGCCGCTTTACCGCCAGAATCCGGCGATTGGAACGACGTCTGGCAGGCACATGGCGACATCACGACGCAGGCGCTTCTCACTGCCTATACTCAGCCCCATAAACCAAGCCCGTTTGAGTCCGTAAGCGAGGCAGACCTTAAAGCCATGAGCGCCAGTGAAAAGGCGGAGCTGCTGGTCGCTCACTACGGACAGGCGCTGGCCGTTCCGCCCGTCGGGGAGGAAATTTGTCGCTATGAGAACGGCGCGTGGCAGGTGATGCCGGTGCAGATGCTGCGCCGCGAAATCGCCGCGCTGTTTCAGAAGGTGCGCGCACCATTCTCAGCAGCCGGAATCGGCAGCGTACTCGATACGCTTAAGCTGATGGTGCCACAGATGGGCGAACCGCCGCGACGCCTGATTGGTTTTCGTAACGGCGTTTTCGATACGATTAACGGCACATTCTGCCCGCACCGCCGCGAGAACTGGCTGCGCACGGTCAACAGTGTGGACTTCTCTGCGCCGCGTCCCGGCGAAAATCTCGCAGACCACGCGCCCCACTTTTACCACTGGTTAACGCGGGCGGCCGGACATAATAACGACAAGCAGGATCGCATCCTCGCGGCGTTATTTATGGTACTGGCAAACCGCTACGACTGGCAGATGTTCCTAGAGGTAACTGGTCCAGGTGGAAGCGGGAAAAGTGTTTTAGCGTCGATCGCCACGCTGCTCGCTGGCCACGATAACACCACGTCTGCCACCATTGATACGCTGGAATCATCACGGGAACGCGCCAGCGTGGTCGGGTTCTCGCTGATTATTCTGCCCGATCAAGAGAAGTGGAGCGGCGACGGCGCGGGGATTAAGGCGATTACAGGCGGCGATGCGGTCGCCATCGATCCCAAGTATCGCGATCCCTACTCAACTCAAATACCGGCGGTGATTCTGGCGGTGAATAACAACCCAATGCGTTTCAGCGATCGCAGCGGTGGTGTTTCGCGTCGCCGGGTAATCCTGACCTTCCCGGAGGTGATACCGGCCAAAGAGCGCGATCCAGAGTTGCTGGACAAAATCAGCGCCGAGCTGGCCGTCATTGTGCGCCACCTGATGCAGCGCTTCGCGTCACCCGATGAAGCGCGCGAGCTTTTGCAGGCGCAGCAGTCATCCGGCGAAGCGCTTGAAATCAAGCGACAAGCGGATCCGCTGGTTGATTTCTGTGGCTACCTGATGCCTTTAAGCACCCCGAACGGGCTGTTCATAGGTAATGCCAATATTCGCCCCATAAACCCGAAGCGCTATCTTTACCATGCTTATTTGTCGTTTATGGAATCGCGCGGCCATCAGCACCCGCTCAGCCTTACAGCCTTCGGTCAGGCGGTGCCTCAGACGTTGAAAGAGTATGAGCGCGTGCTGCTCAAGCGCCGCACCAATAACGGCATACAAACTAACCTAACGTTACATGAGGACAGCGAGGCAGATTGGCTACCAGCGTGTAGCGTCTGAAAACATCATTCCACGTAAACCGGCTTAGGCCGGTTTTGTATAATTACCCCTACAAATAGCCTGCAACCTCAGCTACAGAGCAAGACACTGACAATGACTACGCAGCGCGGTTAAGCCCTATAAGGGTATGAGAAATTTGCAGGAATATTTATATAATCCTTAAACTGTAGCGTAGGCAATACCACACCAATTTTAGTTCCCTACTACCGCAGGCCTTTACATAAATCACCATGCCGTATATGTTTATCAAGCCAATAGCATTCATAAGATAGTAAAATGTTTAGGTAGTGTTATTTACCTATACCTTCAAAATTTTACTTAGCAGCGGCCAATTTAGAGACGTTGCGCGTAGGGATGACCCGCTATGATCGAATCAATTAGTCTCTCCAACATCGCTACTTACCGTGCTGATAAATCAGAAGTTATTAATCTGAAAAAGATTAATTTCATTTATGGCGCAAATGGAGCGGGCAAGACCACCATCAGCCGACTTATAGATAAGCCTAGCCTTTCCATTGACTCAAGCATTACATGGCTCAGAAATATGCCAATGCCAGCAATGATTTATAATAATGACTTCATCACTGCCAACTTTTCAGAATCCAAAGAGTTTCAGGGAGTATTTACACTTGGTAAAGCTGAGAAAGTTCAACTCGATCGCTTAAAAGCTCTTAAAGATGAAAAAAAGCGCTATGAACAGTTGAGGGCAAAGTTAATCACCACTCTTGATGGTGAAGATGGAAAGCCCGGAAAAAATGCTGAGTTGAATTCTTTGGAAACAAAGCTAGTAAGCAGGTGCTGGGAACAAAAAGTAAAGCATGATGAGTATTTCAAAGGGGCATTCACAGGCTTAAGGAATAATAAAGAAGCATTCAAAGCAAGGGTCCTTCAGGAACTTGATAATAACGAATCCCCTTTGGTTGATTTGTTTGATCTTAAGGCTAGAGCTGAAATTTTATATGGCGAACAACCTTCAAAAATAGATCTTGTTTCGCCCTTGGATCTGTCGCGACTGATAGCATTCGAGAAAAGTCCGGTATTAGTTAAGAAAGTGGTAGGTAAAAACGATGTCAGTATATCCGCGATTATTCAGCGATTAGGTAATAGTGACTGGGTTAGGCATGGTATGAGATTTTTGGAGCATACGGACGAACAATGTCCGTTCTGTCAGCAAAATCTTCCCCACGACTTCGAGAAGGAACTTACTGACTACTTCGACGAGACTTTTGAGGCTGATTCGAAGGCTGTCTTTACCCTGCGTAATAATTACTTCCAAATTTCTGGGGATATTTTGGAACAGGCACATGCTTTGTTAGAATTGAATTGCATTGAACTAGATAAGGAAAAACTTAATTCTAAAATTTCAGCACTGGATGCTATTGTACTTGTTAATAAAGGGCGAATGGAGAATAAAATCACCACTCCGAGCGTTGAGGTATCTCTTGAGGGGCTTGAGGATATTCAGGCAGACATTTCTTCTATTATTAAATTAGCCAATGCAAAAATAAGCGAAAAAAACCGCCTGGTTTCAAGCTTCACCGCTGAGCAACGGAAGCTTACTGCAGAAGTGTGGAAATATATTATCGATGCCGAACTAAAAAACACGTTGACTGATTACACCACTGATAAAAGTAAGTTACAAAAATCTATTTCTGGCATCACATTGAGCCGAGATAAAGCCACGGAAGATATTAACGCTGCTGATGTCGAAATCAATAAGATTGAGGCGGAACTTACAAGCGTAAAACCGACAGTAATTGCTATAAATAAAATTTTAAAGAATTTTGGATTTCTCAGTTTTTCTTTAGATCCTGCATGTGCGGATAATTCTTATAGAATCATTCGGGCGGATGGGAGGAATGCAAAGCAAACATTGAGCGAAGGTGAAAAGACATTTGTAACTTTCCTTTATTTCTATCACCTTCTTAGAGGAAGTATTACGACTTCCGGTATCACCGCCGATCGGATTGTGGTCATCGATGATCCTGTTTCTAGCCTTGATAGTGATGTGTTATTTATCGTAAGTAGTTTGATCAAGGAGCTTTTTACTGAGGTTAGAAAACATGGTAGCCATCTTAAACAAGTTGTGGTACTTACTCACAACGTGCATTTCCACAAAGAGGTCGCATACGATCAGCGCCGTAACGCTAATACATCTCTTGCTGACGAGACATTTTGGATTGTCCGCAAACCTAATGAACATTCGGTAATTGAGTTCCATCCTAGCAATCCAATCAAGAATTCTTATCAACTACTTTGGGCTGAGCTGAATAAGACACCGATGCCAGTCCTGACGTTGCAGAATACAATGCGACGGATTTTGGAGAACTATTTCAAAATTTTAGGTGGTGTCGATACGTACCACTTGGTCGATAAGTTTGAAGGCATTGAAAAGACACAGTGCCAGTCCTTGATGAGTTGGGTGAATGATGGATCGCATTACGCTCCTGATGAGCTTTATGTAGCCATTAGTGACAATATGGCAGCGAGCTATCTGAAAATTTTCTTCAAGATATTTAAGGCGGCTAAGCATGATGCGCATTACCGAATGATGATGGGTGATTCATTTGTTGATCTAGATCCGGAAGAGATTTCAGAGCAGCAAGACATGGATGGTATTAATGAAGATAGTAAAGTTTTAATTGATGATGTTAATGTAATAGAAAAATCTGCTCTAGTACAGACTGCATTCAAGTCTGATATTGAGCAGCCTAGATTTGACCAAGATATGCCATTTTGAAGCCTTATGCTTTGAAGCATATAAATGGAAAAATCCATCGACTAGTTCAGGTTCGAAACTGAAACAACAAGCTTAATGAAAAAAGATATACTTATTAACAAATTCCGATTATGAAAGAGTAGAAGAGACTTGCGCCGCAATATCCTCAATAAATGAGAAGCGGCATTTAACTATACATACGCAAAGTTTGCACAACTCAAGTGAATTAATAATCATACTATTGTTTCAAAATTCCAACAAATGATCAAAAACTTTGTGCTAGCCTGAAAATATACTTTCATTTTTACAACTAAAGAATCGTGCTGATTTTCATAAACCATACCCAAAAATGAAATATTATTCAAATAAGATAAGGACTACAAATGACAAAAACCATATCAGTTTTCAATAACAAAGGTGGTGTTGGTAAAACCACTATAATTTGGAATCTTGCTGTATCGTTATCAGATAAAGGAAAAAGTGTTTTATTAATAGACTTCGATCCACAATGCAATCTTTCTATTGCATGTATTGGCGATGAAGAGTTTTCTGAATTATTAGTTTCTTCTGATGATTTTCCTTTTGGAAAAACAGTCAAAGCATTCGCTTTACCTTACATACAACAGAATACTATAGGTGAAGTATATACAACCGAGCCAAAAACTAAGACAGATGCAGGTGTTTTGCATATTGTTCCTGGTGATTTCTGGCTTAATACATTTTCCGACATTTTGAACGTCGGTACTGATGTTATAAGTGGCGCAGGCTTATATCGTTTTATTTTACCAGCATTGATAACTCAAAAAGCATCAGAAAGAAATGAAGTTAATTATGATTATGTCTTAATTGATTTACCTCCCTCATTTAATACACTCGTCAGATCATCCTTATACTGCTCGGACTACTTCTTAGTTCCATGCACACCTGATTTATTCTCTTCATATTGTGTAGGGCTGATTGGTGAAATGTTGCCATCATTTATACGTGATTGGGAACAGGGTAAGGAAAGATATTTAGCTGGCAATCCTCGCGATAACATGGTGTCTCAAAAAGGAATGCCAAAATTTGGTGGTTGGATATTCAATGGCTTTGATACGAGAAAGCAAAATGGTATCAAACAAGAAGTTGGTGCAGACGCCGTTCATCATCGCTCAATAAGAAAAGCTATCGAAGAAAATATGATCCCACAGCTTTCACGGATTTCATCATACGAAGCGGTTCCAGATTTTACTGATTATGAACCAGTTGGAAAGATTGAGGACCTCAATGTTATGGCTCCTGATAGTATTATCCAGAATATTCCCATTCGCTATCTGTCTCGAGTTAGACCCACAAATGCTCTACGTGGCAGAGGGCAATGGGCGATTAACCAAATTGATCTCATGAATGAGATGGCTGATGAATATGATAAATTGGCTGATCACATAATAAACAGCTTTTAACATTAAAAAAAAGTGCACCATCTAAAATGGTGCACTTTAAAGAAGTTAATTAAGTTATTTTATAATAATCACACAAAAATGCCAGCGAATATAAACTAGTGCAAGTAAATAAGAATGTCATGGGGTTAGTGGTGAGCAGCTGAGGACACAGAGATGAAAATCGCCAGCACGCGGCACATTTTAACATCCCTCCACGCTCACCAGTTTCGAGCGTTTTGTTTCATTCGTCGAGGTGATCACCCCTAGTGCACACTTTTGTACATCTTGTCTAAAACCATTCACTAACTAATAGAATGAATTTATTGAATAAAAATCAAATGTGAACAGTGTGAACACTTTCCCCTAAAATCATTTTATTTTGGATTTAGCGCCGAGCATTCGGTATCCTAACGCAGTCGTTCCGGGGTATAAGATCCAATAATTGGTACACGTTTAGGTACACGCAACAAAGTTGAATTAGATAAAAACCACTAAATACATTGGATTGCGAGATTTATTCAGATTCCGCCAGCCCAAAATTCTTTCGCGGCGATACCAGAATTGTCCGCTGAAGTCCTGATAGCCCGCACGGCACAAGCCCTGCGGGCTTTTTTGTGTCCATAGCAGTCCACTGAGAGTGGCTAGAATCCACGCCATGTGACACCCTGTTTTGGACCCAACGCCCATGGGTCCAAAATCTGAGGGTCCGAACATGCCGAAAGTCGTCACTAAACTCAATGATACTCAAATCAAAAACACTAAGCCTGCCGATAAGGAAGTGAACCTCCTCAATGGTTACGGCTTGTTTTTGCGTATATCGCCAACCGTGAAAGGTGGCAAGAAAAACTGGTACTTCAGATATGCGGTTCCCGTAACTAAGAAACTAACGAAAATGAGTTCGGGTACTTACCCTCACATTCGCGCAAGATAGCTCTCTCAGAGATCAGTACCTTGCCCTACTCGCACAGCAGATTGATCCGCAAACGCATAAGACCGACAAAGCGAATGCATTAAAAGCGTCCACTGAACACACCTTGTAGGTGGTGGCAAGAAAGTGGCTGGAAGAGAAGAAAAGAACGTCAGTGATTTTAGAAGATCATGTAGCTGATATCTGGCGTAGCCTTGAACGTAACGTCTTCCCTGGATTGAATAATGTTCCGATTAAAGAGATTCGGCCCAAACTCTTGAAGCATCAGCTTGATCCAATCGAACAGCGCGGGGGGTCTTGAAACCTTAAGGCGCATTATTTCGCGACTAAATGAAATTTTTCGTTGAATAGCTACCAAGGAACTGATTGAGTTCAATCCCGTTGATATCTTTGCAGAGCGCCTTCTAAAATCTAAAAAGCAAAATATGCCAGCACTACCTCCCTCAGAATTACCAGGCTTTTTGGTTACATGTAATTTTAAAAGCACATATTTAATGCGGAAATGTTAGCATTAGAGAACTATTGCTAAAAATTAAAAAACCAGAAGACTTACAAATACCTGTCCGTTTTGTATAGAGCTTGGGTAATGAGTTACAATCAGACTATCGTAAGACAAATAAATAACATTCATTATGAATAAAAAGCAAATCGAAGAAATGCTTTTAAAAGAAGGGTTTACACCAAAAGAAGTCTCTGTGATACGCCAGCATGCTGATAAAAACGGTTATCCTTATCCCTGGCTCCTTTCACAGTTAAAGAAAAGATTCATAGCTGCAATGATATTAATAGCTATCCTTCTCGCAGGACTCATTTATACCATTCGCAGCGGTACACAAGAAAACCTTGTATCTTATTCGCTAACACTGTTAGCAGGCTTCACAATTCTGTATATTTTTATCCCGTTGAAGCCCGCATACAAAGCATTTAAATTTTCGCGAAAACACTCTCATATTTTATAAAGTCGATAATGAACATTTTGATTTATTTATTTAATCGAAGAGTCGCACTGCCTCTTCCCCCTACTGCAATACATTCACCACTAGAGACATCTATATAATATTTAACTGGATTAGGCATACTTTCCATCATCCATGGAAGATCTTCAGAAAATTTTAAATCTGAGGTTGAAATAACCCAAACAGATTTGCCATCAAAAGACGATCTCACAGCCTCATGAAAACGTTCGTCCCAACCATAACCTGTTTCCCTTGCATATTCTTTGGCAATTTCAACAGCTTTGTTTTGCGATATCATTGCTGAACTCCATACCAAACATTATACATCAACCCTCCAACCACTACTGGACCCAAAAGAATACCTGCAGTTTCATGCCGCAATAATGTATAGGTAATTTCGTAAGTATTTCCAAGAGGGAATTTGAAGCCTTCAATGATATACTCCCTACTCATCCCTCTTGCCCTTAATAAGCCAATAGTTTCAGCAAGTGACTCTTCCAGGTATCGTAATATATATGATTTATTATATGCGCTTTGTCTCATGAAAACCCTAAGTTCTCTAAATAAATAGAACTTAGGCGCAATTGCCATGTGTACCTGTTCATGATAAAGAGTTGAAAGCATCTGCAAATATGCGTCATCTTTCGACATTGCGCCAGGATAGTAGTTGCGTCCTACTTCTACGTCCCCCCAGGGTTTTGTGCGTCCCTGAACGACGTCACTATGCTTTGTAATTTTTATCTTAGGAGTATAACGCCAGCCTCCATTGCGAGGCAGGTTCATTTGCCTTCCAATATCGCTGCTGTATATGGGCATTTTTACTCCCCTGAAAGGAGTCTTAAATGTATCACCAGGCTTCTTCTTCAAAAGAAGTGCGAGGACAGTATTAACGCCTATCAGAGTGATCGCGTCTGCTAAATCCTTAGCAGCAACGTCAAGATCTCCTTCGCTACGAGCTGCGTTAGTCTTCGTGGCAAAATCAAACAACTTCTTAGCCGCTTCAAGCGCTACACCCCCTACTGCTACCCAACCTACAATGAGAAGCACTAAATCAGCGATTTCACCAATCCCAAAAAAGTGCGCACCAGCCCAAACCACGATGACCCCCGCCATAGTTGCTAATGCTGAGGGGGTGACCATAGCAAGAAGCTGTTGACCTACGTCAGAGGGTAAGAGCACTGCCGCTTTAGAGATGACTAGCTGTAGCCTTGACTGTATATCGCCAAGGATAACTTCCATTCTCTATCCTCAGTTATATGTTAAGCTGCCTGCAGAATAACTCTTGA
This sequence comes from Pantoea sp. Cr_R13, assembly GCF_029222565.1. Classification (NCBI taxonomy): domain Bacteria; kingdom Pseudomonadati; phylum Pseudomonadota; class Gammaproteobacteria; order Enterobacterales; family Erwiniaceae; genus Pantoea; species Pantoea sp. Cr_R13. The sequence continues at coordinate 103,107 of NZ_JARHXL010000016.1, forward strand.
ATACTGCATTATCCAGTAGTTTTGCTTATCATATTTGTTTGACCTGATCGAAGAATAGATATCCACTTATCATTTAGTTTTTAAAAAATTTATTAAAAATGACAGAATTAAAATAATCATTTAAATTAAAAATCCAACAAAACCCTCAATAATAAAAACGTTTAAATCCGAAAGAAATGTAATGATAGTTGATATTAAATTTAAGAAAGCAAACAAAAGGCAATCACGATATTTCTATATTCCTAACTGAAGGTTTTATCTGATACTGGGAGCAGGTCAAAATCTACCCTGTCGCTCCATAGTGCATGAATGCTCTACAGTAGGACTGGCATGATATTCAAGTTATGCAGGCAATACAGCAAAAGCTGTAAAATCCTTAAAATCAGGTGGTTACATAGGAATGGGGTTTGCCTTTGCTGGAATCATGAAAGACCTAGTCAATGCCAGTGTGAAAGGACGTTAGAGCGAATGTAAAAGAACTGCATTCAAAGAGTATGGTAAGTTTGGTGCTTCGTCCTTAACGGGTGTGGGAGCTGGTGCAGCCGGTGCTTTCGCAGGTTTAGGTGTATACGCAGTAATAGGGATCGCCACAGCAGGAACCGGCGCGGTAGTCTGCGCTGCTGTTGGCTCAATAGCTGCGGGCTATGTAGGTGCTAAAGCGAGTGATTCTGTAATGGATACTATCTATGAATACATGGGAATTTGAGAAATGAAATCGGTCCTGATGGTCTTGCTTATGCTTCCTTTAGTTTGCTTAGTAGTAAGTGTTCTTTTGTATCTGATTAACAGATCCCGTTACCAGGAATTGATCTCAGACTTCCAAAAAAATCATACACTTCCCACCCCTTACTTGTTGCACTGCAATATGGGATATATAGGTTCACCTCTAATGACATATTTTTTTATGCGATTAAAACAAAACAAAAAAATCTTATTTTTAAACAGGAGCGATAATGCTTATAGTTTTGCACATGAAAGTCAAAATCTAAAAAAGATAAATACTCTCAAACCACTTTACTATACTTTTGCATTTGGTTTTTTATGCTGTTTGCTGACTGGACTTATTGTGATTTTTATCCAACTTCATATTATTTAATTTTTCCAGTATGGAGATAGTCATGGAACAAACTCTCTCGGTAAAGCTTATTGAGAAAAGTAAAGCGACTGATTTTCAGCAGGCCGTTTCTGAAGTATTGATCGATAACAAACCGACGGGTATCACTATAAAAGGACAGGTACTCGAAGCCTCCGTTAAAGTCGACAATGATAGGTATATTCTTTTCACAACGGATGATGTGATCTTTGAAGAGTTTCTTACTGTTACTCTCATCAGCCTGAGTCAGGGTATTGTTGAAAGTTTACAGGTTGGCAATGCATATTCGTCAGGTTCTTTCGAGGCGCTGTCTGTCAATCACGAAATCATTGAGTTCAATTTCATTGGCGGGTCTGTCTGGACAATTAAAGTGAACGACTCGCCAAAGCTCCGTATCCCTTTCTTTTCGGATCCGCGTGACGTAAAACGCTCTTCAGGTCTGAAAGCGTATCTGAAGATAGATGCAAAGCCATCGCCCTCCCCTGCATAAAAAACCATTTAGCAAAAGCAATTGTTATACATTTAGGTGTACCAACAATTTTATAATCAATAATTTTCATTTAAATTCACAAAGATAAAAAATCCATTCAGACTTCGCCAGCCAAATAAATTAAAGGGTTACGTTCCTGTATTCACCACACAGCCAGATCACATAGTGGTTAAAGAATCACCAGTAATTACTCCATAGAGCACATCCTTGAGATATGCTGTTTTTGACAAGAGAAAGAACGCAATAAAAAAGGCCACGATTAGTATCATGGCTTTAGCGTTTAATATTATAACTTACAGATTATGTGACATAGTAATCATGCTTCCCCTTTTAGCTTATCCATTAGATAAGCGATAAACCAGGCAAGTATAAAAAAACCAAAAAAACCAACAATTTTTAATGGCCAGCCTTCAAATATAAACAACGAGAAAAATGCTGCGAAGGAGCAGATCCCCGTGGAGAAAGCTTCAACCACATTAGTAGTTTGTATACCTATGAACTTACCGAATTTTAGTAGAAATGATTTTGCAGAGTTCATTCTGTATACCTTTACACATTAATGTATGGCTGTTGATGTACATCAGATAGGGTTCAAGTGGCTTCTCAACAAGAAAATAGACCATATCCAAATTCAGTCGGGAAACCTTAGAATAAGTCTTTGGGAATCTGCTTTGCATCCATCTTGATGCAAGTGAAGCCTCTTCGATTAACCCTTGAATCATGAGAAGGTTCAACGATAGCGACGAACCAACTCTCACAAATCGCTTAAAGGTCTCAGCAGTAACAATACGAGTTAATATTTTTTTAGCTATAAACTGGGCCAGAATAAATTGTGAACCTACCCTTCCCCCTAGCCTGCCAGCACCATAACCCAGCTTACCATCAATAGCTTGCTTACTCTCATTATCGAGCTTTGCATAAAAATCGAAAATCACAATAGTAACCAGTTGTCGGATTGGTTCATGCCTGTCTGTAGTGGCCTTAACCAACCGCATAAATCGTTCTGTTTCCCTTCGATTCCGGTTCTTAATATCGCTCCCGGCAAGGCCGCTACCCTGCCATGTTCTTTTAACTCCCTGATACATGCCCGAAGGAATCGATGACATACCATCCACAATTCCATAAGCAATTTGCTTTGCGTCCATACTCTTCCTTATAAGCAAATTATGTCCAGGGTTGAGAATATCTAATCTGACGCAGGATTTCCATTGGAACTATATTCCAGCAAAACCACTAATTAGACCCCATGTTAAAAATTGATTTATATAGTTATTTAACGATTATAATTATAAACATGTTATCTAAAAGACGAGCCATTTAAATATACATAAACAGAATTATTTTAAGCTATAAAAGTAAGTTATGTTTTTCTTTAGCTCCTTTTGGAGATCCTATTACTAAAAATTCCTGAAATCCTTTTCACTCTTTTCAATTGTCGAACTTTGGCAGAAACTCAGCACCGGCTGGCTTGTTGTACGATTTCGCGGCGTCCAGGTGATTGTCGTGGTGTCGCTGTCCAGCTGCATCTTTGTGACCCGCTGGCCGTGCACCTCCACGCCCGGACGCAGTGACTGGACACAGGTACGGTCAGCAGAAGAAGCTATATCGAAAGCGCTTTTCGCTAACCGTGACGTAATAAAATCGGTGTTGGGCGGAGGCAGGCTCGGAGGCAGGCTGACTATTCGCAATGCATCTGGCAAAGCAATCGGCTATGGTTTCCGGCGCGGAGGTAGCCAGCGAATAGTCATGAAAAATGTGAGAGTTGTTATCGAGTTTCAGCAATATAACGGCAAACCCTACTACATTCTCACAGCATTCCCGGATTTATAGGTAGAAAATGCAAAAATTCCACTTTCCTGACCAACTGATTTTCGGTTATTTCAATCATGACGCAGACATCATCAATGATGGCGAGGATACGATCGAAGGCATAGTGCGGCTTTTCAAAAAGTCAGTTCCAGACTGGATGCTCAACGATCTTGTCGAAGAAGTTGACGATTTTATCTCAGCCTATGATGGCAATGTCGAAAAGTAATTCAGGAGAAGATATGGGTTTGATTTTGCCCCTGAACTTTGGGAAACCACGGCTCATGAATTCCTGATGACTGTTCGTCAGATCTCTTCAGAGAAATAAGGCTTTCAGGAGTACATTTTCCTGGTTCATGATTACCAGCTCCATCATCGAACTCCTGAAAACCCTACGGGCTATTTGTGTTTCCAATTTTTTCCTAGAGTCAGAATCTACCCATTCCATACCCAATCTTTCAGCCACCGGTTTAAGCTCTTTTCGAGAGCCCCTCTCAGCACATCGCCCTTAAAACCCAAAACCCCCAATGCTTTTATGACCACCAGCGCTTTCCCACGCACCATCTCAGCGCACTAATTCTTTGCACTTCATCACACTAAACCTTTAAGCCATCTCATTACCTGTTGATAGTAATGCTTATTTTTATTGGCACATTTTCTGCTTAATTCTCTTCATACACCTATGTACTGGCATATCGGTCTCAGTAATCTGGCATTAGCAGCAGGCAACGGTTTGGATCTGCGCAATGCCAGAACAGTGTGTAAACAGAGCAGACTGATTTCAGCTGTGTAGCAGAGCGTAATGTGGAGACATAATAATGACCTCAATTAGCGAACCGGTGGTAATAGCAAAACACAGCAAGTGGGTGCAGCTTCTACTTGGACTGATTTGCATGGCGGCTATTTCCAGCCCGCAGTACGTCTGGACGCTGTTAACCAAACCGATGATTGCCAAACTGGGCGTCGGACTGGCGGAACTGCAGGTCACATTCTCGCTGCTGATTATTCTGCAGACCTTTTTTTCTCCCTTCCAGGGACGGCTGGTTGAGCGCTTTGGTCCACGTTTGCTGATCTCCATCGGTACGCTGATGGCGGGCTTCAGCTGGGTAATCGCCGCCCGGGTCGATAGCCTGACTGCTCTCTATCTGGTCTATGGCTGCCTGGGCGGACTGGGTACGGGAATTGTGTATATTGGCGTAGTGGGACTCGTGATGAAGTGGTTTCCACAGCAACGCGGTTTTGCCGCCGGAACCGTGGCGGCGGGCTACGGTATGGGTGCGATTTTTACCACCTTCCCGATTTCCATTTCTCTTAATAGCTACGGGCTGGAACAGACGATGACGACATTTGGTCTCATCTTCGCCGCTGTGGGACTTCTCGCCAGCCAGAACCTGAGGCTGCCTGAAAGCAGCGCGATGATGCCGGTCAGCAACACATCGTCACCCGTACGAGGCCAGCGCCAGTTTAAATCCAGAGAAATGCTGCGCCAGCCGCTGTTCTGGCTGATGTTCATGATGATGACCATGATGTCGACCTCAGGACTGATGGTCACTTCGCAGATGGCAATTTTTGCTGAAGACTTTGGCATCAGCAAAGCAGTCGTTTTCGGTATGGCCGCCCTGCCCCTGGCGCTGACCATTGACCGTTTCACAAACGGTTTAACGCGTCCCCTGTTTGGTTTTATTTCCGACCGCTACGGCCGCGAAAATACCATGTTTATTGCCTTCGCACTGGAAGGTGTCGCGATGACGTTGTGGCTCGCCTGCCGTGAAGATCCCGTGCTGTTCGTACTGCTTTCAGGCGTCGTGTTCTTCGGGTGGGGTGAAATCTTCTCGCTGTTCCCCTCCACACTCACCGATACTTTTGGCAGTGAAAATGCCTCCACGAATTATGGCTGGCTCTATATGTCTCAGGGAATTGGCTCGATCTTTGGTGGTCCGCTGGCGGCGCTGATGTATCAGCACACCCATAACTGGCACCTGGTCTTTGGCTGCGCGATTACCTTCGACTTTATCACGGCCGGTCTGGCGTTGTGGGTGCTCAAGCCCTGGCGTGCACGCTTTATGCACGCGCAAAATAATCGTGCACATTAATTGTCGGTGAGTGACATCGCTGAATGAGATCAGAACTGAACAGGCATCTTCTGCGTTCTTACAATGCATCGTCAGGACGGACTGATTCTGATGTCAGGCTCTGATGGAACCCGTAGTAACCACTTAAAGCGCAAAAACAGCCGGGACTGCTGATGTCCCGGCCGGCGCTGACGATCAGAAACTGTAATCAACAGCCGCGAAATATCTGCGGCCATCTTCGTTATAGCTGTAGTCGTCGCGGTTGAGATCTTTATCGGTCAGGTTCAGAACGCCAGCACGGATTTTCACCGCTTTGTTCACCTGATATGACCCGCCGGTATTCCAGGTGGTATATCCGCCTGGTGTTGCATTGCCATCGGTCACGGTGCGGCTCTTGCCTTTGTAATTCGCGGAAAGATAGAAGCTCCAGTCCTCCAGCGGTTTCCAGTCAAGCGTCGCATTTGTCGTGTGGAACGGCAGTTCAGACAGCGGTTTGTTGCCACCGTTACTCAGATCGCGGGCGTCATTGTAGGTGTAATTCAGCCGGAGATTCAGCTTGTCGGCGACCGGCAGACCGAGCTCCGTTTCCAGCCCGCGGATCCGTGCTTTATTCACATTATAATAGCGGAAGATCGGATTGCCGCTGGCATCAAATCCGGCAAAATTTGGATAGGATGGCGCCAGACTGCGGTTGGCGGTGCGGATAACCGTAATCATGTCGTCGATGTCGTTCTGAAACACCGTCGCGCTGGCGGTAACATCTTCAAGCCACCCTCTCTGACCGGCGTAATAGAGTCCGAACTCCATGCTTTCGCTGGTTTCTGCTTTCAGATCCTTATTGCCCACCACATTGCAACTCCCGCGGCATGAACCACTGAGCCAGTCCGGGCTCAGCTGAAGCAGAGAAGGCGCTTTGAAAGCGGATGCCCAGCCGCCTTTCACTGTGACCGCATCGGTGGCGTTGTAGACCAGATAGGCACGCGGGCTCCAGTTGACGCCGTAGTTCTCGTGGTCATCCATGCGTACGCCGCCAGTCAGCGTCAGGTTTTCGAAGATGTGCCATTCATCTTCCAGGAACAGCGCGTACTGATTAGCCTGCACGCTGCCGCCATTTTTCATATTGACCGCATCTTCCAGCTTATCGTTGCGGTATTCGCCGCCGAACGTCAGGAATTGAGTGTAATCACCCAGCGGGATCACAACTTTGCCGTCGAGAGCGTTGTTTTTCGAGGTAATGGTTTCGGCGTTTTTGTTCTCGATTTTTTCACCGTAGAAACGCAGTTCGGTATTCGCCACTCCCCAGCGGCCAGCATGGCCAAGCGAGTAGTTTTCGCGCTCGATACGGTTTTTATCCAGCGTGTCGGAATCCCGATCCTGACGATCCATCCCGTAACCGAACGTGATGTCCTGATCTTTATCCGGCGTCAGTGAGAATTCCACATTAGCATTGCGCGATGTGTAACCTTCAATGCGCGGCTGACCATTGCTGCCACTGGCGGAACTGGCCTGATCTTTGTTGCGTTTACCCAGCGCACCATAAACTTTCACGCCCAGTAAATCATCAACCAGCGGGCCGCTGGCAAAGAAATTGCCGTTGCCGCTGTCACCGCGATCGCGATGTTCCTGAACGGTGGTGTCTGCGCTCAGCGTGCCGTGCCACTGGGTGCCGACTTTACGGGTGATGATGTTGACCACACCACCCAGCGCATCGGATCCATATAAAGAGGACATCGGCCCGCGCACCACTTCAATACGTTCGATCGATTCTGCCGGGATCCAGCTCAGATCAAAATCGTTATGGCGGAAAACCGCGTTGCGGGAATTTACGCGTTTGCCGTCGACCAGGATCAGCGTGTAGCTGCTACCCAGTCCGCGGATGCTGACACCCTGTCGGTTATCGCTTTCATTGGTGAGCTGTACGCCGGGAACGTCTTTCAGCACCTCTTTGAGGTTTTGTACCGGTTTTCTCTGCAGATCTTCGCGTGTGATTACGCTGATACTGGCGGGGGCATCTTTGAGATTTTGTTCGACAGAGGAGGCTGTAACCACCATCTGATCTTCATTTTCTTTCACCTCGCTGGCCTCTTCCGCCATCACCGGCATCGTGGCAGCAATCAGTTGTGCAAACAGCCCTGCTTTAACGGCAGGTGTAAATTTAGTCTTAACCATTTTGTCTCTCCGAGAGGTAAAACGCCCCGGCAGCCGGGGCAAAGTTCCTTTTACTTTGTCCAGTAAGTGCCGGTCGGTTCGACAGCGAGGAACTGTTTATAAAGTTGTTTTTGTGTTTCCTGCGGATCGAGCCCGGCAAACTTTTGCGGATAAAATGCTTTGGCAAAGTACTGAACGGCCAGCACGTTATAGGGAGAGTTGTAATAGTTGTGCCAGATACCAAAACTGCGCCCCTCTTGCACGGCTTTCAGCGTGCTGATGCCTTTACGCGCCATCAGCGGCTTCAGGCTGGCGCTTGCCTGTTCTGGTGTGGTCTGCGCACCCAGCACTAAACTGACCGGCTGTGGATCGCCCGCTTTGGGCGGTCTGGCACCGCCACTGACCAGATAGACATCCGGCTGCGCGGCAATGACTTTTTCCAGATTCACCTGACCGAGCGCGCCCGGCAGCAGAGGTTTGGCGATATTCACGCCACCCGCCAGATCGATAAAATCACCCATGTTGCCGTTACCGGCTGAGCGGCAACATTCATCTGCTGTGGAGGCTCGCAGTTCGATAAAGACTTTCGGTTTATTCTGCAGCGGGATATCGCGGGTCACATCGGTGACGCGTTTAATATTTTCCTGATAGAAGCGGATGTACTCCTGCGCCTGTTTCTCACGATTCAGTACTTTGCCCAGCAGTTCCATACTCGGCAGAGTGTTTTTGAGCGGAGAGGTGCGGAAGTCCACAAACACCACGGGCACACCGGCGTTTTGCAGCTGTTTCACCAGCTCACTTCCTTTGCCGGGACCGTGACCCGACAAACCGAAAATCGCCAGCTGAGGATTCAGCGTCAGCACTTTTTCAGGGCTGATGGTGTCGGCACTGGTCGTGCCGATCAACGGGATGTTGTCGATTTGCGGGAACTTCGCCCGATAGGTGGCGTAGGTTTGCGGGTCAAGTTTACGGAAATCGCCCTGCCAGCCGACGATTCGGTCAAACGGTTTCTGGCCCTCAAGCAGCGAAAGAGCGAAGAACAAGCGGCCTTCTCCGAGTACCACACGCTGAACATCATCCGGCACGGTAACCGTGCGTCCCGCAACGTCTGTGACGGTGACCGCCTGTGCCGTTACACTGAGCAAACCGAACGTGAGGCCTGCGAATCCGGCAACCATCTGCTTGCCAGAAAGCACTTTTACTAGTTTCTGAGGATAATTCATCTTCTTCCGATTCCTTTGCGTTTCCCTGAAGAGAATCGAACAATAATGTAAACGATAACTATTATCAATTACATTTACATTTGTGCGCAACCCGATGATTGAGCGCACTAAAGCGCCCATAAACAACGGTCAGAGAGTCACAAAACTGAAAGATGAATAGCGTGAACGAGGCTGCGCATTCCATTACTGCAGTCTCGTGATCATAAAAGTAGAAAGCGCTCAGCGGGAGAACCATTGCCGGAACAGCTTGATTTTCGTCTGAATCACCAGGACTGAGTCTGTTATTTTTTATCTTTCCCTCACCCTCAGGTGACTTAACAGGGACGCTGAGAAAGCCAGGTGTGGATTTAAACGGTCAAACCCACACAAACGGTCATAAACAGTCACGCCATAGCAACAATGTCTATATAGTTTATTAACCCTTTTGGTGATTGCTACCTGCCGTATAAGGCTAATTATGTGAGATCAATCACTAAATAATGTAATGAGCCGCAATATTTTTCATGAAATATTTCGACTTCATCACCTTATAAACGCCAGCGCAATTTACCCACGTGGACTCCTGCCCAGTCCACATTTTCCCGTGTCTGCTTCCAGTACTTTATATCCATCGGAGGATAAGTATGTTGCCGATTGAAAGACAGCAAAGAATTATTAATGAGATTAATATAAATGGCCGGGTAATTGTCTCAGAACTGGTCACTCTGTGTCAGGTTTCACAGGAAACAATTCGGCGTGATTTAAGCCAGCTTGAAAAGCGAGGTTTATTACAACGCAGCCATGGCGGCGCCGTTCTGATAAAAAAACAGAACACTGGCACACAAGGAAATAGCAGAATCGCTAACCAAAGTGAATTAACTTTTCGGCAGCGAATTAACGAGCACGTTGATGAAAAAATGATTATTGCCAAACGCGCGCTCGACTTTATCAGTCCCGGCGACTGTATTTTACTGGATAGCAGTACCACCTGCTGGTATCTGGCGCGACAGTTGCCAGACATTGAATTAACGGTATTAACCAATTCGCTGCGCATCGTACAGACGCTTGCCGCTCGCGGCAGTATTCGCACTATCTGTCTGGGCGGTGAATATTCCGATCGTGATGAGGCTTTCCATGGGGTGGTGGCTGAGCAACCACTGCGGGAATTTCAGATTAATAAAATATTTTTTTCCTGTAGCAGTCTGGGTAACGACGGATATTTACGCGAAGGCAATGAGAATAATGCGCACCTGAAACAACAGATGCTGCTGGCCGCCGAAAAAAAACATCTTTTAATGGATGGCAGTAAATTTCTCCGGCCCTCGTTCGCCCGAATATGTCATTACCGCGATGTCGATTTTCTTATTACTGACCAATTAAAAGATAAAGAGCTTGAACAGGAACTGGCGTGGAATGGCGTCAATGTCATCGTCTGTTCACAGCGTTATCAATCCATGCAGCTAATTAAAAATTAACCCGGAGTCTGTATGAAAAAACATCTTATCGCCTGCTCTTTACTTGCTCTGTTTGCCGCCACGGGCGCGCAAGCTGCTGATAAATTGCGTATGGGTATTGTGGTCAAAATTGGCGGTATTCCCTGGTTCAATGCCATGGAAACCGGCATTAAAAGTGAAGCAGCGAAGCGCGGTATTGATGCGTGGATGGTCGGACCTACTGCCGCTGACCCGGCACTTCAGGTGCGTGCCATTGAAGATTTGATTGCGCAGAAAGTCGATATCATCGGCGTAGTCCCCAACGATCCAAAAGTGCTGGAGCCAGTGCTGAAACGGGCACGCGATGCCGGTATCGAAGTCATTACCCATGAGTCTCCCGGTCAGCAGGGCGCCAACTGGGATTTTGAACTGGTCGATGCGATAACCCATGGCATCAATCATATGAAAGCACTGGCGAAGTGCATGCACGATGAAGGCAAATACGCCATGTATGTGGGCAGCCTGACGGTGCCGCTGCATCAGCAGTGGACTGACGCCGCACTCGCTTATCAGAAAGAGCACTACCCCAAAATGCAGCTGGTCACCGACAAATTTGGCGTTGGTGAATCACTGGATGACTCCATCCGTACCACGAATGAGCTGATGTCAAAATATCCCGATCTGAAAGGCATCCTTGCGTTTGGTTCGCAGGGGCCAATCGGTGCCGGACGTGCGGTCATGAACCGTAAAAAAATCGATCAGGTTTGTGTCCTTGGCTCTTTCAGTCCGGGACAGGGTGCCTCCCTGGTTCAGCGTAACGCCATCAAAGGCGGCTACATCTGGAATCCTGAGACCGCGGGCGAAGTCTTTGTGCGTATTGCCGACATGATGCAGAAGAAAGAGCCGATTACTGACGGCATGACGATTGAGGGGCTGGGCAAGGTAAAAGTGGATGAAAAGACCCACACCATTCTCGGTAACAACACAGAGAGTCTGGATAAAGAAAACCTGCCAAAACTGGTAAAAATGGGGCTTTGATATGCAAGAGGTCACTCCACAGACACTGATTGCGCTCGATAACCTGTCGAAAACATTTGGTGGTAACCGCGCGCTGAGCGATATCTCCCTGACTTTACTGGCAGGCGAAGTGCACTGTCTCGCTGGCACCAACGGCTGTGGCAAGAGCACTCTGATCAAAGTGATTTCCGGGGTGCACGCCCCGGACAGCGGCAGCCGCATCACCCTGGGCGACGGCGCGCCACTGCCGCGCCTGACTACCCGGCAGGCGCGCGACTTCGGTATCCAGGTGATTTATCAGGATCTGTCGCTGTTTCCCAACCTGAGCGTGGCAGAGAACATCGCCTTTGAGCATAACCTCAACGGCCTGCTGCGCTGGCACCATCGCGCACGCCTGCGGGAAAGCGCGCGCAACATTATTACCGAGCTGAAGTTTGATCTCGATCTGGATGAGAAGGTCGCAGCGCTCTCCATCGCGCAGCGTCAGCAGGTGGCGATCTGCCGTGCCCTGGTCGCCGATGCGCGGCTGGTGATCATGGATGAACCCACCGCCTCTCTGACCCGCACCGAAGTGAATCAGTTGCTGCGAACCGTGCGCTATCTGAAAGATAAAAATATCTGCGTGGTGTTTGTCAGCCACCGTCTTGATGAAGTGCTGGAGATTTCTGACCGCGTTACGGTAATCCGTGACGGGCGCAAAATGGGCTGCTGGCCCGCGCGGGAGATGACGCCGCACCACCTGACGGAGCTGATGACCGGTCTGAAACTCGACTATCAGCTGAAAGCGCCGACGCGCAACGATGACCGCGCCATTCTGGAGATAGAGGATTTAACCCGCGCCGGCCAATATCACAACGTCAATTTTAAATTGTATGAAGGCGAGGTGCTTGGGCTGTGCGGCCTGCTCGGCTCCGGACGCACTGAACTGGCACTCTCACTATTCGGCATGACACGTCCCGACAGCGGTAAAATCTGGCTCGACAGTAAGCCGGTACGCTTTCGCGGCCATGAAGATGCAATCAAAGCGGGTATCGGCTATGTGTCGGAAGATCGCCTGACACTGGGCCTGGTGCAGCAGCAGTCGGTGGCAGACAACATGGTGTTGCCGATTCTCGACAAACTCCAGAACCGGTTTCACCTGATTGATGAATACCGCAAGAACAAGCTGATCCTGCAGTGGATACAGCAGCTTGGCGTGCGCGTGGCCGATCCGAACCTCGCCATTTCTACCCTCTCCGGCGGCAATCAGCAGAAAATTGTGCTGGCGAAATGGGTGCTGACGCAGCCGCGTATTCTGATCCTCGACTCGCCTACCGTTGGGGTAGATGTGGGTGCCAAGGCCAGTATTTACCAGTTGATCCATGAGCTGGCGAAAGAGGGCCTGTCGATCATTCTGATCTCCGATGAGGTGCCAGAGGTCTGGTACAACTGCGACCGCATCCTGCATTTCCGCGATGGCACGATCCATGCCGAATACCAACCTGATAGCGTCGAGCAGCAGCAGCTGGCGGAGGTGATCAATGCCTGACTTTTCCCGTTTTCGTCCGCACTCCAGTCAGGGCTGGCTCGCCTGGGTACTGCTGGCATTCATTCTGTTTTTCTCGGTTGCCAGCGATCAGTTTCTCACCATGCAGAATCTGCTGGATCTGGCTGAGAGCTATGCCGTCACCGGCATCTTTGCACTGGGTCTGTTTGTGGTGCTGGTCACCGGCGGTATTGATATCTCCTTTGCGGCTGTCGCCTCCGTGGTGCAGTACCTGCTTGCGTCACTCTTTGTGCAGTTCCAGTTCGATAATGCGCTGCTCAGCATTGTGCTGGCGGTGATGTGCGGCACGCTGTTCGGCGTAATCAATGCGCTCCTGATTACCACGCTGCGGGTGGTCTCCATCATCATCACCATCAGCATGCAATCGCTGCTGTTCGGACTGCTGATGTGGGTAACCGGTGGCCGCAGCCTCTATTCGCTGCCGGAGTGGTGGATCACGCTGCGCAACGTGCTGCCGTTCAGCTGGCAGGGAGAGAGCTTTCAGGTGGGCCTGCCCCTGGTCACGATGCTGCTGATTGCTGCAGTAACGGCCCTGCTGCTGAACAAAACCAATCTGGGCCGTCAGCTTTACGCCGTCGGAGGGGATGCGGAGTCAGCCCGTCGTATTGGTATTCGCGTTGGACTGATCCACGTTTTCGCCTATGGCTGGCTGGGCGCGATGGCGGCGATTGGCGGGCTGGTACAGGTCTATCGCATGGGCGAAGTGGTGCCGAATGCGCTGGTTGGCGGTGAGCTTGATGTCCTGGCGGCGACAGTGCTGGGCGGCGCCAGCCTGATGGGCGGCAAAGGCACAGTCAGCGGCACACTGATGGGGGTTTTCCTGATCGCCATTCTGAAGAACGGCCTCAATCTGGTGGGAGTATCGAACTACTTCATGAATATCGTGGTTGGCGGCGTCATCATGATTGCGATCGCCGTGACCCATTACAAAAAACGCGAAGAAACTGACGTCAGTTTCGTGTGACAGAGGGCACTGATGATGAAATCACTGACTGCACTGCGCCCGGACGGCACCAACATCGGCCTGATGCTGCTTATCGCGCTGGCGCTGGCCATCTTTACGGTGATGCTGCCGGGTCGCTTCCTGACCGACTCAACCTTTATGAGTATGGCATTTCAGCTGCCGGAGCTGGGCTTACTCACACTGGCGATGTTTATCGCCATCCTCAGCGGCGGCCTGAACCTTGCCATTATCGCGACCGCTAACCTGACGGCGCTGTTTATCGCCTCGACGCTGATGAGCGCCCTGCCCGCCGGAGCCGGCATGGCGCTGCAATTGCTCTGGCTTTTCATCGCCATCATTGGCGCCATGCTGATTGCCGCCGTAATCGGCGTGGTAACGGGTCTGATGGTAACACGAATCGGCGCGCATCCGATTCTGGTCACACTCGCAACGATGATGACGCTGAACGGCATCGGCATCTGGCTGACAAAAGGGGCTGCCGTCAGCGGCATGCCGCCGGTGGTACAGGCGCTGGGTGCTGATACGCTGCTGGGTATGCCGCTGCCGCTCTGGGTATTCCTGATCGCCGCCGCGCTACTGGCACTGTTTCTCGGTAAAACCCGCGCGGGAAAATGCATTTACATGGGCGGCAGCAATATCAACGCCACCTGGTTCAGCGGCATCAATACCCATCGCATGGTGATGCTGGTCTATGTGATCTCCAGCCTGCTCTGCGTACTGGCAGGCCTGATTATGATGGCGCGCTTTAACTCCGCGCGCATGGGTTACGGCGATGCTTATCTGTTACTGACGGTGCTGGCGATTATTCTTGGCGGCACCGATCCCAACGGCGGATTCGGTCGCGTCACCGGTGTGGTGCTGGCACTGATTGCGCTGCAGGTACTTTCAACCGGTTTCAATCTGATGAACATCAGTCAGCACGTCAGCCTGGCAATGTGGGGCGCGGTATTGATTGTGGTCCTCGCCTTTAAACAATTTAAAATCCGATTCAACGAACACCGTGCAGTTAAGCTCAGCAGGCTGGCCGCGGTGCTTAATCCTCTGTCTGAAAAGAAGGAAGTATGATGCGTACTCAAATCTCCCCGTCACTGATGTGTATGAACCTGATGGAGATCAAGCACCAGCTACAGGTTCTCGACTCGCGCGCTGACTTTCTTCATGTGGATATCATGGATGGTCATTACGTTAAAAATATAACGCTCTCCCCTTTCTTCATTGAGCAGATCCGTCCTTTCACCCGTGTAGCGATCGACGTGCATCTGATGGTGGAAGAGCCGACTAATTTTATCGAGGCGGTTGCAAAAGCGGGGGCTGACTATATCTGTCCGCACGCGGAGACGATCAACCGCGACGCGTTTCGCGTCATTAATCTGATCCGCAGTTATGGTAAAAAAGTGGGCGTGGTGCTCAATCCAGCCACTCCAATCTCATATATTCAGCACTATATTCATTTGCTCGACAAGATCACCGTGATGACGGTGGATCCGGGCTACGCCGGCCAGCCTTTTATCCCGGAAATGGTTGAAAAGGTGTGTGAGCTGAAAGCACTGAAGCAGCAGCACGGATATCACTATCTGATTGAGATTGACGGCTCCTGTAACACCCGCACTTATCACCAGCTTATTGGCGCGGGCGCAGAAGTCCTGATTGTTGGTACCTCGGGCTTATTTAACATTCATGACGATTTAGCCACTGCCTGGAAGATGATGCGCGACAGCATTGATGAAGCCCAGGGGCTGGCGCAGGTGTCTGCATGAAACCGCGCTGGCTCGGTATCGACATTGGCGGCACCGGTACCCGGCTGCAGCTCATGGAAGCGGGAGGTGTCTGGAGCAGCTTTCGCAAGGTGCCCACCGCCAGTTGGGCCCGGCAGCCCGACGCGCTGCAGGCACTGGCTCAGCTTATTGATGAAACGCTGGAACAGCAGCCGGTCAGCGGCATTATGCTGGGACTGCCGGGTATCCTCAGCCGCGACAGAATGCAGGTGATTTCGCTGCCTTTTATCCAGGCGCTGGACCACCAGCCTGTGGCGGCACGCCTGGCAGCGGAGCTCGGTGTGCCCGTGGCGATGGACAAAGATGTGAACCATCTGATGCTGTGGGATCTGCTGCAGCTGGAGCAACTGCCGGATAACGCCGTCGGCCTGTATCCCGGCACCGGAATGGGCAACAGTCTGTGGCTCAATGGGCAGTTTTATCATGGCGAGCATGGCGGTGCTGGCGAACTGGGGCATGTGCCGGTGGCAGGCAATGATCTTCCCTGCCCGTGCGGTAATCGCGGCTGCGCGGAGACCCTGACCTCAGGCCACTGGCTGAGTCACTGGGCCGCGCTGAACGCCGCCGACACGCCTATTTCTGCGCTGTTTACCCATCACGGCGACCAGCCTGAACTTCAGGCGTTTGTGCGACGACTGGCGCAGCTGATTGCAACTGAGATGAATATACTCGACCCGGAATATCTGATCCTCGGCGGCGGCGTGCTGGCGATGGATGATTTTCCGCTGGCTTTGCTGCGCAACCAGATTCAGCAGCATCTGCGGCCACCGGTCACGCGCGAAAACCTGAAGATCATTTTCAGCCACTCAACCGACTACACGGGCTGTCGCGGTGCCTGTCTCGCCGCCGAACGCCTGTTCAGGAGCGCAGGATGAAAGGAAAAGTATGTGTTTTCGGTTCCTTTAACCTCGATGTTGTTGCCGTGATGCGTCGCTTTCCGCTACCAGGGGAGTCGCTGACAGCGCACAACAGCATGATGGGCGCGGGCGGTAAAGGCGCCAATCAGGCTACGGCGGCGCTGCGCGCTGGTGCTCGGGTGCACTACATCGGTAAAGTGGGCAATGACGATTTTGGCCTTTTCGCGCGACGTCATCTGGAGAAAACCGGCTTTGACGCCATTACGCTGTTTACCTGTAAAGAGAAACCCACTGGTAACGCGCTGATTTACGTCGCAGGCGACGATGCTGAAAATATGATTTCTGTCTATCCGGGCGCCAATACCACCGTGACCGCTGCAGAGGTGACGCGCTGCCAGCCTACGGTAGCCGCTGCCGATATTCTGCTGGTACAGCTGGAAAACAACCTGAGTGCCATTCAACGCATGGTTGATAACGCGCGTGCCAGCGGCACCTTTGTGATTCTCAACCCGGCGCCGTGGCAAAAAATCAGCGATGCGCTGCTGGCAAAGGTTGATTTGCTGACGCCTAACAGCACGGAAGCGAGCCAGCTTAGCGGGGTAACTGTTACTGATTTTGCCAGCGCACGTCGCGCCGCTGAGGTACTGCATCGTAAGGGTGCGCGTCAGGTCATTATCACGCTGGGCATTGCTGGCGCCCTGCTCTCTACACCTGCGCAGCAGCAGCGTATTCCGCTTTTTCCGGCACAGCCGCGCGATACCACAGGTGCTGGCGACGCGTTTAATGGCGCGCTTGCCGCCCGGCTCGCGTCCGGCGAGGATCTGCCCCAGGCGGCGCGATTTGCTGCGGCATTTGCCTCACTCTGTGTCGAACGTGCCGGCGCAGCCGACTCAATGCCCTCGTATGCCGAGGCTTTCGCGCGGCTGCAGGCGCACCCGGAATGTATTATCGAGCCGATTGAGAGCGTAATCGCGTGATGCAGACCGGCAAGCTGATCTTCATCAGTTCCACTCTGAACTCGCGCTGAACAGCGCGAGGCTTTTCAGGAGAGTGCTCATCGGGCATCTCCTCACGCGCCTGGCAGGAAACCGTCGTGCTGCGACGTGTTGATGGCGTTACAGCCCGGCGATCAGTTATCAGGAGGGGAATCGTTTTTTGCTCAGTATAAAATGCTCAACGCCTGAAGATGTGCGCTGAAGCCCTTCCCCCTTTACAGCTCCCGCCCAAACACGAAATAATCTCCTTTTGAGCCATGCCACGAACGACGGTGAGGCCTTAACGTAACTTCAACGCTGCGGACACCCTATGAATAACGAAATTTCTCTCAAATATTATGATGTCGCAGATGAGTATGCGACGGAGTCTGCTAAGCCGGTAAGCGAAGCAGAACGTACCCCGCTGGCGCATTACTTCCAGCTGCTGATCACCCGTTTGATGAACAACGAAGAGATCAGTGAAGCGTCGCAGCAGGATATGGCGCGTGAAGCCGGCATTGATGAGCAGCGTATTGATGATATCGCGGAGTTCCTGAACCGCTGGGGCAACGAGTAACTGTTACTCATCGCCAGACGAGTGAGCGCCATACCGTCGCTCCCTGGCGCAGCTGAAAATTATCATCCAGACTTATATAGTCTGTGCAGGCATTGTGTTTTACACTGCGCGCTGTAAAAAACTGAGTAGATTAAGCAGGCAAAAATGGCGATGAACGGAACGATCACAACGTGGTTTGAAGATAAAGGTTTTGGCTTTATCAAAGATGAAAACGGCGATAACCGCTATTTTCATGTGATTAAGGTCGCCAACCCTGACCTGATCAAAAAAGATGCGGCGGTGACCTTTGAACCCACCACCAACAACAAAGGCTTATCTGCCTATGCGGTGAAAGTCGCGCCGACAAGCAAATACATCTATATCGCAGGCGAGCGGCTGAAGATCACCTCGATCAAATCTTACCTGGTCTACAGCGAAGAAGTCCCGGTCGATGCCGGTGTCGATAAAGAGAACGCGGTGCTGTCAGTCGGCCTGTTACTGAATAACATCCGGCCGAAATCTGACACGAAAGCGAATGAAATGCGCTCGCTGAAAAAGCTGGCGGTGACCACATTCCAGGGAACCACGCTGACCTTCTCTGAAGATGAGATCGACATCGACAGCACGGTTAACGTGCTTAAAAGCCTGAAATAATCCCGCAGGTGGGCCAGTTTTCTGTGAGCAGGATGCTGGCCTGACAGACCGCTTCGGTCTGCTCTACAGGTTTTTCCCCGGATACATCATCCCTGCCAGCTGTGCGCAGTGGCCAGAAAACGATACTCGTGCAGACAAAACTGCCCTGCTCTTCCAGCTAATCCATTGTTTATGAAAAAACAAAGGTCAAACGCGCTGGTCATCAAGGATCATCCCCATAAAGCTACATTCCAGGGTAGAATCAGATTCTTTGTTCAGTCATTGCCAATATTTCCATCATCGCAAATTGATACGAAAAGTGGGTGAAATAAGGTATAAAGCCGCATGAAAATCCCAAACAGAATCCAGCCACTGGTCGATGACGGCCTGATTGACGATGTCCTGCAGCGGCTGAAAAGCGGCAAAGAAGCAGACGTCTATACCGTGCTTTGCGGCGGCAAGGTGCAGTGCGCCAAAGTCTATAAAGAAGCGACTCAGCGTAGCTTCAAGCAGGCGGTGCAGTATCAGGAAGGACGTAAAACCCGCAACAGCCGTAACGCCCGCGCCATGCAGAAAGGCACGAAATTTGGCCGTAAGCAGCAGGAAGAGTCCTGGCAGACTGCCGAAGTAGACGCATTGTTCCGCCTGGCTAACGCCGGTGTTCGTGTACCTCAGCCTTTTCTCTGCATCGACGGTGTGTTACTGATGGAGCTGGTGACTGACGCCAACGGTGCGGTTGCGCCGCGCCTCAGCGATGTCATGCTCTCCGAAGAGCAGGCAATCACCGATTTCAACACCATGATCCGTAACATCGTTCGCATGCTCTGTGCAGGTATCGTGCATGGTGACTTATCCGAGTTCAACGTGCTGCTGGACGATCAGGGACCGGTGATTATTGACCTGCCCCAGGCGGTTGATGCGGCGGCCAATAACCATGCCGAGTCGATGTTCGAACGTGACGTAAACAATATCACTTCATACTATGGTCAGTTCGCTCCGCAGCTGCTTAAGACGCGCTATGCCAAAGAGATCTGGTTGCTGTATGAGGATGGCAAGCTCACACCAGAAACGCCGCTTACCGGAGAGTTTGTGGAAGAGGAGCGCGTGGTTGATATGGATTCGCTGATGGATGAGATCATCACTGCAGAGGATGAATATTACGAACGCCAGCGTGCCAGCCGTGAGCGCGACGAAGAGTAATCGCCCATTAATAAAAAAGGCAGTGAGTCGCCTCGCTGCCTTTTAATGTTCGCAGTTTTACAACGCTATCATCGCACCACGACCGTCAGCGCAATCAGAGTTAAGCCGATAATCATCACGCCGACAAAAACTTTATCGAGCCTGCCTTTTTTCATCTTCTCCTCCCTAGAACCACTGACCAAACCTGCGGATGTAGAAATGTTTCATTCCCTGCGCCACCAGGCAGTAGCTGAACAGCGTCAGCACCAGCCACGGGAAGTATTGCCATGGCAGTGGCACCAGACCGACCATCGCGCCCAGCGGTGAGAACGGAATCAGGATGCCCAGCGCCATAATCGTCAGCGTGGTCAGCATCACCGGTAAGGTGGCGCGACTCTGGATAAACGGAATCTTCCGGGTACGCAGCATATGCACTACCAGCGTCTGTGACAGCAATCCCTCGATAAACCAGCCGGACTGGAACAGCGACTGCACGCCCGCATGATTCGCGCCAAAAACGAACCACATCAGCGCAAAGGTCGTGACGTCAAAAATTGACGACGTCGGCCCCATCCACAGCATGAAGCGTTTAATGTTGCCGGCATCCCATTTACGCGGCTTATTCAGAAACTCACGGTCAACCTTGTCCCACGGCAGTGCCAGCTGGGAAATGTCATACATCAGGTTCTGAATCAGCAGATGAATGGAGAGCATCGGCAGAAACGGAATAAAGGCACTGGCCACCAGCAGCGAGAAAACATTGCCGAAGTTGGAACTGGCGGTCATGTTCAGGTACTTGATGATGTTGCCAAAGGTCTCGCGTCCTTTGAGGACACCTTCATTCAGTACCTGTAAATCTTTCTCCAGCAGGATGATGTCCGAGGAGGCTTTCGCCACATCTGCCGCGCTGTCCACGGAAATCCCGGTATCCGCCGCCCGCAGTGCAGGCGCGTCATTAATGCCATCTCCCAGGAAACCGACGGTGTGACCATTCTGCTGCATCAGCCGCACCAGACGTGATTTCTGCAGTGGCGTCAGCTGGGCAAACAGCGTGCAACGTTCCACTTCCTGCGCCAGTTCGTCATCGTTCATCGCCTCAATCTGATCGCCGGTCAGCATCGCCGGATCGGTCAGTCCGACATCGGCACAGACACGCAGCGTCACCAATGGGTTGTCGCCGGTCAGCACTTTCACCGCCACACCACTGTCGCGCAGGGCTTTAATCGCTTTACCCGCGCTGGCTTTTGGCGGATCGCGGAAGGTCAGCATGCCCTGAATAACCAGATCGCGCTCGTCACTGTCGTTGAGCGGCGCGCGCAGCTCCTCATCACGGGTTGCAACGAGCAGCACACGATAACCCTGCTGATGATAGTGTTCGGTCTGTGTCAGCAGCGCCGCTCGCTGCGCCGCATCCAGTGCAACGACCGCATCGCCCTTGCGCACGGCGATACTTACCGCCAGCATCTCTTTGACTGCGCCTTTGCAGATCAGCTGTGAACGATGCTGAGCCAGATCTTCCACCAGCACTGAAACCCGGCGGCGATCAAAATCAAACGGCAACTCATCCACCAGTTGAAACTGGCTGCGCAGAGACTGCGAAATGATTTTATCGCCCGCGCTGAGTACGGCGCGGTCCATCAGGTTTTTCGCGCCACTCTGGCTGCTGCCGTTCAGCCATGCCAGCAGCAGGACCTGAGCATCTTCATTGCCCTGTGCATCCAGATGATGCGCCAGCAGAATGGTGTCCTGAGTCAGCGTGCCGGTTTTATCCGTACAGAGCACGTCCATTGCCCCAAGGTTCTGAATGGCATTGAGCTTTTTAACGATGACTTTGCGACGAGACATCGCAATTGCGCCTTTGGCCAGGTTGGCGCTGACAATCATCGGCAGCATTTCCGGGGTCAGCCCGACCGCAACCGCCAGTGCAAATAGCGTGGCATCCATCCAGTCACCTTTGGTGAAGCCATTTATCAGCAGCACCACCGGCACCATCACCAGCATAAAGCGGATCAGCAGTTTGCTGACGCTGTTCACCCCGCGATCAAATGCAGTTTGCGGACGGCTTCCGGTCAGCGATGAGGCCAGCGAGCCAAACCAGGTTTCGCCACCGGTCGCGACGACGACGGCGCTGGCTGTACCGCTGGCTACGCTGGTGCCCATCAGGCAGATATTCGCTGACGCCAGCAGCTCTTTAGCAGTCTGGCCTGTGCCGTCAATACCCGCATCACTGCTGTGTTTCTCAACCGGCAGCGACTCGCCGGTCAGCACCGCTTCACTGATAAACAGGTTGCGTGAGCTCAGCAGGCGCACATCGGCTGGCACCTGGTCGCCGGTGCTGAGCAGAATAATATCGCCCGGCACCAGTTCACTCATATCCACATCCTGGCGCTGTGCGGTTTCGCTGTCCGCCTCACGCCGCAGCACGGTAACCTGGCTACGAACCAGTGACTGCAGCGCCTGCGCCGCACGGTTGGTGCGAAACTCCTGCCAGAAGCGCAGCAACCCGCTGAGCATCACCATGGTGCAGATGATGATCACCCCGGAAAGATCGGTCTCCTGACCAGCGCGCAGCGGCAGCCAGTAGTCCGTTACAAAACTCACCAGCGCCAGGACCAGCAATACGTAGATAAACGGGTTATTAAACGCCATCAGCAGCTGAATCAGCGCCGGTGGCGCTTTCTCATGCGCGACTTCATTGCGGCCGTACAGGCTCAGGCGCTTTGCCGCTTCAGCCTGAGTCAGGCCCTGATGGTGGCTGCGCAGGTTTGCCAGCGTCGTCTCAACGTGCTGGCCTGCCTGCTGTGCTACAGCAAACATTTTTTTACTTTTTTTATCGTTACGGTTGCCGGATGAAGTGATCGCAACCTGCTCCAGTTTCATGTCGCTCATTTCGACATCTCCCTGATTTAAAGCAATAGTTGTCCTGCACGCAAAATAAGGTGCATGGATAAAACCTGGCGAAGCCGGGTTATTTAATGCGGTGACCTCCAGGAATAATCACGTTATTCCGCCTGCACGCAAAATAATGACGCGCACAGGATTAGCCGACGCCGGTTAAACGCAGCATGTTGAAAGTCTGAGATCGTCAATCGGGCGTAGCCTGCGCTACGCCAATCGGGGCGGAGGAAAAAGAGCGAATATAAACAGCAGCATAACGCGCACTCCTGTGAATGACAGGATTTAAAAAAGGAGCGCGATCGTTAATTAAAGCGGGGATCGCTGCTCGCCGGT
Organism: Pantoea sp. Cr_R13; assembly: GCF_029222565.1. Taxonomy (NCBI): domain Bacteria; kingdom Pseudomonadati; phylum Pseudomonadota; class Gammaproteobacteria; order Enterobacterales; family Erwiniaceae; genus Pantoea; species Pantoea sp. Cr_R13. Next base: position 126,083 of record NZ_JARHXL010000016.1, read on the forward strand.
TGGCAAGCAGCAAAGAAAATTCAGCTTGCCAGAATTAAAGTTAATCGGGTATCACTGTCCAACTGAATTCTCCTGAAATTATCTGCAGCCATTATAAAGAGCGTCTGGCTGCGGTAAAGCAATAATAACCTGAATAATGGTTTCGTTGAGGTTTTGTTTCTGCTCAGCTTACCGCTTCGTTAACAGAGTGGCGATCTTCTTATAACCAGCAGGTAACCCTTATAACCTTTTGGCATATGATTAGCCCATATTCGACTATTCTTCACACCGGCCCTTTCGTAAACTCGCGTAACTTTTTAGAGGCAAGGAAATTTCATGAAAACTATAATTCCATCACTGCTGGCGCTGACGCTGGCTGGCGCCTTCACAGCACAGGCCGCAACACCAAAAGATACGCTGGTAATTGCACAATCTACTGACGACGCCGACAGCTTCGATCCGGCCAAAGGGTTTGAACTGACCAGCGTTCAGGCTTTTACAAACATCTATCAGCGTCTGGTCCAGTCCGATCCGCAGAACCCGGTGGACCTGAAGCCTACTCTGGCGACCTCATGGCAGCCCGGCAGCGACAACCGCAGCCTGACCTTTGAACTGCGCAAAGATGCGAAATTCTCTACCGGCAACCCACTGCGTCCGGAAGATGTGATCTTCTCGCTGGGCCGCGTGGTAAAGCTGAACCTCGATCCCTCTTTCATCCTGACACAGCTTGGCTGGACTAAAGATAACGTCGACGGCTTCCTGAAGAAGGTCGACGACAATCACGTGCAGATTAGCTGGACGGCTAACGTCAGCCCGACCTACGTGCTGAGCCTGCTCTCTGCCCCGGTTTCTTCCATCATTGATGAAAAAACCGCGATGGCGAACGCGAAGAACGGCGATTTTGGTAACGCCTGGCTGGCAACTCACTCTGCGGGCAGCGGTCCGTATCAGATCCGTAAAGTGGTGATGCATCAGGTGGTACTGCTCAGCGCTAACCCGACCTCACCGGCGGGCGCGCCAAAGATGAAAAATATCCTGATCAAAAACGTACCGGAACCGGCTGCGCGTCGTCTGCTGCTGGAACAGGGCGATGCCGATATCGCCCGTAACCTGGGTGCCGATCAGATCGCTGCGCTGAACGGCAAGAAAGGCGTGAAGACGGAAGCGATTCCCATGGCGTCGCTCTACTACATCCAGTTCAACATCGGCGCAAACGAGACGATGAAGAATCCGGCCTTCTGGGAAGCAGCACGCTACCTGTGGGATTACAAAGGTATCTCTAACGAGCTGCTGAAAGGTCAGTTCGACGTGCATCAGAGCTTCCTGCCGAAGGGCTTCCTGGGCGCAATCAACGACACGCCATACAGCTACGATCCGGAAAAAGCCAAAGCGATTCTGAAGAAAGCGGGCCTGAGCAACGTGACCTTCAAGCTCTCTACCAGCAACCAGCCGCCTTATCTGGATATCGCACAGGCGCTGCAGGGCAGCTTCGCCAAAGCAGGCGTGAAAGTGGAAGTGGTACCGGGCCTGAGCTCAGAAGTGTCGACCAATGTGAAAGCGCATAAATATGAAGCGACGCTGAACGCCTGGGGTTCTGACTACTTCGATCCCAATACCAATGCCGCCTCGTTTGCTTACAACCCGGAAGATGGCAGCAAAACCATCGCTTACCGTTCAGACTGGCATATTCCTGAGCTGAACAAGCAGGTGATTGCGGCGACAGCAGAAAGCGATCCGAAAAAACGCGTGGCGCTGTATGAAGCGATGCAGCGTGAAGTAATGAAAAATTCACCTTACGTGATTGGGATGCAGGCGAAGAACCTGATCGCCCTGCGCGACAACCTGAAAGGCTACGTGCAGGGTATCAACCCTGACATGGTGTATTATTCGCAGGTTACTAAGTAATGACACAGTCTGTCCCTTCAGCCGGGTTCGCCCGGCTTTTTTGGCAGCGTGGCGGACGGCTGATCGGTAGCGTATTGTCGCTGCTGGTCACGTTGCTTGGCCTGCTTGCCTTCACCTTTATGCTATCGCATCTGTCGCCGATTGATCCGGTGCAGCAGATTGCCGGCGATCACGCCAGTGAAGCGACTTACGCGCAGGTGCGTCATGACCTGGGTCTCGACGAGCCGGTGCTGATGCAGTTCTGGCGCTATGTCGAACATCTGGCGCACGGCGATCTGGGTGTCTCCCGTCTGACCAATCAGTCGGTGAGTGGCGATCTGATGTCCACGTTCCCGGCCACCATTGAGCTGGCGACCTGCGCGATGATCTTCGCGGTGGTATTCGGCGTCGCGCTGGCGCTGCTGGCGGCCTGGAAACCGGGCAGCTGGATCGATAACCTCGCCCGCTTTATCTCGCTGCTGGGCTACTCGGTGCCGGTGTTCTGGCTCGGCCTGCTGGGTCTGCTGCTCTTTTATGCGGTGCTGCACTGGTCCGCCGGACCGGGACGACTGGATGATATCTGGGTCTATACCCTTGAGCCGAAAACCGGCTTTGTGCTGATCGACAGCTGGCTCTCAGGTGAACCGGAGATGTTCCGCAACGCGATTGCGCACCTCTGGCTGCCGGTGGTGATTCTCGGTCTGCTGGCGATGGCGGGCATTACCCGCCTGCTGCGTGCGGCGCTGCTGGAAGAGAGCAGTAAAGAGTATGTGGTGCTGGCGCGTGCCAAAGGTGCCGGTCGGGTGCGCATCCTGCTGCGCCATATATTCCCTAACGTGCTGGGCACGCTGGTTACGGTGATCGCCCTCTCCTACGCTACGCTGCTGGAAGGCTCGGTGCTAACCGAAACCGTCTTCGCCTGGCCGGGTGTGGGTCGCTATATGACCAATGCGCTGTTCTCCGGCGATGTGCCGGCGATTCTGGGCTCAACCCTGTTGATTGGCAGCTGCTTTATCCTGATTAACACCCTGGCAGATGTTTTAACCTGGTTAACCGATCCGAGAACCCGATGACGCAACAACTCTCTGAACCCGAAACGCTACGGCCACGCCGTCGCCGTCAACGCGTGACCTCGTTAACCGTTGGCCTGACGCTGGTCGCGATTCTTATCCTGATGGCGCTGCTGGCACCGCTGATTGCACCTTTCGACCCGAATGTGCAGACCATGTCGAGCCGCCTGCTGGCGCCGTCAGCACAGCACTGGTTTGGCACCGATGGCTTTGGCCGCGATCTGCTGTCGCGCGTGATTTACGGCACACGCCCTACGCTGCTGCTGGTATCGCTGATTCTGGTGCTGACTATTCCGGCCGGACTGCTGATCGGCATCACCGCCGGTTACGTTGGCGGCTGGACCGAACGCCTGCTGATGCGCATCACCGATATTTTCCTGTCGCTGCCCAACCTGGTAATCGCGCTGGCGCTGGTGGCGATTCTCGGCCCTGGCCTGATGAACGGCGCGCTGGCACTGGCGCTGACCAGCTGGCCGCCGTTTGCCCGTCAGGCACGCGCTGAAACGCTGGCACTGCGCCGCAGCGATTACCTCGCCGCCGCGCGGATGCAGGGCATTACGGGCTTTCGCCTGATGTTCGGTCATATCCTGCCGCTCTGCATGCCGACGGCGGTGGTCCGCGCTGCGCTAAGCCTGGGCGGGATTATCCTGGCTGCTGCCGGACTCGGTTTCCTCGGTATGGGCGTTCAGCCGCCGACGGCTGAATGGGGCTCAATGGTCGCCGAAGGCAGTAAAGTGATCTTCGATCAGTGGTGGGTTGCGGCTGCACCGGGTGCGGCGATTCTGTTTGCCAGCCTGGCCTTTAACCTGACAGGCGATGGCCTGCGCGACCGACTGGATACCCGTCATGCAAAATAATCTGCTCCTTGCCGAAGGGCTGACCATTCGCAGTGATGAAGCACTGCTGGTCGATAACATCAGCTTTTCCGTGGGCCGCGAACGTGTGGCGCTGGTCGGTGAGTCCGGCTCCGGGAAGTCGCTGACCGCCCGCAGCCTGATGGGACTGCTCTCGCCCGCGCTGCATCTGCAGGCCAGCCAGCTTCAGGTGGCCGGTGAGAATGCGCTGACGCTGAGTGAGCGTCACTGGAACCAGCTGCGCGGTAACCGCGTGGCGATGGTGATGCAGGACCCGAAATATGCCCTTAATCCGACGCGCACCATTGGCTGGCAGGTGGAAGAACCGCTGATCCTGCATCGCCGCCTGAGCCGTGCCGAGCGTAAAGAGAAAGTGTGTGAGATTCTGGATGCGGTCGGCCTGCCCGATCCGCGTCGGCTGATGCAGCAGTATCCGCATCAGCTCTCGGGCGGCATGGGCCAGCGCGTGATGCTGGCAATCGCGCTAATCACCGATCCTGATTTTCTGATCGCTGATGAACCCACTTCCGCACTGGATCATGCCATGCGCGATCAGGTGCTGGCGCTGATTCGCGGTCTGGTGGAAGCGCGTAACATGGGGCTGCTGCTGATCAGCCACGATTTGCAGCAGGTTTCGGAACATTGCGAGCGGGTGATGGTGATGTACAAAGGCCGGTTGCTGGATACGCTGCCCGCCGCCGATCTGCCTCATGCGACCCATCCTTACACCCGCACACTGTGGGCCTGCCGTCCGGGTAAATCGACCCACGGACAGACTTTACCGGTGCTGGATCGCGCTGCGCTGGAGGCGAATTATGATTGAGTTACACAATCTCAGCGTCGCCCACAAACAGGGTTATGACCTTCGCACCGTGGTGCATGAGGTTAATCTTGAGGTTAACGCGGGCGAGTGTTTTGGTCTGGTGGGTCCTTCGGGCTGCGGCAAATCGTCACTGCTGTGGGTGCTGGCAGGTCTGAACCCACACTGGCAGGGCCAGATGCAGCTTGCCGGTCATGCGGTTCAGCCGGGCAAAGCCTTTACCGGTGCGCTACGTCAGGAAGTGCAGATGGTGTTCCAGGACCCTTATGCCTCGCTGCATCCGCGTCACCGGCTGCGTCGCACCCTGTCGGAGCCACTGAAGCTGCTGAAACGCGACAATATCAACGATCGTATCGATCAGGGTTTTCGTCACGTCGGACTCGATCCTGCACTAGCAGATCGCTATCCACATCAGCTCTCTGGCGGTCAGCGTCAGCGCGTCGCCATCGTGCGCGCCCTGCTGCTGCAGCCAAAGATCCTGCTACTGGATGAGCCGACATCGGCGCTGGATATGTCAGTGCAGGCGGAGATCCTCAACCTGCTCAACGATCTGAAACAGCAGGATGGTCTGACAATGGTGCTGGTCAGCCACGATCCCGATGTTATCGATCATATGTGCGATCGCGCGGTGCGTATGGCACAGGGCCGCATCATCGAACAGATCTCTGCCTGAAACCCGGCCGGACGGCGTTAATCTGCCGTCCGGTGCTGCTTCACTCGTCGCGCATTTCGTAACTCGCCTCTTAATCGGCCTTAACCCCTCTTCTCTCCTGCCGGACGGTGTGTGGTTTTCTCACAGCCTTCTTGATTGCCACGCTGCGCTATTGGCGGTTGCACGCTAAAGCAGCGCCCCTATACGGCAGCACAAAACGCAGCGCCAGGCTGATGCGGTATACTCGCGGCAATTATTTCATGAGAGGAAAAGGCGATGACGGTAAAACTACGTCCACTGGAGCGGGAAGACCTGCACTTTGTCCATCAGCTGGATAACAACGCCAGCGTGATGCGCTACTGGTTTGAGGAGCCCTATGAAGCGTTTGTGGAGCTGTCCGATCTCTACAACAAGCACATTCATGACCAGACGGAACGCCGCTTTGTGGTGGAGCATAGCGGGCAGAAAGCGGGATTGGTGGAACTGGTTGAGATTAACCATGTGCACCGCCGCGCCGAGTTTCAGATCATTATCGATCCGGCGCATCAGGGCAAAGGGCTGGCAACCCAGGCAGCTAAGCTGGCGATGGATTACGGCTTTTCGGTTCTGAATCTCTATAAGCTCTACCTGATTGTCGATCAGGAAAACGAAAAAGCGATCCATATCTATACCAAGCTCGGCTTCGAGATCGAAGGCGTGCTTAAACATGAATTTTTCATCAATGGGGAGTACCGCAACACCATCCGCATGTGCATTTTCCAGCATCAGTATCTGGAACGCCATAAAACGCCAGGCGGAATGGTGAAGCCGACCGCGCAGTGATCAGCCGCGCGCGCCAACCGGATTCATGAAGGGACGTGGATGTTCCGGCTTGAGGTCGTACATGCCGCCATAGAAAGGATCGACCAGCAACCAGCCGGGGAATCCACCTAATGGGATATTGCCCAGCAGATACCAGAGGTTAGCGCGAGCCTCGATTGGCACTGTAACCGGCACGTAGCCCGGGCTCTCCAGCATCAGCAGATAGTGCTTTTTGCCGAAGTAGCGGCCGGTGGATTTTGCCAGCTCAACGGTCTGCGGCGTGAAACCCTGCGCAACCGCGTAGCCACGCTCATCCTGCACGGTAAAGCGCGCGCCCTGCGGCAGAGAGTCGATGCGCACCATTTGGGTTTCAGTGCCGACAATGGTGGCACAGCCGCTAAGCAGCAGCGCGGCGGCCAGAGCCAGAATTCGCTGTTTCATGAAGGGGTCCACAGAGTGTTCAGTGCTCAAAGTGTAGACCGCCTTCTTTGTCTCAATCGGGCTATCATCGCCCGATTCAGCCAGCTTATTGCGGTTGACAAGCGCGGGCGATAGCCGCGATGTCGTTGGGTGAGGTGCGACAGCAGCCGCCAATCAGCTTCGCGCCCGCCTGCTGCCACTCAGCCAGCTTGTCGTGCAGCGTGCAGCCCGACGGCGCGGAATGCCAGGTTTTGCTGCCGGCATCATACTGTTCGCCGGAGTTGGGATAGACCACCAGCGGCTTGTCGGTCAGCCTCTGCAACTGCTGCAGCGCTGGCGTTACACTCTCCAGCGCTACGCAGTTGATCCCCAGCGCTATCACCTGCGGCTGCTGATTCAGCCAGCTCACCACCTCTGACAGCGGCGTGCCGTCGCTGATATGCCCGGCATCACGCAGCGTAAACGTGAACCACGCGCGGCCTTCCGGGAATTCAGCCAGCAGCTTCACCAGTGCCTGCGCTTCTGCAAACGAAGGCAGGGTTTCACAGGCCAGCAGATCGGCACCCGCCGCCAGCAACGCCTGCACGCGCGGACGGTGAAACGCCATCATTTCCGCTTCCGGCAGTGCATAGTCACCGCGATATTCCGAACCATCCGCCAGGAAAGCACCATATGGCCCCACCGACCCCGCCACCAGCAGCGTTTTCGCATCGGGCCGGACCGCCAGATAATCCTGACGTGCGCGGCGCGCCAGCTCGACGCTCTGGGCGATCAACGCCAGTGACTGCGCTTCATCAAGACCACGTGTGGCAAAGCCCTGCGGCGTCGCCTGATAGCTGGCGGTAATGGCACAACGCGCACCGGCGACAAAATAGTCGTAGTGCACCTGATAGATGAGCTCAGGATTTTCCATCAGCACCTTTGCTGACCAGAGCGCATCGGCCAGATGGCAGCCGCGGGCTTCCAGTTCGGTGGCCAGCGCGCCATCCAGAATCAGCAATGGTGACTCTGTTAAAGCCTGCGCGACAGGGTTATGCGACATCTTTGGCCTCCTCAGGCTTCGGGGATGATTTATGGGTCAGATGGTATGCGGCGTAGCAGAACAGGACAAACGGGATGCCACACCATAGCGCGATACGCTGAGTTGGATCGAATGCCAGACCAACACAGGCCAGCAGACAGAGCAGAAAGCCCAGAATCGGCGTCAGCGGATAGAGCGGCGCGCGGTAAGCCAGATCGGCCAGCGATTTGCCCTGCTGAAGGTGACGGCGACGGAAAACAAAATGCGAGGCGCAGATGCTGAGCCAGACCGCGACCACCGCAAAGCCAGAGATAGCCGACAGCGCCACAAACACCGTGTCTGGCGCAACCACGCTGGAAACCAGGGCCAGCAAACCGCCCACCATGCTGACAGTGATTGCCAGCATGGGTACGCCGCGCTTGTTCACCCGGGAAAAGGCACGCGGCAGCGTATTTTCGTTGGCCAGCGACCAGAGCATACGGCCCGATGCGTAAAGGCCGGAGTTGGCTGCTGACAGGATTGCAGTCAGGATCACAAAGTTAATGATGTCAGCCGCATACGGGATGCCGATCTTTTCGAACACCAGCACAAACGGACTTTTTACGATGCCAGCCTGATCCATCGGAATCAGCGCCGCCAGCACAAAGACTGTGCCGATGAAGAAGATGATCAGCCTGGCCACGGTGGTGCGGATCGCCAGCGGCAGCACTTTCTCCGGCTGCTGGGTTTCACCGGCCGCAATCCCGATCAGCTCGGTCCCTGAGAAGGCGAAGTTCACCGCCACCATCGTCATCAGAATCGGCAGTACGCCGTTGGGCAGCCAGCCGTGCGCGGTAAGATTGCTCAGACCGGGCGCGGGCGTGCCATCTTTCATCGGGATAAAGCCAAACATCGCTGCGCCGCCCAGCACGATAAAGGCGACGATCGTGACCACCTTAATCAGCGAGAACCAGAACTCCCCTTCGGCGAAGAAGCGGGTTGAGATGACGTTCAGCAGATAGATGGCGCAGCAGAAGACCAGGCACCATATCCATACCGGAATCTGCGGGAACCAGTACTGCATACAGAAGCCCGCCGCCGTCAGGCTGGAGCCCAGGGCCACCGTCCAGGTCAGCCAGTAGAGCCATGCCACGGTATAGCCGGTTGCCGGACTGAGATAGCGCGCAGCGTAAACGTGGAACGCGCCGGTTTCCGGCATCGCCACAGAGAGTTCACCCAGACAGACCATCACCAGCCAGACCACCAGCGCGCCAATCAGATAGGCAAGCAGCGTACCCGCCGCTCCGGTAGTAGAAATGATATAGCCGGTGTTAAAAAACAGGCCAGTGCCGATCACGCCGCCCAGCGATAACATCACCAGATGGCGCACTTTCATGGTGCGTTTAAATTGTTCCTGCGAGGGAGTTGGCTGTTCGCTCATCTTTTTTATCCGTATGGACGTCTAAACATCTATAGTGGACAATTTTATACGCGTCACAGCGGGTAATTGCAACGGCAGGAAACAGGGAGGATGGAAAGGCAGTTCAGAGCCCCGTCGCGGCGGGGCCTGATGCATTAGCCGAAAACGCTTTGAATATAGCGTTCCAGCGCCATGCGGGAACTGAATCCGTGCGGGATGCCGTAATGTTCCTGTGAATCACCCGCCAGGTAGAGAGGGAATTGGGTGTAGTGATCGCAGGTCTTCATTTCTGAAGCGGGTTCAGCGAACGGCTGGCTCTTCTCTTTCAGTGTCGGGTGAATCACTAAAGCCATGCGCCCCATGCGCGCTTCGCGATTCACATAAACGTAGTTCTCTCCACGGCGATAGCCATAGGCCCGTGGGGTAATTTCATCGACTTCGAAACCCGCTTTTTCCAGTACGCGCGCTACCTCATCCGGTCGTAAATACATGCTCGATCCTCTCCTCTTTCAAAAGCTTCGCAACCTTACAACAGCATGACAGAGTGGGCATTCGGAATTTTCCCTAAAGAACACTCCCGCGTCTCGTTAATCTCAAGGTCGTCTACACTAGTATTACGTTTTTAAATCAAAGGGAGCTAAAAAATGTTTAATCGCACTGTAAAAAACGATGACATTGATATCAATCAGGACGTTAACGAACTGGCCGATTCACTGGAAGCGCTGTTGAAATCTTACGGCAGTGACGCCAAAGACGAAGTGGACTCAGCCCGCAGTCAGGCAGAGAAGCTGCTGAAACAGACCCGCTCTAAACTGAATGGCGGCAGCAACCGTGTTTCACAGGTTGCGCGTGATGCTACCGCTCAGGTTGATACCTATGTCCATGACAAGCCATGGCACGGTGTAGGTATCGGTGCCGCATTCGGTATCGTTGTAGGTGTGCTGCTGGCGTCACGCCGCTAAGCTAAGCGCTGAGAAATCCCCTGAGCCCTGCCGTGTGCGGGGCTTTTTTTTGCCTTTTTTCTGCCAGCAACATTTACAAAAGATTTTTCCAGGCTGCAGGGCGCATCCCTGCTGGCTTTTCCTCTTTTGCGCAAATACAAATCATAAAACCCTATATCTGGTGGGCTTGACCACAAAAACCACTACATCTAGTATTCAGCTCATCAGCACGACACCCGATGTTCGTCACAATGATGCCCGCAACCTGTCGCGTCTGCTTAGTTTTCGGGCATCGGAACCGCATATAGAAGGAAATACGAATCATGCGCATTATTATTTACACTAAAGATAACTGTGTCCAGTGCACGGCGACCAAAAATGCGATGGACCGTCAGGGTCTCGCCTATCAGTTAATCAATCTCGACAGCGAGCCGGAAGCGATCGACAACCTGAAATCACTGGGTTACCGCCAGGTGCCGGTGGTGATGGCAGATAACGATCACTGGAGCGGCTTCCGCCCGGACAAGATCGCCACTCTGCGATCTCTTTCTGCCGTCGGGGGCTAAGCGCATGTTCCCGCTGGTCTATTTTTCCAGCCAGTCGGAAAACACCCACCGGTTTGTCACGCGCCTCGGCCTGCCCGCCTGGCGCATCCCGCTTGATGCCCGTGATCAGTTGCATATCGACCAGCCCTATATTCTGGTGGTACCCAGCTATGGCGGTGGCAGCAGTCGCGGTGCAGTGCCCGGTCAGGTGATTCAGTTTCTTAATGATGAGGCGAACCGCCGTGGTATTCGTGGCGTGATCGCAGCAGGCAACCGTAACTTCGGTGCCGGTTACTGCCTGGCGGGCAGCATCATTGCAAAAAAATGTCAGGTTCCTTGTCTTTATCGCTTCGAGCTAATGGGAACCCCTGACGATATTGCGAAAGTTAAAGCGGGAGTAACCCAATTTTGGCAACAACAGATACCCTCAACGGCGTGACGCTCGATTATCACGCCCTCAATGCCATGCTGAACCTCTACGATGCTGACGGCCGCATCCAGTTCGACAAGGATCGCGAAGCGACACGTCAGTTTTATCTGCAGCATGTGCAACCTAATACCGTCCCCTTCTCCAGCAACGCCGAGCGTTTACGCTATCTGGTGGCGGAGAGCTATTACGAAGCGGATGTGCTGAATCAGTACGATTTTGATTTTCTGCTTGAGCTGCATGAGGTGGCGGAGAAGTGGGGATTTGAGTTCAAAACTTTTCTGGGCGCCTGGAAGTACTACACCAGCTATACCCTGAAGACCTTTGACGGAAAACGCTATCTGGAAACCTTCGAACAGCGCGCCTGCATGGTGGCACTGACTCTGGCTCAGGGCGATGAAACGCTGGCGCGAGCGCTGCTGGAGGAGATCCTCAGCGGCCGCTTCCAGCCCGCGACGCCGACCTTTCTGAACTGCGGCAAACAGCAGCGCGGTGAGCTGGTCTCCTGCTTCCTGCTACGCATCGAAGACAATATGGAGTCGATTGGTCGCGCAGTGAACTCGGCATTGCAGCTGTCAAAGCGCGGCGGCGGCGTCGCCTTTCTACTGTCGAACCTGCGTGAGTCTGGTGCGCCGATTAAACGTATTGAAAATCAATCGTCGGGCGTTATCCCCGTAATGAAAATGCTGGAAGATGCCTTCTCCTATGCGAATCAGCTTGGTGCGCGTCAGGGCGCCGGCGCAGTCTGGCTCAATGCACATCATCCCGATATTTTCCGCTTTCTGGATACCAAACGCGAAAATGCCGACGAGAAGATCCGCATTAAAACGCTGTCGCTGGGCGTGGTTATTCCTGATATCACTTTTCAGCTGGCGAAAGAGAACAAACCCATGGCGCTGTTCTCGCCCTATGATGTTGAGCGGATTTACGGTCAGGCCTTTGGCGATATCAGTATCAGCGAGAAGTATGAGGAGATGCTGGCGGACGATCGCATCCGTAAAACCTTTATTCAGCCACGCGACTTCTTCCAGACGCTGGCCGAAATTCAGTTTGAGTCGGGCTATCCCTATATCATGTATGAGGACAGCGTGAACCGCAGCAACCCGATTGCCGGTCGCATCAATATGAGTAACCTCTGCTCTGAGATTCTGCAGGTGAACAGCGCCAGCGAGTACCATGATGACCTGAGCTATCGCCGTATCGGCAAAGATATCTCCTGTAATCTTGGCTCCCTGAATATTGCACACGCCATGGATTCGCGCGATCTGGGGCGCACCGTGGATGTGGCGGTTCGCGCCCTGACCTCGGTGTCGATGATGAGCGAGATTGGCTCGGTGCCGTCGGTCGCCGAAGGTAACCGTCGTTCACACGCCATTGGGCTGGGTCAGATGAACCTGCACGGCTTTCTGGCGCGGGAAGGCATCGCCTACGGCTCACCGGAAGCGCTGGATTTCACCAATCTCTACTTCTATTGCATCACCTACTATGCGTTGCGCACCTCTAATCAACTGGCGCAGGAGCATCAGAAGACGTTCGACGGCTTTGCGGATTCGCAATACGCCAGCGGTGTTTACTTCGATAAATATCTGCAGCGGGAATGGCTGCCGCGCACTGAACGGGTGACTAGGCTGTTTGCCGATGCCGGACTGACACTGCCGACCCAGGCGGACTGGCAGGCGCTGCGTGACGCAGTGATGCAGCATGGGCTGTTTAATCAGAACCTCCAGGCGATCCCGCCGACCGGTTCGATCTCCTACATCAATCATGCCACCTCCAGCATCCATCCGATTGTCTCCCCTATAGAGATCCGCAAAGAGGGTAAAACCGGTCGCGTCTACTATCCCGCGCCGTTTATGACCAATGAGAATCTCCACCTCTATCAGGATGCGTATCAGATTGGGCCGGAAGCGATTATTGATACCTACGCAGAAGCGACTCAGCACGTCGATCAGGGCCTGTCACTGACGCTGTTTTTCCGCGATGACGTCACGACCCGCGACATCAACAAAGCGCAGATTTACGCGTGGAAAAAAGGGATCAAAACGCTTTATTACATTCGACTGCGTCAGATGGCGCTTCAGGGCACGGAGGTTCAGGGCTGCGTCTCATGCTCCCTGTAATGAAAACGATGAAACTTAAACAAATTCAGGCTATTAACTGGAATCGCATTCAGGATGAGAAAGATCTTGAGGTGTGGAATCGTCTCACCAGCAACTTCTGGCTGCCAGAGAAGGTGCCGCTCTCTAACGATCTGCCCGCCTGGCAGACGCTGGATAAACAGCAGCAGCAACTGACCATCCGGGTCTTTACCGGCCTGACGCTGCTGGACACCATCCAGAACGTGATCGGCGCGCCGGGACTGATGGACGATGCGATTACGCCACACGAAGAGGCGGTGCTGTCGAACATCAGCTTTATGGAAGCCGTCCATGCGCGCTCTTACAGTTCTATCTTCTCAACCCTGTGTAATACGCAGGATGTGGATGCCGCCTATCAGTGGAGCGAAGAGAATGTACCGCTGCAGAACAAGGCGCGCATCATCCTGGAACACTACCAGGCGGATGATCCGCTGAAGAAGAAGATCGCCAGCGTTTTTCTGGAGTCGTTCCTGTTCTATTCCGGCTTCTGGCTGCCGATGTACTGGTCGAGCCGGGGCAAGCTGACCAATACTGCAGACCTGATTCGCCTGATTATTCGCGATGAAGCGGTGCACGGTTACTACATCGGCTACAAATACCAGCAGGCGCTGGCCACGGCTGACGATCTGCGTCGCGAAGAGCTGCAGCAGTTCGCCTATAATCTGCTGCTGGCGCTGTATGAGAATGAAGTGGCTTACACCGAGGCGCTCTATGCCGATGTCGGCTGGGTGGAAGAGGTGAAAACTTTCCTGCACTACAACGCCAACAAAGCGCTGATGAATCTGGGCTACGAGGCGCTGTTCCCGGCTGAGCTGACGGCGGTAAATCCGGCCATTCTGTCGGCGCTGTCACCCAATGCTGACGAGAACCACGACTTCTTCTCCGGTTCAGGCTCCTCCTATGTGATGGGGAAAGCGGTCGAAACCGAAGATGAAGACTGGAATTTCTGAGGATCGGGCAGGTCATCCTGATTGTCAGGATGACCTGCGATTGCGGATAAAGATACTCCCATCGCTTTAAACTTCTGAGTTGTCTGTGAGACGTTAAGCCCTGAGCCGTAAGTTGCCACAACCCTCTCAGGGCACGCCTCTTCTACCGTTGTTCAAATCTCTCGTTAAGACTGGTATGGCCTGTTAATAAACATGCGTGTGAAATAGTTTTTTGAGTTATTATTAACCTCAAATGATTATTAGCGACCGATGCTGTTTATGAATGCGACTCGCCAGGGTCTGACGCCTGCTTTAGTGGTTCTGATGTCGGTAGCAACCGGCCTCTGTGTAGCCAGTAACTACTACGTTCAGCCACTGCTTAATACCATCGCCCAACAGTTTGATCTCTCTGTGAGCCTTGCCGGGTTTATTGTCACCACGGCGCAACTTGGCTATGCCTGCGGCTTGCTGTTGCTGGTGCCGTTAGGCGATCGCTTTGAACGACGCAGCCTGATTGTGACGATGATCCTGCTGGCTGCGGCGGGCATGGTCATCATCGCCCTTTCGCACTCATTTCTCTTTTTACTGCTGGGCACAGTCATGACTGGCCTGTTTTCAGTCGCTGCGCAAATCCTGGTGCCGCTGGCTGCCACACTGGCCGAGCCGGAGCGGCACGGTAAAATCGTTGGTACCGTCATGAGCGGTTTGCTGCTGGGGATTCTGCTGGCGCGCACCGTGGCAGGCGGCCTCGCACAACTTGGCGGCTGGCGAACGGTCTACTGGACAGCCAGTTTGCTGATGGTCGTGATGGCGCTGGCGCTGTGGCGAGCGCTGCCACGTGTTAAGCAGTCCGTGCCAATGAGCTATCCACAACTGCTGGCCTCTATCTTTCGCCTGTATGCAGGTAATCGCGTGATCCGCACCCGCGCGTGGACCGGCTGCCTCGCGTTTGCCAATTTCAGCCTGCTGTGGACCTCAATGGCGTTTCTGCTTTCTGGCGCGCCCTATCACTTCTCAGAAGGTGAGATCGGCCTGCTGGGGCTGGTCGGTGCCGCAGGGGCGCTGGCCGCTCGTCAGGCGGGCTCACTGGCTGACAGGGGTAAAGCGAAGCTGACGACCCGACTCGGCCTGCTGCTCATGTTGCTCTCCTGGGCCGCTATTGCATGGGGCGCAGCGCAGCTGGTGCCGCTTATTATCGGCATTCTGCTGCTGGATCTGGCGGTGCAGGCTGTCCATATCACCAATCAAAGCGTGATCTATGCGCAGATGCCGGAGGCGCGTAACCGTCTGAATGCAGGTTACATGACCAGCTACTTTATAGGTGGTGCGGCGGGTTCGCTGCTCTCCGCCACCGCTTATCATCTGTGGGGCTGGCATGGCGTCTGTGTCGCTGGCGCACTGCTTACGCTGACTAATCTGCTGATCTGGGCAAAGGGATCGCGCTTTGAGCCGGAAATAATCAACTGAATCCTGGCCCGACAGTGCAAGGGTCTGGTCACAAATGGTTAGGTTTGTTATGGTTAGTAACAAAGCTATTCACTTCGGTTATTTTTCCTCGCGATATTATTAAATTTGCCCTCTTTTGAAAACGCCCCGGCTCAGCGCTGCCGCCGGGTGTACGGGTTTTTGACCCAAGGCCAGGGAGTGGCCTGGAATACCTTTGATGGTACAGAGTGCGGGTCTGAGAGCGATCACCTGCCAAAAAGTGACTACGCTTACCCTGTCACCATAGTTATTATACAAGTTGCAATTAGTGAGGTTTTTTTTAATGGAAAGTTCGTTTACTCCCATTGAGCAGATGCTAAACATCCGTGCCAATCGCCATAAGGATTTTCCGTTACAGGAAATTATTCTGACGCGTCTCTGTATGCATATGCAGGGTAAACTGCTGGACAACCGCAATAAGATGCTGAAAGCACAGGGGATTAATGAAACCCTGTTCATGGCGTTGATTACGCTGGATGCGCAGGAAAACCACAGCATTCAGCCTTCTGAACTCAGTTCAGCCCTTGGCTCTTCACGCACCAATGCGACACGCATTGCCGATGAGCTGGAGAAGCGCGGCTGGATTGAGCGTCGCGAAAGCGATCACGACCGTCGTTGCCTGCACCTGCATCTGACCGATAAAGGCATGGAGTTCCTGCGTCAGTTGCTGCCCCCTCAGCATCAGAGCCTGCAGTATCTCTGGTCGTCGCTGTCAGTCGATGAGAAATCCCAGCTGGAAGGTATTACCCGTAAGCTGCTTAATCGTCTTGATAAAATGGATGAAGATCAGCTGATCGCCTCGCTGTCCCGCTAATAGCAATAAGTGCGACACAATCACCCGTCGAAATCGTTATTTTAACTTCCTTTTTTATCTGGCCAGCGCCTAGTCGCTGGCTTTTTCGACTCGGGCGCTGGCAGAAATGGATTTCTGCTGCCCGTCTAAATGGAAAACGTGGAGAAAGTCATGAGTGCAACGGCAGAAGCACAAAGTCCGCAACCGTCAGCCAGTAAAAAGAAGAAGCGCAAAAGTGTGCTCATTGTGCTGGCGCTGATCTTTGTGCTGATTGGTATTGCCTGGGGGGTTTACTGGTTCCTGGTCCTGCGCCATTTTCAGGAGACCGATGACGCCTATGTTGCTGGTAATCAGGTGCAGGTGATGGCACAGGTTTCCGGTAGCGTGAACAAAGTCTGGTTTGAAGATACCGATTTCGTCAAAAAGGGCGATGTGCTGGTTTCACTCGATAAGACGGATGCTGAACAGGCGTTTGAAAAAGCACAGACGGCACTGGCCACCAGCGTGCGTCAGACGCATCAGCTGATGATCAATGGCAAACAGTACCAGGCCAGCATTACGTTGCAGCAAACCGCGCTGGCGCAGGCACAGGCCGACCTGAAACGTCGTGAGCCATTGGGTGCAGCTAACCTGATTGGCCGTGAAGAGTTGCAGCACGCCCGGGACGCTGTCGCGACGGCTAAAGCGCAGCTGGATGTCGCGATTCAGCAATATAATGCTAATCAGGCGATGATCCTTAATACCTCGCTGGAGAATCAGCCAGCTGTGCAACAGAGCGCAGCTGAGTTGCGTGATGCCTGGCTGGCACTGCAGCGCACCGAGATCCGCAGCCCGATGGATGGTTTTGTTTCACGTCGCAGCGTGCAGGTCGGTTCGCAAATCTCCACCAGCACCCCGCTGCTGGCTGTTGTGCCTGCAACGAATTTGTGGGTCGATGCCAACTTCAAAGAGACCCAGCTGGCTGGCGTACGCATTGGTCAGCCTGCCACCGTGGTTGCCGACATCTACGGTGACGACGTCGTTTATCATGGCAAAGTCGCAGGACTGGATATGGGCACCGGCAGCGCCTTCTCTCTGCTGCCTGCACAGAATGCTACCGGTAACTGGATCAAAGTGGTTCAGCGCCTGCCGGTTCGTATCGAACTGAATCAGGAAGACATCGCCAGACATCCACTGCGCATCGGCCTCTCCACGCTGGTCAAAATCGATACCACCAGCAACGAAGGCAGTGTGCTGGCTACCAGCGTCCGCCAGCAGGCCGCTTACAGCAGCAATGCCCTGGCGATTGACCTTGCGCCGGTCAATCAGCTGATCACCGATATTGTCCGCGCCAACGCCGGATGATGACGCGGAGGCTGTAATGGCACAAAAACCGCTTGAAGGGATGCCGCTGGTCCTGATGACCGTTGCGCTGTCGCTGGCGACGTTCATGCAGGTGCTGGACTCGACCATCGCCAACGTGGCTATCCCCACGATTGCCGGGAACCTGGGCGCGTCGAACTCTCAGGGTACATGGGTAATCACCTCGTTTGGTGTCGCGAATGCGATCTCGATCCCGCTGACCGGCTGGCTGGCAAAGCGCATTGGTGAAGTGAAGTTGTTCACCTGGTCGACCATTCTGTTTGCCATCGCCTCATGGGCATGTGGTATGTCAGATAGCCTGGAGATGCTGATCTTTTTCCGTGTCATTCAGGGGATTGTTGCGGGTCCATTGATCCCGCTGTCGCAAAGTCTGCTGCTCAACAACTATCCGCCCGCTAAGCGCAGTCTGGCACTGTCGCTGTGGGCGATGACGGTGATCGTCGCGCCGATCTGTGGCCCGATACTGGGCGGCTGGATCAGCGATAATTATCACTGGGGCTGGATCTTCTTTATCAACGTGCCGATTGGTGTGGCCGTGGTCATACTGACGCTGCAAACGCTGCGTGGCCGGGAAACCAAAACCGAAATCCGGCGGATCGACATGGTCGGGCTGGTGCTGCTGGTCGTGGGGATCGGCTGTTTACAGGTCATGCTGGATCGCGGAAAGGAGCTCGACTGGTTTAACTCGCCCGAGATTATCGTGTTAGGGGTCGTGGCATTGATTGCGCTCTCAGTCCTGCTGGTCTGGGAGCTGACGGACGATCACCCGATCATCGACCTGTCCCTGTTTAAGTCGCGCAATTTTACCATCGGCTGTCTGTCGATCAGTCTGGCGTACATGCTCTACTTCGGCTCGATAGTCCTGTTACCGCAGCTGCTGCAGGAGGTTTACGGTTATACCGCAACCTGGGCAGGCCTGGCGTCGGCACCGGTAGGCATCATACCGGTAATCCTGTCGCCGATTATTGGTCGCTTTGCGCATAAGCTCGACATGCGACGGCTGGTCACATTCAGCTTCATTATGTATGCCATCTGCTTCTACTGGCGCGCGTATACATTTGAACCGGGGATGGACTTTGGTGCCTCAGCCTGGCCACAGTTTATCCAGGGCTTTGCCGTAGCCTGCTTCTTTATGCCGCTGACGACCATTACGCTGTCCGGACTGCCGCCGGAGCGCATGGCCGCAGCATCCAGCCTGTCGAACTTTATGCGTACGTTTGCTGGCTCGGTAGGCACGTCGATTACAACCACGATGTGGACGAATCGCGAGTCGATGCATCATAGCTATATGACCGAGTCGATTACCCCGTACAACATTAATTCACAGCAGATGTATAGCCAGCTGGAGAGCCTGGGAATGACGCAGCAGCAGGCATCGGCTTATATTGCTCAGCAGATTACCAATCAGGGACTGATCATTTCAGCGAATGAAATTTTCTGGGCATCGGCGGGGGTATTCCTGATCCTGCTGGTGCTGATCTGGTTTGCCCGTCCGCCGTTTGGTGCAGGCGGTGGCGGCGGTGGCGCACACTGACGTGACAAAGCAAAACGGGCCTTTCGGCCCGTTTTTTTATGCGTTCTGACGCCACCATTCGGCGAGCAGTACGCCGGTTGCGACCGAAACGTTGAGACTTTCCACGTTGCCGGTGCCGCCAATCGACAGGCTCATGTCACCCTGTTTGAACGCGGTGTCAGAAAGACCTTCACGCTCCTGACCTAATACCAGCACCATTTTCTCCGGCAGCTGAGCCTGCGCCAGCGGCGTGCCCTGATGGCTGGAGGTGGTCACGATGGTGTAACCCGCTTTACGGAACGCTTCCAGACCTTCGCTGAAGGTTGCGCCGCTGATGGCCTGAACATGCTCGGCACCGCCTTCTGCGGTACGCACTGCTGCGCCTGACTCCAGCAGTGAGGCATCGTTCACCAGCAAACCTTTTACGCCAAAGTGCGCACAGCTGCGCATAATCGCGCCCAGGTTATGCGGGTTACTGACATCTTCCAGTGCCAGTACGCAATCTTTGGTTGTTGCCTGGCTCAGCCATTCCGAAACCGCCATACCCATACGCTTTTTGATCAGGAAGCAGACGCCACCGTGATGCTCAGTGCCTGACGCCTTGGTGATCTCTGCATCTTCTACCACGTGATAGGCTTTGCGGTTCGCCGCCAGCCAGCGCAGCGATTCACGGAAACGCGGAGTCACTTCCTGAATGAACCAGGCGCGAACAATCGCTTCCGGACGACTCTGGAACAGTGCCTGACAGGCGTTCTCACCATAAACGCGGGTTTCTTCGTTACGCTGACGACGGATCTGCTCAGGATCAACAAAGCTCTTGCCGCTGATGCCACCATGATCGGGCTTATCACTCTCAGGCGATGCAGCACGGTCAGCTGATGGCGCGCGTGATACGGTGCGCCATGGGGAGTCGCTGCTGCCATAGGCGCCACGGCTATCATCGCCACGATCGTTGCGGCGACCTGCACCCTCGTCTGAACGGCGAGGCGCACTACGTCCGCCTTCGTCACGGCGCGGTGAACTGCTACGACCGGTGTCGTCGCTGCGACGACCCGCGGAGCGACCACCTTCCTGACTGCGTTCTGTACGGGGGCCAGATGAACGACGATTATCATCCTGGCGGGCAGCAGCGTGACCACCTTTGCCTGTACGAGGATTCGGCGCACGCGCACTTTTATCGTCCTCGCCACGCACGTACATCACCTTAACCTTGCCGCTCTTGCCTTTATATTCGTCGTTCATATCTTCCTCCTGCATTGAGAGCGCGCAGATTACCTGATGTGCTGGCGCTTAGCTATCAACTATTGAACCTATAGAGCAATCCAGATTGAGCAGGAATCCGCCCTCTTTCATAATGGACAACAATTACCAGACTGACACTTTTAAACCTCAGAGGTTCCTATGAATACGGTATGCGCTTCCTGCCAGGCAACCAATCGCGTTCCTGAAGAACGCCTTGCCGATGCGGCGAAATGCGGCCGCTGCGGAAATGCGTTGTTTGATGGCGAGGTGGTCAATGCCACCAGTGCTAACTTTGACAAATATCTGCAGGACGATCTGCCGGTGGTGATCGATTTCTGGGCGCCCTGGTGCGGTCCCTGCGTCAATTTTGCGCCCGTGTTTAAAGATGTCGCCAGCGAGCGCAGCGGGAAAGTCCGCTTTATTAAAGTGAACACCGAAGCGGAACCGGCCCTGAGCGCCCGTTTCAACATTCGCAGTATTCCTACCATCATGCTGTTTAAGAACGGCGAGCGGGTGGACATGCTGAATGGTGCCATGCCCAAGGCACCGTTTAACGAATGGCTGGATGAATCACTGTAATATTTAGAGGCCAGCCAGTCTGGCCTTTTCCTTTTCACCTGCGCTTCGATTACACTGACGTTTTTTCCTGCCCTGAAACCTCATGTCTGATAATGCTGTTTTGCGCTTGCGCACCCAACGCCTGGCGCGTGCCACCCGTCCTTTCCTTGCGCGTGGAAATCGTGTCATTCGCTGCCAGGGTTGTCTGCTGCCCGAAGCCAACTGTCTTTGCAGTCAGATCGTGCCTGCGTCTGCCCGTAGCCGCTTCTGCCTGGTAATGTTTGATACCGAGCCGATGAAACCGAGCAACACCGGGCGTCTGATTGCCGATATTCTGCCGGATACCCAGGCGTTTGGCTGGTCACGCACCGAGCCGGATCCGCTGCTGCTGGCGGCCGTGCGCAATCCTGATTATCAGCCGCTTGTCGTCTTTCCGGCCGCCTATGCGGATCCCGGTCGCGAGGTGCTGACAACGCCACCCACCAGCGGCAAGCCGCCGCTGTTTATTATGCTGGATGGCACCTGGACCGAAGCACGCAAGATGTTCCGCAAAAGCCCCTGGCTCGACGCCCTGCCGGTGATGTCGCTGGATGTGAGCACCCCTTCGCGCTATACACTGCGGGAGGCACACGGCGAAGGTCAGCACTGTACCGCTGAAGTGGCCGCGGCGCTGCTGGCCCAGGCGGGCGATCGGCTGGCGGCAGAAGTACTATCTCATCATTTTGATCAGTTCCGTGCGGCCTACCTGGCAGGGAAACCGCATCACGCCGGACAGGCTTAACCGCATCCCTCTTCTTCCGGCAGGCGAGCGCCTGGGCTGACCGATCCTAAGATCCGGATCTTCAGCCTGCGATCTGTCCGGAAGCACTGCCAGCAAAAAGCGTTTACAATCACGCAAATCCCGATCTCTGGAGGGCGAGATGAGCCAACGCGGACTGGAAGCGCTGTTACGACCTAAATCAATTGCGGTGATTGGTGCCTCGATCACGCCCGGGCGTGCCGGATACTTTATGATGCGTAACCTGCTGGCGGGCGGTTTTAGCGGGCCGGTTTTGCCCGTGACGCCAAAATATAAAGCAGTGAGCGGCGTGCTCGCCTGGCCCACCATCGACAGCTTACCTTTCGCGCCCGACCTGGCGGTGATCTGTACCCACTCGAAACGTAACCTTGAGTTGCTGCAACAGCTTGGCGAAAAAGGCTGCAAGGCCTGCATTATCCTCTCCGCGCCTGCCAGCCAGTCGGCCGAGCTCAAAGCCTGCGCAAGTAAATGGCAGATACGTCTGCTGGGACCGAACAGTCTGGGCCTGCTGGCGCCCTGGCAGGGATTAAATGCCAGCTTCTCGCCGGTGCCAATTGAGAAAGGCCGCATCGCGTTTATCTCCCAGTCCGCCGCCGTCTCTAATACCATTCTCGACTGGGCGCAGCAGCGTAATCTCGGTTTCTCCTGGTTTATTGCGCTGGGTGACAGTCTGGATACCGATGTCGATGACCTGCTCGACTTCCTGGCTCGTGACGGCAAGACCAGCGCCATCCTGCTCTATCTTGAGCACCTCAGCGACGCGCGTCGTTTTGTTTCCGCTTCCCGCAGTGCCTCGCGTAATAAACCGATATTGATCATCAAGAGTGGTCGCAGCCGCGAAGCACAGGCGCTGCTTGGCACCCACAGCGGCCTTGACGCCGCCTGGGATGCGGCCATTCAGCGCGCCGGATTGCTGCGGGTCCAGGATACTCATGAGCTGTTCTCCGCCGTTGAGTCGCTAAGCCATATGCGCCCGCTGCGAGGCGACAGACTGATGATCATCAGCAATGGAGCCGCACCTGCCGCACTGGCGCTGGATGAACTCTATGCCCGTAACGGAAAACTGGCGCAGCTCAGCGATGAGACACGTCAGCAACTGGAGGCGCTGCTACCCGCGGGTGCAGGTCGCGGTAATCCGCTGGATTTAAAAGATGACGCCACAGCGGAACGTTATGCCGCCTGTGTGGAGATTCTGCTCAACAGCCATGAACTTGATGCATTAATGATTATTCATGCACCAAGCGCGGTCGCACCCGCAACTGAAACGGCCGCACATCTGATCAACACCATTGCCCGTCACCCGCGCGGTAAGCTGGTGACGCTGCTGACCAACTGGAGCGGCGAGTTCTCTTCACAGGCTGCACGTCGTGCCTTTACGCAGGCGGGCATCCCAACCTGGCGCACGCCGGAAGGCACCGTCACCGCCTTTATGCATCAGGTTGAGTATCGCCGTAACCAGAAGCAGCTGCGTGAAACCCCTGCCCTGCCCACAACACTGAAGCAGGATAGCGCTCAGGCTCACCAGTTGCTGTCACAGGCGCTGTCGCTCGGCGTTACCGCGCTGGATACCCACGAAGTGCAGCCCGTATTGCAGGCATACGGGCTGGCGACGCTGCCGACCTGGATCGCCAGCGACAGCACATCGGCTGTGGCGATTGCCGATCAGATTGGCTATCCAGTGGCGCTGAAACTGCGTTCACCCGATATCGCCCATAAGTCGGAGGTTCAGGGTGTAATGCTCTATCTGCGCAATGCCAGCGAAGTAGAGCATGCCGCTGAGGCCATTTTTGATCGGGTCAGACAGACGCTGCCGCAGGCGCGTATTGAAGGACTGCTGGTTCAGAGCATGGCCAGCCGTGCGGGCGCGCAGGAGTTGCGGGTCGTGGTAGAACAGGATGCCCTGTTTGGCCCAATCATTATGCTGGGCGAAGGCGGCGTTGAATGGCAGGCCGATAAACAGGCTGCGGTTGCCTTGCCTCCGCTGAATATGACTCTGGCACGCTATCTGGTGATTCAGGCAATCAAGAGCGGAAAAATCCGCAGCCGTAGCGCCCTGAATCCGCTGGATATCCCCGGTTTAAGCCAGTTGCTGGTGCAGGTCTCTAACCTGGTGGTGGATTGCCCGGAGATCCAGCGACTGGATATTCATCCGCTACTGGCAGCGGGTAATGATTTTACTCTGCTGGATGTCACGCTGACGCTGGCTCCGTTTGATGGCGATAACGAAGCGCGGCTGGCAATTCGTCCTTATCCTCAGCATCTTGAGGAGCAGGTGGAATTAAAGAATGGGCAATTCTGCCTGTTCCGGCCGATCCTGCCAGAAGATGAACCTCTGCTGCGCGACTTCATCAGCCAGGTGACCAAAGAAGACCTTTACTACCGCTACTTCAGTGAAATCAATGAATTCACCCATGATGATCTCGCCAATATGACTCAGATCGATTATGACCGTGAGATGGCGATCGTAGCGGTGCGTCAGCATCAGGGACGACCTGAGATCATCGGCGTAACCCGCGCTATCTCTGATGCGGATAACATTGATGCGGAATTTTCGGTGCTGGTCCGTTCTGACCTGAAAGGGTTAGGCATGGGCCGTCGTCTGCTGGAAAAGATGATCCGCTACACCCGACATCACGGCTTGCAACAATTGAACGGTATCACCATGCCCCATAATCGCGGCATGATTACGCTGGCCCGCAAACTTAACTTTCATGTTGATATTCAACTGGATGACGGTATTGTCAGCCTGAAATTGTCCTTACAGAATGAGATCAACCCACCTTGTAGAGAAAGGTAAAAAACGTTCGAATTGACGGAGTTGATGTTATTATTTGTGGTTATAACCCTGATTTGATGGCAAAAGGCCATGCAATGAACAGAGAAGAAGTGCACTGTGATGTTGTCTAAATTCAAACGTAACAAACACCAACAACACCTCGCACAGCTGCCTAAACTGTCACAATCCGTTGCGGATGTGTCGACACTTTATTCGCCTGCTGAGTTTCGCCAGACGTTGCTGGAGAAAATAGCGACCGCACAGACACGCATCTGTATCGTTGCGCTTTATCTGGAAAATGATGACGCCGGACGTGCCGTTATGGATGCGCTCTATAGCGCGAAGCAGGCGCGGCCAACGCTGGATATTTCGATTCTGGTCGACTGGCACCGCGCGCAACGTGGCCGAATTGGCGCAGCACGAGGCGTAACCAATGCTGACTGGTATTGCGAAATGGCCACACGCTATCCGGATATTGCCATCCCGGTTTATGGCATTCCGGTTAATACGCGTGAAGCGCTGGGCGTGCTTCATCTAAAAGGCTTCATTATTGATGATATGCTGCTCTATAGCGGTGCCAGCATCAATGATGTCTACCTGCATCAGCATGATAAGTATCGGTATGATCGCTATCAGGTTATCCGGAATCCCCAACTGACCGATACTATGTATGAGTGGATCACGCTGAATCTTAAGCCAGCAGAAGCCGTCAACCGGCTCGATTTTGCTGAACGCCCCTCAAGTCCTGAAATCAAAAATGAGACACGCCAGTTCCGTCAGGATCTCCGGGGTTTCAACTACCAGTTTGAAGGCAATGCCGGCAATGATGAACTGACGGTCACGCCGCTGGTCGGTCTGGGCAAGCATAGCCTGCTCAATAAAACCATTTTCCATCTGATGCCCTGTGCGGAACAGAAGCTGATCATCTGTACCCCTTACTTCAACATGCCCGCCCTGCTGGTGCGTAATATCATTCATCTGCTGCGCCAGGGGAAAAAAGTCGAGATCATCGTCGGTGATAAAACCGCCAATGATTTCTACATTGCGCCTGATGAGCCATTCAAAATTATCGGCGCGCTGCCTTACCTGTATGAAATCAATCTGCGTCGTTTCATGAGCCGTCTGCACTACTATGTTACGACCGATCAGCTGGTCGTGAGACTCTGGAAGGATGGTGAAAACAGTTATCACCTTAAAGGGATGTGGGTTGATGACGAATGGCAGCTGATTACCGGTAATAACCTCAACCCGCGTGCATGGCGGCTTGATCTGGAAAATGCGGTCCTGATTCACGATCCTCATCAGGAGTTAGCGGCTCAGCGTGAGAAAGAGCTTACGTTAATCCGTGAGAACACGACGATAGTGACGCATTTCCGTGAGCTTGAAAGTATTGCCGATTACCCGGCTAAAGTGCGGAAACTGATTCGTCGTCTGCGCCGGATACGTATCGATCGCCTGATCAGCCGTATTCTTTAATCGCTGCGGCCATAGAGGCATTCATTACGCGAAGTATCCTGTTGCTGTGCTGTTGTGCAGTGGATGTGTCGATATGGCGAAAGATCAGCGAACCGGACGGGATAAAGCGGAACATGTTTTCGCTTCTGCCGCGCTGGCCGCTGCAGGCAATGAATATGTGCAGCGCCAGCCTCTTTCTGGCCGCCAAAACCAGACTATCGGCATCCTGTTTTCATTAAGTATTGGGGCGGGAAAAGAGTGATATGACAGCCGCCCGAATGGCAGCGGCTGGCGCTGGAAAGCGTTCGTGTGGGATGCCGCGGATGCAACCCGCAGCATTGCCCTGTGAAATCTGAGTCAGTAGCCTTGTTACAGCGTAATCCCTTTGCCGCGTCTGTGCAGCAACAGCGACACCAGAAATGCTACCGCACCCATCGCTGAAACATACCAGAAGAAGGTGGTCTCAATCCCCTGCTGCTTCATCAGCAACGCCACATACTCCGCCGACCCACCGAACAGCGCATTCGCGACTGCGTATGATAGCCCGACACCCAGAGCACGCACCTGCGGCGGAAACATTTCGGCTTTAAGAATGCCGCTGATGGCGGTGTAGAAGCTGGTAATCAACAAGGCCAGCATGATTAACAGGAAAGCTACGCCAGGGCTCTGCACGTTTTGCAGCAGGGTCAGAATGGGTACTGTACAGATTGCCGCCCCCGCACCAAAGATCATCATCGAAGTGCGACGACCGATTTTATCTGACAGCGCACCGATTATCGGCTGAATCAGCATGAAGACCAGCAGTGCCCCGGTCATCAGCCCGCTGGCCGTCTTTGGATCCATGCCTGATGTGTTAACCAGATACTTCTGCATGTAGGTGGTGAAGGTGTAAAAACTCAGGGAGCCACCCGCGGTGAAACCCAGCACCATCAGGAAGGGACGGGTATGATTGCGCAGTAACCCGATGACGCTACCCGCATCACGATGTTCGCGGCTGGCTTTATCTGAGGTTTCTTCCAGAGAGCGTCGTAACCACAATGCGACAACGGCGAGCAGTGCGCCGAGGAAGAACGGAATGCGCCAGCCCCAGCTGCGCAGCTCTGCATCAGTGAGCACAAATTGCAGGACCACCACGGTCAGCACCGCCGCTAACTGACCGCCAATCAGCGTGACGTACTGGAAAGAGGCATAGAATCCCTTGCGTCCTTCCAGGGCGACTTCACTCATGTAGGTTGCGCTGGTCCCATACTCCCCACCCACCGATAATCCCTGAAACATACGCGCCAGCAGCAGAATGACGGGAGCAGCTACGCCAATCGTTGCATAACCGGGCAGGCAGGCGATCACCAGCGAACCAAAACACATCATACAGACCGAAACCAGCATCGAATTTTTTCGGCCATGCTTGTCGCCAATATAGCCGAATAACCAGCCGCCAATTGGACGCATTAAAAATCCTGCTGCAAAAACGCCCGCTGTCTGCAATAACTGCGTTGTGGTGTCACCCTTTGGGAAGAAGATATGCGCAAAGTAGAGCGAGAAGAATGAATAGACATAGAAGTCGAACCATTCAACCAGGTTGCCCGATGACGCGCCGACGATTGCCCAGATACGCTTCTTTGTATCATCCGGCTGAGTTTTATTATTAGTGGGTGTCATGCCTTACCTCTGTTCCTTGCTGATCAACAGCGTTTAAAGGAGTGAGTAAAGCATTTAAGTCTACCGAAGGTAAAGGCGGGGTAATCCGAGATTATATTTGTGAGCCATGTCGCTAATTATCGAAAAATCAGCGAGTTGCTGGCAATTATGAGGGGCAACCGGCCGGTGATAGCGCTGCAGGAAGCGAGAAAATCATTAACAATTTTGCTAAATACAGCGTGTTTTTCACGAT
>NZ_JARHXL010000017.1:0-31324 GCF_029222565.1 Pantoea sp. Cr_R13
TTTCCGTTGCCGGTGTTCCGTGTTGATGGATGCGCATTATAGGGAGTTGTCGGAGAGTCGCAACCCATAAATTGCATAAAAGAGAGCGTTCGCTGCATTCCACAGCAAAAGCCGCTGTTATACGCAGTTACACACAATGTTATCCACACAGAGCGGGCTAAATGAATTTAGGCGAGCATCACGCAAACGTTTTCGCTACAATGCCGGGCAATATTCCGGACACCCCTTTTCGGGGCGTTACCTGAGGTTTTTGATCTTTTCTTCTTATATAGAAGAGAAAACCGCTATGAAACCTGACGTAACGCTCTTATATACGCGAAACAAAGCCA
Organism: Pantoea sp. Cr_R13; assembly: GCF_029222565.1. NCBI lineage: Bacteria > Pseudomonadati > Pseudomonadota > Gammaproteobacteria > Enterobacterales > Erwiniaceae > Pantoea > Pantoea sp. Cr_R13. The sequence goes on from NZ_JARHXL010000017.1 coordinate 330, forward strand.
AGGGATAAACCACCATGCAACAACCTCGTCCTGTACGCCGCGCATTGCTCAGTGTCTCTGACAAAGCCGGTATCCTCGAATTTGCTCAGGCGCTCTCAAGTCGCGGTGTCGAGCTGCTCTCTACAGGCGGAACCGCTCGCCTTCTGGCGGATGCGGGTCTGGCTGTCACTGAAGTCTCTGATTACACCGGTTTCCCGGAAATGATGGATGGACGCGTCAAAACCCTGCATCCGAAAGTGCACGGCGGCATTTTAGGTCGTCGCGGCAAGGATGATGCCATCATGGCGCAGCACGACATCAGCCCAATCGACATGGTGGTCGTTAACCTTTATCCCTTTGCACAGACTGTCGCCCGTGAAGGATGCTCGCTGGAAGATGCGGTGGAAAACATCGACATCGGTGGCCCGACCATGGTGCGCTCCGCTGCCAAGAACCATAAAGATGTCGCCATCGTGGTTAACAGCGGCGACTACGATGCCATCATCGCTGAAATGGATGCCCATGAGAGCGCGTTGACGCTTGAGACCCGTTTCGATCTGGCGATCAAAGCCTTCGAGCACACCGCCGCCTATGACAGCATGATCGCTAACTACTTCGGCACCCTGGTGCCCGCCTATCACGGTGAACGCAATCAACCCGCTGGCCGTTTCCCGCGTACCCTGAATCTGAACTTCATTAAGAAGCAGGACATGCGTTACGGCGAAAACAGCCATCAGGATGCAGCCTTCTATATAGAAGAGAATATCAGTGAAGCCTCAGTGGCCACTGCGCAGCAGGTTCAGGGCAAGGCACTCTCCTATAACAATATTGCTGACACCGATGCTGCACTCGAGTGTGTCAAAGAGTTCAGTGAACCCGCCTGCGTCATCGTCAAGCATGCAAACCCTTGTGGTGTCGCAACCGGTGATGATCTGCTGGCAGCCTATGAGCGGGCTTATCAGACCGATCCAACTTCCGCGTTCGGCGGCATCATCGCCTTTAACCGCGAGCTGGATGAAGCGACGGCTCAGGCGATTATCAGCCGTCAGTTTGTTGAGGTGATCATTGCACCCGCCGTTTCCGAAGCCGCGCTGAAAATTACCGCGGCTAAACAGAATGTCCGTGTGCTGATCTGTGGTCAGTGGCAAAACCGTACTGCCGCACTGGATTTCAAACGCGTCAATGGTGGCCTGCTGGTCCAGGATCGCGATCTCGGTATGGTGGATGCCAGCCAGTTGCGTGTGGTCAGCAAACGCCAGCCAACCGAACAGGAGCTGCGTGATGCGCTGTTCTGCTGGAAAGTGGCGAAATTTGTTAAGTCCAATGCCATTGTTTATGCGCGCGACAACATGACAATTGGTATAGGTGCCGGGCAGATGAGCCGCGTCTACTCCGCTAAAATTGCAGGTATCAAAGCAGCCGATGAAGGTCTGGAAGTCAAAGGATCCGCCATGGCGTCAGATGCTTTCTTCCCGTTCCGTGATGGAATTGATGCTGCAGCGGCGTCCGGCGTGAGCTGTGTTATCCAGCCTGGCGGCTCCATCCGTGATGAAGAAGTGATTGCGGCGGCTGATGAGCACGGCATTGCCATGATCTTCACCGACATGCGCCACTTCCGCCATTAATTGTTCTGGAGAGTAACAGATGAAAATTTTAGTAATCGGTAATGGCGGACGTGAACATGCTCTGGCCTGGAAAGCTGCTCAGTCGCCGTTAGCGGAAACGGTGTTTGTCGCGCCGGGTAACGCGGGCACCGCATTAGAGCCTGCGCTTCAGAATATTGCGATCAGTGCGACAGATGTTCCCGCTCTGCTGGAATTTGCCCAGCGCGAAAAGATCGATCTGACGATTGTCGGACCTGAAGCGCCGCTGGTGATCGGCGTGGTCGATGCGTTCCGTAAGGCAGGCCTCGCTATCTTTGGTCCGACTCAGGCCGCAGCACAGCTGGAAGGTTCTAAAGCCTTCACCAAAGATTTCCTGTCACGTCATCAGATCCCGAGTGCCGAATACCAGAACTTCACCGAGGTTGAGCCCGCTCTCGCATATCTGCGCGAGAAAGGCGCGCCAATCGTTATAAAAGCCGACGGCCTGGCCGCAGGTAAAGGCGTGATTGTCGCGATGACGCTGCAGGAAGCGGAAGATGCGGTTCAGGATATGCTGGCCGGTAACGCCTTTGGTGATGCCGGACACCGCATTGTGATTGAAGAGTTTCTGGAGGGCGAAGAAGCCAGCTTCATCGTGATGGTGGACGGCGAGCATGTGCTGCCCATGGCCACCAGCCAGGATCACAAGCGTGTGGGTGATGGCGACACCGGTCCCAACACGGGCGGCATGGGTGCCTACTCCCCGGCGCCGGTGGTTACCGATGAGATCCACCAGCGCGTGATGGATCAGGTGATCTGGCCGACCGTGCGTGGCATGGCCGCTGAAGGCAACGTCTATACCGGTTTTCTTTATGCGGGCCTGATGATCGATCATACCGGACAGCCGAAAGTGATTGAATTCAACTGCCGCTTTGGCGATCCGGAAACGCAGCCGATCATGCTGCGCCTGCAGTCGGATCTGGTCGATCTTTGCCTGGCTGCCTGTGACGGTAAGCTGGATCAGAAAACATCACAATGGGATCCACGACCTGCGCTGGGTGTGGTACTGGCAGCTGGCGGTTATCCGGGTGATTATGCGCAGGGCGACCAGATTCATGGTCTGCCACTGGAGGAAGTGGCTGACGGTAAGGTATTCCATGCCGGAACACGTCTGGAAGAAGATCGGGTGCTGACCAACGGTGGCCGCGTGCTGTGTGTCACCGCGCTGGGCGACGACGTAGCAGCCGCACAAAAGCGGGCTTACGAGCTGACAAAGCCGATCTCATGGCAGGGTAGCTTCTGTCGCCGCGATATTGGCTACCGCGCCATTAATCGCAAATAAGCACAGGGGGCACAGCGTGCCCCCTTTTCACTTCACATATCGTCTTCTGTCGGCTGCTGTGAGCAGTCATCCTGCTGACTGACCCGCAACAACTGTATCCCTTCCGGCGCTTCAAGCCACGACACCATGAGCGGTGCCGATGCGCTCTGCTGCTGCTGTATCAGCATCTGCCGATCGTCAGCGTCAAAAGCGGGTCTGACCTGCTGGCCTTCACACGTCTCCAGTCGATCGCTTCCCAGCCAGTGTCCCTGCTTCAGAAACACCCTGCCGCTTAACAGCGCATCGCTGAGGTTACGCATCCGCTCCGCATCAAACTTATAGAGCTCAATGGCATCCGGGCTGACCGCCTCACGCCGCCCTGCAAGCTGGCGCTGCATGAAGTTGAGACCACCCGCCTGATCAAAGCGCAGGGTCACATCGTCAGGCTGTTTGCCCTTTACCTGACGCTGAATGCTGATCAACGACCCTTCCAGCCAGACGTAATCTGTCACTTCACCTTCACCGCCACTGAACGGCGTATAGAGGGTGCGAATATGGACCGACTGATGATCGCTATTTTTACGCCAGATACGGACAACACCACGATCGGCAAGATAGCCACTGGCAGAAAAAGGAGGAATATCCGGAGTTGAGCTGCAACCGAAAAGAATCAGGGAGAGAAACAGAATAGAAAAACGCTGAAACAGCGGGGTCATGATGGCTGGCCTCTTAAACAAAAGGGGCGAAACGCCCCCTGTTTTAAAGCTTAACCGCAGTGCGACGTCTTACTTAACGGCGTCTTTCAGCGCTTTACCAGACACGAATGCCGGTACATTTGCTGCAGCGATTTTGATCTCTTTGCCAGTCTGCGGGTTACGACCGGTACGCTCAGCGCGGTGGTTCACTTTAAAAGTACCAAAACCAACCAGTTGTACAGCATCACCATCTTTCAGAGACTCAGTGATCGCAGCCAGAGTAGATTCCAGCGCTGCCTTTGCCTGGGTTTTAGACAGGTCAGCTTTTTCTGCGATCACATCAATCAGTTGAGTCTTGTTCATAAGTTATCCTTAAAGTGTATTTATCGCTTGCTAAGCAACGAGTGCGAGGGAAAAGCCATATTCTGGCACTCTTCTGCCTGCACGCACCGATAGCCACAATTTTCAGCCCCCCAAATGTAGACCAGACAGGGGGCCAATGTGAAGCCTCCAGGCGCGCTAATTCGGGCCTGAAGTCACGTTTTATCGCCTTACTGCTGGAAATTTATACCGATGTTGCTAATTCCAGCTTCACGCAGATCAGATCGCAGACCTTTAATCAATTCAAGGTCGCGCTCTTCACACTCCGCCAGCAGGCGGAAAATCTCCCACTGAAGGTCCCACTCATCGATGATAGCCGGGTTTTCACGCAGCTCGTCATCGGTCATTTCGCGTCCAGCCTGGGTCATCTCCAGCATAGCGACAGTGGTAATTGACGTCTCGCTGACTTCAATTGCATGTTCAAGCGTTTCACCGCTCAGCTGCGCATGCACGACTTCGCTTAGTGCCACACAGGCATCAATAGCCGGGTAAACGCCGTAAACGTCAAACGCATCGCCATCCGGAATGGCAGCTTCGAGCTTTTCCAGCTGGCTGTCGAAGTTAATCTTCGCATCTTTGACCGTCAGGTTTTCCCAGATCAGATCAAGAATGCGGCGATAGAGCGCCGGATCGGCAAATTCAGTCTGCTCGCAGAACGCCCGATAGTTGGGATACATGCGCTCGCACAGGCAGGCCATAAACGTAAGGTGCTGCCAGCTTTCCAGCTTCGCCAGACGCAGATGAACGGGATTTTGTAACATAAAGGTGGCTCTTATTCGTTTCGCTGGCCGCAGTGTAACTGCAAAACCGCAGCACAAACAGTGTTAAAGCGCGTTTTGCCAGCGCTGGAAAGCGGTTCTGTTCGAGGCAACCGCATCGGCCCAGCGGGTCGGTTCCGGCAACCGGTAACCGCGCGTACAGTTTTCGACCCACTGCAGCGCAGTATTCAGGCTGACGCGATGACCCGTGGCGACAAACAACGGATTACAACGCAGCTTGCTGCGCCATACCCAGCCAATTTGCTCACCTTTGTCGATCAGCGGCTGCCGGCTGCCGGGCTGCGCGTCCAGATCGTCAAAACGACCACACAAACGGCTTTTCGCAACGCCAATCGTCGGCACATCCACCAGCAGGCCAAAATGCGATGCGACGCCCAGTCGTCTTGGATGCGAAATACCGTGCCCATCCACAAACAGCAGGTCCGGCTTTTGTTCCAGCATCTGCCAGGCGGCCATCAGTGCCGGATACTCGCGAAATGAGAGAAAGCCCGGAATGTAGGGCATGGTGGTCTCAACGCGCGCGATACGATGCTCCACCAGCGTTAGCGAGGGATACTCCAGTATCACCATCGCCGCCCGCGTTACGGTGCCTTCCTGCTCAAATCCAACGTCCGCCCCGCCGATAAAACGGGGCGGCAGCACATCAAAGTCATCCTCACGCACTACCTCAGCGGCGCGTTGTAACTGCTCAGCGCGGAGTGCGGCAATGTCCATAATTACTCCTGATGCCAGGGACGTGATAAACGATGCACCGCTTCAACAAAGACACCCGCATTTTCAGGTGGTACATCCAGATGAATGCCGTGACCCAGATTGAAGACATGCCCGGTACCCGAGCCAAAACGCTCCAGGATGCCGGCCACTTCCTGTTCAATACGCTCCGGTGCCGCATAGAGCATTGAAGGATCCATGTTGCCCTGCAGCGCAACTTTGTCGCCCACGCGACGGCGGGCGTCGTCAATATCGGTGGTCCAGTCGAGACCCAGCGCATCACAACCGGTGGCTGCCATCGCTTCCAGCCACTGCCCGCCGCCTTTGGTGAAGAGCGTCACCGGCACGCGGCGACCGTCATTTTCACGCAGCAGGCCATCAACAATTTTATGCATGTAGTGAAGTGAGAACTCGCGATAATCACGACCGGTCAGCACGCCGCCCCAGGTATCAAACACCATGACAGACTGCGCACCGGCGCGGATCTGAGCATTGAGGTAGAGGATGACGCTGTCAGCCAGCTTATCCAGCATCGCGTGCAGCGTAGCCGGATCGGCATACATCATCTTTTTGATTTTGGTAAACGCCTTGCTGCTGCCACCTTCCACCATGTAGGTGGCCAGCGTCCATGGACTGCCCGAGAAGCCAATCAGCGGCAGATCGCCGTTCAGGTTCTTACGGATGGTGCGGACCGCATTCATCACGTAGCCCAGTTCCATTTCTGGATCGGGCACCGGTAAACGCTCAACGTCAGCGCGACAGGTCACAGGGTTAGAGAAACGCGGGCCTTCGCCGGTTTCAAAGTAGAGACCCAGTCCCATCGCATCAGGAATGGTCAGGATGTCACTGAAGAGGATAGCGGCATCCAGCGGATAACGGCGCAGCGGCTGCAGGGTGACTTCGCAGGCCAGCTCGGCGTTTTTGCATAGCGACATAAAGTCACCCGCCTGGGCGCGTGTCGCTTTGTACTCCGGCAAATAGCGCCCGGCTTGTCGCATCATCCATACCGGCGTGACATCAACTGGCTGGCGTAACAGGGCACGCAAATAACGATCGTTCTTCAGTTCACTCATCTCAACACTCTCTCAATAACAGGCGTGTAGTGTAGCACTTTCACGCTTCGGCGCGGCACAGGGCGACAGTATCTTCAATCAGACGACGCGCCACGGTGCCGGGAGGTGGCAGCAACGGCAAGTCATCAAAACGGAACCAGGCCGCATCCAGCAGTTCTTTGCCGTCGTGTTGCAGATCGCCGCTGTCATACTCTGCCATAAACGCTGTCATCAGCGATTGCGGGAAGGGCCACGGCTGGGAGGTCACGTAACGGACATTTTTGACGCGGATATTGCTCTCTTCCATCACTTCACGGGCCACGGCCTGCTCCAGTGTCTCACCGACTTCAACAAACCCCGCCAGCACGGTGTAGACCTTATTGCGATGGCGGGCATGATTCGCCAGCAGGATTTCATCGCCACGACGGATCGCTACAATAATGCAGGGTGCAATCTGCGGATAGTAACGCTCGCGGCAATGGCTGCAGAGACAGGCAAACTCATGTTTACTGTGATGCATTTCATGGCCGCAATAGCCGCACCAGCGATGAGAACGGTAGAATTCCGCCAGCTGAACACCGCGACCCACCAGCTGAAACAGCGCTGCATCCTGATCGATTAGCTGACGGACTGAGAACATATCGGCAGAACGCGGTTCACAAATCAGCCAGACTTTTTCGCCCTGCCACTCACCAATGGGCCGGGCCTTACTGCCAGTTAAACCAAATTTTTCGGCGTTTCCGTGGGGTAAATCACCTTGTGGCAACCAAATTTTCTGTTCATGGCTGACAATCCACCATCCAGCGTCTACGCTTGAGATTTCGCATTGCATTTATTTCGTCATCCTTAGCGTCAAATCGCACGCTGAAGCCCTGATGTTAAGTGTGTAGATAAACAACTATAACTCACATGGAGTTAGATATGCTTAACCAGTTAGACGTCCTGGCTGAACGCGTAGGTGGCAGTAATGAACTGGTCGATTCGTGGCTTGAAGCCCGTCGTCAGCTACTGGTGACCTATTATCACCTGGTGGGTCTTAAACCTAATAAAGAGGCGCTGACGCGTCTGGATGAACAGGCGCTCGACAACTTCTGTCATGGCCTGGTCGATTATCTTTCTGCGGGTCACTTCAGTATCTATGAGCGTGTGATCAGTGAAATGAGTGGCGACAGCCCGATGATCGCTGCCGCGCAGATTTATCCCCCGCTGGAAGCCAATACGGAACGTCTGATGCAGCTCTATGACGGCCACCTTCAGCAGGCGATTGATGACGAAAACTGCATGACCTTCCAGCAGGCGTTGTCCGAAGTGGGCGAAGTGCTGGAAGCCCGGTTTACACTTGAAGATAAGCTGATTCAGCTGGCATGGGACAACAAGCTCGTCCCCCCGCCAGTGGCGAATGACAGCCAAATCGCCCGCCCGGCCTGATTATCGCCGTCGGGAAAGGGGTTGAGATTATCTTCCAGCCCTTTTATGCTAAACAGGTTCTGCGGAGCGCTTTCCAACGAACCTTTTTTATTTGTGCTTTGAAATTTAAGCTTTTTACGCCGGAGTCTGTTACAGGACGCCAGTGCAAAAAGTAGCTTCTTGTCGGAGTGCCCAGCCGGGCTGAGACCGTTAATTCGGGATCCGCGGAACCTGATCAGGTTAGAACCTGCGAAGGGAACAAGAGTAAATATTCTCTGTATGCCAGCACGCTTACGCTGTCTATACGGTTACTCCTTCCGAACTCCGGACAAGCATCGTTCCCTCTTAACAGGAAGATTGCTATGTCTGACCCAAAAATGACCCGTCGTGAACAGCGTGCCCAGGCGCAGGAATTTATCGATTCTCTGCAAAGCGGCAGTGCCTTTCCCCAGTCCCGTCGCATCTGGATTACCGGCAGCCGGGAGGATATTCGCGTACCCATGCGTGAAATTACCCTGAGCCCGACCCACATTGGCGGTAGCAAAGAACAGCCTCTCTATGCGCAAAATGAAGCGGTGCCGGTCTATGACACGGCAGGCGCTTATGGTGATCCCGCGGCAGAGATTGATGTGCATCGTGGCCTGGAAAAGCTGCGCGCGCGCTGGATTACTGAACGCGGCGACAGCGAACTTCTTGAACAGAACAGCTCAGGCTATACCCAACAGCGACTGGCTGACGAGGGGCTGGATCATCTGCGCTTCGATCACCTTCCGACACCGCGCCGTGCCCGTGCCGGGCGCCGCGTTACGCAGCTGCACTATGCCCGCCAGGGGATCATCACCCCGGAGATGGAGTTTATCGCTCTGCGCGAAAACATGGGTCGCGAGCGAATCCACAGTGATGTGCTGCTGCAACAGCATCCGGGTCACAGCTTTGGTGCACATCTGCCCGCCCGCATCACCCCCGAGTTTGTGCGTCAGGAAGTTGCTGCCGGACGCGCTATCATCCCGGCGAATATCAATCACCCTGAATCAGAGCCCATGATCATAGGCCGCAACTTTCTGGTTAAGGTTAACGCCAACATCGGTAATTCGGCGGTGACCTCTTCCATTGAAGAAGAAGTAGAAAAGCTGGTCTGGTCAACTCGCTGGGGTGCCGATACGGTGATGGATCTCTCTACCGGTCGTTATATTCATGAAACGCGCGAATGGATTTTGCGTAACAGCCCGGTGCCTATTGGTACGGTGCCAATCTATCAGGCGCTGGAAAAAGTGAATGGCGTGGCGGAGGCGCTGAACTGGGAAATATTCCGGGACACGCTGCTTGAACAGGCGGAACAGGGCGTCGATTACTTCACTATCCACGCGGGTGTGCTGCTGCGCTATGTCCCGATGACGGCGAAACGTCTGACCGGCATCGTCTCACGGGGCGGATCGATCATGGCGAAGTGGTGCCTGTCCCATCATAAGGAGAGTTTCCTCTATCAGCACTTCCGTGAGATCTGTGAAATCTGTGCGGCGTACGATGTCTCCCTGTCGCTGGGCGATGGTCTGCGTCCGGGTTCGATTCAGGACGCCAACGATGAAGCGCAGTTTGCCGAACTGCGTACCCTGGGCGAACTGACCCGTATTGCCTGGGAATATGATGTTCAGGTAATGATTGAAGGTCCGGGCCACGTGCCGATGCATATGATCCGCCGCAACATGACGGAACAGCTCGACCTGTGCGATGAAGCCCCCTTCTACACCCTCGGTCCGCTGACCACCGATATCGCGCCCGGCTATGACCATTTCACCTCGGGTATCGGTGCCGCCATGATTGGCTGGTTTGGTTGTGCGATGCTGTGTTATGTCACACCCAAAGAGCATCTGGGTCTGCCCAACAAAGAGGATGTGAAACAGGGATTGATCACCTACAAAATCGCGGCGCATGCCGCCGATCTGGCCAAAGGCCACCCCGGTGCGCAGATCCGTGATAACGCCATGTCCAAAGCGCGCTTTGAATTCCGCTGGGAAGATCAATTTAATCTGGCGCTGGATCCCCACACGGCCCGGGCTATGCATGACGAAACCCTGCCGCAGGAGTCAGGAAAGGTGGCTCATTTCTGCTCGATGTGCGGCCCTAAATTCTGCTCAATGAAAATTTCTCAGGAGGTGCGCGAGTTTGCAGCACGCCAGGATGCGCGTGCCGAGCCGGTTGAAGTGGGCATGGCGCAGATGTCAGACCGTTTTCGCAGCCACGGCGGTGAGCTTTATCACCCTGCCGATGCCATTAAGGAGGAGTAACGATGCCCGCATTCCCTGCTACCGCCCCGCGTCTGGGGCTTTATCCGGTGGTTGATAGCCCCGAGTGGATTGAACGCCTGCTGGAGATGGGCGTTCGTACGCTGCAGCTGCGCATTAAGGATCAGCCCGATGAGATTGCTGAGCCCGCTATTGCCCAGGCGATTGCACTGGGAAAACGCTATGACGCACGCCTGTTTATCAATGACTACTGGCAGCTGGCGATTAAACATCAGGCTTATGGCGTGCATCTGGGTCAGGAGGATCTGGATGTGGCCGATCTTGCCCGCATTCATCAGGCCGGATTGCGTCTGGGGCTCTCCACCCATGACGACGCGGAGCTGGATCGCGCGCTGGCAATCCAGCCCTCTTACATCGCACTTGGGCATATTTTCCCGACGCAGACCAAAGAGATGCCTTCTGCGCCGCAGGGCATTGAGCAGCTGAAGCGACATCTGGCACGCCTGACGCATATTCCCACTGTGGCGATTGGCGGTATCTCGATTGCGCGAGCACCTGAGGTACTGGCAACCGGCGTTGGGAGTATTGCGGTAGTGAGTGCGATTACTCAGGCAGATGACTGGCGTGAAGCAACCCGGACACTGATGGCGCTGGCAGAGCCTGGCCATTAAGGATTTGTGGAAGCTGTACCACATAGCCGCTGAAAAACGGGTAATGCCCGCTTTCTTCCGGGAAAGCAGCGCGCAAACGTAAAGGTTGCCGCTGGCGTGCTGTGAGCCAAAACCTTAACGTGGCATCCGTCAGGTTAAGATTAACTGACCAGGGCCGGTTCCCTCCTCTTGCCGGCCCTGCTTCTTCTTTTCTCTATACGATAGCAGAGGCTGAAGTCTGCGGCTCATGCTGGCACGAGAGCATGGCACGTTCGACGGCCGCACCCACCTGCGCCAGCGCCTGTTCAGTTTGCTCGTTTATTGGCAGCCCGTAGTTTAAGCGCAGGCAGTTGCGATATTTGCCCGAGGCTGAAAAGAGTGAGCCTACGGCAATCTGAATTTTTGACTCGCGCAGTTCCCGGTTAAGCCGGACCGCATCAAATGCTTCCGGGAGTTCAATCCACATCAGAAAACCGCCCTGAGGGCGGGAAACGCAGATGCCGCAGGGAAAGTAGTGGCGTACCCAGCAGCTAAAGGTTTCATAGTTACGATGATAGATTTGCCGCATACGGCGCAGATGAGGCTGATAGTGGCCCTGGCGGATAAACTCGGAGACCGCATGCTGAGGCTGCGTGGCGGTGGAGCCTGTGACTATATATTTCATGTGCAGCACGCGGTCACGATAGCGGCCTGGCGCAACCCAGCCGACACGCAAACCGGGCGCCAGCGTTTTAGAAAAAGAGCTGCATAGCAGAACCCGGCCATCGAGATCCAGCGCTTTAATGGTAGGTGGGCGTGGGTATTCCCAGGCTAACTCACCATAAACATCATCTTCGATTACCGCCGCATCAAACCGCTGCGCCAGCGCCAGCAATGCCCGCTTACGCTGTTCGGGCATGATGAATCCCAGCGGATTATTGCAGTTCGGCACAACAACGACTGCTTTAATCGGCCATTGATCAAAGGCCAGTTCCAGCGCTTCCAGACTGATGCCGGTGACCGCATCTGTTGGGATCTCAATGGCACGAATGCCAAAGCCGCGCAGGGTTTGCATGATGCCGTGAAACGACGGTGACTCAACGGCAATAATATCGCCAGGCTCGCAGACGGCCCGAACGGCGACCGATAACGCCTCATGGCAGCCGGTGGTAATAACAATGTCATCGGCGGTGAGCTGGCAGCCGCTATCTATCGCCAGTCTTGCAACCTGTTGTCGCAGCGCGAGAACACCATAGAGGTTGTCATAATTCAGCAGCGCCATATCCTGCTTCTGCGCCTGACGGCTGAATGCTTTCCACAGCGGCTTAAGCGTCGGCTGAGTCAGATCCGGCATACCGCTGCCCAGCTGCAACACATCATCCTCCAGTCGGCTGTTAATCAGCTCCAGTACCGCATCCCACTGCGTCACCTCAACCGGCCGCTGTGCAGGACGGGTCAGCGCAGGCATCGGGGGTGTCGCTTTGCGCGAGGCGACAAAATAGCCGGAGCGAGACTGCGGCGTGATCATCTGCTTCTCTTCCAGCAGATGATAAGCCTGCTGTACGGTGCTGATACTGACGCCATGTTCGGCACTCAGACTGCGTACCGAAGGCAGGCGCTCACCACTGCGATATAAACCCTGTTCAATGCGCTGAGCCAGCAGTGTGGCCAGATGTTCATATCGCGTCATTGTATTTCCTCTGTCTCAGATGATGAGTATTAACCAGTACAGTTATGCTTCTTTTTTACCATTCAGATCACGACAACCGCAATCTGTATGTTAAAAAAAGATGTTTTTTGCGTCTGTATCATACAGAGCGATGCGATGAAAATGGTCCTCAGATACTTCACTGAGGGCACTATCATGGGATACGACGAGAATCGCGCAGCTAAACCCTTTACAGGCACGCCTTACCAGCTGGTTCGTTTCGTGTGGCGCAGTTATAAACGCTGGCAACTACGGCGTGAAACCCGCGTCATCCTGTCGAAACTGAGTGACAGTCAGTTGAAAGACATTGGTCTCAGGCGCAACGACTGGAATGCCTGAATCACAGACAAAAAAAAACCCTGCCGAGGCAGGGTTTTTATCAGGCAAAGAACGATTAATCGTTTTTGTTGCCGCCGAGACCGGCGTTCAACAGTTCAGCCAGGCTGGCTGAGGCTTCATCCGCAGTAACCTGCGGTGCAACCGGCACTTCACCTGCCGCTTTACGGCGCATACGATCCTGATGGTACGCATAACCGGTACCGGCCGGGATCAGACGACCCACGATGACGTTCTCTTTCAGGCCGCGCAGTTCGTCGCGCTTGCCTGCAACTGCTGCTTCGGTCAGGACACGTGTCGTCTCCTGGAACGATGCTGCAGAGATGAACGATTCGGTAGCCAGTGACGCTTTGGTAATACCCAACAGGTCACGCATGAAGGTTGCGCCAACTTTTCCGTTCGCTTCCAGATCACGGTTAGAGATCTTGATGCGAGAGAATTCAGCCTGCTCACCTTCCAGGAAGTCTGCACTTCCTGCGCTCACGATAGTTGCTTTACGCAGCATCTGACGAACGATGACTTCGATGTGCTTATCGTTAATCTTAACGCCCTGCAGACGGTAAACTTCCTGCACTTCGTTAGTGATGTAACGGGTCACCGCATGCACGCCACGCAAGCGCAGGATGTCATGTGGAGACTCTGGGCCATCGGAAACCACGTCACCGCGCTCAACACGTTCACCTTCGAACACGTTCAGCTGACGCCATTTCGGAATCATCTCTTCGTACGGCTCGCTACCATCCAGCGGGGTAATGACCAGACGACGCTTACCTTTGGTCTCTTTACCGAAGGAGATAATGCCGCTGATCTCTGCCAGAATCGCGGGCTCTTTCGGACGACGTGCTTCGAACAGGTCAGCAACGCGTGGCAGACCACCGGTGATATCTTTGGTACCGCCAGATTCCTGCGGAACACGCGCTAACGTGTCACCGGCACTGATCTTAACGCCATCTTCCAGCTGAACAATCGCTTTACCTGGCAGGAAGTACTGAGCCGGCATATCGGTGCCCGGGATCAGAACGTCGTTGCCGTTGGCATCAACAATTTTCAGCGCAGGACGCAGATCTTTACCGCCTGCAGTACGTTCAGCACTGTCCAGAACCACCAGCGAAGAGAGACCGGTTAAGTCATCTGTCTGACGGGTAATGGTCTGGCCATCAACCATGTCAGTGAAGCGAATGAAACCGCCCACTTCGGTGATGACTGGCATGGTATGCGGATCCCAGTTTGCAACGGTTTCGCCCGCGGCAACCTGCTCACCATCACCTTTCGCCATGGTAGAACCATAAGGAACTTTATAGCTCTCTTTGGTACGACCAAATTCGTCGATCATTTTCAGTTCAACGTTACGCGAGGTGATCACCAGCTTGCCTGCCGAGTTCGTTACGGACTTGGCGTTGGTCAGCTTGATGGTACCTTTGTTCTTCACCTGAATGCTGGATTCAGCAGCCGCACGTGATGCCGCACCACCGATGTGGAACGTACGCATCGTCAGCTGTGTACCTGGCTCACCGATGGACTGTGCTGCGATAACACCGATCGCTTCACCTTTGTTGATGATGTGACCACGTGCCAGGTCGCGACCGTAGCAATGCGCACACACACCAAAGTCGGTTTCACAACCTACAACAGAGCGGACTTTCAGGCTATCAACTGAGTTCAGTTCCAGCACGTCACACCAGTGCTCATCGAGCAGCGTGTTGCGTGGGACCAGAATGTCAGCAGTGCCCGGCTTCAGAACGTCTTCTGCCGTCACACGACCCAGTACACGTTCACGCAGTGGCTCTTTAACGTCGCCACCTTCGATGACAGGCGTCATCATGATGCCTTCGTGTGTACCACAGTCATCTTCGGTAACAACCAGATCCTGTGCAACGTCAACCAGACGACGCGTCAGATAACCGGAGTTCGCTGTTTTCAGTGCGGTATCCGCCAGACCTTTACGTGCACCGTGGGTTGAGATGAAGTACTGAAGTACGTTCAACCCTTCACGGAAGTTCGCCGTGATTGGTGTTTCGATGATGGAACCATCTGGTTTCGCCATCAGACCACGCATACCGGCCAGCTGACGAATCTGTGCAGCAGAACCACGCGCACCAGAGTCGGCCATCATAAAGATGCTGTTAAAGGAAACCTGTCGCTCTTCTGCACCGTCGCGGTTAATCACAACTTCGGTAGAGAGGTTTTCCATCATCGCCTTGGCAACACGTTCGTTGGCTGCTGCCCAGATATCGATGACTTTGTTGTAACGTTCGCCTGCGGTTACCAGACCAGACTGGAACTGTTCCTGAATTTCAGCCACTTCCGCTTCCGCTTCGGTGATGATTTCCACTTTCTTCTCTGGAATAACCATATCATCGATACCGACTGACGCGCCTGAACGGGCAGCGTAAGCGAAACCGGTGTACATGGTCTGGTCAGCAAAGATAACCGTCGGCTTCAGACCCAGAATGCG
Organism: Pantoea sp. Cr_R13; assembly: GCF_029222565.1. Taxonomy (NCBI): domain Bacteria; kingdom Pseudomonadati; phylum Pseudomonadota; class Gammaproteobacteria; order Enterobacterales; family Erwiniaceae; genus Pantoea; species Pantoea sp. Cr_R13. Next base: position 15,609 of record NZ_JARHXL010000017.1, read on the forward strand.
GTAACAGGTGTTAAGCATTTTGGAGATAGCTTTTTTGCCCAGCGCCTGGTTAACGATAGAGAACGGCAGACCTTTCGGCACGATCATCCACAGGATGGCGCGGCCAATCGTTGTATCGATGATGCTGGTTTTAGCAACCCACTCATCCTGCTCGTTTTTCTCGTGTTCAGTGATACGCACTTTAACGCGAGCGTGCAGAGAGGCCAGGCCAGCGCGATAAACACGCTCAGCTTCTTTCGGGCCAGTCAGCACCATGCCTTCGCCTTTAGCGTTAACACAGTCACGGGTCATGTAATACAGGCCCAGTACAACGTCCTGAGAAGGAACGATGATTGGCTCGCCGTTCGCAGGTGACAGGATGTTGTTGGTCGACATCATCAGCGCACGCGCTTCCAGCTGGGCTTCCAGCGTCAGCGGTACGTGAACAGCCATCTGGTCACCATCGAAGTCGGCGTTATAGGCCGCACAAACCAGTGGGTGCAGCTGGATTGCTTTACCTTCGATCAGAACCGGTTCAAAGGCCTGAATACCCAGACGGTGCAGCGTAGGCGCACGGTTCAGAAGAACCGGGTGCTCACGGATCACTTCGTCGAGGATATCCCAGACAACCGCTTCTTCGCGCTCAACCATTTTCTTCGCGGCTTTGATGGTGGTGGCCAGGCCACGCAGTTCCAGCTTGCCGTAAATGAACGGTTTGAACAGTTCGAGTGCCATTTTCTTAGGCAGACCGCACTGATGCAGACGCAGGTATGGACCAACGGTGATAACCGAACGACCAGAATAGTCGACACGTTTACCCAGCAGGTTCTGACGGAAACGACCCTGCTTACCTTTGATCATGTCAGCCAGCGATTTCAGCGGACGCTTGTTGGAACCGGTGATCGCACGACCGCGACGACCGTTGTCCAGCAGTGCATCGACCGCTTCCTGCAACATACGCTTTTCGTTGCGTACGATGATATCTGGCGCAGCCAGATCCAGCAGGCGCTTCAGACGGTTGTTACGGTTGATTACGCGACGATAAAGATCGTTCAGATCCGACGTTGCGAAACGGCCACCATCCAGCGGTACCAGCGGACGCAGATCCGGGGGCAGAACAGGCAGCACGGTCAGGATCATCCACTCTGGCTTGTTGCCAGACTGTACGAACGCTTCCAGCAGCTTGATACGCTTGGTCAGCTTTTTACGTTTGGTTTCGGAGTTGGTTTCGTTCAGCTCTTCACGCAGCTGCTCGCACTCCTGCTCCAGATCCATGTTTTTCAACAGGGCCTGGATCGCTTCGGCGCCCATTTTGGCGTCGAACTCGTCACCGAACTCTTCCAGAGCGTCAAGGTACTGCTCTTCAGTCAGGATCTGACGCTTCTCGAGGTTGGTCATGCCACCTTCGATTACCACGTAAGATTCAAAGTAGAGCACGCGCTCGATGTCACGCAGTGGCATATCCAGCAGTAAGCCGATACGCGATGGCAGTGACTTCAGGAACCAGATGTGCGCAGTCGGCGACGCCAGTTCAATGTGGCCCATACGCTCACGGCGTACTTTAGTCTGGGTCACTTCAACGCCGCACTTCTCACAAATCACACCACGGTGTTTCAGGCGCTTATACTTGCCGCACAGGCACTCATAGTCTTTTACCGGCCCGAAGATACGGGCACAGAACAGACCATCGCGCTCTGGCTTAAAAGTACGGTAGTTAATGGTTTCTGGCTTTTTCACTTCACCAAAAGACCAGGAACGGATCATGTCTGGCGAAGCCAGCGCAATTTTGATCGCATCAAACTCTTCGGTCTTAGTTTGCGCTTTCAGAAACTTAAGTAAGTCTTTCACGGATTAGCTCCCGTCGGAGTGAGACTCAGAGGGCGTCCAACCGAAATTGAACGCCCCGTAACCAGTACAATTGCGAGCGCTTTAAACCCTGCGCTATCAGGCGACGGCGAACCGCAGCCTGAAAAGGGGTTACTCGTCTTCCAGCTCGATGTTGATACCCAGCGAGCGAATCTCTTTCAACAGTACGTTGAAGGATTCCGGCATGCCCGGTTCCATCTGATGGTTACCGTCAACGATGTTTTTATACATCTTGGTACGGCCGTTGACGTCATCAGACTTAACGGTAAGCATTTCCTGCAGGGTATACGCGGCACCGTATGCTTCCAGTGCCCATACTTCCATCTCACCAAAGCGCTGACCACCGAACTGTGCCTTACCACCCAGCGGCTGCTGAGTAACCAGGCTGTAGGAACCGGTTGAACGTGCATGCATCTTGTCATCAACCAGGTGGTTGAGTTTCAGCATGTACATGTAGCCAACGGTTACCTGACGTTCGAACTGCTCACCGGTACGGCCGTCAAACAGGGTAATCTGACCGGAAGAAGGCAAGCCGCCGAGCTGCAGCAGCTCTTTGATTTCGCTCTCTTTCGCGCCATCAAACACCGGAGTGGCGATTGGCATACCTTTCTTCAGGTTCTCTGCCAGACGAAGAACTTCGTCATCGGAGAAGGTGTTCAGGTCAACTTTCTGACGCAGATCGCTACCCAGGTCATAGGCGCGCTGGATGAATTCGCGCAGTTTCGCGACTTCTTCCTGCTTCTTCAGCATGGCGTTGATCTTCTCGCCGATGCCTTTCGCTGCCATACCCAGGTGGGTTTCCAGAATCTGACCGATGTTCATACGCGATGGTACGCCCAGCGGGTTCAGAACGATGTCAACCGGCGTGCCGTTTTCATCGTAAGGCATATCTTCAATCGGGTTGATCTTGGAGATAACACCTTTGTTACCGTGACGGCCTGCCATTTTGTCACCCGGCTGAATCTGACGCTTAACAGCCAGATAAACCTTAACGATTTTCAGCACGCCTGGTGCCAGATCATCGCCCTGGGTGATTTTACGACGCTTACCTTCGAGTTTTTTCTCAAACTCGTGCTTCAGTTCGTCGTACTGCTCTGCCAGCTGCTCCAGCTGGTTTTGCTTGGCTTCGTCAGTCAGACCCAGTTCCAGCCAGCGCTCGCGCGGCAGCTTGTCCAGTTTGTCTGCTTCAACGCCACCAGAAATCAGGACGTTCTGAATACGGCTGAACAGGCCCGCTTCCAGAATCTGCAGTTCTTCAGACAGGTCTTTTTTGGCCTGCTTCAGCTGCATCTCTTCGATTTCCAGCGCACGTTTGTCTTTTTCCACGCCATCGCGGGTAAAGACCTGAACGTCGATCACGGTGCCTGACACGCCATTCGGTACGCGCAGTGACGAATCTTTCACGTCAGAGGCTTTTTCACCGAAGATAGCGCGCAGCAGTTTTTCTTCTGGCGTCAGCTGGGTCTCACCTTTCGGCGTGACCTTACCCACCAGAATGTCACCACCGGTCACTTCAGCACCGATGTAGACAATGCCTGACTCATCCAGTTTAGAGAGAGCGGCCTCACCCACGTTCGGGATATCAGCGGTAATCTCTTCCGGCCCCAGTTTGGTGTCACGCGACACGCAAGCCAGTTCCTGAATATGGATAGTCGTAAAGCGATCTTCCTGAACCACACGCTCGGAGACCAGGATGGAGTCTTCGAAGTTGTAGCCGTTCCACGGCATGAACGCTACGCGCATGTTCTGGCCCAGTGCCAGTTCACCCAGATCGGTGGACGGGCCATCTGCCAGCACGTCGCCGCGCTCAACCGGCTCACCCAGAGAAACACATGGCATCTGGTTGATGCAGGTGTTCTGGTTAGAACGGGTATATTTGGTCAGGTTATAAATGTCGATACCGGCTTCGCCAGCATGCATTTCGTCTTCGTTCACTTTGATAACGATACGTGATGCGTCGACGTACTGAACGGTACCGCCACGTTTCGCAACGGCGGTAACACCGGAGTCAACAGCAACAGCACGTTCCATACCGGTACCAACCAGCGGCTTGTCAGCACGCAGAGTCGGAACGGCCTGACGTTGCATGTTCGCACCCATCAGGGCGCGGTTGGCGTCATCGTGTTCCAGGAACGGGATCAGGGACGCACCGACAGAAACGATCTGTTGGGTCGAAACGTCCATGTAGTCAACCTGATCACGGCTGAACAGACTTGATTCGCCTTTGCTACGGCAGGTGACTAAGTCATCAACAAACGCGCCGTTATCATCAAGAGGGGCGTTCGCCTGAGCGATAACGTAGTTACCCTCTTCGATAGCAGAAAGGTAATGAATCTCGTCAGAAACCAGACCGTCGATAACACGGCGATAAGGTGTCTCAAGGAAACCGTACTCGTTCGTCTGTGCATAAACAGACAAGGAGTTGATCAGACCGATGTTCGGGCCTTCAGGGGTTTCGATTGGGCAGACACGACCGTAGTGCGTTGGGTGTACGTCACGCACTTCGAAGCCGGCACGCTCACGCGTCAAACCACCCGGGCCGAGAGCAGAAATACGACGTTTATGCGTAATCTCTGACAGCGGGTTGTTCTGATCCATGAACTGAGAAAGCTGGCTTGAACCAAAGAACTCTTTCACCGCAGCCGAAATCGGCTTCGCGTTGATCATGTCCTGTGGCATCAGGGTATCCAGGTCGCCCAGTGACAGACGCTCTTTAACCGCACGCTCAACACGCACCAGACCCACACGGAACTGGTTCTCAGCCATTTCACCGACTGAACGAATACGACGGTTACCGAGGTGGTCGATATCGTCCACTTCGCCTTTACCGTTACGGATGTCGATCAGCTTCTTCATCACTTCGATGATGTCGTCTTTGCTCAGGATGCCTGAACCTTCGATTTCATCACGCAGTAATGAGCGGTTGAACTTCATACGACCAACAGCAGACAGATCGTAACGATCTTCAGAGAAGAACAGGTTCTCAAACAGGTTCTCTGCTGCTTCGCGTGTTGGCGGCTCACCAGGACGCATCATGCGGTAGATCTCAACCAGTGCGCTCAGGCGATCGCTGGTTGGGTCGACACGGAGGGTCTCGGAGATATAAGGACCGTGGTCCAGATCGTTGGTGAACAGCGTTTCGATGCGCTTGTGACCGGACTGGCTCAGTTTAGCCAGCAGATCCAGTGACAGTTCCATGTTCGCTGCAATGATCAGCTCACCGGTGCTCTCATCGATGTAGTCTTTAGCGACCACTTTGCCCGCGATATATTCAACCGGAACTTCGATGTGCTGAATGCCATCTTTTTCCAGCTGACGGATATGGCGCGCAGTAATACGGCGTGCTTTTTCGACGTAGACGGTGCCGTTTGCTTCGATATCGAAGGTAGCGGTTTCACCGCGCAGGCGCTCAGGCACCAGCTCCATCTGCAGCTTGTTGTCACGGATTTCAAACACCACTTTCTCGAAGAAGATATCGAGGATCTGAGGTGTAGTGAACTGCAACGCACGCAGGATGATAGTGGCCGGCAGCTTACGACGACGGTCAATACGGACAAACAGGTTATCTTTCGGGTCAAACTCAAAGTCGAGCCATGATCCGCGGTAAGGGATGATACGTGCGTTGTACAGCACTTTACCCGATGAGTGGGTTTTACCCTTATCGCTATCAAAGAACACGCCAGGACTACGGTGCAGCTGAGAAACGATAACGCGCTCGGTACCATTGATAACAAAGGTACCGTTGTCGGTCATGAGCGGAATTTCGCCCATGTAGACTTCTTGTTCTTTAATGTCTTTTACGGTGCCTTCTGGCGCTTCGCGCTCATAGACCACCAGACGCAGTTTCACGCGCAGCGGTGCCGAATAGGTCACGCCACGGATCTGACACTCTTTCACGTCAAAGACAGGTTCACCCAGGCGATAGCTCACATACTGCAACTCAGAGTTGCCGCTGTAGCTCGCAATAGGGAATACAGAACGGAATGCAGCTTCCAGTCCGTACTGACCTTCTGGATCTTGCTCGATAAACTTCTGGAACGAGTCGAGCTGGATGGAAAGGAGATAAGGTATGTCCAGTACTTGCGGACGTTTACCAAAATCCTTACGAATACGTTTTTTCTCGGTATAGGAGTAAACCATAGGGTTCCTCAGCTAGCTGACAAGTCGACCCACGCTGTCCGTCCTGACAGGACAGTTCATGCAACACGATTTTGTTTGATTCACTGGCTGCGCGGCAGCAGTGCAATACCTCTTTCTATCACGCTTAAATCATTTCATCGCTTTTGAGAAGGCAGGGAACCCGCACAGGAAAGCGGTATATTAAGTCGTCGATAGAGAAAGATATTGAAGAGTAACAATGGACAAACAGTGTGAAACCCCATTGAGACCCTGTAGCGCAAAAAGGCTGGTGACCAAAAAGTCACCAGCCATCAGTCTGAAACTACTCAGACTGCAACCCGAAGGTTGTCTTACTTAACTTCAACTTCAGCGCCAGCTTCTTTCAGAGCAGCTTCAAGTGCAGCTGCGTCGTCTTTGCTGATTGCTTCTTTGATCACACCAGTTGCTTCAACCAGGTCTTTGGCTTCTTTCAGGCCCAGACCAGTTGCAGTACGTACGGCTTTGATTACTGCTACCTTGTTCGGGCCAACAGCTTTCAGGACTACGTCGAATTCAGTTTTTTCTTCAACAGCTTCAGCCGGGCCAGCAGCAACAGCTACAGCAGCAGCAGCAGAAACGCCGAATTTTTCTTCCATTGCAGAAACCAGCTCAACAACTTCCATTACGGACATCGCTGCAACAGCTTCCAGAATTTGGTCTTTAGTGATAGACATGACAATTGTTCCTAAGAATCAGAAAAAGTTTATACGTAAGCAAGTACGAAGAAAAGAATATGGCCTTAAGCCGCTTCTTTTGCATCGCGTACAGCAGCCAGAGTGCGGACCAGTTTGCCGGCAGCGGCTTCTTTCATGGTCGACATCAGACGTGCCAGTGCTTCTTCGTAGGTCGGCAGAGTTGCCAGACGGTCAATATTGGCCGCCGTGATCAGCTCACCTTCAAAGGCTGCAGCTTTGACCTCAAATTTTGCATTCGCTTTCGCGAAATCTTTGAACAGACGAGCAGCAGCGCCCGGGTGTTCCATAGAATATGCAATCAGGGTCGGACCAACAAACGTGTCTTTCAGGCACTCAAACTGAGTTCCTTCAACGACGCGGCGCAGCAGGGTGTTACGAACAACACGCATGTAAACGCCAGCTTCACGGCCTGCTTTACGCAGTTCGGTCATTTTATCAACGGTAACGCCACGGGAATCCGCAACAACCGCTGAAAGCGCACCTTTGGCTACTTCGCTGACTTCAGCAACAATCGCTTGTTTGTCTTGAAGATTTAATGCCATTAGCTTTTGCTCCTGGATTTGACCGGGAAAGGATTTCCCCGGAACTCACTTCACTTAGCCACCCCGAAGGGTGGTAAGCGCTCGAACACGGTGAGCAGAATCCAGCTAAGAAAAAATTCTTTTGGTTCTGTCACCGTCTACGCAGGGTATTAAGCGGAATATCCGGAGATAAACAGCGCCTGCGGTCTTGGACGGAGGCCAGGATAAGGCCTGGCTCCAACCTAAATTCTGTGTGACACAGCAGAGTCAGAGGGAAAGGCGATAAACGCAACAGTCAGTTCCGGCTCTCTGGTGTCCTGTTCTGCTAATAACAGAACAACGGGCGTAAGATTCTAGGTGAATTTTTCGCCCGTTTCAAGCAGCAATTAGTTTGCTGTTGCGTTCAGACCAGCCTGGTCAACGGCAACGCCGGCGCCCATGGTGGTTGAAAGGCTGACTTTCTTGATGTACACGCCTTTCGCCTGAGATGGTTTTGCTTTTTTCAGCGCGACCAGCAGAGATTCCAGGTTTTCTTTCAGTTTGTCAGCGTCAAAGTCCACTTTACCGATGGTAGTGTGGATGATGCCGTTTTTGTCGTTACGATAACGAACCTGACCCGCTTTAGCATTCTTAACTGCTTCAGCAACGTTAGGGGTTACAGTACCGACTTTCGGGTTTGGCATCAGGCCGCGTGGGCCCAGAATCTGGCCTAACTGGCCAACAACGCGCATTGCATCCGGAGAAGCAATAACAACGTCAAAATTCATTTCGCCTTTCTTGATCTGATCAGCCAGGTCTTCCATACCTACCAGCTCAGCGCCTGCTGCTTTAGCAGCTTCAGCGTTTGCGCCCTGGGTGAAGACAGCAACACGTACTGAACGACCAGTACCGTGTGGCAGAACGGTCGCGCCGCGCACGTTCTGATCAGATTTACGTGCATCAATGCCGAGGTTGACAGCAACGTCAACGCTTTCAACGAACTTGGCAGTAGCAAGTTCTTTCAGCAGAGCAACAGCTTCAGCAATGTCATACTGCTTGGTCGCGTCAACTTTTTCGCGAATTACGGTCATGCGCTTGGTCAGCTTAGCCATTTCTTAGTCCTCTACTACCAGGCCCATGGAACGAGCAGTACCTTCGATTGAGCGAGTCATCGCTTCAACGTCAGAACCAGTCATGTCCGCAGCTTTGGTTTCTGCGATTTCACGTACCTGAGCACGAGTCACTTTACCGACTTTATCTTTGTTCGGCTTACCAGAACCAGACTTGATGCCCGCTGCTTTTTTCAGCAGTACGGCAGCCGGAGGCGTTTTGGTAATGAAGGTAAAAGAACGGTCGCTGTATACGGTGATAACAACAGGAGTCGGCAGACCTTTTTCCAGAGATTCGGTCTTAGCGTTAAACGCTTTACAGAATTCCATGATGTTAACGCCCTGCTGACCCAGTGCTGGACCAACCGGTGGACTTGGGTTCGCCATACCAGCTGCAACCTGCAGCTTGACGTAGGCTTGGACTTTCTTAGCCATGATATTTCCTCAATTGGGTTATAGCGCCTGTAAAGGCTCCCCGTGATAACGATTTATACGCTGTTGCCAGCGCATAAAAACAAAAGGCGCGAAATTATAGTTAAATTTCGCGCCTGCTGCAACAGCTAATTTGTGAGCGGAAAGAGGTTAACCTTTCTCCACCTGACCGAAGTCCAGCTCAACCGGTGTTGCACGACCAAAGATAGATACGGAAACCGTCAGGCGGCTCTTCTCGTAATCCACATCTTCAACCACACCGTTAAAGTCAGCAAATGGACCGTCATTAACGCGAACCATTTCACCCGGCTCAAACAGCGTTTTCGGACGAGGCTTGTCGCCGACCTGCTGCAGACGGTTCATGATCGCATCAACTTCTTTATCGCTGATCGGTGCCGGACGGTCAGAGGTACCGCCGATGAAACCCATCACGCGCGGGACGCTGCGTACTAAGTGCCAGCTGGCGTCATTCATGACCATCTGAACCAGTACGTATCCCGGGAAAAACTTGCGCTCGCTCTTACGACGCTGGCCACCACGGATTTCAACGACTTCTTCAGTCGGAACCATGACGTCGCCAAACAGCTCTTCCATGTTGTGCAATTTGATATGCTCGCGCAGCGATTGGGCTACGCGGCCTTCAAAACCGGAAAACGCCTGTACGACGTACCAGCGTTTCTTTGGAGCTTCAGACATCTCAGAACCTCAGGCCAGTGATAAACGATACCAGACGGACCAGAATACCATCCAGCCCCCACAAAATCAGTGACATCACGGCAGTAACCGCGGCAACGATTAACGTGGTGTGCAGCGTTTCCTGGCGGGTTGGCCAGATAACCTTACGCATTTCTGTTCTTGCTTCACGAGCAAAAGCCACGGTCGCTTTGCCTTTGGTCGTTAAAAGCGCAATGCCGCCAGCCGCTGCAATCAGTACAACTACGGCTAATGCACGCAGTGGCAGTGACACATCACGATAGAGGTAGTTACCTACAATCGCTGCAAGCAGCAGTAATACAACTACTACCCACTTTACCGCTTCCAGGCCACGCCCGCTCCCTTGAGCTTCGGTATTCGCACTCATAAACCAACCTGCCACAATAATTCAGAAACTATTCTGCCCCGCAGTGCGAGGCGTCCAAACCGAATGAGCTTTTGAGGCGTAACTCGGTATCCAACGCCGCATAACAGAGCCTGTCTCAGCAATGATTATGATTCAAAAAATCACTGATGAGCCAGGTTCTATGAAACAGCGTGCAAAAAGGGCATCAAATGATGCCCTTTCCGTGTGCATTGCGTCAAACGTTATCGGTAATTATGCGATAACTTTAGCAACAACACCCGCGCCAACGGTACGGCCACCTTCGCGGATTGCGAAGCGCAGACCTTCGTCCATTGCGATTGGGTGGATCAGGGTAACAACCATTTTGATGTTGTCGCCTGGCATGACCATTTCAACGCCTTCTGGCAGCTCTACTGAGCCGGTTACGTCAGTTGTACGGAAGTAGAACTGTGGACGATAGCCTTTGAAGAACGGAGTATGGCGACCACCTTCGTCTTTAGACAGAACGTAAACTTCTGACTCGAACTGGGTGTGTGGCTTGATTGAGCCTGGCTTAGCCAGAACCTGGCCACGCTGGATGTCTTCACGCTTGATACCGCGCAGCAGAACACCACAGTTTTCGCCCGCCTGACCCTGGTCCAGCAGCTTACGGAACATCTCAACACCGGTACAGGTTGATTTCGCAGTATCTTTGATACCCACGATTTCAACTTCGTCGCCGACTTTAACGATGCCGCGCTCAACACGACCGGTAACAACAGTACCACGGCCAGAGATTGAGAATACGTCTTCGATTGGCAGCAGGAACGGCATGTCGATCGCACGGACTGGATCCGGGATGTAGTTGTCCAGGTGTTCAGCCAGTTCGATGATTTTCGCTTCCCACTCAGGAACGCCTTCCAGCGCTTTCAGAGCAGAACCACGAACGATTGGGGTGTCGTCGCCTGGGAAGTCGTACTGTGACAGCAGGTCACGTACTTCCATCTCTACCAGCTCCAGCAGCTCTTCATCATCAACCATGTCACACTTGTTCAGGAACACGATGATGTAAGGAACGCCAACCTGACGACCCAGCAGGATGTGCTCACGGGTCTGTGGCATTGGGCCATCAGTCGCAGCAACAACCAGGATCGCGCCGTCCATCTGCGCAGCACCGGTGATCATGTTTTTCACATAGTCGGCGTGGCCTGGGCAGTCAACGTGAGCGTAGTGACGTGCAGCAGTCTCATACTCAACGTGAGCGGTGTTGATGGTGATACCGCGGGCTTTTTCTTCAGGTGTGCTGTCGATCTGATCGAATGCACGAGCCTGGCCGCCGTTGGTTTTAGCCAGTACGGTAGTGATAGCTGCAGTCAGGGTGGTTTTACCGTGGTCAACGTGACCGATGGTGCCCACGTTTACGTGCAGTTTGTTACGTTGAAATTGCTCTTTAGCCATCGCTAGTCCCTCTAAGACACGGATATATCAATGATATCATCACATTAACCAGGCATTGCCTGACTGCAAGGAAGTTACAGAGAAAATCAGGAGGGAGATTAAAGGAAGTGGTGCTGATACCCAGAGTCGAACTGGGGACCTCACCCTTACCAAGGGTGCGCTCTACCAACTGAGCCATATCAGCACATCTGGAGCGGGCAGCGGGAATCGAACCCGCATCATCAGCTTGGAAGGCTGAGGTAATAGCCATTATACGATGCCCGCATCCTGGAACTCGGCTACCTGTTCTTTCTGTAGCTTGCAGATAACAGTGAATGTTTCTCTGCTATCTACTGTCTGCCAGCGAAGCTGACCGACGTTGACTTCGCTAACGCTCAGTCTGAATTCAGGGTGATAAATGACTCACCTGACAGATAAACAGGTTGTTTACCTGTACTCAACCGTGAGGCTGAGATGGTGGTGGGAGAAGGATTCGAACCTTCGAAGTCTGTGACGGCAGATTTACAGTCTGCTCCCTTTGGCCGCTCGGGAATCCCACCTACTTGATGGTGCCGGCTACCGGAATCGAACTGGTGACCTACTGATTACAAGTCAGTTGCTCTACCAACTGAGCTAAGCCGGCATCAAGTGGAGCGCATTCTAGGAAGGTCGGGCTTTCGATGCAACTAAAAAATCACTAATTTTGTTCTATCGCTTACTATTTGTGCAAATCATCGCATTATGGCGTTTTTGTGCAGAATATTTGTGCGATCTGGTCCTGTTTTCACACCGCCCACCCTACCTCGCTATCGTCCCCTGCTGCTCTGGCATGCTCTTTTTAAGGTAAAATATTCCGCCCATCGCCTTTTTATTTTGCGCAGCCTGTTCTGAGTGATGCTTTTTTAACCCTTATCGGCGTTATTTTATCGTGCACACAAGATATCTGCAGAACAGGGAGACGTTTTTGTCCTGCATATCTCTCTTGCCAGTACGACGATAACGGTAAAAAACGGTGCCAGTGTCTCGCAGCTCTTTATTCTTCAGTCGGGAAATATACGCTGCATATTGAATGTATGCGCTTTTAGCCTCTCTGTGCGCCGTTATAGCTCTATTGGGTCAGCAGGGCGTCTGACGGCTATTCAGGGCAGATAAAAGCCGCACATAAGCTTTGATGGCCCGTGTAGCACTACACGTAGTGTTACAGCTGTCAGAATTAGCGTTATTATGATGTTTTGTGGGTATGCCGACGAAAGCGTGATCACGTTTATCTTTTTACTTCTGTTAAAAGCCATACTGGTGATACCCTCCAGCCCATTGTTCTCACTGATAAACCAGCGATTCGTGATTTATTTCACCTGTGCTCTCCTGCTTATCGGATGACACGCGGTTGATAGCAATGAATTTGCGGTCAGATGCATGCTTATGGATAAAACGACCCCCCTGACAACGCCTTATTTAGAGTTCACTCGTGAGCAGTGGGCTGCATTACGTGATTCCGTTCCTATGACGCTGTCAGAGGAAGAGATCGCGCAGCTGGAGGGCATCAACGAGGATCTCTCGCTGGAGGAGGTAGCAGAAATTTATCTGCCACTTTCGCGTCTGCTTAATTTCTATATCAGCTCTAATGTTCGTCGGCAGGCTGTACTGGAGCAATTTCTGGGCACCAATGGCCAGAAAATTCCCTATATCATTAGTATTGCGGGCAGCGTAGCGGTCGGTAAAAGCACAACTGCGCGTGTATTACAGGCGTTGCTCAGCCGCTGGCCTGAACATCGTAAAGTAGAATTGATCACGACGGATGGCTTTCTTCACCCCAATGCCGTACTCAAAGAGCGCGGATTAATGAAGAAAAAAGGGTTCCCGCAATCTTATGATATGCACCGGCTGGTCAATTTCGTCTCCGATTTGAAATCAGGTGCCAGTCAGGTCACAGCACCGGTCTATTCGCATCTGATTTATGATGTCATCCCTGATGGCGATAAAGTGGTTCAGCAGCCTGATATCCTTATTCTGGAAGGTCTGAATGTATTGCAGAGTGGCATGGATTATCCCCATGACCCACATCATGTCTTTGTTTCAGACTTCGTCGATTTTTCAATCTATGTCGACGCAGAGGAAGAGCTGCTGCAAAGCTGGTATATCAATCGATTCCTCAAATTCCGCCAGGGTGCATTTACCGATCCGGACTCTTACTTCCACCATTATGCCCAGCTCTCAGAGGCGGAAGCAGTGGAGATAGCGGGCAATTTATGGAAAGAGATTAACTGGCTAAACCTGCGGGAAAATATCCTGCCGACGCGCGAAAGGGCCAGCTTGATCATGACGAAAAGTGGCAATCATGCGGTCGACAGGGTTCGCCTGCGTAAATAACGGCTCCAGTAAAAAAGCCTGCATTAGTGCAGGCTTTTTTGATCAGAGAGGACGCAGTGATATTTCTCCGCCCACCCAGGCTTTTATTTCGCCATCCTGCTCAAGTAACAGGCCCCCCTGACTGTCAATGCCCCGCGCAATGCCATGCACTTCACGTTCACCGATGAGCAGTTTAACGGGCCGGTTAATAAAGTTATCCAGCACCATCCAGCGCGTAACAAAGGGCGTTAACCCTTCCTGCTCAAACAACGGCAGGGCTTCGCGCAGATTATTTATCAGATGGGCGGCCAGCTCATTGCGGTTAACGGATACACCGGCTTCCTGCAGGTTAATCCAGCCCTGATTAATCTGCGATGCATCGGCTGTATGCATAGCAAGGTTAATCCCGGCCCCCATGACGATATGCGCAGCATCACCCGTTTTACCGGTCAGTTCGACCAGAATACCTGCCAGTTTGCGATCGTTAAGGTAAATATCATTGGGCCATTTGACGCGGACATCATCAGCCCCTAATGAACGTAATGTCTCAGCAATGATAATACCAACCACCAGACTAAGACCCATTGCCGCAGCGGGTCCCTGATCCAGACGCCAGTACATAGACATGTAGAGATTAGCGCCAAAGGGAGAAAACCATTGACGCCCACGACGGCCACGACCAGCCTGCTGATACTCAGCGATACAGGCCGCACCCGACTGCATCTCATGCATGCGTTCCAGCAGATACTGATTTGTAGAATCAATCACCGGGAGAACCGAGATATTGCCCTGCTTAACCTGAGCGACAATTGCCTGCTCATCCAACAGCTGCATCGGGGCAGAGAAACTGTAGCCCTTTCCTGTCACGGTATAAACGTCAAGTCCCCAGCTTTTTAAGGTCTGGATATGCTTATTGATGGCTGCGCGACTCATACCCAGCGTCTCACCCAACTGCTCGCCAGAATGAAACTCACCGTCAGATAAAATATCGACCAGCTTTAGCGGAATACTATTGTCTTTCATGCGATTACCCCGACAGCATTGCACTCGCCCTGGGCCTGAATAAACCGCACCTCAGGCTCCAGCCAGACATCAAACTTTTCACCCACCTTCGCACGCACGGTTTTTGCCAGCGCAACAATATCGTCAGGTGTGGCATTATCAGCATTTATCAGCACCAGAGCCTGTTGCTGATGAACGGCGGCACCGCCGATACGATAACCTTTCAACTGACACTGATCGATAAGCCATCCAGCTGCCAGCTTGGTTTCGCCATTCGGCATCAGATAGTGTGGCATAGCTGGAAAATGCGCCAGCAAGGCGCTGCACTGCGCCTCGGTAACGACCGGATTTTTAAAGAAGCTGCCTACATTCCCGGTGACTTTCGGATCCGGTAATTTGCTCTGCCGCATCTGGCACACCGCGTGAAAAACATCCCAGGCGCTAGCCGTTACCGAATTCAGAGTCTTCAGATCACCGTAGGTCAATACAGGCTGCCATTGTTTAGGCAGGATTATCCCGACCGCAACGATGACATAACCTCTCTGATAGCGATGTTTGAAAATGCTGTCACGATAGCCAAACTCACAGGCTTCACGATCGAGACGCGCTGTCTCACCACTGTCCAGGTTAAGCACATCCACGTATTCGCAGACATCTTTTAATTCCACACCATAGGCACCAATGTTCTGAATCGGTGCAGAACCGGTCATTCCAGGGATTAATGCCAGATTCTCCAGGCCAGTGATCCCTTTTTCCAGTGTGCTCTTAACCAGCTGATGCCAGTTCTCACCTGCTCCGACATGCAACTTCCAATACTCATACTCATCCTGAATGTTGATGCCTTTAATGCGGTTAAGTACCACAGTACCCGCGAAATCATCCAGGAAGAGGACATTGCTGCCTTCACC
Source organism: Pantoea sp. Cr_R13 (assembly GCF_029222565.1). Lineage (NCBI taxonomy): Bacteria > Pseudomonadati > Pseudomonadota > Gammaproteobacteria > Enterobacterales > Erwiniaceae > Pantoea > Pantoea sp. Cr_R13. The sequence continues at coordinate 31,083 of NZ_JARHXL010000017.1, forward strand.
AAGCACCATGAAAGGGGTTTGATCACGCTGGCTGGCCTGCCATGCGGCCAGAATGGCAGCTGGCGTCTCAGCAACGATGCGTTTCTGTGTATGTACTTCAAGCCCAAGCGTATTGTCGGCTTTTAAGGAAGGATGCTGGCTGGACATTTGACGACCTTTACTGAGTTATCTGGGCGTAGTTTACCGTATCAGGGAGGGGTTCTCAGGCTGTTTTCGGGGATTATGATGAGGTTTTTCACGAT